>JAFYAW010000041.1 GCA_017540505.1 Bacteroidales bacterium | reverse complement strand
CGAATCTCTTCCACGGGAACCAAGAAGGATTGCTCTTTCCGCGTGCGGTCCGCCTCCGCTTCAAGATTCCTGAAACGGGCAATCACATCGGGGATGTCGTTCTCCTTCACCGCATCCCGTTTCTGGTCCAAGCTATAGCCATCGGCTTTCATATCGTAGAACCACACTTTGTCGGTCCCGCCCGCGTTGGTCTTGGTGAAGACCAGAATGGCGGTCGAAACGCCCGAATAGGGTTGGAACACGCCGCTGGGCATCGAGATGACCGCCTGCAACCGCTGGTGGTCTATCAGCTCCTTTCGGAGGGCTTTGTGACCTGAACTGTTGCCGAACAACACACCATCGGGAACGATGCTCGCACACCGCCCGCCAACGGTCAGCATTCGGGTGAAGAGGGCCACAAACAGCAATTCCGTCTTCTTGGTCTTGGTGATGGCCAACAGCGACTTACTTACCGCCTCGTTGTCGATGCTGCCCGCAAAAGGCGGGTTGGCCAAACAAAGGCTGTATCGGTTTTCATCCGTATTGTCAGTGGAAAGACTGTCAAGATAGCGGATGTCGGGATTTTCCACGCCGTGAAGCATCAGGTTCATCGCCCCGATACGGAGCATCGTCTGGTCGGTGTCGAAGCCGTGGAGCATGTCGTTCTTGTAGTGCTCCGAATGCTCCTTCTTCAACAGCTCGTTCCTGTAGTGCTCGGTGATGTATTTGGCACTCTCCACGATGAAGCCAGCGGAACCCATAGCAGGGTCGCAGATGGTGTCCTTCAATGTCGGCTGCATCAGCTCCACCATCATACGGATGATGTGTCGGGGTGTCCTGAACTGCCCGTTGTTCCCCGAAGCCGCCATCTTCCCCAGCACATACTCATACACATCGCCCATCGTGTCGCGGTTATTCATATCGAGATTGCTCACGCCCTCCACTATCTTGGTCAGGGTTCTGGGGTTGGGTATCAGGAAGGTGGCGTTCTCCATGAAGCGGCTATATGCGCTTTCCTTGCCCTCATTGAGGTTCTTGATGAAAATAAAGGCATCCTTGCTGATGGTCTGGAACATTTTCTCGGCCTCGAAGTTCACGAATGTCCTCCAGCGGAGGTTGTTGTACGGGACATCCTTGTCCGTGTCGGGATTGTGCCAGAACCCGTCCTTGAACACAGGGCCCTTGATGGTGCCGCCCAGCATATTGGCGGCGGCTTCCTTCTTCACCTGGGCATCATCCAGCATTTTCATGAAAAACAGATACGTCATCTGTTCCAAAATGGTAATAGAGTTGGTGATGCCACCTGTCCAGAAGGTGTCCCAAATGCTGTCAATTCGGTTCTTAATTTCGCCTGTAACCATTGTGGATCTTTGCAATTAAATGTAAAGTGCAAAGATAGCTTTTTTACCAATACGGCCACATTTTTGTCACCAATGTAAAAAAGAAACTGATATTAGTCAATAAAACAACCGAAAATAACGTTTTGCTTATGGTTTGCGCAGAAAAGAGCTATATATTACATGGTCTTCCGCCACCTTATATCTCCCTCCTCAACCGCGCGACCGGCAGGTTGAGCTGCTCACGGTACTTGGCCACGGTACGACGGGCTATGTTATAGCCTTTCTCCTTCAACAGACCGCACAACACCTCATCCGACAACGGATGCCTCTTGTCCTCCTCACGAATAATGTCACTGAGGATGCTTTTAATTTCCTTGGAGGAGATGTCATCATCGTTGACGGCCTCGGAGAAAAGATGCTTTAATGGGATGATGCCGAAGTCCGTCTGCACATACTTGCTGTTGGAAACACGTGACACCGTGGAGACATCCACTCCAACCTCTTCGGCTATCGTCTTCAATATCATGGGTTTGAGCATCGTGTCATCGCCCGTCAGGAAATACTGCTTCTGATGCTGCATGATGGCGTACATGGTGTTGTACAGAATCATCTCGCGCGTGGTGAGCGTGGCGATGAACTGGTTGCCACGATCCACGTAATCGCGCATGAACTTCTCCGCCTCCTGACGCCGTTTCTCACTCGTCTCCTTGGTAAGGAAACGGTACTCGTTGCTGAACTCCTTGTTGATGCGCACCTTAGGAACATACTGGTTGTTCAATGTCAGCGTGAGCTGGCCGTTGTGACTGGTAATGAAGAAGTCGGGGGTGATCAGGTCCGCCGATTTCTCTAATGGTGTGGAGGCATCCGCCGGACGGGGATCAAGACGCTGGATGAGCGTCACGGCCTCCTTCAGCTGCTCATCCGTCAAGGAGAGCATCTGGGCGATCTTGTCATAATGCTTCTTGGAAAATTCATCAAAACAGTGTTCCAAAATCGCACGCGCAATCATCACGGTCTCCGTCTGTTCCGGTTTCCGCTTCAATTGCAGAAGCAGGCACTCGCGCAGATTGCGCGCACCCGTGCCCGCGGGATCCAACTCCTGCACCACCTCTACCAGCACCTGCTCCACCTCTTCTTTGGATGTGTACATATTATAATTGTACAACAACTCATCCGACAGACTTTTGAGGTCGGCTGTAAGATACCCGTCGGAGTTGAGGTTGCCGACAATATAATAGGCGATCTGGCTTTGGCGTTCCGTCAGCATCATTTCCCCTAACTGAATCTGCCACTGTTCCTGCATCGACAGGTGGAACACCCCCGGGGCCTCCCGAACTTTGTCGGGATCGGGCGCATTCATCCGCTGGATCCGGTTCTCTATTTCCCGTTCCGAAGGATAATCGTCCAGATCATCGTCCCGGTAATAATCCTCCTTGAAAATCTCATCCTCAGAAAGCGGCTCGTTTGAGAGCTCCAACGGGTCCCCATTTTCATCGTATTCGGGCATATCGCCCTCTTCTATCGGTTCCACATTGGGGTCATCATCGTCGCGATAGGCCTCCAAGGCGGGATTCTCATCCACCTCCTTGAGGATTTCCTGCTCCAACGAGTTGTACGGAAGCTCCACCAACTGCATCAGACGGATGGTCTGCTGCGTGGCAATCTGCCGTTGTACGGCTTTTTGTTCCTGTGAGAGATTTGTAGGCATAGTATAAAAATGTAAGGGCGTATGATGATACGCCCTTATTATAGAAAGCGTTAGAATTCAGCGTTTTGCGGGGTTCTCGGGAATGGAATCACGTCGCGGATGTTGGTCATACCGGTGATGAACAGCAGCAAACGTTCAAAGCCGAGGCCGAAGCCGGAGTGCGGCGCGGAGCCAAACCGGCGAGTCTCGAAATACCACCAGTACTGTTCTTCCGTCATGCCTAACTCGTGCACACGAGTGAGCAGCTTCTGATAGTCCGCCTCACGTTCCGAACCGCCGATGATCTCGCCGATGGTCGGGAAGAGCACGTCCATGGCGCGCACCGTCTTGCCGTCGTCGTTTTGCTTCATGTAGAACGCCTTGATATCCTTCGGATAATCGGTCAGGATCACCGGCTTCTTGAAGTGATTCTCCACTAAGTAACGTTCATGTTCGGATTGCAGATCCACACCCCACGACACCTTGTAGTCGAATTTCTTGTCGGCTTTCAGCAGGATGTCGATGGCAGATGTGTAGTCCAGACGCACGAAATCCTCCTTCAGCACTGACTCCAGACGCTCAATCAGTCCTTTGTCGAACATGTCATTCAGGAAGCGAAGGTCATCCATGTTGTTGTCGAGGGCATAACGCACCAGATTCTTGATGAAATCCTCGGCAAGGTCCATGTTATCCTTGATGTCATAGAAGGCCATCTCAGGTTCAATCATCCAGAATTCGGCCAGATGGCGGGGCGTGTTGCTGTTCTCGGCACGGAACGTGGGCCCGAAGGTGTAGATGTTACCCAACGCCAATGCACCCAACTCGCCTTCCAGCTGTCCCGACACGGTCAGATTCGTGTGCTTGCCGAAGAAGTCCTTCTTGAAGTCCACCTTGCCGTCCTCCGTGCGGGGCACGTTGTTGAGGTCAAAGGTGGTCACATTGAACATCTCGCCGGCACCTTCCGCATCCGAAGCGGTAATCAGCGGAGTGTGCAGATAGAAGAAGCCCCTGTCGTTGAAGTATTTGTGGATGGCGAAAGCCATGGCATGGCGGAGACGGAGCACACAGCCGAAGTAGTTGGTGCGCGGACGCAAATGTGCGATGTCACGCAAGAACTCCATGCTGTGGCCCTTCTTCTGCAACGGATACTTCTCCGGATCGGCAGTGCCGTAAAGCTCGATCGTGTCGGCCTGCACCTCCACGGTCTGTCCCTTACCCTGCGATTCCACCAGCGTGCCTTCCACATGGATACACGAACCCGTCGTGATCTTCTTCATCAACTCCTCATCGAATTTGGCCGGATCCGCCACCACCTGCAGGTTGGAGACGATAGACCCGTCGTTCACGGCGATGAAGGCCACATTGCTGTTTCCGCGTTTGGTACGCACCCATCCCTTCACGGTGACAGGATTGCCAACACCCACCACTTCCGGATTCTTCAGGATATCTTTTATTCTGTATTTCAACATATTATAAAATTATTATCGTAAAACAAATAATTCAACCAAATAAAAAAATTGGTATTAGAAGCTATAGCCGATACCCAGACCGACAACCTCCTTGAACTGCACACGGGCGGCAGGATACTTGCTGCTGTAGCCGGGTCCGAGCCCGTTCCAATCCTTACCCGCAATCATCACCTTGTCATAATACTTCAACGAGGTCATCAAGCTGACACTGAAGACCTTGAGGAAGCTGTAGGTAATGGCCACATCCCAGTCCACATCGAAGTTACCGAACTTCTGACCATTCTCTTTGTCATGGATTCTGGCGGTATAAGGCGTGAACAAGGTGATGGTGGAGATGATTTTGAGATCCTTTACCAACGTGTAGTTGATACCACCGTTGATACGGAGACCCATATTCAGCATCACCGGCTTGTAGGTGCCATCCTCGCGCTGGGAAAGACCGTAGTTCGGACGAAGGCTTTCCTCCGTGCAGGTGGTCATACGACCGGCAATCGGATACACACCAATGGTGAAGATGTCGTTGGGACGATACTCAATACCAAGAGCAAGGTCGGTGTAGGAAGGAGACAACCATTTGGAAATAAGCTCCTTACTACCAGCCTCATCGTTGGCGTAGGTAAAGCCCGGACAATACTGCGACTTAAAACTCCCCAAAAGGGTGAGATAGAACTGCGGGTGCATCTGGAAACCGCCTTTCGTGGTTAAATTGATCTTGTCGTTGGCCTTTCTCCATTGCGGATTCAATGCGGAAGAGAAGGTCTCGCCAAGTTCAGTGTCAAGATTGGTGTCCCACGTCCATTTGTTCTTCTTGAAAGAGAGCGTGAGGTTGGCGTACAAAAAGCCAGTAATGTTATTGTCACCACCGGCGGCCCAGTTGAAGAGGGCGGTCTGCGAGGCGTTCAGGCCCACCATACCGGTGAATTTCCAATGCTTGGCACTATCCACCGTAGCTGCCTTGACCGTAGTCTTCACAGCCTCTTCGGCAGCGGTTTTGTCATCAATCTGCGCATTGACAAACGAATAGGTCATCGCACAAAGCAACAAGAGTAAAAATTCCTTTTTCATAATCGTTGTTTTAAGTTATTTATTTTTTAATCGAATTATTCTAAAAATCAATGATTTAGTTTATGATAGGCTCTCCACCAGCGGTCCGAGATGCGGTCCTCGCAGGCGAGGTCATAATCCCGTTTCGAACAGGGCAGATAATAGTTCCTCGTCACATTCTTATCTTTACTGATAATCGGTACCAGCACCCACCAGCGTCCGGTCTTGCGGCTGCAGTAGAAAACCATCTCGTCCAAGGCACCGGACACGGCAATGCTGTATTGCCGATAGGCCTCCTTATCACGGAAACGGTCGTCCTGCTGTCGGTTTAGAAATCCCTCCACAAAATACCATAGTATATGGCTGATAAGCTGGGATGTCTGGTTGCCGTAATCCATCGTGGGGTCGTATTCATAAATGCCGAAAGAGGTGAGTTTGTCGCTCACGCCGGCATATTTGGCTATCTGGCAAATCTCCTCGCCGTAAAACCCGTTGGCCGAGTTGTGCGGGCATCCTGGTGCGTCGGGCCGGCGCACCGCAGAGATGTCGATGGTCACCATATCGGCATTGCGCACGATGGGTTCCACTTCCTCCAAATCCTTGCGCATAGTACCCACGCGGTAAGTCTCAAAGAAGAGGTCATCCATCATCTTCAAATCCGCCGGGCTGTTCATATAGACCTGATAGCCGATATTCGCATAGTTGAGCAGATAATTCGGCTGTTGGAGAATCATTTTATTCAGATAGGCATCCGAACGGATGGGTTGTGTTTCATTGCCAAGGTCGAAGGTGGAATCCACCGACACGAGGTTCACCACCTTCTCAATTTTCTCATACGCACGATAATTGGCAAAAGCCAGATCGTTGCTGCCACCCAAGACAATGGGCAACACGCTGTTTTCCAACAGATAAGCGATGATGTCAGCCAGCACTGCATAGGTATCCTCCACAGTCTCCCCTACCACCAGGTTGCCCAAATCCACGATGCGCACATCGGATTTCCAGCGATACAACTGGTAGAACTGCCGACGAATCTCATCCGGTGCCATCGCACAGGATTCGTTCCGGTAGCTGTTGCGGGCTTCCGGCACCCCAATGATGGCCAGCTGGGCCTCCTGGATATTGATGGGCTCTTCCGGATTGTAGAACAGAACCCGAGACAGCAGCTGCTGGTCGGAGACAATGTCCCGTTCAACGCCGCCCAATGTCGCATCCACCGCCTTAAAATAGAGTGAGAGGTCCATAGGTTAGCTCTTTTTACGGATGATACGTTTCTTGGCCGTAGGAGTGGTGCTGCGGATGATTTCCAGACAGTCCTGATATGTCATATTCTCCGCAGCCGTACCCTTGGGGATCTTGAAATTGTCGGTGCCATTCGTGATGTATGCTCCGTAGCGTCCATTCATCACTTTAATATTATCATCCTCCTCAAAGGAACGTAACACATTCTTGGTCTGTGCGTTCTGCAAAAAATCGATAGCGGCCGCCTCCGTCAGGCTGTTGAGGTCCATGCCCTTGCCTAACGTGATGTTCTTGCCGTCATATTTCAGATAGGGGCCGTAGCGTCCAGCGGCAGCCATAATCTCCTTGCCGTTGTAATGCCCTATCAGACGGGGCGCACGGTCGGCATCCTTCTTCTGCTTCTCTTCCAGAATCTGAATGCAACGTTCCAGAGAGATGGAGATCGGGTCCTCATCTTTGGGTATGGATACGAAGGTGTTCTCATAGCGCACATAGGGGCCGAAACGTCCGGCACCCACGGTAATCTCATGGCCATTCCAATCGCCTACCGTGCGGGGCAACTTGAACAGTTCCATGGCCTCTTCCAACGTGATGGTCTCGATGAACTGGTTGGGACGGAGGCGCGCATAGCGGGGTTTCTCATCCGCGTAGTTCTCCCCTATCTGGACCATGGGACCATATTTGCCCAATTTTGCGAAGACCTTGGCATTGGTGGCCGGGTCGTAGCCGAGGAGCCGCTCGCCACTGGCCTTCGCGGAATAGTTCAACGCGTGGTCCACAGAGTCGTGGAAGCCGCCATAAAAGCGCTGCAACATATTCTGCCATTGCTCTTTGCCTTCAGCAATATCGTCAAACTCCTTCTCCACATCGGCGGTAAAGCCGTAATCCATGATATCCTGGAAATTCTCCTGCAGATAGTCGTTCACCACGATACCCACATCGGTGGGGATGATTTTTTCCTTCTCGTAGCCGTATTTCTCCGTACGTTCCTCCTCTTTCAGGACACCGTTCTTCAAGATGAGGCAGTCATACTTGCGTTCCTTGCCGGGACGGGTGGCCTTCTGCACGTATCCCCTCTTCTGAATGGTCGTGATCGTCGGGGCATAGGTGGAGGGACGGCCGATGCCCAACTCCTCCAGTTTCTTCACCAGCGAAGCCTCCGTATAGCGCGCGGGCGGCTGGGCGAAACGCTGGGTGGCCGTGATACTCTTCGACAAGAGGTTCTCGCCCTGTTGCACCACAGGCAGCAGTCCCTTGATCTCCTCACTCTCCTCATCCTTGGATTCGGTATATACTTTGAGGAAGCCTGGGAAGAGGATCACCTCTCCGTTGGCCACGAATTTCTCCGACCGGTTCGACACAGGAATCGTGATGCTGGTCTTCTCGGTCTTCGCATCGCTCATTTGGGAAGCGATGGTGCGCTTCCAGATCAGTTCATAGAGATGTTTCACGAAAGTGTCGCCCGGGACCGTCTGACGCGACATGTCCGTAGGACGGATGGCCTCATGGGCCTCCTGCGCACCCTTGGTCCGCGTGACGAAATTGTGAAGATGTGAATATTCCGCGCCGTACAGCTCTGTAATCACCTCCTTGGCCGTCGCGAGAGCGAAAGCCGACAGGTTCACGGAGTCAGTACGCATATAGGTGATGTAACCGGCCTCATAGAGCTGCTGGGCCACCACCATCGTCTTGCTGACGGAGAAGCCCAACTTACGGGCGGCCTCCTGTTGGAGCGTGGAGGTGGTGAATGGTGGGGCAGGACTCTTCTTGCCAGGGGATTTCTCGATGGCCGCCACCTTGAACGTGGCACTTTTGCAATTCTCCAAAAACATCATAGCCTCTTCGCGGGTGTTGAACTTCTTGTTCAGCTCCGTGGTGAGTTCTACTTGACGGTCGCGTTCTGTAACGAAATCGCCCTCCACCCTGTAGGAGAAGGTGCTGTTGAAACGATCAATCTCATGTTCGCGCTCCACAATCAGCTTCACGGCCACCGACTGCACACGTCCAGCGGAGAGCTGGGGTTTCACCTTGCGCCACAAGACAGGCGACAGCTCGAAACCCACCAAACGGTCCAACACGCGGCGCGCCTGCTGGGCATTCACCAGGTCGATGTTCAGATCCCGCGGGTTAGCCAACGCATTCTCAATGGCCCCTTTGGTAATCTCATGGAAAACGATTCTCCTTACTTTGGACGGATCCATTTTGGTGACCTGCATCAGGTGCCAGGAGATAGCCTCACCCTCGCGGTCGTCATCCGTCGCCAGCCATATCACATCGGCATCCTGCGCTTTCTTCTTGATGTCGTTAATCAGGGCTTTCTTGTCATCCAAAATGATATATTTGGGCTCGAAGCCCTTGGCCACATCAATACCGATGTCCTTCTGGGGCAGATCGCAGACATGCCCTTTGCTCGAAATCACCGTAAAGTCCTTTCCGATGAACTTCTGAATGGTCTTGGCCTTTGCCGGAGACTCAACGATAATCAGATTCTTGCTCATATAGTTACAATTTATTTTCTTCTTTCATCTTTGAGACGCAATGAATTGCGTCTCTACATCATAATGGTAGCCTAACAGTTCGTCCACATCATCCCAACGGCCTTCAGTGATGAGTTTGCGGATCATGGCCGAATGAACGGCCACATCGTGACAGACCATTTCCGGCAGTTCAACCACATGCACCCCGCGTTCATTGCAGAGGTTCTCAATGGCTTCCCTTCCGCCGGCTCTATTATGGCCCAAAGCATGGTTGGGACCCATCACCAGCGTGGATACCCGAAGCTTACCAATCATATATTGGTCAATAAAATCCGAATATGACAATTGGGAAAACGCTTGGGTGAACGGAACAATTAGGACAGCATCAACTCCTTGTTTTTCAATCAATTCAATATTTTTATCTAAACTATTGATATTAAAGAAATCCGAGTTCGGGCGAAGCACCTGCTGGGGATGCGGGTCGAAGGTCACCACCACGCTGTCGCCACCCGTCTGGTGTGCAAAATCGCACAGGTAGCGCAACACCCGGCAATGACCCAGATGGACACCGTCGAAGGAGCCAATGGCGGCCACCGGCGCGTTCAAGCCGGCATCTTCGTCAAAACCCCGGATTACTCTCATATACTATCTCAATTTAGCACCCACTTCCCGCTCGTACGCGGCTACCAGCTTGGACATCACCTTGTTGATTTCCTCATCCGTCAGCGTCTTATCTGCATGTTGAAGCACAAAGCTCAACGCATAGGATTTCTTACCAGCCTCCACCTTGTCGCCCTCATACACGTCAAACAGCGAAATGCGCTTCACCAGCTTGGAACCGTACTTGTATCCGATTGTCTCCAACGTCTCATACGTCACCTCGCGGTTGACCACCAAGGCCAAGTCACGACGCACGGACGGATGCGTGGCTATCGGCTGGTAGTTCACCTTACGGTCTTCCACCATGCGCACGATGGTCGGGTAATTGAACTCCGCATAATAAACAGGGATTTTCAACCCGAAAGCCTTCAGCACAGACGTGTTTACAAGGCCAAAAGTCACAATCTCTTCTTCTCCAACCTTATAAGAAAGATGGTCGGCAAACATACGCGATGGAGTGTCCACAAGACGCTGCAAACGGTTCGTGGGGAAGTTGATTTTCTCCAACACATTGTCCACCATGTTCCTCATATAGAAGAGGTCCAGATCCTGCGCCTTGCGGTTCCAGGAGTCTTCCGAATCCTTGCCCGTCACGCAGAGTACAAAATGCGGTTCCTCCTGATAGCGGGTCACCACATCATCGCCCTTGTTCGTTTCCGTATTCAGCTTGTACACCTTCCCGAACTCGAACAGGCGCAGGTTGGGTTGGCGGTTGTTGACATTACGCTCCACATTCTCCAAAACCCCGAAAAGAAGTGTCTGCCGCATGGCGTTCAGTTCCGTACTCAGAGGATTGAGCAGACGCACAGTCTCCTCAGCACGGAGGAAATCACACTTCTCAGCATATTCAGCTTTAGTAAGCGAATTATTCATTACCTCATAGAAACCATTATCTGACAAATAGTTGGAAATAGCTACTTGAAGTAGATATTCAGAATCCTGCGCAGCCTTATTACTGAGTCTATACGTCAGGATGTCCGGAATTTCAATATTGTTATAACCGTAGATACGGAGAATTTCCTCAATCAAATCTATCGGTCGCGTCACATCAGCCTTATTCAGAGGAACGGTCACCATCAGCTGGTCCTCACCGGAGGTATGCACCTCCATACCCAGCATGAGGAGGATTTTGGAAACCGTCTGTTTATCAATAACTTTCCCCGCCACCTTATTCACATCCTCATAGAAAAGGGTTATCTGGGCGGGTTCAATCTTATTGGGATAATAGTCCATCACTTCGGAGATGGGGGATGCACCCGTCAGCTCCATGACCAGTTCAGCGGCCCGCAGGATGGCATAAACGGTGATGCTCGGATCGCAGCCACGCTCATAACGGAACGAGGCGTCCGTCTTCAGACCGTGCCGTTTGGCGGTCTTCCGGATGGAGACGGGATTGAAGTATGCACTCTCCAAAAACAGGCGGGTGGTGTTTTCCGTAATGCCAGAATGCAGGCCACCATAAACGCCGGCAATGCACATGCCCTCCTCGGCGTTGCAGATCATCAGATCCTCCGAATGGAGTTTCACCTCGTTGCCGTCCAATGTGACAAAAGGCGTACCCTCCGGCAGGTTTTTGACAATCACTTTGTTGCCCTTAATCTTGTCGGCATCAAAGGCATGCATGGGCTGTCCAAGCTCCAGCATGATGAATTGCGTAATGTCCACCACGTTGTTGATGGGGCGGATGCCCACGGATTTCAGCTTCGTCTGCAACCATTCGGGAGAGGGACCCACCTTCACATTATCAAAAAGCAATCCCGTGTAACGGGGACAGTCGCGGGTGTTCTCCACGGCGATGTCCACCCGGAAGGTTACATTGGCGATGGGCTTCACCATCGGGGCGTTGGGGAGGATGAGCGGAGAGCAAGGACGGTTGTCCTGCACCAGAGCCGCGTAAAGGTCGCGGGCCACCCCGACGTGCGAGATGGCGTCGCAGCGGTTGGGCGTGAGGCCGATTTCAAAAATGGTGTCAGACTCAATATGGAAATATTGCGCAGCGGGCGTACCGGGCACAGCCTCCTCCGGCAATACCATGATACCGTCGTGCGAGGTGCCGAGGCCGATCTCATCCTCGGCGCAAATCATACCCTCGGAAGACTCGCCGCGGAGTTTGGACTTCTTGATCACAAAGGATTCATCCCCCTGGTAGAGCGTGGTTCCGATGGTGGCGACCACCACTTTCTGGCCAGCGGCCACGTTGGGCGCACCACACACGATATGGAGCGGTTCCTCCGCCCCGACGTTGACCGTGGTTACATGCAGATGGTCGGAGTTGGGATGCTCCTCGCAGGTGAGGACCTCACCGATCACCAGGCCCCGAAGGCCGCCGCGAACGGTTTCGAACAGCTCCAAACCTTCTACCTCCAGTCCACAATTGGTCAGATAGGCGGAAGCCTCTTCCGGGGAGACATCAAATTTCAGCAAGTCTTTCAGCCATTTATAAGAAATCTTCATAATAGTATATTATTGATTTTAAACAAAATACAAAACAAACCCCTTCAATAAAAGGAGCGTGCAAATATAATATATATATATAAATGTAGAATGGGGTCAGAAAAAAAACTTACGGCACAGGATCGTAGCCGCTTCCACCCCAGGGATTGCAGGAAAGGATGCGTTTCAAGGTGAGCCATCCGCCTTTAAGCGGACCATGTTTCCGAATCGCCTCGATGCCGTAATTGGAGCAGGTGGGCGTGTAGCGGCAGGCACGGCCAATCAACGGGGATAACGTACACTGATAGAGCTTAATCAGCGCAATCATCAGAGTGCCGACACCGTCCGAGATGGCTTTCAGCAAACGTTTCATAGCGCACTGGTTTTACAGGACTTGCAAATCTGTTCCAGCAAGAGTCCCACGGCCCGGCTCACGGTTTCCTGGTCGGCGACCGACTTGTCCTGATACATCCAGCACATACGCACGGGAGCGGGCAAAGGATCCAGAATATGCTTTTGGAGACGGTAGGCTTCACGCATCAGCCGTTTGAGGCGGTTGCGGTCCACCGCGTTATGAAAACGCCGCTTGGGCACAATGACAGCCATCTGGTGACAAGCGTCCGTCTCCGCCGGATAGTGACGATAATAGCAACGTATAGGACTCGCCCATACGGAAACATGCTCGTCCAGCACCTCACGGATAACCAACGGGGATTTAATACGTTCGCTGGAATGGAATGTGGCGTTATCTTCTACGTGTGGCATTTTCTTTCAGGAAAGCGTCCAACGCATCGGTGATGGACGGATGGTCCGGTGTGGGAGCCACCACCTGGGCCGTCCAGCCGGCAGCCTCCAATTCATTGATCACCGCCGTGCCGAGGGCTGCAAAAGCCACCTCGCCCTGTTGGAAGTCCGGGAAATTGGCCTTCAAGGATTTCACCCCGTTGGGGCTGAACATGACAATCATGTCGTACTTGGCAATGTCCACCTCCTTGGCCAAATTCGCCGGCGACGTGGAGAAGACCACCGCCTGATCGTGACGGATGGAATGCTCGTCCAGAAAGTCCAGCAGGTTTTGGGATGTTCCGTCCTGACCACAGGGGATGAGCATATTCAACTCCTTGTTCTTGAGAAGGATCTCGTGGAAACTGGCCGGATGGCTGTCCTTGGCGGCAAAAATCTTACGCTTGCGGTATTGTATGTACTTCTGCAAGTAAAAAGCCACCGCCTCCGTGGTGCAGAAATACTTCATGGACTCCGGCATCGTGAGCCGCATGTCCTTGCACAACTCGAAGAAATGGTCTATCGTATTCTTGCTGGAGAAAATGATGGCCTGATGGTCCAAAATATTCACTTTCGTCTTACGAAACTCCACAGCATCCACCCCCTCAATCTTGAAAAACTTGTAAAAATCAATGTTGATGCTGTACTTGCGCTTCAGATCCGCATACGGCGACTTTTCAAAGTCAGCCGGAGCATTTTGGGAAATTAATATGTTCTTGACTCGCATTTCTTATCCGTTTCAAATAAAAACTAATTCCGTTTAATTCTTTGAATATCAATACATTGAAACCATCTTCCCTAACACAATGTAGGGTAAAATTTCAAGCGTGCAAAAATAGACAAAAAATTGAAACAAATTAATTTTCTGCGGATTTATTTTCATCAATTTATACAAATAAAGCCCGAAATCCACCAAAAAAAACGGTATATAAGCGTATAAAACAGCAAATTGGCCACTAAACTGCGCCAAAATGAGGAAGGGGAACAGGACAAAGCTCACATTGGTGAGGAAGATATACTTGTACAGGTACATCGCCTTGTACTCTTTGGGATGATCAAAGAGAGCCGTATATATGTTGTTGACAAGCATCTGGAAGAAGAACAGGACCAGCAGCACGGCGAAGGTCATCCCGTAAAGGCCGATGTAGGTGAAGGCATCCACCAACCTCGGGGCAAAGCGCTCCAAACAAAGCAACGCTCCGAACGACAGCGTCATCAGGTCGAAGAGCAGGGTGAAGATGGCCACCCGCTCGTGTATTATCCTACCCTCCCGCAACAACTGTGCATAAAAACGCTGGGAGTACAACGCCCGCAAGGTCAGATACAGTTTGTTGCGGAATGATACCACCAGCAGGGTGAGCAGAAACAGCAGGGCGCACAAAATAATGACCGACCAATTGTTGGGCCGGCCAATGAGGGATGTCTCAAACAGCAGTTCGGAATATGAGTTATGGGTAAACAAGCTGTTTCGGGATTATTTGATTAACAATTTCTTAGCCACAACCATCCGGCCATCGCTCTCTAATCCGTAAAGATAAACCCCGGAGGAAAAGGATGAGACATTCACAATAGAACGTCCTTCAGAATTAGCCGGAGCGCGGAACACCTCCTTGCCCGCCAGGTTGCGGATCACCACATAGCTGTCAGACGAACATGACGCGTTATAGGATATCCTCACAGAAGAAACCGCCGGATTGGGATAGGCACACAGAGCCGGTGCGGTCAATGCCGACTGGACACCAGCGGCCTGAGTGTAACGGACATAAAATGTCGCCGCATCGTTCGCATCATCCGAGTTCTGGAAAACGAACCGGTAAATGGACTGGCCCGCTGACGGTGACATGTAAATCAGATGCAGGGCCTGCTCATCGGAATCCCCCACACTGTCGCCCGCATACAGTTGGAACTCAGGCGACTGGAACTCGCAGCATGAGGTGGACACGCAAAACGTGGAGGCGGCCCCCGGCAGTGCCGTGACAACTTCCTTTCTCACCGTGAACCAACCATCGCTCCCGCTGACATTCACATAGCCCAAATACACGTTGGTCTGTTCATCCTGTACAGCGGGCACATCTATCGTGTCGTTAAGGTTCAACATCCGTCCTTCATAGATCAGACGCACCGATTGCGCCGATGCGGAAAGGGCGAACAACGCAGCAAATATTATAATCAGCTTCTTCATTTCCTTTATTATTTTTACACGTTGCAAAAATAGCAAATAAATCTAACACTCCGCACCATTTTGCGCTGTTTTCAGATTATTTTTCATCTGACTGAAGAGCACACCGATCACCACGATGACAATACCGATGAATTTCCGTGCCGTGAAAACCTCCAATCCCAACAGGGATGCGACGAGGATGGTGACAATCGGGATCGCATTGGTGAACACCGAGAGTTTGGTGATGGAGATTTGTTTGGCGGCATACGAATAGAGCATGTAGGCCCCTGCCGAGCAAAAAACGGCCAGGCATACCAAGTTGAAAATAGAGGAGATCCCCCACTGGATGCCTCCCCAACAATGCAGGTCGAACACACACACCAGCGGCAAATATAACGGGATGGCCATCAGATTCTGATAGGTGGTCACCGTGACGGGGCCATAATTCTTGAGCAACCGCACCAGCAGAACACTGTATCCACCCGCCGCGAAGAGGGCAATAAGCAGCAGAGAGAATCCTTTCCAACTGAATGACAAAGCATTGGAAGGGTTAAAACTCATCAGCCCAATGCCGAAGATGGATATCAGCGTGCCAACCAGCAGCCGCCAACTCAAAGGCTCGCGCTCGCAGAAGTACATCGTCACCGACACCACAATCGGAATCAGGGCGATCATCACTGAGGCGAAGGATGCATCCACATACTTCAGGCCGAAATCCTCCCCAATGAAATAGAGGAAAGGTTCGAAAAAGGCCAGCAGCAGGAATTGCCGCACATCGCCGCGCCGTATCCGTTCCAGTTTGCCCCGCAATTTGAAAAAAGTAACAAAGATGACGGAAGCAATCAGCAGGCGGAAAAGGACAATCGTACACACAGGGAAATCCGCATTGAGCAGCTGTTTGGTCCACACGAAACTGATTCCCCAGAAAAGCATGGAGAACATGATGGCGACATATCCCAAGAGCGTGTTTTTATTTTTCATTTTTTCCGGCTGCAAAAATCGAAAAAAATTCTATTCCTACAATATTGTCTGTTTTCATTCGTTAAGTGGATAAATTTTTCGCTTATGAGACCATTGCCTACCCCACTCGTCATATTGTTGACAATCACCACATTACTCACTTCCTGCAAAAAAAACGACCTGACACCCGCCTATCTTCAGATCGACTACTACGATGTGAATTACAATCCCGAGACGGGTGTTTCCCCCTTGGATGTCAGCACCTACAACGAGACTCACGGCGAAAATTACGACTCCGAACAGCTGCATGCGCTGATGCAACACACATTCACCCATGTCAACGTGTATGCCAACAGCAAGAATCTAGGCTGTTGGAAGCTGCCCTGCCGCATCCCCGTCCTGCACGTGCCCGATAACGACTCGTCCGATGTCATCATCCTTCCGGCATTCCCCCTGAACGGCATGACCAGCACCATTAACGGTTATCCGTTCTTCAACGTGTTGAGGAAGAAAATGATGCTTAAACGGGGCGAGACCTGCAAGGTGTCCGACTACCCCTTGAAGTTCATCTACAACAGCGTGACAAAGATTCCATTCATGGAAACATTCACCAACAGTTCCCCTTTCACGCCGACAGACACGGCAAATAGCACGCACTATTTCCAGCCCACCCAGGTGGACGGGCTTTACGTGGGTGAAATAATACTCCAGGATGAGGACTACTTCGATGTGCGCACTTCCGCCATCACACTGCCCGTAGGCAACTATTATATCTACCTGGAGATGACCTACCGTGTGGACAACAACATGGAAATCGGCATGAAGCTTTCCACGGCAAACTCCAGCAGCACCGTGCACCAAATCGGCGGAGTATATTCCACGAACGGAGAGTGGAAGACCGTCTGCTTCCGGCTGGGCGGCATCATCAACGACTACCACAACACCAGCGCAAATGTCACGGAGGCAACCCTTTTACTCACCGGCATCGGGAAGAAAGGCGAACGCACCCGTTTCGACATCGACGACATCAAAATCATATACTCACCTCGCGCCTAACACACCATCATGAACAAGAAACGACTGACAGCCCTTTACCTCGCCTGCGACATTCTGGCCGCCATCCTCACTTGGGTGTTGTTTTATATCTACCGGAAACATATCGGAGAGGGTCTGGACATCAACCAAGTTTTCCAGGCAGCCATGAACGACACAAAATTCTTCTGGGGCATCGTGCTGTGTCCCGTTTACTGGGTAGTGATTCATGCGTTTTTCGGCTATTATAATAAGGTATATCGGAAATCCCGTCTGAATGAGCTGGGGCTCACCTTCGGGGTTACGCTCTTCGGGACCCTCGTCTTCTTCTTCGCCTTCATCTTGGACGATGTAGTGACCACCCCCGGCGACTACATCCGCTATATGCTCTTCCTGTTCGCCTTCCAATTCGTGCTCACCTACATACCCCGTCTGTGCATCACGACCACTGTCAACCGGAAGATCCACAAGGGGTTGATTGGATTCAACACCATCATCATCGGGTCGGATTCCATCGCCGTGGAAACTTACGACACCGTCATTGAGCAAAGCCCGCGCTCCGGCACCTCGCTCATCGGCTATGTCAAGGTGCAGCCGGATGCTGACGATGAGATGAAGGACAAGCTTCCCTGCCTCGGCACGATTGAAGACCTCAAGCAGCTTATTGAAGACCAACATATTGAGGAGCTCATCATCGCGCTCAACAACGGAAAGCGGAAATACATCGAGCAGATTGTGACGCTGGCCCGCGACAACCAGAACCTCACACTGAGCATCTTGCCGCAGCTGCAGGACTTCATCATCGGAACGGTGAAAACCTCTGCCGTGCTCTACGAACCGCTCATCTCCATCACCCCCGAATATCTGCCCACCTGGCAGAAATATCTGAAACGAGGTTTGGACATTCTGCTTTCTCTGCTGGCCTTGATACTGCTTTCACCCCTTTACATTGTGCTGGCCATCGGTGTCAAGCGATCGTCGCCCGGCCCCATATTCTATCGTCAGGAACGCATCGGCTACCGGGGCAAGCCCTTCAACATCATCAAATTCCGATCCATGCGCGAAGATGCCGAATCCGACGGCCCTATGCTCTCCTCCAAGAACGACAGCCGCATCACCCCCTTCGGCAAGTTCATGCGCCAGTACCGGCTGGACGAAACGCCGCAGTTCTACAACGTCCTCATCGGCGACATGTCGCTGGTGGGCCCGCGTCCGGAACGGCAATATTACATCGACCAGATCACCGAACGAGCCCCCTATTACAAGCTGCTGTTGGGCATAAAACCCGGCATCACCTCCTGGGGACAAGTCAAGTTCGGCTATGCCGAGAACGTGGACGAGATGGTGAAACGCCTGCGCTGGGACCTGCTCTACATTGAAAACATGTCTATCCAAATGGATATTAAAATATTGATTTACACATTCTTAATCATCCTAAAAAAAGAGGGGAAATAATAAAAAAACGACAAAACGGATTTTTTTCTACCGACATAATGTAAAAAAGTGTATTTTTGCAGCCGCAAAACAGGGGACGTTAGCCCAGTTGGTTTAGAGCGCTGCCTCCACACGGCAGAGGTCATAGGTTCAAATCCTATACGTCCCACCAAATTGAAAAGACGATGGCAACATCGTCTTTTTGTATCTTATCCCCTTAATAAACAAAACCGTTATGAGCAACACCCGACTTAGCGTCAACATAAACAAGGTAGCCACGATACGCAACGCCCGCGGGGGCAACATGCCCGACCTCATCCAATTCGCCCGCGACTGCGAGCGCTTCGGCGCGCAGGGCATCACTGTACATCCCCGCCCGGACGGACGGCACATCAAATACCAGGACGTGCGCGATCTGAAGCCCATCGTCACCACCGAGTTCAACATCGAGGGGTATCCCTCCGACAGTTTCATGGACCTTGTCCTTGAGGTGGTGCCCACGCAGGTCACCTTAGTACCCGATCCACCGGAAGCACTCACCTCCAATGCCGGATGGGACACAATCCAGCACCGCGCCTTCCTCACCAGCATCATCGAACGGCTGCATGCCAAGGGCATCCGTGCCAGCATCTTCGTGAATGCCGACGCCGAGATGGTAGCCGGCGCGAAAGCCACCGGCACCGACCGTGTGGAGCTCTACACGGAATCGTATGCCGCCAACTACCTGAAAGACCGGGAAGTGGCCATCCACGATTTCATCATCGCGGCTAAAGAGGCCGAAGTTCAAAACATTGACCTGAACGCCGGACATGACCTGTCCTTAGTGAATCTGAAATACTTCCAGGAGCAGATTCCCAACCTCAAGGAGGTCTCCATCGGCCATGCCCTGATCTGTGACGCTCTCTACCTCGGCATTCAGGAGACCATCCGCCAGTATCTGATGCAACTCCAATAGCCGTATGGCATCCCGGCACCGCGTCATTCCCATCTTCATCCCACAAAGGGCGTGTCCCTACCGATGCACCTATTGCAACCAGTTTGCCATCGCCGGACAGACGCACATTCCCACCCCTTCGGAAGCGGACGAAACCATCCGCCAGCACCTGCTGACCATTCCCGATGACTGTGACATCCGCATCGCCTTTTTCGGCGGCAGCTTCACGGGCATGACCATAGCGGAACAAAACGCGTATCTGGACGTTGCCACCCCATATCTGGAACGCGGCACCGTCAGCGGCGTCCAGCTCTCCACCCGCCCCGACTACATCACGCCAGAGATTCTGGACAACCTCCGCCAGCATGGGGTCACACTCATCGAATTGGGAGCACAGTCCTTGGACGACGACGTCCTCCGGCGGGCGAATCGCGGACACACGGCAGCACAAGTGGAGGAGGCCGCCCGCCTGATTCGGCATTACGGCTTCGAATTAGGATTGCAGATGATGATCGGGCTGCCGGGCGACACTCGGGAGAAATCCATGCGCACGGCGGAACGTATCGCCGATCTTGGGGCGTGCTGCACGCGCATCTACCCCACCTTAGTCATCGCAAACACCCCGCTTGCCGAAGACTTCCGGCAGGGACAATACCATCCGCTCACGCTCGAAGAGGCGGTGGACTGGTGCAAAGAACTGTACGGGATTTTCGAGCGGCGCAACGTCACCATCCTACGCATGGGACTGCATCCTTCCGAAGGATTGCTGTCGGGAAGCGATTACCTGGCCGGACCGTTTCACGTATCCTTTAAGGAGCTGGTATTGTCGGCAATCTGGCACGACACCATCCAAAACACAGTGAATGAAAAAGGAGATGCCGCCACCATTATGGTGCCGGCATCCGAAATCAACTACGCGGTCGGGTACGGCGGGACAAACCGCCGCGCATTCCCGCATGTGCGCTTCATGACCGTCCCAAAAGACGACGAATCTTAACGACGGAGCAGGTCGAAGACCGTCTTCACCGGATTGAACGTCTCAATTGGCACTTCCACGAAAATCGTAATCCAGTCGCTCATGGCACCGTTCCAAAGCCCAGGCAGCTCCAGAGCTTTCAGGGTTCTGTCGCCATACGATTTGGACGAGATGAAGCCCGTTTCAGGATCCACATATTGCAGAAGGTCGAATTTCTCGCCCCGGAAGTTCTTCACGCCGCAAACCATATCCACGGGATTGAAATGCGTGGCGTGTGTCATGATTTCCATCTGGGCGGGGTTCTTCTTGTCAATTTGGGAAGATTCCACGATTTGCAGGGAGGCATTACCGTCGGCATCCTGTACCCAGAAGGGGCCGCCACCAGGTTCGCCTTCGTTTTTCACCATGCCGCAGATGCGGATGGGGCGGTTGAGGCGTTCGAAGAGCATCTCTGGCGTGAGGCCATCCTCCACGGGAATCATCAGCTCCGTTTCGGCGAAGTCGAGAATCTCGCACATCAGCATCGGATCCGCCTCGCCGTTGTCCAAGACCTTCAGGTACTGGAAAACCTTGTTCTGCAACTGCAGCAGATGGGCCGCCAGCACCTTCTTGTAACGAACGGTAGGCTCCACACGATCTTCAGGGATGACATTGTCGATATTTTTCACAAACACCACGTCGGCATCCAAACGGTTCAGATTATGAATCAACGCTCCATGGCCGGCGGGACGGAAGAGCAATTTCCCGTTCTCATCACGGAAGGGCGTGTTGTCCAATTCCGCCGCCACAGTGTCGGTAGAAGGATCCTGGATTGAGAAGCTGATATGATAATGCACCCCATAATGTTGCTCGTAAGCCGGGACCACCTCTTTCAGAAGATGTTCAAAGCCAGCCTGATGCTGTGGCGACACGGTAAAATGCAGATAACACTCGCCACCAGTATTGGCATAGAGGGCGGCCTCCACCAAATGCTCCTCCACAGCCGTGCGAATCTTGTCCGTATAACGATGGAACAGCAGCAGGCCTTTCGGCAGATTGCCGTAATTCAGCCCCTTCTCGTTAAGTAGATAATCTACCACCCGCTTGTACTCCTTATGGACAATGTCATCCTGGAGGGAATAGCCATCCTTGGCCAAAGCCTCCTCAAGGGCTTTATAGAACGGATATTTCGGCAGGGATTCCAAAAAAGCGCACGCCTTTTTGCGAACCTCCTCCGAGTCATCCGAAAGATAGGAATAGAGTTCCTTGAACATGCGGGAGGCCGCACCGGAAGCCGGCACGAACTTCACCACCTTCTTGTTTTCCAATAAATTATCGTAATCGGCAATCAGTTCCTCCACCTGTTCTTCCGGCAGTTGGAGGATGCCGTCGTTCGGCGTGGCGGCACGGTCCAGATTGGCGAAGTCGAAGCCCTTCCGGAACATTTCCAGTTGGTGTTGCACATCTTCGGGATTGCTGCCGCGCTGGTGCATGAATTCTACATCTTGAGCGGAAAATTCTATCATAATGTCAATTGTTTTTTGTGATGCAAAGATAGATTAATTTGTGAATATATAACTCCACATTGATTTTACTTTCTTACAATAACGCTGCCGCTGCCCTGATGGGTGGCCAGTATGAGCACCTCGGCAATCTGCACATGGGCGGGTGCGTTGGCGGCATAGACGGCCACATCGGCGATGTCATCACCCGTCAGAGGTTTGATACCCTTATAAACAGTGGCCGCACGCTCAGTGTCGCCATGGAAGCGCGTGTTGCTGAAGTTGGTCTCCACAAGGCCGGGCTTCAGGTTCGTCACGCGCACGGCACTGCTCGCCACATCAATGCGCAGTCCATCGGTAATCGTCTTCACCGCCGATTTGGTGGCGCAATACACGTTGCCATTGGCATAGGCGGCATCGCCGGCCACCGAACCGATATTGATGATGTGTCCGCGGTCGCGGGCCACCATTCCCGGCACGATGAGGCGTGTCATGGTCAGCAGTCCCTTGATGTTGGTGTCAATCATGGTCTCCCAATCCTCAAAGCTGCCCTCATATTCGGGCTCCAGTCCGAGGGCCAGACCGGCATTGTTCACCAGCACATCTACCGCCTTCCACTCTTCAGGAAGCCCGCAGATGCACTTTGTGGCCGCCTCGCGGTCGCGCACATCGAAGAGCAGCGTCAGCACCTGCGTGCCCTTGTCCGCCAGTTCCTTGCGGATTTCCTCCAGTTTCTGTTCATTACGACCCGTCAGGATCAATTTGTCGCCATTGGCGGCGAATTTTCTCGCACAACCGAGACCGATGCCACTGGTTGCGCCCGTAATCAAAACTATCTTATTCATAATCAGAGTATTATTTCATCAATTATCCTATCTTAAAGGATGTACAAAGATACATTTTTTTTGTGTGGAATAACGCCATCCAAACTCTTGAAATGCAAATGTAAAACAAATAGCAAGGCTTGTAAAGATGGGAAATGCGAGTTTGAAGTGTATGATGACCCGCGTCAAATGAAGTCACACAATATGAAATATTTTTGTATTTTTGCAGCCGAAAGTTATGAAAAGTGCATAAAAACAACATAAAACCAAACTTTCCAATGTGTTATGCAAATAGAAAGAGATATAATCAACAAGTTCAAAACATGGAAGGAATCTTCCGATAGGAAACCTATTCTTCTGAAAGGCGCCCGTCAGATTGGCAAGACGTGGGCCATGGAGACATTCGGAAAGGAGTGTTTCAAGTATTGTGTCAAGTTTGATTTCGACAGGCAGCCGGAGTTGAAGTCAGTATTTAAAATTTCCAAAGACCCCGAACGCATTATCAAGGAGTTGACGCTCTATTGCGAGCAGCCCATCATTGCTGGAGAGACGCTGATGATCTTCGACGAGATACAAGAGTGCGAAGAGGCATTAAACAGTCTGAAATATTTCTGTGATGAAGCATCTCAGTATCACATCATTGCAGCCGGTTCTCTTTTGTGTGTAGCGGTAAAAAAGCGCAGAATGACAGTACCCGTCGGCAAAGTGAGAATCATCAACATGTTCCCCGTCACCTTCAGAGAGTTTCTGCGTGCCAGCGACGCGCGTACATATGAGTATATCGACTCCCTGGACGAAATTCGCCACCTGCCGGAAATCATCATGAACAAACTGCGGACAGAATACAGGCGCTATCAGGTGTCTGGAGGTATGCCTGAAGCCATTGTGGAATTGCTTGAAAATAAGGGAATTGGAGAGGTGGAATCGGTTTTGCAAGGAATTCTTGACCTTTATGAACTTGATTTTGCCAAATATGCCGAACCTCGCGAGATTCCGCGCATTCACGCCATTTGGCACTCATTGCCCGCCCAGCTCTCGAAAGAAAACCGGAAATTTGTATGGAAAATCATTAAAACAGGCGCACGTTCCAAAGACTATGAAGATGCGCTCCTCTGGCTGGAGGAGGCTGGGATGATTTATCGCATATTCAACATCAGCAAGCCCGGAATGCCGCTGTCGGCATACGGGGAAACGGATGCGTTCAAGGTTTATGCCTGCGACTGTGGCCTGCTCCGCCGTTTGGCTCATCTGCCGGCTACAGTTGTAACAGATCCCATTGCCAACTATACCGAGTTCAAGGGAGCTATGGCCGAAAATGCCGTTCTTCAATCCATCACCCCTCTCTTGGACGACCAGAAACCCTATTATTGGACATCACTTGGAACGGCAGAAGTGGAATTCGTCATCCAATGGGATGATGAAATCATACCCATAGAGGTCAAAGCTGAAAACAATATCAGTGGTAACAGTCTTGCTGTTTATGCAAAAAAATACGGTCCACGGTATCGAATGCGGTTTTCCATGCTTAACCTTCAATATAACGACGGAATGCTCAGCTGTCCCGCTCCTTTGGCAGGATGGATTGACAAATGGATTACATTGTTAAGAAGTATCACCGAATAAATAAACATTATGAATTTCCACACTTACGGTGAGCACAACAGACCTACACTCCTGCTTATTCCGGGACTCGGTGTTTCCTACGAGATCTTCCTGCCGCTTATCCGTCTCTTGGAGGAGAATTGCCACATCATAGCAGCTGAAGTGGATGGCTTCACCTTAGGCAAACGCACAACATTCACCTCCGTTGACGACCAAGCCGTCCAAATTATTGATTATCTGAACAACCAATATAATGGAAAACTGGACTGCGCCTACGGTCTGTCATTAGGCGGCAAAATCCTGTCCCGCATCTTGGAGCGCAACGAGGTGACTATCGGCCACGCCATCCTTGACGCCGCCCCTCTCCTCCCCCTGCCCCGCTGGCTGGTCGGTCCGCTGCGCCACTACCAGGCGTTCAACGTGTGGACCTGCTACCGATGGACGGGATTTTGGAGATGGGTTTTCCATTCCCACTATTTCGACGTGCTGTTAGACGAGTGCAAGAAGACCTATCCGTTCGGAGGAAAACAAGCTGTTCTGGACGGATACAAATCCGTCTATACTAACAAATTGGAATCCATCCACGGCAACGACATCCACTTCTGGTACGGCACCAAGGAGGCCTTCGTGGCCAAACCGCAGGTCAAGCACCTGCTCTCTCTCTACCCCAACACTCATGTGGAGGTCTTCCCGAAGATGAACCACGGCCAGCTGGTGGTGGATCATCCAGAAGAGGTGGCGCGGCGGATTCGAGCGATGATTTCCCCCGGAAAAATTCTTTAGATAATGAAACAAAAACAGATATGACGAACAGATTCAAAGTTCCCAAGTAAATATCTGCCAAACTCCAAACAAAATCACGCCAACCCGCCGAATAATTTTTCACCAACTCGCCGAATAAATTTTCGCCAACTCGCCGAACGGATTAGAAAAATGCTATTTTTGCACCGTAAAAAACAATAGCGATGGACACTTACAAACCTAGAATTGTCGATGAATTGCTGAAAAGGAAATTGGCTGGCAAGGGTGCCGTACTGATTAAAGGTCCCAAGTGGTGTGGAAAAACCACGTCAGCCGAGCAAATTGCAAAAAGCGTCCTTTATATGGGCGACACAAAGACAAGAGAACATAATATCAAATTGGCGAATGTTGACCCACATCTGATTTTAGACGGCCCAACGCCCAGGCTTATTGACGAATGGCAAGAGGCTCCAGTGTTATGGGATGCAATACGTTTTGAGGTGGACCATCGCAAAGGTCACGGACATTTTATCCTTACTGGTTCTGTGGTTGTAAAAGACGGGGAAGATGGTAATCCTCAAATACAGCACTCTGGAACCGGACGTATTGGACGAATAGTCATGAGGCCTATGAGTTTATGGGAATCAGGTGATTCGAACGGCATGGTCAGCTTAGCGGAATTGTTTAGAACGCCAGAGCGCATTGCCGGAAAATGTGAACTTAACTTACACGACATAGCATTTTTAACATGCCGTGGCGGTTGGCCCGACACAATTGACATGGAAAAGGAAGTTGCTTTGGATCAAGCTTTTGATTATGTCGATGCAGTAGCCGAAACAGATATTTCAGCGGCGGACAATATCCAAAAGAATCCAGAGCAAGTGCGACGACTACTCCGCTCGTATGCACGACATCAGGGGGCACAAGCAGCTTTAACCACTTTGAGAGATGATATGAAAGCTAACGAATCGACATCTTTTAGTGAAGATACGGTAGCTACATATCTCAAAGCGTTGAACAAGATTTACGTCGTTGAGGACATGCCTGCATGGAACCCCAATCTGCGTTCAAAAACAGCTATAAGAACTTCTGATAATCGGTATTTTGTTGACCCATCAATCGCCACAGCGGCATTAGGACTGGGTCCTAACGATTTGATTAGCGATTTAAATACTTTTGGACTGATTTTTGAAACTTTGTGTGTTCGCGATTTACGTGTTTTTGCTGATGCCCTTGACGGCAGGGTTTATCATTATCGTGACAAAGACAAGTTGGAATGTGATGCTGTTGTCCATCTTCGCAATGGCTCCTATGGTCTTGTCGAAATCAAACTTGGCGGCGACCAACTGATTAACGAAGGTGCAGAGAGTCTGTTGAAGCTCAACAAAAAAATTGACACCACAAAAATGAAATCACCTGCCTTTATGATGGTTCTAACGGCAGTAGGCTCTTACGCCTTTAGAAGAGAGGACGGCATTTATGTGGTGCCCATAGGGTGCTTGAAGGGGTAATAATTGTTTTTATTCTTTTTTCAAAATTTATGAAACGACTTTCTTTTATCCTCACATTATTATGCCTTAACGTGACAGTTATCTATGCGCAACGCTTTTGGCCTGTCACTTGTTCAGAATCAGGCTTGAAAGGAAAAGTGCATGAAGTGGTCACGATGACGCATTTTCCCGAAGATTCCACAGGACTTGGCTTGAAGATGGTGATTGAAACCCGTTTGTACTCTCCCGAAGGATTGCTCACACACCAATTCGAGTCTAATCCAGGAAGTGACCTCTCTACCGAATACATATACGATGGGGAGGTGTTGACAGATGTGTATTTCAATGCGGATGGAGAATACCACGCTCGATATTATTATTCAGACGGGGTACCTTCCATGATCGTTGTTTCCTCAAAACAAGACGATTACATCTGGCCGAATGATACAATAATGGTCTCATATGAAAATGGCAAGCTGAGGTTTACGCCTTCAGAAAACCTTTTCATACATGATATTTTCTTTCCCTCATATACTGATAACACTCTAATGGAATCTGAAGTAGTCGAATACGATGAAGTCGGCAACTGGATATTTCGCAAACAGGGTAATCATTCGCAAACTCGACATATTGTTTACTGGTAACAACAAGCAATGATTTTTCGAAATGAACCCAACAATCTCCGCCTCCGACACCATCGCCTACCTCGAATCCCTCCGCAACGAGAAGCAGCGGGAGGTGCTGATGCGGTTCTTCAAAACGGGGCCGGGACAGTACGGTGAGGGCGACGAGTTCCTCGGACTGAAGGTGCCGCAGACACGCGAGGTGGTGAAGGCCATCGCCAAGGATTTCCCGATTGAGGAGGTGCCGGAGCTGCTGATGTCGAAGTGGCACGAGGTGCGACTCTGCGGACTCCTGATTCTCGTTGCGAAGTTCGAGAAGTTGGCCACAAAACGGCTGGCCAACAATGCGGAAGCGGCACGCCATCGGGACGAAATCCTCACCCTGTATCTGCAATACGCCGAACGGGCCAACAACTGGGATTTGGTGGATTTATCCACCCATAAGATATTGGGCAGCTGGCTGCTACTCCCCACTTTTCTCGGCGGTGACGAACTGGATTTGCACGAGGACTACAAGGTGCAAGTGATGGACGAATTAGCTGCCAGTCCTTGCCTCTGGAAGCAGCGAATGAGTATGGTCTGCACGTGGAAAACCCTGCAACAGGGCGACTCGTGGTGGTGCTTGCGCTATGCCGAAATACACCTGCATCACCCGCACGACCTGATGCAGAAGGCGGTCGGCTGGATGCTCCGCGAGATGGGGAAACGCATCGATACGGATTTGTTGCGAGAGTTCCTCCGGCTGCACGCACACGAAATGCCCCGCACTGCCCTTCGCTACGCCATCGAAAAGATGGATGATGAGGAACGGAGGATGTGGATGGGGATGTGAAAATCGAAATTTTGCGTATTTTTGCGAATTCAAAATAAAATGAAAAAACGGGAGAAATTTTCGATTGCGAAACGGCTGAAAAGCTTCGCTTACGCGTTCAACGGGCTGAAGGTGCTCTTCCAAGAGGAACACAACAGTCGGATACATCTGTTCGCAACCATCTGTGTCATCGTGGCGGGCGCGCTGCTCAAACTGTCGCTGCTGGAATGGGCGGCCGTCGCGTTTGCCGTCGGACTGGTCTTCAGCGGCGAGATCTTCAACTCGGCCATCGAGGACCTCTCCGACGTGGTCTGCCCCGAACGCGACGACCGCATCAAGAAGGTCAAAGACCTGGCCGCCGCCGCTGTTCTGGTGAACGCCATCACCGCGGCCGTTATCGGTTTGCTGGTGTTTGTTCCGAAAATCATACAATTGTTCTAAAATTGCAAAAAATGCCATATTGGTGTTGGAGATGCCATAATATGACATCTCTACCACCCCAAAAAAATCTACCATCTACACCCTTGACCCCTAACCTAATGTTTCTCGGTGAATTTATTTCCCTTTTCGTCGCCCTTTCGTGGACCGCCACCGCCCTTTTCGCGGAGGTGGGCTCGAAGCGTATGGGCTCGTTGCCGTTCAACACGATACGGATGACGATGTCGCTGTGCTTCCTCGTCCTCACGCTCTGGTTGGTGATGGGCGTGCCGTACCCGCGCTACGCCGATGGCGGCACGTGGGGCTGGCTGTTGCTCTCGGGCGTGGTCGGCTACGTCATCGGCGACTACTGCCTGATGCAGGGCTACATCCACATCGGGTCGCGGTTCGGCCAGCTCTTCATGACGCTTTCCGCGCCCACAGCGGCCCTCACGGGACGAATCCTCCTCGGCGAGCAGATGCGCCCGGTCGCCATCCTCGGAATGGTGGTCACCCTGAGTGGTATCGCCCTGTCGATTCTCTCGAAAAACGATGATTCGGAACATCACGGACTGCGCTTCAAGTTGCCCGCGAAAGGCATCTTCTACGCGGCGATGGCGGGTATCTGTCAAGGTTTCGGGCTGGTGCTCAGCAAGATGGGACTCCAGCACTACGATGCGGCGCTCACAGCACTCAACATCTCCCAAGATGCGGTCTTTGAGGGGGCGTTGCTGCCGTTGCCGGTCAGCATCTGCGTGCCTTTCGCCGCCACCACCATCCGCGCCTACATCGGACTGGCGGGCTTCTTCCTCTCGTTGATGCTGTTCAGCAAAGACGGCTTGGCGAAGTTGCGCAGCGCCGTCCGCGACCGCAAGGCGATGTGGTGCGTGTTCGCCTCCACCATCTTCGGACCGTTCATCGGGGTCAGCGCATCGCTGTTGGCCACGATGTACACCTCCGCAGGCATCGCGCAGACCATCTTCGCCCTCACGCCCATCCTCATCATCGCCCCGGCGGCCATCCTGTTCCACCAGAAAGTGACGGTCCGCGAGGTCATCGGCGCCATCATCAGCGTGGCAGGGGTGTGTTTGTTCTTCGTATAGGAATTATTGAGGGGCTCTAATTATTTCATGCAGCGTCCTGTGTGTTGCTGTGGCACTCGGTTGCTCTTTGTTCGGCATTGTGTCGAAAAGTGGAAAAACGGTCGGATGAGAGAAATTGTGTATCCCACTTCTGCGTTATAGACATGTTCACTGATCAGGTCACGCAAAACTGAATCCTGGATTTTGTTCTCAAACCATTCCATAGGTGTGCCATACTCAGGCGGGGAAGGTTGGATCTCCCGTCAGGAACAAAATCTTGGTGGAAAGAGACGGTTCCGCTTTCCCCTTACCAAGTCTTTCAGCCCTAACGGCCCGCCAATCTCCGCGTATGCAACGGATAAAGAAGAACGTGCCGATTGTGAGTACAGTAGCTTTGCCAACGACCGATTGGCAACAAATACGGAAATCGTTTCGCCGATAGACCTGACAGATTGCCGACCTCTGCATCAGACTGCAAAGAATAATGTTTGTTTGCTGAGAATGTATATCTTTGCAAGCTCAAAACACATGTCAATTATGAAAAGGCTACTTATTATATTGCTCGCATTGGCCTTTGTGCAACTCAACGCACAAGACCTAACCTATTACAAACAGATTGTCAAGGAGTTAAGCTCCGCCAAATACCAAGGGCGCGGCTATGCCTACGATGGGGCCAACAAGGCCGGACTCTATCTCTGGAAAGAGTTTTCCAACGCAGGAGTTGATGAGATAATACTGCAATCATTCAGTCTGGACATTAACACCTTCCCCAAAAAAATGCAGATGTCGGTGGACGGGCGCAAGCTCACCCCGGGCGTGGACTTCTCAATGCGCGAGTACTCGCCTGGCGTACACGGCACCTTCAAGCTCTATTATGTTGACACAAACAACTTCGATGCGGAGAAGATGTTCGCCGATCTGGCTAAACCCGAATATAAGGACTGCTTCGTGGTCTGCGACTTCTGGTTTTCCTATCGTCACCACAAAGACTTCCAGAAGTTGTGGGGAGCTTCCGGCTGTACCAACGCGGGGATGATCCAGACATGGAATCCACTGCTGAAGTTCTACAAGGCTTATGGCGAAAAGGTGACGGGCAAACCCGTCATCTGGGCCACCTCCGACTTCCCTAAAGATGCCAAGAGCATCACCGTCCACATTGACAACAAGTTTTTAGATGACTACAAATGCTTCAATGTCATCGCCAAGGTGGAGGGCCGACGCCACGACAGCTGCTATGTCTTCACGGCCCACTACGACCATTTGGGCAACCTTGGCAAAAAAGTCTATTATGCCGGAGCCAACGACAATGCATCGGGCACTGCCGCCATTGTCACGCTGGCCGCCTACTATGCCAAAACCCGTCCCGCATACGACATGTACTTCATCGCCTTCTCGGGCGAGGATGCCAACCTGCGTGGCTCGGAGTGGTACACAGAGCACCCCATCGTGCCATTGGCACAAATTAAATACTTGTTCAACATCGATATGATCGGCGACAACAATCCGGTACAGTACTGTGAGGTCAGCGACGAGGGAATGCGCGGTTACGCACTGTTTGAGCGTCTCAACAGCGAAAAGCACTACTTTAAGGCATTGAACCGCGGAGAGCTGGCAGGCAATAGCGACCACTACCCTTTCGCCCTGCGACACGTACCTTGCATCTTCTTCGAGAACGAAGAGGGCGATGCATTCAAATACTACCACACTCCCTACGACACCTACGAGAACGCTCGTTTCGACTCCTACGAGCCGATTTTCAAGATGGTACGGGATTTTGTAGAGAAATATTAAACACACATACTTTTTTGATGACCGCCCGTATCTATTGCAAAAATCCGATTCCAACAAAACTCAATACAACTCATGAACAGACTGATTGAAGGGAACAACAAGAAACTGCTCGGCACCGTATGCGGTATTGGCGCCGCCGTATGTTATGGCACCAATCCCATAGGTGCGCGACTGTATGATGAGGGAATGGCACCAAGCACCGTTCTCTTCTGGCGGTTTGGCTTGGCGTGGCTCATCATCGCCGTGGTGATGCTGTTGCGCAAGGAAAAACTCAAGGTCAGCAAGTCTGAATTCGCCACCTTAAGTATGCTGGGACTACTTTTTCTGGCATCTTCGTTTACCCTCTATGCCAGTTTCCAGCTGATGGACGTAGGCATAGCCTCCACCCTACTCTTCGTCTATCCAGTGCTCACTGCCACCATCATGGCCATTTTCTTCAGAGAAAGGCTCACCTGGTCCACCGTCATTGCCATCGCACTCTCCTTCTTCGGCGTACTGTTGTTGTATTGGACCCCCGATGGTGGAAATCTATCGGCTGTCGGGGTGGTGCTAGTGTTGATCTCAGCCCTCACCTACGCCTTGTACATCATTGTCATGAACCGTTCCCATCTGGCCATGTCATCCTTCAAAATCAATTTCTACGTACTCATATACTGCACCTTAGGCAATATGCTTATGTCATTATGCACGGGACAAGGCATTCAACTGCCAGCCACTGCCATGAGCTGGTTCTACGTGGGATGGCTGGCCGTTGTTCCGGCTATTCTGGCTTTGGTGATGATGGTCTATGCGGCCAAATACATCGGCTCCACGCCCACCGCCATCATGGGGGCTTTGGAACCATTAACTGCCGTTCTGATTGGCATCTTTCTGTTCGGGGAAATCTTCACCCTCCGTCTGGCATTCGGCATCATACTGATATTCAGCGCTGTAATTATAATCGCACTCTATAGCAACCGGAAGACAGAAAAGCATCCGGTGACATACGCCATCTTTTTCCTTTTTTTAAGCACTCTGTTCGGAAACAGCCTCTCAGCCCAGTCCAACCTCTCAAGCCGTCGCATCCTGCCTGACGAGAACTATCGGCAGCAGGTGTATCGTGATTATGACCAGCGTATGCAAGAGGTGCCGGGCGGCTTTGGCCGATACATACAACAATATATCGGTGAGGTGGAGGATGACGAGACCGCCGACGCCCTGAAATTCCTGTACGCTTATATGCCGCAAAGCGATTTGGTGGACTACAGCACCGACTTCTTCGAACAACAAGTAAACATCGCGTTAGAGGCGCGGAAAACATTCTCCTGGGGCAGATCCGTACCCGACGACATCTTCCGCCATTTTGTTCTGGTTTATCGGGTGAACAACGAGAACCTGGACACGGCGCGAGCCTACATCTTCCATCAGTTGAAAAACAGGATCAGAAACATGAGCATGTATGAGGCCGCCTTGGAGGTGAACCACTGGTGCCACGAGCACGTGGACTACCAGCCCGCCGATGTGCGCACCTCTGCGCCGCTGGCCACCTTGAAGACCTCACACGGACGCTGCGGCGAGGAGAGCACGCTCACCGTCACCGCGCTGCGCGCCGTAGGCATCCCCGCCCGCCAGTGCTACACCCCGCGTTGGGCGCACTGCGACGACAACCATGCCTGGGTGGAGGTATGGGTGAACGGGAAATGGTGGTTCTTGGGGGCCTGCGAGCCCGACCCCGACCTCAACATGGGGTGGTTCGCCTATCCCGCCACCCGCACGATGATGGTGCACACCAATGTTTTCGGACGCTACAACGGGCCCGAAGAGGTAAACCGGAAAAACCACTACTACTCCTGCATCAATGTGCTGTCCAACTACGCCGACACGGTACGCCTGACTGTCACCGTGGTGGACGGGAACCATCAGCCCATCCAGGACGCGGTGGTGCGTTTCAAACTCTATAACTACGCTGAATACTACACATTAGCCGCCAAGCGGACCAATGAAAAAGGGCAGGCCTCGCTTGTCACCGGCAAGGGCGACCTGCTGGTGTGGGCCAGCAAAGACGACATGTACGCCTTTTCCGAAATCGACGGGCGCGACGGACGCACCAGGACCTTGGTGCTGATGCCGAAGAACCGCGTTGCAGAAGAGGCCGCGCATCACGACGACATCGTGGACATCGACATCGTGCCGCCTATCGGCAATTCCAACATCCGCGCAGCGGATGCGGCACGGCAGGCGCGCTGCGACCGCCGCAAGCATTACGAGGACTCCCTGCGCGAAGCCTATCGCGCCACATTTCCCAGCAAGGCGCGGGTTAAGGCAACCCTGAAAAACGATTACTTTACGGATGACGAGCTGTACGACATCGTGCGCCGAAGCGAAGGCAACCATGCGGAAATCATGGACTTCCTCCGCAGACACAAAACCAAAGACATACATATCCTCCTTCGCGAATACATCGCATCCCTTTCCGACAAGGACTTGCGTGACACGCGCGACCAGGTCTTGGAAGCTAATCTTATGCGTATTGAGACATCCACACCGACGGGTGTCTGGGTGTCGGATTTGGCACACAATCAAAAATTCATACCCAAAGATGTCTTCATAAAAGGGCTTTTGGCTCCCCGCATCTCCAACGAGCTGCTGAGCCCGTCCGTCGGGCTCCTGTTCAAGGACACATACCTCCAATTGGGGGCAAATCCCACCGTGGCCCAACTGCGGCAATACACAACAGAAAACATCACCGTGGATGACGACTGCAACTACTATAACTGTCCCATCAGTCCGAACGGTGTGCTACGGGGCCGGCGTGCCGATGCGCACTCCTTGGGCATCTTCTTCGTGGCCCTCTGCCGTGCCTACAACGTGCCCGCCTACATGGACAACGCTAACGGCGAGCTTTACGCGTGGGAGAAGGGCCGCTGGCTGAATGTGAAGCTGCAAGGCGACAATACGGCAAAGGGTAACGAAAGCTATGGCACCATCGTGCTGCACAACCCCAACCACTACGCCTATTATCCGCAATACACGCTGCAACGTTTCGAGGATGGGGAGTATGTCTCCTACGACTACGAGAACGACCCGCGTGTGGACAAGCCCCACATTGTGCTGAACGTGCCAGCGGGAGGGTACTGTCTCTCCACCGGCAACCGATACAGCGACGGAGAGGTGCTCTCACGCTTAGAATTCTTCCACGTGGACGCTGGCCAGACCGTGGAGAAGCAGATCACCCTGCGCCCGCTCACCGCCCGCGCCCACGACTACGGGCATATCGACGTGAAACAGACACTCGTCGGGGACAAGTCCATGCAAAGCATTATGGAAGAGAGCGGCAAGGACAAGCTGATTCTTTGCATCGTGACACCCGGCACGGAGCCTGTAAATCATCTCGTAAAGGAAATGGAAGCCAAGCAGAAAGAATACGAGGCATGGAACGGACCGCTGATATTTGTAACGCAAAACGGCAACTGGAAGCATAACAAGAAACAACCGGACAACCTATCGGTTATCACGCAGGACATCCCCATGCTGAAGGATACCATCCTGAAAGGATTGGTGGAAAAGAAGCAAGGAGAGAACCCTGTATGCATCGTGGTGGACAAAAGTGGCACTATCCTACTCTATTCCGAAGGCTACCACATCGGTCTGGGCGGTTTGTTTTTGGATGAGGTTATCAATGCGCACTGATGAATGGAAGCCCATCACGCGCACACCGGTTCCGGACGGAGTTTAGCGCAGCGGTCGATGATGCCATTCGCCTTTTCAAAGCCCACGTCACAGATTTTCTTGTCCTTTATGCCATCGTAGCCCATGGACAAATGCAAGGTATTGTATCCGTCCACCACAAATGCCAACAACTTCTTATCGCGCTTGCCGGCGGCCTCCTTGTACTTGCCAATGTCTGGACGGCCTTTACGTTTGTTTATACCAAACAGCGCGTCAAGTGCAATCAAGCACCCGTTCCATAGCGTGTTACCGGCCATTTTGACGTATTTGTCGTCCGTATATCGTTTCATTTCGGGGTCATACTGGGCCTTTTTGATAACCTCCTCTGCGTTGGCCACATATCTGCGGGCCTCTTCTATCGGATCTCTCTTTTCCATAGGTTCTGTTTTTTATTATGGTTTGTCATTTCTATTGTAATCTCACGGACAAGAACAAGAGTGACGACACGCTGTCAGACCTTATTCTGCCCACTGTTCAGTTATTGCGGAGACCGCGAGCGGGAATCACGCACACACCGGTTCCGGAAGAAGCATGGCGCAGCGGTCGATAATAGCATTGGCGTACTCGAAACCTTCATCACAGACTTTTTTGCTTTTTGTGCCGTCGTAGCCCATGGTAAGGTGTAAGAGGTTATAGCCGATATTCACGAAATTAAGCAACTTCTTGTCCCGTTTGGCGACAGCCTCCTTATACTTGTCTATCGATGGGCGGCCCTTACCCTTGCGAACATGCAATACTGCGTCAAGAGCGAGCAGACATCCCTTCCATAGTATGTCGCCCGCCGTCCTGATGTATTTGCTGTCGGTGTAACTTTTCATTTCCGGGTCATACTGTGCCTTCTTGATAACCTCCTCCGCATTGGCCACATACCTGCGGGCCTCTTTAATAGGATCGTCAATCTCCATAGGTTCTGTTTTTTATGATGGTTTGTTGTTTCTATTCTGCCCGCAAAGATAAAACATAAAAATTATTTCACCAATAGCCAACAAAAATTTTTCAGCATTGAGAACAAACAAGTTACAAAACACAAATTCAAAATTAGGAATTATTTGTTAATTTTGAATTTTCATTTCGCAAAAAAACAATCATAAATCAGAAATAAATTGCGTTTTTCTCACAGACCCGACACCAAGCTCACCACTTTGGGCTATTCCCCTTTCCCCCGATGGACGGTGTGGCGGAATTTGAGCATGGCCAGGTTCAGTTCAAGCGTGGTGTCGCTGCTCTGCTTCGGCAGCACGTCCGACATCAGGTCCTCCACCAGTTGGCCACTGCGGTGAAGCAGCCTCCTCTGCGCGTCCCTATCGTCTTGTTGCTGGGGAATCTCCACCATCACCCGCGACAGTTCCTTCAATTTGGCATAGGCCTCCACGATGGCAATGGTGGTCTGCACCGCACGCGGACTCTTCAAAATGGTCGCTAACATGTAAAGGCCTTTTTCGGTAAAAGCCTTGGGCAATTGGCGTGTCTTTTGGAATTTTGTGGTCGAAAATTTCGACCGCAAAAATGTAAACTCTTGATTATCAACCTCAAAAACATACCCTTCCGGAAACTTTTCCGGATTGTTGTTTACTGCTTCGTTAATTCGTTTGGTTTCCACACCATACAATTCGGCCACATCACAGTCCAGGATGACCTGCTGGTTGCGCAGAGTAATGATTTTCTCTTCCACTTTGGGTAACAACTGATTTTCCATTTTATTGAATTTAGGTTTAACATTTAGTTTGTATATACCTTGCAAAGATATAGCAACCCGAAGGCAAAATCAAGGCCTTTCTATAATTATTTTATTGAAAATCAACATAATAACAATCTGCACATTTAAGAAAGAAAAGTGCAAATATCCCTCAAAAAGATGCAAAAGGGCAAAAAACGGAAAAACTGCACTCTTGGCAAGACATGGTAGGGCGGGCAAAAATTTCGGAGTTTTTCGGGGATTCCACCGCAAAACGCATATCATTTTCCGTACGGCATTCCGCTAACGCGCCAACGATGCGTTTTCCCCGCAGGCCTCCGGCCTGCGCTGTTGTGTGAATGCGTCATCTGTGCTACCAACCCTGCACCCCTCCGGGGTGCGGCGATATTGCGGATGCGTCATCTGTGCTACCCACCCGTGCACCCCGCTGGGGTGCGGCTGCGCGGGCAAGCGAAAAGAGAATGGGGGTTGAAAATTCTGCCCCAAGATGGCAGGTTTGCGCGAACGGAAGCAGGCCGGAGGCCTGCAGGGGTTGGTAGCACGGATGGTTCCCGATCACATATTACGCACGCCGTAGGTGTGCGGGGATGGCGCAGACACCAACACCAAACACACCACTTTGGCCTATTCCCCTTTCTCCCGATGGACAGTATGGCGGAATTTGAGCATGGCGAGGTTCAGCTCCAGCGTGGTGTCGCTGCTCTGCTTCGGCAGCACATCCGACATCAGGTCCTCCACCAGTTGGCCGCTGCGGTGAAGCAGCCTCCTCTGCGCGTCCCTATCGTCTTGTTGCTGGGGAATCTCCACCATCACCCGCGACAATTCCTTCAATTTGGCATAGGCCTCCACAATGGCGATGGTGGTCTGCACCGCGCGGACTCTTCAATATGGTCGCTAACATGTAAAGTCCCTTTTCGGTGAACGCTTTGGGAATAGATGTCGAATGTTTCTGACGATTGAACCAGTCGAAATTTTCGACCAGTTCTGCTTTTTCTTGATTATCAAGCATTAGCACATACCCTTCCGGAAACTTTTCCGGATTATTGCTTACAGCTTCGTTAATTCGTTTGGTTTCCACACCGTACAGTTCGGCCACATCACAATCCAGAATGACCTGCTGGTTGCGCAGGGTGATGATTTTTTCGAAGATTCCACCGCAAAACGCGTATCGTTATCCGTACAGCATTCCGCAAACGCGCCAACATTGTGATTTCCCCCGCAGGCCGGAGGCCTGCGCTGTTGTGCGGATGCGTCATCTGCGCTACCAACCCCGGCACCCCTCTGGGGTGCGGCTACGCACTATTGCAATGAAATCACCGTTCTATCGGATGGGGAGAATTCCGGCATCTCCATCCCCACAGTGGCGCCAATGTATGTTGGATCACAAATCACATACCGTTTCCCCTTATGGTCAACAGATTTTCCATTCATATCCATAGGGAAATGCACCGCCGTGGCAATGTGGCCCGGATAATCAATGAGGACAACATCCAAATTCAAAAGATGGCGCACCAAGAAAGCGAAGAGTACACTACGGTCTTCGCAATCGTTTTTCGGATAAAAGTAGTTTTCCTCACAGAAAAACGGCTTCTCATAGCCGAACTGCTCGTCATCCGTTGCATAGCCAAATCCGAATTGCACATATTCTAACAGCAATTTTGTTGCCTCAACCGGTGTAAGATTTTCAATATAAGGCTTAATGATTCGATCCACGGAGGCACAAAACTCCTTACTGGGTACTGCATTGGCATACACTTCGATGTCCACTTGCGGGTATGTCTTATAAAGCTCTATCATATTCATGTTGACACGGATAAGCGTGTCTGGCATCCCGTTAGAAACAGGTTTTAGCGGATGGCGGATGTGCATGTCCAACGCTTGCGTGCGTTTCGGAAAAGGGATGTCGTAGGTGCGGAACGACATTGTATTCTTGCTGTTTTTCAATTCAGGATCAGTTTCGAAGATGTAATAACGGATTCCAGCAATATCCGCATAAGAAATCCCGTACAACTGCTGATCCACCGCCAAGAGGCAGAACAGATGAGCATTCCCGAAGCCCACCTTGGCCTCCATGCCGAGCTGGTTAAGCAGGAACACAGCCATTACAGCCTGCTCGTCATATTGATCGGGATAGGTCTGATTGGCCAGTTCCAACACCAGTTGATACATGGCCCAATCGTTGAATCCTCGTTCCGCATGCGCTTTCTGGCATGTTTGCAACATTGGTTCGTAATCACATTCCGACAGCTGGATCCAAAAGGTGGAGACGTCTTTGGCAGAGATGCCAGACAGACTTTTGGGGAAAGGATTCTTCTGTATCTGGATATCTTCACCAAACAAGTTGAATTCCATCCTGTTTAGCTGCTCCGATGACGGTGCGGACGGCGTATTGTCCTGCGGGAGATCGTTGGGTGCGTCCGGCTGCAACGGCTTTACCGGCTCAGGCAGTTTCATATCCGGCAAAGATGGTCTCACGGGCTCCGGTTTCAGAGGATCATTTGGTTTCAACGGATTTACCTTGGGCAGTGGGGATGGTGTTTTTGTCGGGGCTTCCGGTGCCTTTACAGGCTTTGGTTTCGGATCACGCACCTTGGGCTGCATTCCCATAAAAGATTTCATGTTTGCTTCCATCGCCTGCGCAAACTGCTTGTTTATGCTGTCCGCAAAACTGTTGAACTGCTGTTGGCTGCGGTTCAGAAACGCATTGAATTCATCCTCGAAATTCTGTGCATGTCCCAATATGGCAACGCCCAACAACAAAATACTGATGACCCACTGTTTTTTCATACTTGATTGGATATTTGTCGTTCTACATAAAACCGGGGGCTTGCACCCCCGGCTGTGTTCGGATGCCCTTTCAGGGCCGTTTAAGGATATTGTTTTGATTATTCGGCAATTTCATCGTATTGGGACAAATCCTTCGCCACCTGCTCCATGATTTTGTCCATACCGAGCAGTTTTTCCAGTTTAGCCTTGTTGATATCAGATTCCTTCTTGAGTTCCTCCAACATCACTTCACGAGCAATGGATACAGCGGCCTTCAGATCATAGAACATGACAACGCGCACCTTGTAGTTACCGTTACTCAACAGCTGATAGATTTCAAGGGTTTTAAAAGTACGGCCCAACTTCTCGGACACGATTCCTTTTGCATTTTCGATCGTTTTGGAAATTGATGTGGCCTCCGTCGTACTAGTCTGATTGTTGACAAGTTCCATCTCCACATAGGAGGCCACGCTGCTGCTCACTTGGGAGGCGATACGGAGCTTGGCCACGTTGTCGGCCATGGACTGTGCGGCGGTGTAGGTGTTGCCGGTGGCCTCCACGCGTCCTGCAATGTAGCGCGGGATGCCGGGGGTCTCTTCTTCCATTTCCTTCATCCATGTTCTGTCAAGTTGCTTGGCGATGGGAAGAGACATGGTCTTCCAGCCTTGCCGTTCTAATTTCTTGGCCGTCTTATAGGCAAGTTTCTCATCTTTTTTGTAAAGGGCTTTTCGGAGTTCGTTCTGTTCTTTCTGGTACTCCTTCTTTTCCTTTTTCTGCTGCTTGTCGGTTTGCGCGGAAGCGGGTCCTGCCATCAAAATACCGATGGCCAGAATCATCATGCTGAATAATTTGATTGTTCTTTTCATTTTTTTGGTTTTAATATTTAACAAATTGAATAACTGTCATCGTTTTTACATTACTATATATGCCTAACCATAGCGTAATCTATCAACCCTCATCGTTTTTTCTTATAATATTTTATATGTAATTAATTTACAATAACATACACACCAACACCAATACCCAATATCCAACAGCCAACGGCCAATAGCTAATGGCTAACGGCTAATCCCTCACAATATTCACCCCATACCATTGCACCCGTTTCTCGTTCCGTTTTATTCGGGAAAGCCACGAGATAACATTCTCATAATTAACATCGTCTATGAATGGATATGGCTTTTTAAGAGCGACAATCAGAAGGACACCTTGCTCGAGATTCTCTCTTTCATTATCAATTCCCATAGTGTATTCAAAAGGCTTGTCATACAGAAACGGTTTGGTTTCGGGCGGAAACTGGACAGAAACACCTGCTTTTAGCTGCACATCCTTAAAGATGCCATCTATAGGGAATATTTGTGCGCAGTTGGCAGGCGTTTTCCCGAAGAAAAAGATACGAAGATAACAGTCCGCCGTAGGAGTAAAAGCGAATGTCATCCTCTCTTTGTTAAGATATGTATTTTTAATGCCTTCCAATTTGAATTGAAAGTTCATGTCCTCATCCGTTTCCTCCTCCAGCACTTCGGCGCGGATGGTGGTGCTATATTTGATGAGGCCGTCATTCGTGAATTGTGGCGGTGCATCGGTTTGTTCCTTCACGCGCACACGGCCCTCCAACTCAATGCGGCCCAGTTCGGAGTTTATTTCCTTGAAATTCTCGGCACCGCTTCCGGTTACGATGATGGCAGTGGAGGATATGTCCTCCATCACGCCAGCCTCCCGCAGGGCCTGTTTTTTCGCCTCAAACAGTGCTTGAGCCTGTCCGTAGGCGGGTGTTTCGTTAATGCCGGCCACGTAGCTGCCTGTGGCCGTCACCGTGCGGGTGCGCTCGCGCTGGGCGGAGAGAGGCGCAACGATTACTAACAGCAACGCCAAGATGATTGTGGTTTGTAATATGTGTTTCTGAACAATCCTATTCATGATTTTTGATTTGTCACCCAACTTTTCATATATGTTTAATTACGGAGGCAACGGACCGAATAGCCATAGTAAGTGTTGAAGTTGGGCCAGTTGACAGAAGTGCTGTCGTAATTCATACTGCGGCCATTGGCATAGCCGTCGCTGCTATTGCTGGTGGTACTCCAAAAATAGGCATAATAGCCAGGATAGAAGTAATGTAATGTGTAGAGGCCAGCAGGCAACGCACTGAAACCTGTAGTATTGTTTGCACTCTGATTGTTGCCCACCGCACAATTGTTAGTGCTGTTGTTCCAGCCCGTGGTGGAAGCCAAGGCTTTGCCTATACTCACATTGTTGCTGCCGCACACATACTGGCTCTGGCTGCTCACATAGTCTGTCAGCTGTGTCCATTCCGCAACACTTGGCACATGCCAGCCCCAGGGACAGACACCGGCCACCCCACTCGGATTCGCACTGGAAGATGAAGCATCACGCATTACAGCTTTCCAATTGTACAGATACCCATAGGTGGGAACGTTGGACGCATCATTGTTTGGATTATAACGATAGGCAGTTGTTGTACTGGTATCTGTGCCCAACGGAATTGTCGTACCATCGCTGTAGTGGGTGGAACGCAGGTTCTGCGCCATCCAGCATTGCGTGCCCAACTGCACCGTGACATAGGTGATGCCGTCATAGTCAGTAACCGTTGGGGTAGCAGGGCAGGGTTGACCATCGGAAGCAGTAGTAAAACTTTGCTGCTCCCCGTAAGCTGTTCCCGCGCTGTTGGTAGCATACGCCCGCACATAATAGGTGGTACCAGGAGTCAGTCCCGTGATATTGCTTGTAAAACTGCCGGTACCGCCACCGTCAGTAGTGTGACTGCTATTTACTGTCGGATTCTGTGACGTACCCCAACAAACGCCTCGAGCCGTTACCGTTGCACCACCATCAGACGTCACATTTCCCCCACAGCTGGCGGTGGAAGTTGCAATATTACTTACCATATTGGTGGTTACCACAGGTGTGTTTATTGAGGAACCCTCATCGCGCACGCAACGGACCGAAGAACCGTAGTTCTTGTTGTTGTTGCCCCAGACCACGTAGGCGTAGCTGTAGAAGAGACCGCGGAAGTAGGCGAAGTCGCCGTAGTCCTGGGTAGCGCTCCAGAAGAAGGCGTAGTAGCCGAGACCGTTGTAGTAGCCGTAGTAGTAGCCAGCGGGAAGGGAATTAAAACCCGTTGTATTGTTAGCACTCTGATTGTTACCTACAGCACATGTGCTGGAACTGCTAATCCATCCTGTGCTGGATGCCAAGGCCTTGGCAATGTATGTGTTGTCGCTGCCGCACACATACTGGCTCTGGCTTCTCACATGGTCTGTCAGCTGTGTCCACTCCGCATCACTTGGCACATGCCAGCCCCAGGGACAGACACCGGCCACCCCACTCGGATTCGCACTGGAAGAAGAAGCATCACGCATTACAGCTTTCCAATTGTACAGATACCCATAGGTGGGAACGTTGGACGCATCATTGTTTGGATTATAACGATAGGCAGTTGTTGTACTGGTATCTGTGCCCAACGGAATTGTCGTACCGTTCGCATACCTCGTGGTTCTCAAATTCTCTGCCATCCAGCATTGGGTACCGATTTGCACCGTGTTGTACGTGTTGTTGTCAACATCGGTTACGGTGGCGGCGCGGGGGCAAGACGGGCCATTGGCGGAAGGACAGGAGCTGGAAGTTGGATTAAGAAAGTATGATTCCTGACAGAAGGAACCGTCACTCCCCACGCCGCTCCCCATTATGGTGCCATCGTAAGAGACCGAATAGGAACCGGCAGGACAGCAGAAACCATCACCATACGAGTCATTTATAGTGAAAATATAGCATCCTGTGCCATCCACAAGAATGTCCGGTATGTTCTGCGCTGCTGTATCCGAATCTGTCAAATCGGAATATGGGCCACCGGACGCAAGAACTGTATCGCGGGCCATGTCTTTCACCTGCCAAGTGATATCACTGCCATATGTGTCTGTTGTCAAGGACACACGAATGACATGCTGGTTAGCACCGCCTCCACCCCCATCGCGGAGGCATCGGACGGAAAAACCTCTGATCTTGGGGTTGCTGGTTATGAACACGTAGGCGAAGTCGTAAGACAAGTTGAGGTCGTAGGCGTTGCTGCCATCGGAATGAGTAGCACTCCAAAAGGCGGCTTCGTAGCCGAAAGTGTAGTTGCTGCCGCTGTAGGTGCCAGCGGGACGTGCCGAGAATCCTGTGGCATTGTTGGAACTCGGATTGTTGCCCACATCACATGTGACGGAACTACTAATCCAGCCCGATGTATAGGCTAATGCCTTCGCTATAAAAACGCTGTTAACACTGCACCTATACTGGCTGATGCCACCCACGTAGTCTGTCAGCTGTGTCCATTCCGCATCACTGGGCACATGCCAGCCCGTGGGGCAAATGCCTTGCACACCACTCGGATTGTTATTGGAGGAGGATGAGTTGTGCATTACGGCCTTCCAGTTGTATAGATATCCATAAGTGGAAACATTGGAAGATGAGTTGTTAGGACGGTACCGATACGCAGTAGTTGTAGAGGTCGTGTTGCCTAAAGGGATTATCGTACCATCTGCATACTTCGTGGTTCTCAAATTCTCTGCCATCCAGCATTGGGTGCCTATTTGCACCGTATTATACGTGTTATTGTCAATATCTGTCACAGTAGGGGCATTGAGGCAGGGGTGGCCATCAGTTGGTGACGCGGTAGTAAAGCTCACCTGTTCCCCATACGCCGTCCCCGCGCTGTTGGTGGCGTATGCCCGCACATAATAGGTGGAGCCTTGTGACAATCCTGTGATACTGCTTGTAAAATTCATCACACCGCCACCCTCGTTGGTGTGACTATCACTTATTGTCGGATTCGGCATTGTGCTCCAGCAAACACCTTTGGCGGTAATGACAGCGTCACCCATGGCATTAATATATCCACCAGAAGTAGCGGTATCAAAAGAACTGTGGCTAACTGTACGGGTGGACACCGTAGGAATTGTCACAGGAGGAATATCACCGCGAAGGCAGCGAACAGACAAGCCGTTCTTTTTCCACATAGCATAATCGCAGATCGCGAAACCATATCTATCCAAAGCTGCATGAGAATAGAATAAAGAATAATCATATGCATAGGAATCGTTGTATATGGTGGAAATCCAAAATACAGCTCTTTCCTTGATTAGACTAATCGAACGTCCTTGTTGCCTATAACCACCCCCACGTGCGGAAAATCCAGAACTGTTTGTGGCACCTGTATTCGGTGAAAGCCAATACGTTGTACCTGTGGTTTTCATCCCACCACCTCCATCTCCTCCAAGTGCGTTGATTAACGTTGCATGAACTTCGTCATAGGAGGGCACATGCCAGCCAGGCGGACACAATTGTCCACCTTCCACCGCATAGAAATTGTACAGACACCCGTAAGTGCCTTGGTTATAATAGCAACAGGCGGCTGAAGTGGTGTTTCCCCAAGAAGTGGAATCCTGCACCAAAGGAATGGAAACACCATTGTTCAAATGAGTGGTTTTCAAATTCATTGCCATCCAGCACTGCTGCCCAATCAGCACCGTATTGTAACTATAGCCTTCAAAATCAGTAATGGAGTTTCCGCATGTGAATGATGAGGTGGTGAAGGTTTTTGTATCACCATACACTGTATCACCACACGCCGTCCCGACATAGATGGCGTATGCCCGCACATAACAGGTGGTGTTGTCCTCCAACCCATATACATTAACTGAAAAAGAGCCATTTCCGCTGCCACTTGCTTTGTGGGTGTCGCCAAGTGTTGGATTAGCAGATGTGCTACTCCAGCACACTCCACGTTCCGTCACCGTAGTTCCACCATTGTTCGTCACATTGCCGCCGAAGGTGGCGGTAGTAGCCGTAAAGGAGGTGATCGTGTTGGTGGTGACGATTGGAGGAGTAATGGTTGTAAAGTTTTTTGCCACGCCATACGCCGTCCCCGCGCTGTTGGTGGCGTATGCCTTCACATAATAGGTAGTGCCGGGTGCCAGTCCCGTGATACTGCTCATGAAACTGAACGTACCACTATAATCATTTGTAAAGCCGAGATTATCATTAAGGCTTGGATTAGGTGAAGTATTCCAACAAACACCACAGGCCGTCACGGGAGCACCCCCGTTATTAGTCACCTGGCCGCCGCAGGTGGCGGAGGTACTGGTGATGCTGCTTACCGCATTAGTGGTTACCATCGGTGTGGTTGCGGCGGTTGTAAAGGTTCTTTCTTCCCCATACGCCCTACCTGCACTGCTTCTGGCGAACGCCCGCACATAATACGTGGTGTTGGCTGCCAGTCCCGTGATATTGCATGTGAAACTACCGGTACCACTACCAGCAAGCGTGTAAAAGTTGTTGTAGTATGTAGGATTTGGTGATACACTCCAACACACGCCTCTTTGCGTCACCGGATTGCCTCCATCATCTGTCACGTTTCCGCCGCAAGTGGCGGAAGTACTGGTGATATTGCTCACCATATCGGTGGTCACCGTAGGGCGGACAAGCGTAGTGAACCTTTTCGGAGGCCCGTACACCGTATCCAAAAAATTGATGGCGTATGCCCGAACATAGTAGGAGGCCCCCTCCGTCAGTCCTGACAAGTCGCAGGTAAAGGAGCCAACACCACCAACATTATCGCACCTGTCGTTGTGCATTGTCGGGTCGGGTGATGTGCTCCAGCAAACGCCGCGTTTCGAGATGGGGAGATTGCCATCGGAGATCACAGTAGCGGAACAAGTGGCTGTTGTAGTGGTAATATCGTAAACCTCATCGGTAGTTACGGAAGGTACTATAAAATCAAAATTAAAGACTATCGTCTCATTGTCGGTTTGCGCTTTTGTCACGGCAACACTCCTGTTTTCCACTCCAGATACCTGTGGATAAGCGACATAGCGCATTTCATCACCCACATGAAACGGATACTTCGTGTAAGATTTTTCATTATTGAGATAAACTGTGAAATTCCCGTTTTTGTCGGTCGTGCCCAAATATCGGATGCTGTTTTCCCCTCCATGCCCTTGGTTCACCATCTTGATGGTCATTTGGCCGTCATCCATTCTGGCACTCAACAAGTAGGTTTGCGGCGAGGAAAGAGTTGCTTGAAACAAGTGTGTGCCTGCGGGTAATGCCGAAAAATGCTGGTTTACGGTCAATTTGCCTGTCACATCATATATTTCCAACAGAACATCGCGTTTTTCAGGCAGAGCCAGTACAAACTCAGTAGTGCCATCAAACGGGTTGGGTACATTCTGCATCAGCTGTATCTCTTGCTTTTCCCCGTAATCATCAATGCCTACCGAACCTAAAACCAATATGGTGTCGGGATAATAAAGTATCTCTTCCCACAGCTGGTCAAGGTTAAAAACGACAACTCTGGAGAGTGGAATACGGTAGTGGCCGGACCTGTCACGTCCTGTGAAAGTAACTGTACGCATTTGGGCAGTTGCCGTCACGCAACATGCTACACACACGAAAAACGCCAATATTTTGTATATTTGTTTCATATTCAAGAAAACATTTGATATTCGGTTTGTTTATTTACTTACAGCCAATCGCAATCCGACGGACACAGACTGGTTCTTTTCAGGAAGAGAGTTCCGAGCCTTGCAACGGCAAAAATCAGATTCGTAGGAAAAGCTGCCACCTCTCACCACACGCTTTGTACCTGTTGCAGGACCTGTTGGGTTATCTGAATTGCCGCTTGTATAGCCACCATAATAGTCCGAACACCATTCCCACACATTGCCGCTCATATCGTACAAGCCCAACCGATTGGGCTCAAGTTCTCCCGAAACATGCATTTTCCCATTCGCATTTCCCCGATACCAGGCCACCAAGTCTGCATTATCGCTCCCACTATAGATATAATCATCGACGATATAGGTATGACCATCGGAGACTCTCCCTCCACAGGCAGCATATTCCCATTCCGCTTCCGTGGGCAGTCTGAATTGCATACCATATAGCATCTTGTACGTTAGCCCAGCATATTTATTCAAACGGTTGATAAACTCCTGTGCTTGCTCGTATGAAATGAAATTGGCTGGATAATCCTCTCCTTTCCCAAAATCCTCACTCCATAGGGGATTTTCCTCACCCATGATGGCTGTCCATTGTTTCTGGGTAACCGTCACTTTTGCCATGTAAAACCATGACAGTGACACGTCGTGACATGGCTTTTCATCCTCCTGTTTATTCGATCCCATCTTAAATTTACCACTTGGTACATACACCATTGATTCCACAATCTCCTGAACTGCCTCCTTGACATTCGGATCCAAGTCGTCGCTACCCCACTGGATCAACAAGCCATTAACATATTCCAAACTGAACGGACGATTGTCATCGTTATAGTAGTAATGCCCTTTGTCAAAATCGTCACAAGAAACTGTCGCAAAAGTTAATGCAATAGATAATACGGCAACGAGCAATCTATAATTTTTCATTTTTTAAAACTTTAACGGTTTGTTTTTTTGTGTTTTTATTATCCACAGGCAGACAAAAGCCCAATCCCACTTTCAGTTCCGCGCTTCGGAAATTGGTAGTGACAGTTTCAAAGGAAAAAGCAAAGCCTTTGATGTCAAACAGAAAGCCAAACGAGACATCCACCCCATGCAGAGTTTGTTGCGGATGGGAAAACCATTCATTGTCTATGGTTTTGTAAACGAATGTTCGGTAACCATAGCCAACACCGAACAACATGGACATGGGTCTGCAGGGCCGTATGACGAGTCCTGTCTGGGCGGATAACCGTATTGGTTTACGGTCTGTCAACCAGTAATGCTCTCCATTTACGAAAGAATTTCCCCAGCCCTTGAAGCGGAAATTCGTCATCACATCAACATACCAACCCACAATCTTCATCTGACCGATTTTGAACCCATAGGACCACACTGAATATGGCATGTATTTCTTATAATTAGCGCCGTAAGTATTAAGCGTGAATGCAGAATTTAAGGTAAAGAATGTGCTGTATGGCATACTCTGCATCCTTAATCTTCTGTCTTCTTTTCTGATCTCCTGTTCATTTGCCTTCTTTTCCTTCTCAAGTGCCTTTTCCTTCTCTTTCGCCTCCTTTTCATTCGCCTTTGCTTCCATCGCTAGTGTTTTCTCCCTCTCTTTCGCCTCTTTTTCATTCGCTTTAGCTTCCATTGCGAGTGCCTTCTCTCTCTCTTTCGCCTCTTTCGCCTTTGCTATCTCATTTGCTCTTCTCTCTTCTTCTTCCTTTTTTGCCGCCTCACGCAACTGTTTCTGCCATTGGGCCTCTGCATTGGCATCCACTTTCACCCTGAAGAAGATGTCGTCGTTGTGCAGTTCCTTCATTTCCGCCTGCACGTCCCACACGATGGTCTTGTGGCCCGGCCCTATGGTTTTGCCCACATCGCCGCTCACTTTGTACAACTGCGTGTAAGTGCCGCCTCCGTCCATGGAGACAAACAGAGAGATGTCCGCCGCCTTGTCAAGGTCGTACGACACGTGGATGGTCTTCCCCACCTGCTCGGCGGTGACGTTGGAGACATTTTGGGCGTAAACAGCACATCCGTAAAACATCATCACCAACCACAAGGTTGTTTTACAAATCCTATTCATTGTTCATTATTCATTATTCATTGTTAATTGTCAATTGAACCTCCACTCTCCCCAACTCTCCTGCACCTGCGATGCCATATTCACTTCAGGAGTTTGATCCTTACGATTCACACGAAGACTGTGGTCACCCACATTTTTATTCAAATAGTTATACAATTCGGAATAGGTGCATTGCCCTTTACTTTCCTGCAATTTCTTTAGGAGGAAATAGGTGAACATACCATGGTTTTTCTCTGTGTATGGCAAGGCTGTTTGGTCGGCCGAGGTGGCAGAGAACACGACAATGTTGCCGCTCAATGCATCTCTCTTTGGGGTCACTTTTATGCCTCGGGAGGCCACTAATCCGGCTTCGCGCCCGCCGCCGCTGAAACAGGCATCGAGAAACACGGTCACTTTTTGTGCGCCCGTGCTGCACAGTTTGCTGTAAAGGTCGTACAGCGGGATGGCGGATTTGAGGTTGGAAGCGTTCACGTCCACCGGTATCAGATAGGGTTCTTTTGTGTTTTCATCCGGGAAACCGTGTCCCGCATAATAGAAGATGATTTCGGCTTCCGGATCTCTTGCAGCAAGACGTGTTATATAGTCTATTTCCTGATTCATTTTTGCACCAGTAGCATTATTCAAAGCGACAACATTCCGTTCCTCAACTCCAAGTGTCTTCACACAATACTGTTTGAAAATATTAGCATCCTCGGCAGCAAAGGGCACATCCTGCTCACTATTCAAATCCTTCTGGAAGGAATGGTAGTCCTGGTTTCCTATAATGATAGCATATCGGTATGGATTTTGGCTGTTTGATATAGGGATATTCCTATCTACATCCGAACGGAGTTGAGCGTCTTCAATTGTGGTTGGAGCAGAAATTTTCGCCGCCACCTCTATAGGGCCTTTCCCTAACGTCTGATTCAGCTCGAAAACGATGGTCGTGTCTTTGGCGTATTTCCCGTATTTTTCCCTTATAAAGACTTGTAACGGCAGCGTGCTCTTATCATATATGTTGTTAATTAAGAATTTGTATTTCAGTTCGCGAGTCTCTCCCGCCGACATTTTCGGGAATATGTCCACCAAATCCCGTCCTTCCAAGTTAACCACATTTTCCGGGTATTTGAGTGTCACTGTCACATCTTCACCAAGACCATACTGTGTGTTTTGAATCAGAATCGTCACTTGGAAAGGGTCCATCTTCACAAGTTTTCCTCCATCTTTGCTGGTGGCCTCACAATCCTTCACCTCAATCATGGGTGCTTGGAATGCCTGTGTGGTAACCACTATCGGGAACTTGTCGGTAGTGAAGCCCATCGGTTCGTTGATAAAGACCGTAAACGTCGCTTTCCCGTCCACCGTGTTCATATTGGCGGTGACGGGAAATTCCACCGTTGCGGTGCCGCCAACGGGAATGTCGGGGATTCTCCTGTCGAAGACTGAGATGCCATTCGAGCTGCCGGATACTGAAATCTTGGCGGTAAGCCCAGTCCCTTCTCCCGTGCCGATATTCTTCACCTTCATCACAATCTTGCAGTTTTCGTTGGCATCGATAGCCTGGTTCCCGTCGGCATCCACAAATTCAGGTTCTTGCACAATCTCCCACAATGGCGGTTTCACTTCCTTGGCAATGTGGAAACTATAGCGCGGAGAGGTGGCCTCCGTCTGGGCGGATGTGTTCAAGGCAAATGCCGTTAAGATAAGGAACGTCAGGGTAAAAAATCTCTTTTTCATAAATTATATTTTGTTATTGTACTTGATAATCGATTTTAACTTGTCCGCTGCGAGTCTCTTGCTTCCCATCCCGGAAAGTCACCTGAAGATGCCAGTCCAACTGCTTTTCGGGATACACGGTTTTGTATGTCAGGGAAAAATGCTTCGCAGATGGGTCATTGGTCTCCGCAATCAGTTTGCCTTGCGTATTCTTCACCGTAAGACGCAACGATTGTACATTTTCCGTTTCCCATTCAAAGTTGAGACTTTTTTCCAAATTCTTGCAAAGCACCCTATAATCATTCTTATCGGGCTTCAGCACCTTCAACAGGTTGGCTGTCTGTGTGTGGGCATATTGTTTCTCTAACACCTGGGAATTGTAGTTAACCTCAGGAGCAGTCATATCCTCCTTGTTTTCTTCTGCAGATTTGGGGGATTCAGAAGAGTTCTTCAATGAAGTGTTGGATTGTGCCAAATTCTTATCTGTTTTGGGTTGGGTGGTTGTAACCGCAGAGCTGTCAGTGTTGTTTTGGACAAACTTCTGTTCCGTAGAATCGGGTCGGAAGAGGACGAACAGGGCTACCGCCAAGACTATAGCCAATGAGGCTGCCATCGCCCACACGACACGCATCCGTGCTTTCCGCTTCTGCACAAAAAGGTCTGAGGATTTCTGAATGTCGCGATTGAGAGTGTCTCTGATCTGTTCCTCAGCTTTTGCCATGTCGGGCTTTTTCCGCGGTGGATTATCCGCTAATTGGGCCGCTACCCCAATAGCAGCCAAGTCCTCCAAGGAAAGGTCTTCCGCTTCCATAGCCTGAAGGAGGCGAGCCTCTTCAAGCTCGTCCGTCTTGCCCTCCAAGAATCTGGAAAACAGCTCGTCTGATATGTTCATTTCCTTCATGACCTGTAATCTTTTAACATTTTTCTTAAATGTGCCATTGCTCTGCTCTTCACCGTATAGGCATAATCCACGGATAGCTGATGTCTCTTTGCAACCTCTTGTATGTCAACCCCGTCCAACAACAGTTCTTGGGCCACTTCCCGTTCGGTGCTGTTTTTCAGACAACTAACAGCCTTCCTCACATCCAGTCTCACCTGATTATGACATTCCTGTTTGTACTGCATGATTTTATCGTCCCACTGCTCATATATAGTTACAAGCCCATTGGAATCTATCTTCCTTTTTTTGAAATTCATGAAAAAACGGAAGGAGACCACAGAAACCCATGTGTTCAGTTGAGCCTTGCCGGAATCAAAGGAACGCAAGCGCCGCCAATCATCCTCGGCAAGGTGGAGAAAGAACTCATGTACCAATGCCTGCACATCAACCTCGTATGGGAAAATCCGATATATGTGATACTCGAAAACGCCGTAATACTTCTCGTAGAAAAAATAGAGTATCGCCTTCTCGTCATTGGCGAGAATCCAATTCAGAAGATTGGTATCCGACATCGTTTTAAAGCGGTCCATAAGCTCTATTTGTCCTCCTTTATGGGTAAGCTGCAACCTTCCACTCGGCGATTCCCGAACCGATCAAAAAACACATCCGAATCCACATAAAAAAAGCGCGGGAATCTGAATCATCGCTCATCCCGCACCTTGGGCTCTCGCATCGCCCACCATCCGAGGATAAGCAATGCCGAAGCCCACGCTGTTATGTATATCTGAACGGATAATAAGAGAACCCGTTTGGCCGGACACGCGACAAGCGCACCTGCGCCGGAATATACAAACCATGGACATTGAACACTGCCTTACCGTGCGGATGGGTTCTGAATTTGCGAGATTCAAGGTGCCGCAGATAAGACGCTGACTCAACGCCTTTTATATATGTCTGCTGCCCGCCTTCCGCCCCCCCAGGCTTCGGAACGAACAGCGTGGCAAAAATAATGATTTTTCCGTTCGTCTTACCAGGGAGAGGAAAAAAATTGCAAAAAAATCGGAATACAGGAATTAGGAGTTCGGGATTGGGAGTTGGAGGTGTAGTTATTAAGTTAAGAAACTAAGGAGTTAAGATGGGGCGTCGCTGACTGTCGGATCTTCTCTCAACTCTAATCTCTATACTCTAAACTCTAATCTCTCAACTTTTCGTCTGGGTTGGTTATGCAGAATAACGACAAATCATCAAAAAAAATCCGAAACAACATCACAAAATTAACATTTGATTGTAAAATAATTTCTAAAAATTTTTATCTACTTGATTTTCAATATTAAAAAATTTAGCAACACCACTTGACAAGCGTAGCCTTTTGTCATATCTTTGCCGTGTTAAACATTAAATAAAAATTAATATGTATCCAAACATCATAAAATATTACAGTCCCATCACGGACGTAACCTTCCACCGCATCTTCGGGAAGAACATCGATCTGGCCGCCAGCCTCCTCAACGCCTTCCTGCCACTGGAAGAGGGACGCAAGGTCGAGAGCCTCGAATACATCTCACCCGAACTCATGCCCGAAACGCCCGCCCGCAAGAACAGCATCGTGGACGTCTGCTGCCGGGACTCCTCCGGCGTGCAGTTCTTAGTGGAGATGCAGATCAACTGGCCGGAGGATTTCTACCAACGGGTGCTCTTCAACGCTTCCAAGGCCTACGTCAACCAGCTCGGCAAAGGGCGCACCTACAAGATGCTACAGCCCGTCTATTCCCTCAACTTCGTCAACGGCAACAGCCATCCGGGCCTCACGGAGTGGTACCACCCGTACCGGATCGTGCACCAGTACCACTCGGACCTCGTGATCGAGGGCCTGCACATCGTCTTCGCGGAAATGGACAAATACCGGAAACTCAACGTAAAGGGAAACAGCAAACGGGACCTGTGGATGCGCTACTTCACGGAGCTGACGGAAAACACCCGGAAACCGGCAGAGGATCTGTTGGCGGACCCCGAGGTCGGCAAGGCCATCGAGCTGCTAGAGGCCATCAACTACTCGGAGGAGGAGCGCTACCTGTACGACCGCTACTGGGACGCTGTGAGCATTGAAGCCACCCTGCGCGACGCCGGCATACAGGAAGGAATGGAGAGAGGTATGGCAAAAGGAATAGAGAGAGGTATAGTAATAGGAGTCGAGCAAGGAGTACAACAAGGAATCCAACAGGAGAGGCACCAACTCGTACTCAAGATGCTTAACAAAGGATTACCGCCATCTCTCGTGGCAGAGGTGACCGGCTTGACAGAAGAGGAGGTGATCAATTATTAATTGTCTTTCAAATACGCCTGCAGATGCTCTATCTCTTCGTATTTGGGCGTATCCTCCACAAAAGCGGGCACGATGGCACGCACCTCGTCATAGAATTTGCGGGTGACCGGCGAGAGCTTGTCCTGGATCTTGAGGCAGTCCACAGCCTGCACCAAGGCCATGCATTGGATGGCAGCCACCTGATAGCCGTTGTCGATCACGCGGCGGGCCAACAGGGCCGAGTTGGTGCCCATGGAGACCACATCCTGGTTGTCGTTGTTGTTCGGGATGCTGTGCACACATACGGGGTTAGACAGCGTCTGCGACTCAGCGGTGGTGGAGGTGGCGGTGAACTGCGCGGCCTGCAGACCGTAGTTCAAACCGAGGTGGCCGAGGTTCACAAAGGGCGGCAGGATGCCGTTGATGCGATCATGGAACAGGTAGTTAAGCTGCCGCTCCGAGAGCATAGTCATCATCGTCACCGCAATCTTCAGCTTGTCCATCTCAAAGGACACATAATCGCCGTGGAAATTGCCACCATGATACACGTTGCGGGTTGCGACATCCAACACAGGATTGTCATCCACGGAGTTGTACTCGTTCACCAATACTTTGCGCGCGTTGACCAGCTCGTCGTACACCGGACCGAGAATCTGCGGCACACAGCGCAGCGAATAGTAGGGCTGCACCTTGACCTCATTGCCGAAATAGGACTCCTGGTGCTGTTGCTGGTAGAGTTCCGCCTGGCGGTCCTTGAAGCAACGGGAACCGGCAGCTATGCGGCGCATCTCGGCAGCCACATAATGCTGACCCTCATGGTGTTTCATCCCATTGAGTTCCTGCGAGAAACAGTCGTCGTATGAGGAAGCGATCTCATTCATCATCGTGGAAAAAATCAGCGACCAGTCGAAGAGCTTCTGGGCATAATAGAGATTAACCATTCCGATGCCACTCATCACGGCGGTGCCGTTCACGATGGAGAGGCCATCGCGGATGTACATACGCAAGGGCTGGATGCCGAGTTCGCGGAGCACCTCGGCGGTGGGGCGTTTCTCCCCGTTGTAAAACACATATCCCTCCCCTATCAGCGTCAGCGCCACATGGGCTAACTGCACCAAGTCGCCACTGGCGCCCACGCTGCCATGCTCGGGCACAAACGGATAGACGCCCTTGTTGATGAAGGTTTGGAAGGCGCGGACCGTGTCAAGATGCACACCGGAGTTGCCGGACACGAAGGTAAGATAGCGGGCCAGCATGGCAGCACGCACATAAATCGTTTCTAAAGGCTTGCCCGCACCCGTGGCATGCGAACGGATGATATTATACTGTAAGGCCAGCAGATCCTTGTCATCGATACGGTATTGTGCCATCGGACCGAAACCGGTGTTGATGCCATATATCACCTTGTCGCGGGCGAAATCTTTCAAAAAAGTATATGCGGACTCTATCTTTTCTTGCTCATTGGGGGTCATCTCCAACGTCATCCCGCTGAAAACCACATCAATAATCTCTTCGTATGTCATACCTGAAATTTTTAAGGCCGCAAAAGTACAAAAAACAATAAATATTTTTTACTTTTGCACGCTTTTTTGGAAAAGAACTAAACCCAACACAGATGAAAAAGATATTAGTCATTGGTGCCTGCGGACAGATTGGTTCCGAGCTGACACCCGCATTACGCAAACAGTATGGTACCGACAACGTTGTTGCCGCGGACATGATTTACCCGTTGAAAGGCGACCTGGCTGATGCCGGCCCTTCCTGCAAGATTGACGCCACCAACGCCCAGGACATCGCCGATGCTGTCAAGAAGTACAACATCGACGCCATTTACAACCTGGCCGCCATTCTCTCCGCGAAGGCGGAGGCCAACCCCATGTTGGGATGGAACGTGGGCGTGGGTGCCCTGCTCAACTGTCTGGAAGTCTCCCGCGAGATGGGATGCTCCCTGTTCACACCGAGCTCCATCGGAGCCTTCGGTCCGGACACCCCGCACGACATGACCCCGCAGGACACCATCCAGCGGCCCAAGACCATCTACGGCGTCACCAAGGTCACGGGTGAGCTGCTGAGCGACTACTACTTCAAACGTTTCGGCGTGGACACCCGCTCCGTGCGTTTCCCGGGACTGATCTCCAACGTCACCCTGCCCGGCGGCGGCACCACCGACTATGCCGTTGAGATATACTACGCCGCCGTGAAAGGCGAGAAATTCGTCTGCCCCATCGCCAAAGGAACCTATATGGACATGATGTACATGCCCGACGCCCTGAAGGCCGCCATCGACCTCATGGAGGCTGACCCGACAAAGCTCGTACACCGCAACTCATTCAACATTACGGCCATGAGCTTTGAGCCGGAAATGATTTACGCCGAAATCAAGAAGCACATCCCTGATTTCCAGATGGAATACCAGTACGATGAGTTGCGGCAGAATATCGCCGACTCATGGCCCAACCAGATGGACGACCACTGCGCCCGCGAGGAGTGGGGCTTCAAGCCCACTTACGATCTCGCCTCCATGACCGTGGACATGCTCAAGGTTCTGGGTGAGCGCTACCGGAAATAGGAACATACACCACGCCTCATGCGCAGACACCCCCGACAGCCATCTGTATTCAAGCGAGTTGTCCATCGGGTCTCCCTATGGGCACGGAATGTGCATGACGGGTGTAAACGTCTGCTCCGACATGTCAACTTCCATAAGTTAGGCAACCTCGGGTTCGCCCTTTTGGGTGCACTTATCTTGAGTGTCTGTTGTTATATTGTTGAAAACCAACCGTATAACCTCATGGAAAAGTCGCTCCTATACTATCTGTTGGAGTGGCCTTTCAACACGGAAGGGACAACCGACAACGAGGAGGCCAGCTTCATAAACATCAGCCACGACCGCCAGCTGGTCAGCATTGACCCGCGGGACAGCACTGCCGGCAACATCGACATCACCGACCGTGCCAAGCTGCTGGCATTCTTGCAGATGCTGGAACGTGACAACGTGCGATACAAATACATACTCCTGGACATCCGCTTTGAGAAAGGGCTCACCACCCCGGTTGACACGCTCCTTTTCCGTCAGATATGCCGTATGCGCGACATCGCCATCGCGCACCACACCAACGATGCGTGGGACAACTATGAGCTTGCCTTTGACAGTCTGCGGGGAAAAACCGGCATGTCGGATTATGCCCAGCTGGGCTTTGCGCGCAACTTCTCGCGATACACCTTCTTACAGGACGGCGGGCCTTCGTTGGCGTTGAAGATGTACGACGACACGCGGCACCAGCCCACCTCCATAAAACGTTTCCGCCGCTGGCCCCTTTATACCAGCTGCGGACTCCTCTGCACTAACTCCCCAATGCTGGCCATACGAGGCAATATCTACAACAAAATGGATGCCCCGGTCATGGAAGAGGGCCCGGGATTCATCTACAACTTCTACGAAGACCTCGGAGCCGACATTATATCCTTGGAGGGACGCAACCTGGCCGAGGACTACAAGGACAAATACCTGATTGTGGCCAATTTCGAGAATGACATGCACGACACCTACGCAGGGCCGATGCCGGGCGCCTACCTCACATGGCTGGCCTTCCTGCATCTGCGCGACGGACATCATCTGCTGCACTGGCCCTTCATCATCCTCATGTTCGTGTTTTATGCGGCCATCTTCTACTTCCTGTTTTTCATCAACCGCGTAGCCCATGGCGAATGGGCAGCACAATCACGGATCCGCCAACTTCTTCTCGGCTTCATCCGCTGGATCGGCTCCTGCGGACTCCTCTATCTGATGACCTTCATCGCCTATCTGGCCTTTTCCGTGCGCTACAACGTCACCATCCCCATCTTGGGTGTTATTATTGCCAATTTTATTATCAACATAGCAAACAACAATGAAAAGAAAAGCCACACTTCTGGTTTGGATGCTGCTCCTGCTGCTTAATGCCGGAGCCACCGATTATAAGATATTGAAAATGAGCTGCGACTCCATCAAAATAGGCAACCGATGGTGTCAGAAGGGTTCCGTATTCAACGATGCGGACAACATCCGCTGGCCGGGAGGCTACCATTTCCTATGGGCGCAGAACCAGTCCACACAAAAAACGTTCTACATCTCCAGCGATGCCATGAACGCCAAAAACACCCGCACGCTCAAGGACTATGTGCTCCGTCTCAACAAGATGTCGAGCCGCGACGGTGAGATCTGGCAGAATTTGATTGGGAAAAACAAGGAGAATTTCACTGAAAAGAGAATCGCCCTGGTCATAGGCAATTCCAACTATCAGAACAACACGCAATTGAGAAACGCCATCAACGATGCCCACGCCGTAAGCACTGAACTGCAGCAATTAGGTTTCGACGTTTACAGCCTGTACGATGGTACGGGGGAGGATATGGCCAACGCTGTGGAGCTGTTCCGGAAGAAAGCCGTAGGCAACGGGTATAAAATGGCCCTCTTCTACTATTCCGGACACGGCCTGCAGGGGGACGACGGCAACAACTACCTGCTACCGGTGGATGCGAAACTGAACAGCAAGGGTGACTTGAGCACCTGTATTGACGGACGTTGGCTGGTTTCCAAGCTGGCGGACGCCAACTGTGCCAACACCATCGTGGTGCTGGATGCGTGCCGCAACGAGAAGTTGAACTGGACGCGCGGACTCACTGACGGCCTCATCCCGCTGGCACCACCCCTTGGCATGCTTCTGGCCTACTCCACGCAGGCCGGCTCCGTAGCCCAGGACATGATCAACGACGACCTGCCCTACGGCCCGTATGCCAACGCTCTGGTGGCCGCCCTGAAAAAAGACAAAAGCTCCGTGGACGAGCTCTTCTCCGAAGTGAAAAGCCAAGTCATCCAAAGCACCTCAGCCATCCAGGTACCCACCATCTTCAACAACCTGCTCAAAACCGTTTACATCAACGGGCAGAACCAGTACGAAGTGCTTACACCCGAACAGGCCCGCGCCGAAGCCAAGAAGGCATTCGACTCACGCGTGCAGCTGGCCGAGCAGGGCGACCGCGAAGCCCAGTATGAGCTTGGCATGGCATACGAATTCGGATCGCAGTTCTGCGACACCAACCGGGCCGACGCGTACAAATGGTACACCAAGGCCGCCAACCAGGGACATACGGAGGCCGAGAACAAATTGGGCACCTATTACTTCTTGGACAAGAACAACTTGGAAGAGGCCGTCCATTGGTATGAGCTGGCCGCCAAGGGGGGCAACGGGAACGCGCAATACAATCTCGGATTCATCTACCTGAACGCCACTGGAAGCCTCTCGAAACCGGCAGAGGGTTTGGAATGGATGCGTTCCGCAGCGGAATCGGGAGTGGTGAACGCCCAATATGAGCTCGGGCGGGGCTACTACGATGGCATTGACGGGTTGCAGGTGCCATACCGCACCGAAGCCTTCCGCTGGTTCAAGGCAGCCAGCGAGCAGGACCATCTGGAATCCCATTACTATCTGGGCCGCTGCTACTTCTACGGCGAAGGCACCGACCAGAACTACTCGGAGGCCTTCAAACACTACAAGACAGCCGCCGAAAAAGGCATGGCTGAAGCGGAATACGCCCTTGCCCTCTGCTATGAAAAAGGCTATGGCGTGGATCCAAACAAGGAGACCGCCATCGCGTGGTGCAAGAAAGCTGCCGCCAAAGGCTACGACAAAGCCATCCGCCGCCTGTCCATCTTAGTTCCCGAAGGCCAATAAACCATTCAATCCTAACGATATGAAAATCAAAAACATCATACTATCCGTAGTGCTGCTTTGCCAAGGTGCCGTCTTCACCAATCCGGCAAAGGCACAGCTTTCCTTCCAGCCAGCACCCATCACCCCGACCTTGACGGAGACCTCTAACCCTTCCGCCATCAAACCGGTGGAAAAGAAAAGCAAACCGATACGTCATTCCACATTCTTAACCCTGAATGTGCAGACGCTGCCTCTTACGAAGGAGATCGGCTTTTTCGACATTCACAATTTCTCTTACGGTCTTAAAATCGGTACGATGCGGAAGTCGGGATGGTACCTGAGCCTGATGAGCAACTTCTGGTTCCCAGGCACCTTCCGCGCCGGAAACACCGAGCAGCTGACAGACCCGATGGATGTGCGGAACTCCTATTTTGAAGGGATGTTGGGCCTTACCGGACGTTATTGGAAACCCATGTCATTCCATTTTGGAATCGGTATGAACTACCGTACGACCAACTATCTGTGCAGGGATCACGTGTGGCGCAACCAGCAAACGGAGCGCGGATACGGCCCGGTGGTGGCCAGTGGCTTCATGTTCCATATCACAGGCTTCGTACTATCCGCAGAGGCCGTGCTACACTACTCGATTCAGGAAGGATCCTTCCGCGACAACCTCTACATCGGAGCCAAGGTGGGAGCTGGATTTTGCTTAGTGGACAAAAAGGGGAAGAAAAACATGCCGAAAAAAGAGAAGCATACCGAAAGTGCCCTGACACGCAGTCTGGTCCCCATCACCGCAACCCCTGAGTATGGGGGCCGGAACACGAGTTCAGCCCTGCCGGACATATTGTTCGCCGAGAACCGGTCCATAGAAAGCCTTGACGACGAAGACCTCCCCGACACACAGGAGAAAAAAGCGACCACTGCCACTCCTGCAACCGAAGACCTTGCTTCCGTCAACAAGAATACAGAGCAGGCAAGTACCACTGAAACAAACACATCACAAAGTACAACTAACGAAACGGTTGAAACAAAATCCGATGCCATTTCAGCCGAAGATCTTTTGAAAGAGGGTTTGTTTCCAGCGGAAGAAGAAACAGCGGACACCCTTGACGCACAGTCGTCTGAGCCGAAGCCTTGCGGCAAGTTGAAAGTCACCGACGCGGACCACAACGTCTATCACACTGTGACCATCGGCAGCCAATGCTGGATGGCAGAGAATCTCCGTTCAACCACCGACCCATGGGGGCACCGGATTCTGCAGGGACGGCATGCCGACAGCAACATCGCCTACCGGTACTGTCCCGGCGGCGACACGGCCACCGTGCGTGCCTACGGCTATCTCTACAACTGGAAGGCCGCCTCGGGGCAGACCTGGATTCTGCAGCAGAAAGACACTCTCGGGCGCGGCATCTGCCCGGAAGGATGGCATCTGCCCAACAGCGCCGAATGGGACCTGTTGGCCCTCTATTTAGCCAGCTATGACGAATATGTCTGCGGCGGGCAGAACGGGCGTATCGGCAAGTCAATCGCGGCCGCGCGCGTATGGCGGGCCTCCGACAAGGATTGCGCCATAGGCAACAACCCTAAAGATAACAACGCATCAGGATTCTCGGCCTTGCCAACCGGCAACTACAATGGAACTTACACGGGATTCGGCAGAGAGACGGGCTTCTGGTGCCATGTGTCGGACGGCAAAGTGGGCCCGATCCGCGCATTGCGCACCGACAGCGACTCACTGCTCCCCGCCCAGCCGGATAACGCCGCCGAAGCGTATCCGGTGCGGTGTGTAATGGACTAATGGGGACACGACAGCCGTCAGCCATTTTTCGCAAAGAGGATTCTTTTCCCAATTTTTATACTATCTTTGCAGCCGTAAAAAACAATCACTATGAAAAAAAAGTATGTTCTTCTATTAATTTGCTTATTTATAGCAAGTGCTTTACTCGCCCAAGCTCCGCTTGCCCGCACGTATGACTACGATGCGTCGGGGAACCGCGTGTTGCGTAAAACAATCACGATGCGTAGTCTTGAAACCACGACACCCGACACGGCATACAATAGAGAAAGAGAATATTGTAAGATGGAGGATCCCAATATCTTTTCCGACAATGTGTGCAAACAAGATGTCCGGATTTTTCCCAACCCAACATCCGGGATGTTGACCCTGATGTTCGACAGACCTCTGGGAAACGGCTACTATCGTGTTTTTTCACTGTCAGGAAAAATTCTGCTTGAAGGGAATCTGTCTCAAAACACGAAAATGGATTTGTCTTCGTTGCCGGGCGGAACCTACTTGATTCGTATAACATTGGATAACGATTCCGAAACATGGAAAATCATTAAACTTTAGACTATGAAAACAAAGAAAACAGAACTGAAACATAAGCTGACTTTCCAGGCTTTTTTATTTTGTTTTATGCTGGTTTCGGGGTTGTCGGCACAAAACACAAGTCTTCCTGTGGGAGTGATCCCTGGGAAAGCCGGCGTGTCAGCTTTTGGTGCGGCTACGTACAACATTCCCATTGAGGTGGTCCCCGGAACAGAAGGTGTGCAGCCGACTCTTAACGTGATGTTCAACAGTGTGACAGGATTCGGTGCCTTGGGGGCACAATGCGATTTGGGAGGTGTTTCCGTTATCAGCCGGGTAGGAAAGAATATTTTTCTAGATCATTCACCCTCACAAGTCAATTTAAATTATAAAGACCGGTTTTCTTTGGATGGCAATAGGCTGATCTGTATGGATCCAACTCAAAGCGGCATGGATGGAACAACCTATTACCCCGAATTTGAAGATTATTCCTACGCCGTGTCGTATGGTGAACATGGGAATGGACCTGATTTTTTCAAGGTTTATTCCGATAACGGAACAATTGCTGAATATGGTATCTCTGATAATTCCAAGCATATACTCGGAAACACTGTATTCAGTTGGTATATCAGCAAGATAACCGACCGGAATGGCAATTATATGACATACACATACGGACACAGCGGCAACGAGATTTGGATCGAACACATTGACTATACGGGAAACAACAGCGCAGGCTTGTCTCCGTACGCCCGTGTTTCTTTCGAGTACGACACCACATCCCATATAAGTTCACGTTTTGTTTTCGGATACGAAATCCGCCAGAAAAGGCTGTTGTCCTCAATTCGTGTGGAATACAAAAACAACGGGGCGTATGAACTGGTTCGCCGATATGGTTTCGGATATAGTTCAGAATCGCCCAAACGTTTAGTGAACATCCATCTTACGGCCTCCGACGGCCAAAGCACCTTGAATCCCATATCATTATACTGGGAAACTCAAGAAATTGGAATGCCCGACACCACATTGATTGTCACCCCTGTTTTCGACAACAGGAAAGGACATCTTGCATTGGATTTCAACATGGACGGGTTTGTTGACATTGTGGAATACGATGAAAGTCATTGCGTTTTTTTTCAAAACACGGGAAACACATTCCAATATGCGCATGTGGAAACTGCCGACGTTCCGAATGGGTGGCAGATCCACAAATGTATTGCCGCCGATGTGGACGGGAATGGGCAGAGTGAGCTTCTTATTGTTTACCAAAAACCTACCACATCAAAAATCCATGTATTTAAAGTCTCACAAGAGGGGTCTTCATTTCACACGGAGGAGTTCACTGGAGAGATTCAGGCCAATGCCATACATGATGTTTATGCGGGTGACTTTTTCGGCAACGACTGCCATCAGTTGCTGGTCCATTTTGACTCAAAAATCATACTGTTGGGAACATACAAGAGTGTTTTCAAGACAATCTATTTAAACACTGATAATAATGTGGCTGTGCATATTCTTGACTTCGATGGTGACCGACAGATGGAATTCATGGTGCAGCATCGGGATGTGTATATTTACAAATGTGATCCTGACAGTAATACAATCAGCCGGATAAGACGTCTGAATCATTTGCCGGATAAATTCATTGGAACGGGCGATTTCAACGGGGACGGCATTTCCGATTTGTTGTGCAGAGACATAAGCAATCCAGACCCCGGCCTGTCCTATTGGATTTCTCTTGGTACGGGCCGCGGTTTCACTTCCGCCATTGCCCACGACACGTATCTGTACCATACGAATACCAACTTCAGTCCTATCGTGGCTGACATAAACGGAGACGGATATGACGACATCCTGACCTTTGTGAAATCCCCCAATTATGGGTTAAAAGTAATATGTCATTTGGGAAGAGGCTATTACAACGATTCATTACACTTTATAAGCAGCAATTATTTCAGCCATCCCTGTTTACTTACCAGTTCGGAAATGGCTGACGGGAATTATGACCACATCATCGGTGATTTTGACAACAACCATCATCTTGACTTTTTGGTCTTTAAAGATTTTGGAGTAACCAGCCAGGGGATCATGATTTACGACTTCAAAGCGGATAAGCAGCCTCCACAAATGGTGCGGGCAGACAATGGCGACGGTTCCTTCACCCGATGGCACTACCGGGAAATACGGGGAATGATTTATCGCTATGCTTCATTCATAAGCCAAGCCCCGCTGTTCTTCGATGTGGTGGACACTCTTACAACCTCCGGCGAAACGTCTGCTGACCTTCATCGGACCTGCTATGATTTCGCCACACCCTATTACAGCCCGCGCAGAAGGCTGGTGCTGGGTTTTGGTAACATGGTAATACGAAACCTGACACATTACACCACCGATAGCGTAAGGATGACGAATGTGAAAGCTGAAAATAATGTATGGCAGGATGTGCTTCTTCCGGTAAGCAGAAAATCGTATGTCGGAGACAGACTCGTGCAAATGACAGAATACGAATCAGCATGCCATCTGCTGCCTTACAACCGCCGGACACTCATCACACCCTCTACAACCACCACCAGTCTTTTGGATGAGACTGTCACCTCTGTACGGAATTCCTATTTTGCAAACGGACGCTTATGGAGCAGCACCACGGAGGTTCGCGACATGGCCACCATCGGACCTCTAACATCGGATTCTGTGCGCTATGCCTATCTTACCATCACGACACCCAACGGCTGCAATGTCACCCTACCGGATTCTGTCGTCACGTATTCCCACATGTCGGGCAGTACCCGTCAGATGGTTGGCACAAAGCGGTATATACACAACAGCTTGGGACAACTTGCCACCTGCACATCAGTCGCAGATGGCAAAACGCTCATAAAACAGTATGGAAATTATGATGCTTTTGGCAATCCCACTTCAGAAATCTTGTCAGGTGATGGCTGCCAGAGCCGCACAACCGGCCTTTCGTTTGATCCCACTGGGCGCTTCGTGGTGCAGGCCACCAATCCTCTTAACCATTCGGTGTCCAGCGTATATGACCCCAAAACAGGCCTCGTATTGATGAAAACAGATGCGAACGGACTTACAACAAGTTACTCATACGATTTGTGGGGACGGTTGGACACTGTACGCCATCCGGACAGCACCATGACCACATACGCCTGCCGATGGTACACGCAGTCATCCATACCCAAGGCCTTATATTATACAGTGGCACAGACCACTGGATCGGCCCGCGAGTACCACTATTACGATCTGCTCGGACGCAATATCCGAACCCGGAAAATCGACTCTTACACCGACACTCGCTATAACACCAAGGGTTTGGTTGACAGTGTATCAGCCCCTCATGCCGTGGGCGTGGCGGATGTTGACAAACTTTGGCATACCTATCAGTACGACAGCCTTGGCAGACTCACCTCTGAACACGGACCCTATACGGACCTCTCCTACAGCTATTCAGCTCGTACTGTGAGCATAACGGACAACCTGAGGCAAACCACCACAGTAAAGACCTCCGATGCCGCCGGGAGGCTGCTCACGGCATCGGACCCGGGCGGAACCATTTTCTACCAATACTCGTTGGATACATGCGGCGGACACACAACCCTGCGTACGGATGTGACAACAGGTGGAAACATCACCTCTGCATGGACTGACCAGCAGGGGAATCGCCTGAAGATGACCGATCCTGACGCTGGCACTGTTGTTTGCCGATATAATACATTCGGGGAGATTGTACGACAGACTGACGCACGGGGAATTTCCACCCAGTTCTCATACGACAAACTGGGACGTGTCACACAAAAGACGTATGCCGACACCAATGAAATTCTTCGCTCCATTAGTTATACATACGACCATTTTGAGAACAGCAACCGTGGACGTGGAATGCCTTCCGCAATACGGATAAACGACACCCTTGCCGAACAATATGTCTATGATCAACTGGGACGCTTGCGGCAAACCACCCGCTATGTGGACGGGGCCGCCCACACGGAAATTTGTACTTATAATGCCTTTGGACAACTTGACACATTTGCATATCCCGACGGATTTGCCGTGAAATACGGATACGAAGAAAGCGGAAGACTGAATGCCATAACCCTGTGCGGAAGCGAAGTCCAGTTGGTAAGGGTGCCACGATACAATTTGTATGGCCATGCCACCCGCATTGAATACGGCAACGGACTTGCCACGGATTGGGAATATGACAGCAGAGGTATGCTTACCCGCATCAACACGGGAAATATAATAGACTATGAAGTAATACCCGACACTCTGCCGGGGCCTCCAGACCCTCCCATTGATCCCCCTGTGATAGGACCACTCTCTATACACCCGTTGTATATGTCGGGTATGGGTGACTTCTATGGGATTGACAGCACCGTCCAGAATTTCCGCTACAGTTATGATAACATGGGGCGGCTTGTGCAGCGCAAGCACAACAGCCAGTACGAGGCGTTCACCTACGACAATCTTGACAGGCTGACATCCTTTACGCAAGGTACGCTGAGCGGCACCTCCTTGACGTTTTCCACCGGCTACGACCTACAGGGTAATATTTTGACCCACACGCTGGCAGGCTCCTACCAGTATGACAGTGAAAAGCCGCACGCGGTGACATCCGTGATGCCCTCCACCAACTTTCCAGAGGCAATCTCTTCCTCCCAATGCGAAACGGAGTACAATTTCTTGAGCCAGCCTTCACGAATTGCGGAGGGGAATGTGGAGATTCTGTTGGAGTACGGAGCTGACAACCAACGTGCGAAGACGGTATTCAAAAACAGTGGGCATATTGCTCGCACCCGCTACCATATCAGTGCCAATTATGAGAGGGAAACGGATTTGAGGGGCGTGGAATGGGACTACCATTACATCTACGGGCCCAACGGCCTCGCCGCCCTCTGTGTGCGGCGCGACGGGGTGGACAGCCTCTATTACGTACACCCCGACCGTTTGGGCAGTTACACGCACATCACCAATGCAGGCAAGCAGGTGGTGCGGGCGTTACACTTCGACCCATGGGGCAACGTGAAGGCAGATACCAACTGGACGGTGTTTGCCACGAACGCCCCTTCTACGCTGATACGCTCTTTTCGCTTCGACCGCGGCTTTACCGGCCACGAGCATTACGCCGACCTGAAGGTGATAAACATGAACGGCCGCCTGTACGACCCTGTGATT
>JAFYAW010000003.1 GCA_017540505.1 Bacteroidales bacterium | reverse complement strand
GAACGGCCGCCTGTACGACCCTGTGATTGCCCGTTTCTTTTCGCCTGACAACTTTGTGCAGCTGCCCGACTTCACTCAGAGCTATAACCGGTATTCGTACTGCCTGAACAACCCGTTGCAATATGTGGACCCGAGCGGGGAGAAGTTGAAATGGTGGCAGAATCTGCTGATTGGTTTAGGATTAGATTTCTTGACAGGAGGGGCTGTCTCTACGGCAGCATCTTTATTAGGGACCTCCGTGGCCTTCTCAAGTACCAATATTGGTTATGAGATGCAGAAATTAGTCTCACCTGTTGCTTTCAAGTTTAGTTACGGTTTTGGTTCCCGCAACCATATCGGGTTTGATGCTTCGTTTGGGCCTGGCGGCATATTGGATTACCGCTGGCACGGTGGTGTTAGTTACTATTTTGGCGATAACGCCTACGGCAAATATAACGGATGGGAATTCCGCGACGGGGCCGAAATTCGCTTGTATGGTGTGGCAAGCATTTCGGGTACTCGATTTACCGCAGGAGAATACTCGCAGGTTATCAACAAGATTACACTCGGTGATGCATTCACCAATGGAACATATGAGAATGACCAGCTGTTTGGAATAGGCAAAGTATTAGGCATATATAACGCTGATGGAGGGGATCGCTGGCGTTCTGCTGCTGTTCAATTCAATTTCGGAATCTTTTCAGCCAATCTTAACATGTTTACTGGAGACCCGGGAGTAAGTGACGTTATTAGATATGCGAATCCCGAAATTATATTATGGAATGACGGCAAGGAACATAATGCATACAGTCAATTAGATGCAAATAATGCAAATCAGCGAGCAGGTGTGCTCAGTTTTGGGACAGGTGCTTTTCGACTTGGATATAATTCGGAAAGTATCAGACACGTTTTTCAAAACAGATTCGCCCACGACTATTTAACAGGGGGACGTGCCTTCTGGTTCAAAGTTTTGGACATTTCCTCAACTTGGTTTTGGTATTTCGGAACAGGAAATGGAAACACTTTATGGTAATCTGAGATTATCTTATATATAACCCTAAATCTATTCTTAAATGAAAAAAAGAAAGATCATTCTCATATCCATCACTTTACTATTAACTGGACAACTGGCGGCCCAAAAAGACACTGTAGCACAATACAATGAAAATAAATGTCACCACTCCTTGTATGTATATGGCAGCATAGGAGTTGGGGATATAATGCTGGGGCTTATTCAGTACTGCACAACGGGAGAATTAAGATTCGGTCATTACGATGCAGGTGTTCTTTATCTTTTCCATTTTAACCGACACTGGAGTTTGGGAGTTGGAACCGAGTTTCACGGCAGCGACGGATTATGGTGTTTCGGAGGTCTGCTAAACAATGATTTAACCCTTTACTACAAAGATTTGCTTACGCTACCTGTGTATGCCAACTTCCGATACACTATCGGCAAACGCGCCGTGAAGACTATATTGGAGTTGAAAGCGGGTTATGCTTTCCCGCTTCGGACGGTTTACGCATATTCGAATGGCGAGGTGTTCTCCCGAACAAACACCTATTATCCGGAACCGGGCTTTCAGGGGCCGATGAAGGCGGGAGGATTCTATGGCGGAATGGCAGCAGGCATCAACATCAGACGATTTCTCTGCATAACCTTGGGCTCATCCCTCATACCCTGCACAGCAGACCTTGTGGACTATAGCACAGGTGAAACCTTATACAAAAATGGCTTGATGTGGAATTTTTATGTGAGGTGTGGTTTAAATGTTCTTGGCATTAGAAAAAATAACATTCTGTAAAATGAAACATCATATCTTTTACACCCTCTTTTCTTTGGGATTATGCTGTCTATCTTGCGGGAAAACACCCTCAATGCAGATTGAACGCACCCCCTATAATGGGAATCTGCGCACGGACGGCTTTTATTATTACACCTATTGCTCCAAAACGCAACGGGACACCGTTACCAGAACATACATGTTTTTCCTTTATAGAGATGGCACTTGGATAGATATTCCAGGATTCGACAGTATTGAAAATGTGAATGAAATCACGGTGGACTCCATTCGAAACAGATTTAATGACCTTTCACCTTCTCAAGGGCGGTGGGGGATGTTCCAAGAATTTGGTAACACATTGTATTGGAACACCTGGCCATTTGGTCCCAGACAGACCACCGCCATTGTGTACTCGGCCACAGTACTCAATGACACCACATTTGTACGATACCCCTCAAATTATCCTTATCAAAAAACAGACACCAATGTTTATCATTTCCATCAATTCTCCTACAAGCCTGACAGCAGCATTGTCTATCAATGGCAATAGAGACACCCTTATCCCATCTCTCCCATAGAAAATTTATTTTGACAGACACATACGAAATCTTTGTACGGTTTTCCCAATTTTTTATACTATCTTTGCAGCCGTAAAAACCGAATGTCATTTTTAACAACACAAATAAAAAATCATTATGAAAGAAACCGTTTACAGAGCGAAACATGAGGCTTTAGGAGCCAAAATGGAAGAGTTTGCCGGCTTTTACATGCCGATCCAATACGACAGCATCACCAACGAGCACCTGCAGGTGCGCAACAAGGTGGGCGTGTTTGACGTGTCCCACATGGGCGAGTTCACCGTGAAGGGCCCGAAGGCGCTGGCCCTGCTGCAGCACATCACCACCAATGACGTGGCTGCCCTCTACCCCGGCAAGGTGCAATACAGCTGCTTCCCCAACGGCAAGGGCGGCATCGTGGACGACCTGCTGGTCTATAATCTGCACGATGAAGATTATCTTTTGGTGGTCAATGCCGCCAACATCGACAAAGACTGGGCTTGGGTGGTGGAACAGAACAAGAATTTTGGCGCCGAGATCGAGAACATCTCCGACAACATCTCCCAGCTGGCCGTCCAGGGTCCTCTGGCGCTCAAGGCCATGCAGAAGCTGACCGACGCCTCCGTCATCGACATGGAGTACTACACCAACAAGATCATCAAGTTCGCCGGTTTCGACAACATCCTCTTCTCCACCACGGGCTACACCGGCTCCGGCGGTTGTGAGATCTATTTCCCCAACGAATATGCCATGCAGATCTGGGACGCCGTGTTTGAGGCTGGTGCCGAATTTGACATCAAACCCATCGGCTTGGGCGCACGCGACACCCTCCGTCTGGAGATGGGCTTCTGCCTCTACGGCCACGAGATTGACGACACCATCTCCCCCATTGAGGCCGGTTTGGGCTGGATCACCAAATTCGTGGACGGCAAGGACTTCATCGACCGCAAATTCATGGAAGACCTCAAGGCCAACGGCGTGACACGCCGCATTGCCGGTTTCGAGCTCATCGACCGCGGCATCCCGAGAAACGGCTACGAGGTGTGCGACGCTGAGGGCAACCTCATTGGCGAAGTGCGTTCCGGCACGTTCGGACCGTCCGTCAACAAGGGCATCGGCACCGCGCTCATCAAGAAGGAGTTTGCGAAAGCCGGCACGGAAATCTTCATCAAGGTGCGCAACCGCCTGCTGAAGGCCGTCACCGTGAAGATGCCGTTCTACAAGGCAGAGTAATCAGGGGAATTTTCAAAAAAATTCGGTAGCGACGTCACATTGTGGCGTCGTTTTTTTTAAATCGGTTGCGACGCCACAATGTGACGTCGCTACATTTTTTTAAAACAATTTCGACATGAATTTCGCACTGTCCACCACGAACCGTTCGTGGATGCCTTCCCCGATAAGGGTTTCGTTTTCAAAGCATTTAACGGAGAAAACCAGACGGCGACGGTCCACCTCCACCAGTTCGGCATCACAACGGATAGTGGAACCTACGGGACTGGCCTTCAGGTGCTTGATATTGACGGCAATGCCGACGGTGGTGTTACCTTCGCCAATCTTGTCGCAAACAGCCATCAGGCAAGTCTTCTCCATCAGGGCAATCATGGCGGGCGTGGCAAAAACCTCCAGCGCACCGGAGCCATACACGGCGGCAGTATCCTGAGGCAAAACCACCAACCACTCGGTGTGGCGAAGACCTTTCAATGTGTCATATTCTATCATTGTGGGAAATTTGAGATTATTATCTTTACTTGTTCTCGCAATATGACTAAAAACGCGGTCTGACCGTTGAGCCCCCAGAGGCGGGACAGTTGACAACCGGTTTGCAGTCATCGGAAATGATTCCGTATGTGAGCTCACTGGCTCCGCTGAGCTCCACATTCAGACTGGTACAGCAGGTAACATCCGCCTGGCTGGCACCACTCATGCTGCCACGTACCACCGGAGCATCAAGGGTGAGAGCCTTTAATTGACTGGCGCCGCTGAGTTCGAGTTCCATCGTATTCCGGCAGGAACCATTGACAAATGCCACGGAGGCTCCAGACAAATCGACATCGAATTTGTTGACGAGAATATCCCCATTATAGGAGGAAGCCCCAGACAGATCCATATCAAGATCATTTGCCACTACATTGCCCTTAAAGCCTGACGCACCAGACAAATCAACATCCACCTCCTCGCCACTGAGGTCGCCAGTGAAGGAAGAGGCTCCACTGAGATCAAGGTCACGAAGGACAGAAAGCGGGATAACAGCCATAGCCTCACCATTGTATCTCGTGTGCGGTTTGAAGCCAATATACAACGTGCCGTCTTTCACTTTCACCACCACTCTATCATGGGCGAGTTCACCCACCGTGACCACGACATCGTTCACCTGGTCGCTCATCGTCACGTGAAAAGCAGAGCTAACATCAAGACCGGTATATGGACCGTCAATGGAGTAATTTTTTGTTGTGGGTGCGCCCCAATCTTTCGTACATCCGAAGAACATGGTCCCCAAGAAGAGCAGGATGATAATATTTTTCATAATCCAATGTTTTTAATGATTCTTTTTGCAAATATACATAAATTTCGAATATACCTATGCATAGCCGTATGTAGAGACGTGCCATGGCGCGTCTCTACAAATTTGTGTTTTATTATCTTGAAGATTCCCGGAAGAACTCCCACGTGTCGCTGTGCCCGTCGCGGTAGGTGAAACTCCACTGCAGCTTCTGGTCCGTCAACGTGTCGAGGTGGAACTTGTACTCATAGTCGCAACTGCCGCTGATGACCTTAATGATCTCCTGCGCCAGCTTTTCGGCGCGCACAGAGTCGCACTTTCCAGTATCCGTCTTCATTAGCTCCATCCGGAAAGTCTCCTTGATGCCGGCAAAGTAGAAGTCCTCACCCTCAAGTCGCCAGCGGCTCGGACTGATGTAGTTGAACACGAAGGTAACCTCACAGCCATCCTCCATCGTTGCCGTATAGACTTGCCTTGCGGAGTCGAGGGCGGTGCCATCGGAGTGGAAGTCCATCGTGCCGGTCTCGTGCACATCGAGATGGGCGCCTTTGAGATCATATTTGAAGGCATGTGCATAGCCGTAGTGCCCTTCAACCTTTGGCGCTTTGCCTTGAGGTTTCGTCTCATACTTCCACCAATCCTCATCAATGGAGTACAAGAAGTCGTAATACATACCTAGAGGATCCCCTACATAACCATGTCTGACAATATCAATGTAAGGTTTCCAGCCGAAATTATAGTAATCCTCGCGAGGACTAAACAATCCGCATCCGCCATCCAGCTCATTGGATTCGGGAATCCGGAAGTCGCCCCAGTTGCAGGTGAGGGTGTCGCCCATGACAAGATCAACCCATTTGCCAGTATATTGATTGTTGTTATATCCGTCTGCAACAATCATCATAGCATCATAATAAACATTGTCATTATGCACCAGATAGTCGTAAGTGGAGTGGCCGAAGAGCCGGGCAACAGGTGTGGGTCCTAAAAAAGCCTCCATCTCATAATGGGCATAGATAGCTCCGCATTCCGACACGTCTTGGATAACACCGTCAACAGCACGACATTCGTCAAAAGTCGCTACCGAATCAATGAGGATGCGGCCGTGGATATGGCAGATCTCATCCTTGCAGCGAGAGCGCGCTTTCATCTGATAGACCGTTGGCGAGACTTTATATACCGTATCGAAATGGATATAGAAACGCTGGAAGTTGTCACCCCTGAAGCCCAACGGTTCCGGACGATGCAACCAACCGTCATCCATAGGTTCATTGCCGTAACTGCTCCAATCTTCTTTCGCGGACTCCGTCCACCAGGAATAGATTTCGTCGGTAGGTGCCGTGTCGGGATTGATGACCGTGGTGGAGAGATCATAACGTTTCAGGAATGATTGCTCGTGGCTTTGTGCAATGCCGGTCATCCGTCCCAGCAGCAGTATTGTGATGGCCACCGTCATTATCCGTAACCCTCTGAGAAATATTGTTTTCATACTAACCATTCGCGTTAAAACTACAGCTTCGCCATAAACTTCGCGCTCTCCACCACAAACCGCTCGTGGGAGCCTTCGCCGACGAGAGTGTCGCCTTCGAAGCATTTTACGGAGAAGACCAGACGGCGGCGATCGACTTCCATGAGTTCGGCCTCGCAGTGGATGGTCGCGCCCACGGGGCTGGCTTTCAAATGCTTGATGTTGACGGCGATGCCGACGGTGGTGTTGCCTTCGCCGATTTTGTAGCACACGCCCATGAGGCAGGTTTTCTCCATCAGGGCAATCATGGCGGGCGTTGCAAACACTTCCAGTGCGCCGGAGCCATAGACCGCGGCGGTGTCTTTGTGCTCCACCACCAACTGTTCGCTGTGGCGGAGACCTTTCAATGTGTCAAATTCTGTCATATTGGGAAATCTGTTGATATAACTTTTGTTTGTTGTGCTTTAAATGATTATTTTTTTGCAAAAATAACATATTTTCATCAATGGAATTGTTGGAATCAAAAAAAGTGTATTTTTGCAAAGTCTCGTTATAACGATAGTTTATGAAAAAAACAACTTTATATCACGGCTCAACAAAGGTTATAGAGCGACCTGCCTTCGGAATGGGAAATCCTAAAAACGACTACGGATTGGGGTTTTATTGTACTGAAAATCTGGAGCTTGCAAAAGAATGGGCCAGTACTGAGAAGAGCGATGGATTTGCCAACCAATATGAAATCAACACTGAGGGATTGAACATTCTCCATTTGAACGACAGACCATATCACATTTTGAATTGGCTTTCCATTTTGCTACAAAACAGGACATTTGTTTTGTCTCAAGGCCTACCGTTAGAGGCAAGAGAATATCTTTTGAAGAACTTCTTGCCCGAATACGAGCAGTATGACCTGATCGTCGGCTATCGTGCAGATGACTCCTATTTTGCGTTTGCGAATGCCTTTTTGAACAACACCATTTCATTGGAACAGTTAGGAAAAGCAATGCTTTTGGGAAAATTAGGGGAACAAGTGGTACTGAAAAGCGAAAAGGCGTTTTCTCATTTGACATTTCTGGATTGTATCCCTGTGGACAGCAGTCTCTATTATCCCAAACGGATGGCGCGCGACCATCAGGCAAGAGAGGATTTTCAAAACGAAAAAAACTTGGTGCCCGCTGCGGACGCCATCTATATGATTGATATTCTTAGACAAAAATGGACCAATGATGACCCACGCTTACAACCGATTGTACCTTGAAGACGCCATGCATAATATGGGCACGATGCTTGACTGCGCTGTCCGCGTAGCCAATTGTGATTTGGCCGTCTTTTACGAGATGTTTCTCTCCAGTGGTGTCGCCTCGCAAATGGAGTCGGGCAACCCCCGTTACATTGCCGGTTTGTCCGGAATGGAGCTGATGAGTGTTGTGCTGTCAAGGGCGTCAGACCTTCCAATGCCCGAAACCACATACAATCCGTCGGAGCGAACCCGTGAATACTGGGTTGGGTGGGCCTTGGCCTATTACCAATGGCATACCGGGTATTCTTTCTCCTTTATTCATCGGAACGGATTGGACATAAGCACTGTATTGTCATTATATCCCGCCTTGCACGAAGCGGATCTCACCAAATTTGTCACTACTGCAGACACTATTATTGAACGGCACTTGGCCAACCGACGGAGTGCTTTGAAAGTTATACGGAAACAGATGCAAATGACTCAAAAGAAATTGTCCGACCTTTCTGGTGTTTCGCTTCGCATGATTCAGGCCTACGAACAAGAGGATCAGGATATCAGGAAAGCAGAGGCGCAGACAGTTCTGTCACTGTCGCGGGTGCTTGGCTGCGCCCCGGAAATCCTTTGCCATTCATAATGGACTAACACAACGATATCACGCGTCCATTGTCCTAATGAAATGCCCCTCCTGCACCGCAGCGAATGTCGCAACAACAGCGATGATGACCATCGGCACAATGGATTCCAAAAACAGAGTCAATGGAACTCCTACGAAAAGCAGAAGACCTGTCGCTTTGTTGGCGATGGTGTGCAGGAAAACGCACTTCCTGTATAACACTAACGAGGATAATTGATTGATGAGTTTGATGAGAACAATTGCTGCTCCCCAAATCCAAAGCCATTTGGGGAATGCCAGGACAGGGATCAGCTTTATGCAGCAGCAGACCACAAACGCCAAATCGGCCAGACTATCCAACAGTGCTCCTGTTTTGCTTTCGCAATGGAGTTTTCTAGCCAAGAATCCGTCCGCCATATCGCTCAATCCGCAAGCAACATATATTACCCAAAAGGCGACACCGTCAACATCGAAAAAGAGGAGACCGAGAGCGCCAAGGAACCGGATGGCTGTTATGAGATTGGGGATATGTTTCATTTGACTATAAAATTCGCGACCGCAAAAACAAGATAGCATACAGCAAAATCATAGCGCATAGATGGTTCTCTGCAACCGCTCCAAGAACCGCGCCGCGTCGCCGCCGTCCATTTGCACGTGGTGGAACTGGAAAGAGACCGGCAGCAGCGTCCTGAACCAACTTTTGCGATACTTGCCCCACATCACCATCGGGTTGAGGAACTTGTCGGTGTACTGGTTGACGATGCAATCGAGTTCGGTCTGGATCATCGCCGAGGTACCGACAATCATGTAGCCGTCAAGGAACGAGCTTTGGCACGCCTCCGCCACCTTTGTCGTTAGCTCCAGGTAGTTGCGGTTGAACTGCTGGATGTCGGTCGTAAAGGGGATGTCGCAGGAGTTGATGCCGCCCTTGCGGTTGCGAACCACCACGTTGATGGCGATCTGGTCGTACCGGTACAACTTTCCGTTCTCCGGCAACAAATGCAGTTCCTCCGTCTCACTGGCCGCCTTGCCAATGCACCAGCACATCAGCGTGTTGAACTTGATGCCATTCTTTCGGCCAAGTCTCAGCAAGTGACTGACATCCATCGTCTTCACCAGTGTCACCATGGGCATCGGTGCGGTCATCCACATCTCGAATGCGAAGGCCCTGTTGGTCTCTTGGGGTTGTACTTCGGTTTTCATACTTATCTCTTTTTGAATACCACCAATTCCGCATCTGCGCCGTCTTTTCCGTACTCGCTCACAAGTATATATTGTTCGTCGCAGGCAATGCCGTAGCAGCGACCGTTACCTTTTTCCACTTGATTGCCCCAATAGGTTGCGTTGTCGTCGAGGAGTTTCACCTTGTTGCTGTTGATAGTGTACTCCTGATTGACGAACGATCCCTGCAGCACAAAGAGGTTATTGATTCGCGGCATATCCTGGATGCCCAATGCATTGACCTCGTCAATAAGCTGCTGCTTGATGGGCGAAGTAGCGTGCGGAAGCTGGTCGGCGGGCAACTGCCAACGTTTGAGGTTGGGATAATACTGCCGGAGCACGTCCTTATACTCTTCGCGACTGAGATTTTGGCCAGTATTCTTGTTGTACTCCTCCACGAACTGGCTGCAGAACTCCACCATCTCCTCCATCGTGAAGTCACCGGTGAACGCGCCGTCCTTGTAGCAGTAGATGCAGTATTCTTCGTTTTGGCTGCCGTCGGCGTTGGTGCCGAGGATTTCATTGGTGAGCGGCATTCCGCAGCTTTGGCAATATAACTCCAGCCGCAGCACTCTGATTGGCCTACCCTCCCCCTGATACTGCGTCTCATCGATGCAGGTTTCGCCGGTGGGGACGAAGCCGCACTTCTCCATCACACGGCCCGAGGCGGGGTTGTCGATGAAATGGCCGCTGACGAGAGATTTGATCTCCGTAGTTTTGCGGATGTGATCCAGCATCAGCCGTAGGGCCTCGGTGCAGATGCCCTGGTTCCAGTACGGTTTGGCCACCCAGTAGCCGCAGATGGGCTCGTTCTCGCGGGCGGGCAGTTTGCAGTCGCAGGAAGGTCCGTAACCCATCGCACCGATGGCCTCGCCCGTCTCCTTTAACTCAATGGCCCACGTGCATAGCGCGTCATTGAACACCGTGCGGATGATTTCCAGACTCTCCTCCACGCTTTGGTGCGGAGCCCAGCCCGCACGGGGACCCACCTCCGGGTCGGAAGCGTACTTGAAAAGCGTCTCGGCATCGCTGTCGCGCCACGGACGCAGGATAATTCGGTCGGTTTGCATCATTCAAGGAATTTTTGAGGCCGCAAAAATACAATGTTTTGCGTGTGGATGTTTCATAAACTCGCAAAAAATCACACAAGGTGTAACGTTTTGGCTGAAATTTGCGACTGATGCCATACGACGGACATCGTTGGCCGTCTTGGAAAAAGAAAAAAAATGAAGAAAGTGACATTTATGCTTGGACTCTTGCTGGTGATTTTACCGGCAGTTGTGGCGCAGAAGAACAATTATTCCATTGTTGGCACTATAACAGGCTATGACGGGACGTATGTGAAAATGCACAACAAGGAGACAAATGTGGATATGGACTCCACCCTCATCGCCAACGGACAATTCCAATTTCGTGGGCATACAGACACCGCCATGCTGGTCGTGGTCAATACCGCAGACTGGCGCATGAATCATACTCTTCTTATTCAAGATGGCACTACCTTGAGCATTGATGCAGCTACTGGAACAGTGAGCGGGGATCGGCCTTCAGTGCAGCTCAATCAGCAGACAGAAAAATTAAAAGCCTTGAAAAATGTCCAGCAACAGGTAGCCCGTCAGGCGGTACGTGTGTTGGATGAGGATAAGGTGATGTATGATTCGCTGGTTGCAATCTATGATGTTTATACCCAACAAATGAAGGACTATGTGGATTCGGCAAGCTGGTTGCTATACGAAGCCAATTCCGAGAACAAGATCGGTGGGGAAATCCTATTGAATAATGCCTATGTTCTGACTATGGGTGTTGACCTTTATAACGAAGAGCCAACTCCGGCCATCCGGCGTCTCCTTTTGAACTATGCTTCTGCCTCTCCAGTTGTCAAGAGCCACCCAAATCTCAGCCAATATATGCAGAAAATATCTACACGAATACAGGTGAAAACTGGTTCATCCTTCCGCGATTTTGAGGCCGTGGATTATGCCACGGGCAAACCAACCACTCTCAGTGCAGTCATCGCAGGCAAAGTGGCTGTGGTGGATTTTTGGGCGTCGTGGTGTGGACCTTGCCGAAGGGAAATAGAGGAGACACTGAAGCCCTTGCACATGAAATATGCCGACAGCGGGCTTGTGGTGGTAGGCGTTGATATATGGGACAAGATTGAGGATCACGATAAAGCTGTTAAGGAAATGGGTATCACCTATCCGCAGTTGGTTGACACCGACCGCAATAATTCATCCTTGCTTTATGGCATTTCGAGTGTTCCGCGAGTGCTCCTCATCGACCGTAACGGCATCATATTGGGCTATTTCCGTGGGGAGGAATTGAAAGAAGCTGTGGAGAAAGCCCTATGATACCTCGGGAGAAGTACCTTCCACAACACCACCAGATTGAGCACGAAGACAATTCCGAAAACAATGGCGGCAGCCATCTCGGGGATCAGCAATTAGATGCCATTGTATTGTCGGATACGTTTCATTTGACCTCCTTTTCTTTCCTCAAACTCACGATGGCCGCCACAACCTCCACCAGCCCGAGCACAAAATAGAGGTTGCTGATGGCATTGAAGCCCCACACCCACCATTCGAGGACGATCCACAACATCAGGATGATGCCGCAGGCGAGAACCGCCCATTGGGCGAGCGGGTGCTTTTTGAAGAGCAGGTACGCCGTCACCAATTGGGTGATGCCGTTCAGGAACAGCAGCACGAAGCCCGAGGGGATGAAGTTCTGGAAGAAGATGTCCGGCCAAGGCATCTTGTCACGCAGCATCTCTAACAGTGGCTCGCCGCCCCACGCTACACCCGTAGGGTCAATCCACATCATCACAGCACCGCCAATTGCGCCGATGCCGATGAAAAGGGTCAGGGATTTTTCAAGTTTTGTCATTACTTTACCATCATTTTCGAGGGAATAATCCGGTCAATGATCAAATAATCTTCGTTCGTGTGAAAAACGACTGTCCAACGGTGATTAATAATGGACATTGTTTTGGCCATCGGATGTATTTCTTTGGCTATTGCAAATCTACTAGTTTGGTATATATCCGCCGTAAAACTGAGAGAAGCTAATCGTCCAAGTATCTTGTTGACGTACTTATGGCCACTCTCTGGTCTGTAAAGGCTGGATACATATTGTGCGATACCATCAAGGTCGAATAAAGCCGCTTTACTGACAAGTATTTTGTAACTTCTCATAGCAATCATCCAACTTTTGATGGAAAAATTCTCCGAATTGTTCCAATGTCAAATAATCATTGGGACCATTCGATACAATATCTGGAGCAAACTGAGATTCCCTGTTATAAGCAACGACAGGTTCCGCTGCTTCTGGAAGTTTCTGTTCTTTTGTTTTGTATGATTTTTTCATTCTACTATATTTTCAAGCGGCAAAGATACACAAAAAATAGAGATACAATCAACAGCACACCCACGCATAGATCCCCGCTCCGATCAGGCACGGGATCAGCCCGATGAGCATTCCCCACAGCGACTGCACGAAGTGGTACTTTTTCTGATGGTAGGCCGCGTCCATGTGTTCGGTGCCGGGCAGGCGCACGGACTTCATATTGGCGAAGAGCACCCAGTCGAGGAAAAAGCAGTCGTACCAGTCGATGACGAGCCAGATGCCGTAGCTCAGGGCGAACGCCGACCAGAAGTTGTAGGCGCCGGCCAGCTTCATCAGCCCGAGCATTACAGCCAGGGTGATGAGCAGTGCAAGGCTTTTCTTGAGCAGTATAGTCTTGGTGAAGAACTTCGACGGCACGCGCTCGTGTGTCTTGAAGTACTCCTCCTGGATGTCCTCCGGGTAGTCGTGAATCCACCACACGGGATTCTTCACGAGCGGAATCAGAATCATGGCCGTGAACGCGGCGGTCATGACGAGGGTTTCGATGATGATGATGGTCCAGTTCATAGTTTTAGTGATCAGTTAACAGTGATTAGTGATCAGTGAATTGGTGAATGGTATTTGTTTAACGATTATTTTCTGTTGATTGGAGAACGGTGATTGGGTGTGCATTTGTCACCAAAATCACCCCGTCATAGAGTCCTGAGGGGGAAACCCAATCGCGGTACGACATGGGGAAAACGGCCATGAGCGGGGAGTAGCCCTCGCCCACGTCACCCATCCACATGTAATCGGCAATCTGATGTTTGAGTGTGGAACCGTCCGGAATTTTTGAGAAGTCGAGCCAGCAGGTCTCGTATCTACACTTTTTGGCAGCATTGGACAGCGGGTCTTTTGAGAAGAAGGTGTGGTTGCTGCGTTTGTTGCTCTTACCCGTACCAAAACCCTTTGGCAAACTGACTCTCGCCTTGTAGAAATCGGTGCCGATGGCGAAATAAGCCTCGCCGAGTTCGTCAGACAAAAGCGCACCCATGGCCTTCCCATCCCTTCCATAGTCATGGACACGCTGGATGTGCCCGTTATGCCCTGAGATAAAAATACATTCGTTGCCACGGACCGCTTCCTGCTCCATAATCCAGTGCGTGTTCACGAACATCAGCGAGTCGCGCAACGCAACCCCTTTCGACCTGTTGTCAAACACCTTACCAAGGGCGATGTTTTGGAGCAGCATATCCGCAAAATGCAGCGCCTGCGCCGTTGTCGAGTCGTTTAACCGCAACAACTCCTGCTTTACCTCCTCTATCACTTTCGCTTTTTGATCGGCAGTACAGGAGGCTGAGTACTTGCCTTCTTGATTATCCCACAACTTCTCCAATTCTGCCGTCGGCACTGCGTATGTCTTGGCGGCCTCTAACAGATACTTATAATTGTTTTCGTAAATTTGCATGTCAAAACCATAGAAACGAAGGTCTTCGCCTTCTTTCGCCGTTGCGTTGTATTGGCGCATCCAATCGATGAGTTGCGCCATCTGCTCGGTCCTGTAGATGGGGAAACCTATGGCCGCAACCGCCTCTTGCGCCGTACCCGCACCGCCATGGATGTAGCGGTTGACCGCCTCACAGCCGCCGTAGTCTCCCTCCAGCGCAAACGCCCGCACACCGTATTTCTCGACCATCAGCTTGAAAACATCCAGTTTGAGCTGCTGGAACTCGGCATTGCCATGCGTGGCTTCGCCCAATCCGATGATGCGCACAGAATCGGGAATGGTGATACCCGAAATATCACCCGCATACATCGCAAATCCTTTTGTATCAATTGGTTTTACTTTTTTAAAACCTCCAAAGTAAGCGTAGAAACAGAGAACAAAAATGCCGCCGAAGAACAACGTCAGCAGAATCCAGCGTAGAGTGTGCTTTTTTGAACCTTTGTTTGCCATAAGCAGATTTTTTCCGTCGGCAAAAGTACACAATTATTAGCTTACAGTCTCACCGTAATCAGCAGCACAGCGACAATGGCGATGGCGAGTCCCAGATAGTTCTTCCACGTCAGTTTCTCTTTGAAAAGGAGCCAGCCGATCAGGGCGGTGAGGCAGACTACCCCGATGTTGTAGATGGGAAACAGCACTACATTATCAAAATAGCGCATCGCATGAAACACACAATAGGTGGAGAAGAAGTTGATGACACCCAACGCAATACCGCCGAGAAGGTTCTTGTTCTGCCATTTGGATTTGCCAGTTATGAGGTCATAAACCACCAAAACAGCACCGAACAACATGGAAATCAGATAAATAAAAGCAATCATAAAACCCATGTTGTCACCCGTATTGAGCTGCTCGTTAAGCTTCATCAAAATATCGCCAGTTCCCGTGCCGAAGAAAATCAAAACAGGAAGCAGCCAGTTGATTTTTCCTGTATTATCGGATGATTTGCCATCTCCTCCCACCACCAAAACCAAGGCTAACAGAGCCAAAACAATACCTGTCGAGACCTTCAGATTCAGTTGTTCATGAAAGATGAGCACACCGGCTAAGGTGGGCAGCACCACCGACAGCTTGCTGGAGAGCGATGTGATAGTGACGCCAGAGGTCTGGGTCGATGCGGTCATCAGCAAATAGGTGAAGATGAACCAGAAGCCCGTCAGCAACGACAACCCGAACCAAGATTCGTGGACCAATTGGGGGAGCGTATCGTAGTGCCTGCATATCAGGAAACCGGTGACCACGGCGAAGACGTAGTTCCACATCAGCGCCTGGTGGTTGTCTAACTCGAAACGCTTGAAGAAGCGCATGGTGACGAAGACACCGGATGAAAATAGTATGGCTAAAACGAGATAAATCATTTGGTCGGCAAAGGTACTATTTTTTAACACATGCCATACTGCATGAAAACATCCCGCAGATCACGCAAAATGACGCAGATCTTTTTTTATGCGCAGGTCTGCGAATTCTGCGGGAAAATTATATTTTTGCCCCAAAAAACGAACCACTATGATCTTTTACTTTTCGGGCTGCGGAAACAGCCGGTTTGTCGCCGAGAGCATCGCTAAGGCATTGGATGAAAGACTGTTGTTTATTCCGGAGGAGGAACGCAACGGTAAGTTTAACTATGAATTGGGCGACGAGGAACGCTTAGGTTTCGTCTTCCCCATCTACTCCTGGTGCCCTCCGCAGTTGGTGCTGGATTTCGTGAAAAAGCTGCACTTCAGCCGGCAGCCCTCCTACGTGTGGATGGCGGTGACCTGCGGCGACAACGGAGGCTATGCCGACCGTGTGTTCCGGCAGCAGTTGGAGGAAATCGGACTGCCGCTGCACGCCGACTTCTGCTTCCAGATGCCGAACACCTACGTCAACATGGCGGGTATGAGCATCGACAAGCCCGAGAAGGCAGCTCGCAAAATCGAGAATGCCAAGTCGCACCTTCCCGCTGTTATCCAGAGCATTACCGAACGGAAGAGTGCTGCGGAGATGCGGCGCGGCCTCTTTCCGAGGTTCAAGACAAACATCATCGGAAAAAGCTTCCACAAGTGGGTCTCCGACGAGCCGTTCTTCTCTACCGACGCTTGCATCTCCTGCGGCAAGTGCGTGAAAGTATGCCCGTTGCAAAACATCACATTGGAGGATGGTCACCCGAAATGGCACGGTCACTGCATCACCTGCGACGCCTGCTACCACCACTGCCCGAAACACGCCATCCAGTACGGGAAGGCCACGAAGGGGAAAGGGCAGTATCATTTTAGGCATTAGGCAACAGGCAATAGTTCAGTGTTTTACGGAATTATTTTGAACAAACTGCAACCATTTGGATTTTTTGCATCATAACATTAAAGAGTTTCAAGTTTCAAGTTTCAAGTTTCAGGTTTCAGGTCATACTTGAATCTTGAAACCTGAAACCTGAAACCTGAAACCGAACTGCTTCAGAGAAGAAACGGCACATAGCAAGGTTGTTAGTGAATTTGAAAAACGTAAATTAGAATCAAAATTATGTCAAAGAAAATCTTTAGCATCCTGTTGGTGGCGTTGGTGGCAGCGCTCACTCTGACCGCCTGCAAGGACGGTGGGAAGACGACGGCTGTCACGATGGAGGAAATCCGGAACACGGATCTCTCGCAGGTGATTATGCCGGACACCATCCTGATTGAGCCCGACTACGATTCCCAAACGAAGGAGTATGTTTTCAACGAAAAGGCCTTTGAGCCGTGCTGGTTCGAGCCAATCGGGTATCGGGGCCGCGATTTCCAGCGGTTCTACATCCATTACGACAGTGTCCGTTTCAAGGGCAATGGGATCTATGACGTGTATGGACGCACCCGCTACCGCGACACCATCCGGCTTTTCTCCGGAATAATCACGTTAGATTCCATGCGTCTGTACCATGAGGAATACCTGCCGTCAACAGGTGAATACGGGAGCTTGTACGGGCATTACCAATTTGACGAGGACGAGTTTTCTGGCGGCGGTATCCTGACCGGCAAGATGAAGATCGACTTTGCGAAGATTAACGGACGGTTCTACTACGATGCCTTCATGCTCATTGCTGATGGTTACGATAACAACCAATACGAGGGGGTGTGGACATCAAAAGACCTCACCCGTATGGAGAAGTGCAATTGGGGCGACTTCTGGATACCGGACTCAAGAGGTTTAGGGTCGGGTGAGGCTGAGTTTATCCCCCGAGATTCGTGTCTCGACCGCGGATGGCAAGTATATACTTACGGCCGGTCGGAGTATGATTCTCTACGGGCTCTGTATCAGGCTGACGAACAATGGTTTACCCACGAGGAAGACTATATTATCCCCTTTTCCGGGCGTTTGCAGCGGTATCTGAAAGAATATGGTCACAAAAACTGCCACCCTACCGCCAAAGTTGTGTTGGGTACTATTCCGGCAACGGAGGAAGAATTTTCGGTATGGTATAGCATAAACTCACCTGCTGAGGCTCAACAGTGCTATCTTTGGCCACGGGTGAGCGACTATGCGCACGCCGATAGCGCGGGCATCATGTTCGCCTACATGCGCATGGGCGAGTTCTCCGACGGGGAAATATCGGAGGGGCTTTTTGACGATTACATCGAACTACAAAAGGAAAATCCCGCCCTTTTCGAAAAATACCGCAAACAGTTGTCCAAAGATTGGAACCAGACGTTTGACTGGTGGAAGAAAGAGATGTACGAGGAGTAGAAATATATAGGTTTCAGGTTTCATGTTTCAAGATTTAAGTTTCAGGTAGTATACTGAGACTTGAACCCTGAAACCTGAAACTAAATTATCCTAAATATTTCACAAACGCCTCCGTCTGGGCTTTCAGCGCGATGCGTTGCTCGTCGGTGAGGATCATGCGACCCTCCGTCCAGGCTTCCGCGTTGAGAACGATGCCCGTCTGCGGCTCGGCCATCACGTCAGCCTTGATGAAGGTGAGCAGTTCGGTGAGCTTCTCGCGGCACTTGCCCGTGGCCATCTGACCGCCAGCGCCGCTCAACGCCACCTTCTTGCCGTTCATAACCGTGGGCGTGGCGAAGTCGTAAGCCCCTACGGGGCGGGAGAGCCAGTCCAGCACGTTTTTGAGATGCCCAGGGTAGCTGAAATTGTACTCGGGGGTGAAAATCCAGAGGCCGTCGGCGTTGGCCACTGTCTCGCGCAGTTTGGCCACCGATGCGGGCGCGGGATATTCAATGTCCTGATTGATAAATGGCACGTCCGTGTAGTCCAAATAAGTGACTTCGGCGAGACCAGCCAGGTTCTTTTCCGCCTCTTGGGCGAGCTGCCGGTTGAAGGAGTCTTTTCTCAAGGAACCGACGATGAAGAGGATTTTTTTCATAAGGGTGAGTTATAGTATTACCGCAACTTCTTCCAAAGCTCCTCCGCCAGGCCCTCGATAGGCAGGCGGTACTGGGCCATGGTGTCGCGCTCGCGCACGGTGACTGTGTTGTCCTCCTTGGTCTGGTTGTCAATGGTGATGCAGAAGGGCGTGCCGATGGCATCCTGCCGGCGATAGCGGCGACCGATGGCATCCTTGTCCTCGTACTGCACCATGAAGTCCTTCTTCAGCATGTCGAAGACTTCCTGTCCGATTTCGGGAAGCCCATCCTTCTTGACTAACGGAAGCACTGCTGCCTTGTACGGGGCCAGCTTGGCGGGCAGACGCAGCACCACGCGCGTGGAGCCGTCCTCCAAGGTTTCCTCCGTGTAGGCATGGCTGAACACCGCCAAGAACATGCGATCCACCCCGATGGAGGTCTCAATCACGTATGGCACATAGTTTTCATTGAGCTCCGGGTCGAAATAGCGGAGTTTCTTGCCGGAATATTTCTCATGCTGCGAGAGGTCGAAATTGGTTCTGGAATGGATGCCCTCCAGCTCCTTGAAGCCGAACGGGAACTTGAACTCGATATCGGTGGCAGCGTTGGCATAGTGGGCCAGCTTCTCGTGGTCGTGGAAACGGTAGTTCTCCGCTGGAATACCCAGTGCCTGATGCCATTGCAGACGCGTCTGCTTCCAATAGTCGAACCATTTGAGCTCCTCGCCGGGTTTCACGAAAAACTGCATCTCCATTTGCTCGAACTCGCGCATACGGAAGATGAACTGGCGGGCCACAATCTCATTGCGGAAGGCCTTACCTATCTGCGCAATGCCGAACGGCAGCTTCATACGTCCCGTCTTGTAGATATTCAGGAAATTGACGAAGATGCCCTGCGCCGTCTCCGGACGAAGATAGATGGTGTCGGCGCCGTCGGAGACGGAACCGAGCTTCGTGGCAAACATGAGATTGAACTGGCGCACATCGGTCCAGTTGCGCGTGCCGGAAATCGGGCAGGCGATGCCGAGCTCCTCAATCAGCGCCTTCAGGCCAGCCAAGTCGTTGGCATTCATCATCTCCGCAAAGCGGGCCGTGATGTCGTCAATCTGCTTCTGGTATTGCAGCACCCTACCATTGGTCTCGCGGAACATCTTCTCATCGAAATTCTCAAAACGCTTGCGGGCCTTTTCCACCTCCTTGTTGATTTTGTCCTCGATTTTGGCGATATGGTCCTCAATCAGCACGTCGGCGCGGTAGCGTTTCTTGGAATCCTTGTTGTCGATGAGCGGATCGTTGAACGCATCCACATGACCGGAAGCCTTCCAGATGGTGGGGTGCATGAAGATGGCACTGTCCAATCCGACAATATTGTCGTGATACTGCACCATCGCCTTCCACCAATATTGTTTGATATTGTTCTTCAGTTCAACGCCATTCTGACCATAGTCGTAAACGGCACTCAAGCCGTCATATATTTCACTGGACGGGAAAATGAAGCCATACTCCTTGGCATGGGCCACAATCTGTTTGAAAAGTTCTTCGTTATTTGCCATTTTTATTCAAAAGTAATAGATAATTGGAAATTTCTGGATTTCAGATATTGTAACGATTCCACATATTGGAGATCCACATACGATGGATATCGTGATGGATCCGTGATCAGCAGGTTGCGGAGCCCGAACGACATCTTAAGCTCCACAGCGAGTTTGAAATAGGTACAGTAGAAATCGAAGCCTACGCCAGCCACACCAAGGAAATCGTGGAATTTCGTGTTCAGGTATATTTTATCCTCATCACGTCCAGCCTTCATCACGAACGAACTCTTTGTATTCTGGTGATTCTCCTTATTGTATTTGGCGTTGGAGGTCATGTCAAGGCTGTACTGGGCACCGCCGATGACGTAGGCCCGAATATTGTTGGCCATACGGGAGCTCTTGAACTTGAGCAGCAACGGAATATCCAGAAAGACATGTTGGGTGCGGGGTTGGTCAATAAGTTCGTAATTTGCTTTGTAATAAACCACTACCGGGTCTCCCACAGTAATAGCAGGAATCAATCGCAAGTCGAAATACTTGCCCATCCGCATATCCGTGACGATGCCGATATTGAAGGCCAGACCGCCTTTCGTTTCCACAATGCTGTAGGGGTAATCTGTCAGATCGGGATTGACCTTGGAATAGTAGTTCAGGCTGGAGCCGCCCAGCAGGATTCCAAAATGGAATCGCCGGGTGTCATATTTCTGCAGGTTGGGCACGCCAAAGACCTTGGACTGGGCGTAAGATGCCGATGTGACACACACCAGCATCGCCAACAGCAGGAATTTTTGCAAGGATTTCATCTAATCTCAATAATTTTCAACACAATAGCCTAACGGAAATGTGTGCGTTTTATTATTCAGCGGGCTGATTCTTCAGAATCTCGTTTTTCAACTGGGCCACATTAACGGGGACCACACCCACATATTCGCACACAAGGCCGCCGGCCAAATTGGAGGCCAGGCTGGTCAGCTCCACCGATTCGCCCTTGAGCAGGAAGAGGGTGGCCACCGAAATGACCGTGTCGCCCGCGCCAGACACATCGCTCACACGGCGCTTGAAAGCCTTCTGGTGATGGAAATGCCCATTGCTGCTGTCGTAGAATGCGATGCCCTTGGCCGACATGGTGATCATCACCTTGCCAATTTTCTTTTCAGCGGCGAATTTCTTCGCGATGTCGTGAATATCCTCCAACGTAAGCTCCACATTATCCTCAAGATTAAGACCGGTGGTCAATTCCTTCAAGTTAGGCTTGAACAAATCGACGTTGGAATAGTTGTTGAAATTCCGTTTCTTAGGATCCACAGCAATGAAGATATTCTTCTTATGGGCAAAATTGATAATCTCCTGAATCAGGTCTTTGGAGAAAAGGCCCTTGTCATAGTCCTCAAAAATCAACGCATCAATGGAATGATGGTCTATGAGCTGCTCCACCGTGGTGATCAGCTGGCGTTTCTCGCGCTCTTTCAGCTGCTCGTCGCGCTCGTCATCCACGCGCACGATATGGGCGTTGTTGCCGATGATGCGGTATTTCACCGTCGTGCGACGGCCGTACATGGGAACCAGACCCACGGAATCCAGATCACAATCCTCCATCAGGTCATAGAAGACCTTGGCTTTATTATCGCTGCCGATCACCGAACAGAGAATCGGGTGGGCACCGAGCGATTTGAGGTTGAGGGCCACGTTGGCAGCACCGCCAAGCCGGTAGGTACGGCTTTGCGCGTTGACGATGGGAACCGGCGCCTCGGGGCTGATGCGCGTCACCTTGCCGGTGATGTAGCAGTCAATCATCACATCGCCGATAACCAACACGTTCGTGTTGCGGAACTGGTCGAAGACCTCGTTGATTTTATCCATATCCATAACAAAAAATTTTGGGCTGCAAAAATACAAAAAAAACAAGAGGGTTTAACGGGTGGTGAGAGTTCCTATTCTCCCGCTTCCAGCATCTTCCTAAACTCCTCTTCCGAGATGATGGGCACACCTAACGTTTCCGCCTTGCGGCGCTTTTCGGGCCCCATCTTTTCTCCAGCAAGTACAAAAGAAGTATTTTTCGAGATGGATGACGTGTTTTTTCCACCATATTGTTCCACCATCTGCTTGATTTCGTCGCGCGACACGGAGAACACGCCGCTCACCACCACAGTTTTCCCGGCCAAGGTCTGCGCGGTTTCCGAATCCGACGCTGTCTCCTCCACTTCCATGTGCAAACCGGCAGCACGCAGATCCATGATCTGCTGCAAATTCTCCGTCCGATTGAAAAACAGGATGATGCTGTCGGCCACCCGCTCACCCACATCTTCCACCTCCATCAGTTCCTCCCGCGACGCATTGGCCAGAGCATCCACCGTCCGGAAATGGCGCGCTAATTTCTTGGCCGTCACCTCCCCCACAAAACGGACACCCACGGCATACAGCACACGTTCAAAGGGCACGCCCTTCGACTGCTCGATACCGTTCAGGATATTCTGCACCGTTTTTTCCTTAAAACTGATCATGCGGCTCTTGCCATCTTCATCCTCCAACACCTTTTCCAAGCCAAAAAGCTGGTCGTAGGTCAGGTGATAGAGGTCGGAGGCATTGCGCACAAGACCTTGGTTGTAAAGCAGTTCTATTTTTCCCTCGCCAAGAGAGTCGATATTCATCGCCTTGCGCGAGATGAAATGCTGCAAGCGGCCTTTGATTTGCGGCGGGCAATGGTTCTCGTTCGGGCAGAAGACGCCAGCCTCGCCCTCGTTCTGTTGCAGGAGAATGCCGCACACCGGACAATGGGTCACAAAGGGAACGGGCTGTGCATCCGGCTGCCGGCGGTCAAGATCCACCCCGACGATTTTCGGAATAATCTCCCCTCCTTTCTCCACCCAGAGGCAATCACCAGTACGGATATCCAACTCACGCATGAAGTCGCGGTTGTTCAAGGTAGCCCGTTTCACCACAGTTCCCGCCAACGAGACAGGTTTGAGATTGGCCACAGGTGTCACCACACCGGTACGTCCCACCTGGAAATCCACACTCAACAAAGGCGTGGAAACCCGTTCGGCCTTGAACTTGTAGGCGATGGCCCAACGCGGGCTTTTCGCTGTGGAGCCCACCTGTTGCTGTTGAGCGAAATCGTTGATTTTTATCACAATACCATCAATCGGATAAGGCAATTCGCGTCGTTTCACATCCCATTGGCGGATAAAATCATGCACGCCTTCCAATCCCGACACTTTTTCCATCACATCGGGGAAGCGGAAGCCCCATTCGTGCAATTTGCGCAACTGGTCGTAATGGTTGTGTTCCGGAAGGTTTTCTCCGAGGGCGTAATAGAGTTTGAAACAGAGTCCCCGCTTGGCCACTTCGGACGAGTCGCGGAGTTTGAGGCTGCCCGAGGCGGCATTCCTCGGATTGGCAAACAGAGGGTCGCCCGTCTCCTCGCGTTGGGCGTTCAGTGCCTCAAAGCTGTCGAAGGGCATCAGGATCTCGCCTCGTGCCTCCAAGAGGTCCGGGTAGTCGCCTTGCAAGGCCAGCGGCACGGAGTTGATGGTACGCACATTGGCCGTCACCACATCGCCCCGGACGCCGTCGCCGCGCGTGACCGCACGCACCAGCACACCCTTCTCGTATATCAGGCTGATAGCCACACCGTCATATTTCAGTTCGCACACGTACTCCGGCGAAGCATGGAGAAGACCACGGATCCGCGAATCAAACTCCTGCAAATCCTCCTCGGAATAGGTGTTTCCCAACGACAACATCGGATACAGGTGCGTGGCCGTCTCAAACTGCTTGGTGACGGTGCCGCCCACCCGCTGCGTGGGACTGTCCGGCCGCGCATATTCCGGATATTGTTTCTCCAAATCAATCAATTCCTGAAGCAACTGGTCAAAATCATAATCACTAATCTTCGGATCGTCCAACATATAATAATAATAGTTGTGACGATTGATCTCCTCCGTGAGGTAGTTGATGCGGGACAATATATCGGACATGGCGGCTATTATAAATATTGTATAACGGACTACATGAGGCCGCGATTCTTCAACAGCGGTTCAATGGAGGGTTTGCGACCGCGGAACGCCACATACAGATTCAACGGATCGTCGGTGTTACCTCTCTCTAAGATGTGCGTGCGGAAGGCCGTAGCCGTAGCCTGATCGAAAACGCCATGCTCACGGAAAGCCTCAAACGCATCGTTGTCGAGCACCGCCGCCCACGTATAGCTGTAGTAGCCAGCACCATAGCCGCCGGAAAAGATATGCTGGAAGTAGGGACTACGATAACGGGAAATAATGGACGAAATCAGACCGATCTTCGCCATCTGCTGGTTCTCGAAATCCGGTTGGCGGACATCCGTCTTCTCCGTCAGCGTGTGGTAATCCATATCCAACAGGGAGGCGGCCAGAAGTTCCGTATTGATGAATCCCTGCCCGAAGGTGGCCGAAGCCTCCATCTTGCGGATCAACTCATCGGGAATGGCCTCACCCGTCTGGTAATGATGCGCATACATCTTGAGGATTTCCGGCTCCGTGGCAAAATGTTCCATGAACTGGGAGGGCATCTCCACATAGTCGCGCGGAACATTGGTACCGGAAAGCGAACGATAGTGGCAACGCGACAGGATGCTGTGCAGCGCATGGCCGAACTCATGGAACAGCGTCTGCAGCTCATCCACATTGAGCATGGAAGGCTTGTCCCCGGAAGGTTTTGTGAAGTTGAACACCAGAGAGACTATCGGTATGACATTCTGGCCGTCACGGGTCCAGTACTGCTCGCGGAAATTGGTCATCCACGCGCCACTACGCTTGGACTCTCTCGGGAAGAAGTCCATATATACGACGGCGATCACCTCGTTGTTGTCAATAACCTCGTATGCTTTCACATCCTCCTGATAAACAGGGATATCCTTATTCTCCTTAAAGGTCAAACCATATAATTTGTTGCAAACCATGAAAAGACCGTTCTGCGCCGTGTCCAAGGAGAAATAGGGGCGGATCAGCTGGTCGTCCAAATCATATTTCTCGCGACGGCGTTTTTCAGCATAATAACGCCAATCATACGGTTCCAACGTGAAGTTTCCACCCTCCTTGCGGATCATCGTCTGGTATTGGGCAGCCTCCTCCTTGGCCTTGGCCAGTGCAGGTTTCCATACCTGATTAAGCAGCTGATAGACATTCTCGGCATTCTTGGCCATACAGTCATCCAACACATAATCGGCATAATGATTGTAACCGAGGATGTGTGCCCGCTCAATTCTCAGATTTACTATTTCATTGATAATGGCGGAATTATCAAACTCACCACCAAGGCAACGCGTAGCATAGGCCGTCCAGATCTCCTTCCGCAGCTCACGGTCCGCACAGTTCATCAGGAAGGGTTCCAAGGTGGGCATATCCAATGTAAAAGCATATTTGCCCTTGGTTTTCGCATCAGCATCGGCCACCTCGCGGGCATTGACCAGTTGCTCTGCTGTCAGACCCTTCAAACGCAAGGAATCGGAGACCACCAGTTTGTATTTGTTCGTGGCTTTCAGCACATTATTGCCGAATTTCTGCGTCAGCGTTGCCAACTTCTCATTAATCTCCCGGAAACGGGGCTGTTTGTCGGCCGGCACATTGGCTCCGCCGCGCACAAACCCTTTATAGGTCTCTTCTAACAGACGCAACTGCTCCGCATTGAGTTTCTCCTTGTCCTTATGCTCATACACATATTTCACACGTTTGAACAGTTTTTCATTCAACATGATATCATCACCATGCGCGGACAACATGGGAAGGATGGTGTCTGCCAAGTGCTCCATTTTATCACTATTACAACATTCCATCAGGTTTAAGAAGACCATGCTAACCTTGTTAAGCAGCTCATCGCTGTATTCCAACGGGATGATGGTATTACCGAAAGTGGGATCCTCACTGTTGTTGACAATGGTTTCCACCCACTCCTTCTGCTGACGCATACCCTCCTCAAAAGCAGGAAGATAATGTTCCGTCTTGATTTCAGAAAAAGGAGGGACGCCATACGGCGTGTTCCACTCCTGCATGAAAGGGTTGTCTTTCAGATTCGCTTGGTCATCCTTCGACTTGCAGGAGGATGCCAGAATGCTCGTAGCAATGAGAACGGTCATAATACACAGGTTTCGTTTCATATTGTATAATGTTTTATTGTATAATTCATCCCTCGGATTACGGCGGCAAAGATACGGAATAATCCGTTATCCGCCTTGTTCAAATATGACGTGTTTAGGCCAAATTTCTCCGAAATCAAATTACAATCTTAACAATTGATTGTTAATTTTGAAATAGTGAATTTTTAACTTATTGTAAATCACAATGAAAAAATTTTCATTTTACTCTTGACAAGGGGTAAGGGGTGGTTGTATATTTGCGGCGTGTTCAAGAGAGACGACGAAGGGCTGGCAATCCCAAGTAGGACGAGAGCATGACAGGAAAAAGAAAGGAAGCCTACAGAGATCGAACCACTCCGAGACAAGTCCAAGGGGCAAGAATCGGGGCGTAAAAGGCGGAGGCCGCATCCACGAAACAGGAGAAACCATTATTAAAAGAATCAAAAACGAAAAAAACAGAAAAATGAAACGAGTACTTTTACTTTTCGGAGCCATGTTTTTGGCATGCTCCGTTTGGGCGACGGGAGAACTGCCCACCATTATCATCCACAAGAGCAACGGAGGTCCGTGGGCTTTCCTCAACCTCTACAATGACATCCTGTACACGCCGGCGCAGGACGAAGAGCATCCGGCCACGCTGGACTGCACCGGTTCTGGTTACAGTTCCTGCCGTGTACCGAGAAACAACGCTCTTTCGCTTTGTTCGCAAGGCGCGATTGGCAATCCCAACCTCAGTCCTATGTTTGCCGATGTCATCAACCAAATCATTGAGATTAGTGAGCGGGAGGCATCTAACGGGTGCACGCGAGGCTCTCAATCCAAGAAAATAGCCATCCAGGCCGGTCGCGGCACGGAGACATACGCGGTGAAGGGCAGTTGGCAGTACGACTCGCGCGGTGGATGCACCATGTACATCTATGTGACACCCCTAAGCCTTCGAATTCCGTAATTCCAAAGCGACATGACGATGAAACCGCACAGAATAATCCTTACGACAATCGGCATCCTGGTTTGTACAACCATCCGATGCCAGCCATGGATTGGCACCCTTTTTGAGTGGGACACGGCTGTAGTTCTGGGGGCTGGCGCATTGCCTTCCGACCTCTCGCATCTGAAATACAGGGTGAGCGACGGTACGTTCTACTACACGGACATGACATCGTACCAACAGGCAACGCGCAATTACACAGCCGTCATCCATAGCATTCGTTTGGACAATTTTGTGACATCTTCCATTCTTATTCCTTTACCCCAAACGGTTAAAAAAAAGGAGGAGACTGCCGGCAAGTACTGGATCCACGATTTCAGCATATACCCAGACAGGGTCGTGGTTTCAACACAGGACCAGATTATCCTCTATCATCGGGGAGAGTCGGACACTGTGACGTTCGACACCATGTACCAACATCCCAACATCAAGGCAGCATACATCTTCCATGACACGCTTCATTATTTTGAAGAAGAGCATGATACGGGGTACAAATGGTTTCATCGTCCGCTCCGCGGGGGACAAGAGGAGCTTGTGCGAGTACTATCCTACGAAGCGCCTCACGTTGTCCAAGCGAGTCCAAACCGTTATCTTTTCCACGACCAACAGTATGTTTACTTCCTAAGCACACGATTCCCCCTACTCCACCAGTACGGGCTGGATGGCTCCTGGGTCCAAGACATCGTCTTCGACATTCCCAACTGGCATCCCTTTGAAGATGAATATATTCGCAAATCTCTTTCCGTACCGTACGGTATCGAGCGGATTCGCGCCACCATGAATGAAATCTGGCAGTATTCCTATCCGAAGTATGACTTTCCCATTGGCGGGGGGCATCTGCTATACTACACACAATACGACACGACAACAAGGAAATCGCACCTGCAATACGCCTATCTTGATCCATCTGGGAACACCTGTCTGTTCCAAAAAAAAGACACCTGTCGGGATGTGTACGGTGGGGAGCGGTTTCCTTTCTTCCTATTTGAATCCGACGTGGACAAGGCCCGTATCAGCTGGAACGACCTGTTGATAGAGATTTGTGCTGAAAGCACCGTAAGCTGGACGGGTCTTTCGCCGGCGGAGTACCATCTCCGACAGGAGGAGTTCTTCAAGCGGAACGAACCCATCATCAAGATCAGAACAATGCGTCACAAAAACAGCCGACCGGAAACACGAGCCATCCTATACGATGAGGAACGGCATCTTCTGTCGCTTCAGGACCTGCCTACGCAGAAGAATGTTTTTCTGGTCACCAAAGCATTATCCTGTTCCGCCTGCATGAAAGTCCTGCTCGGACGGCTCAACGCAACGGATTCGAAACTCATTCACATCGGCATACTTCATGATTACATACCGGGAGCCTTGCAACAGCGGGAGATGGCAAAGAACATCAGGCAGTATCTGGAAAGGCCCTTCGGGCTTTACTTCCTGGCCGGCCGTCGGAGCGTCCGGAATCCACGCTCTAACATCCTATCAGTCGGATTCTCCGATGATGCAGGCATTCTTTTATACGAGAAGGGTAAGGCTCCCATTTTCTACGACCTCGACCACATTTTTGAAGACGATCCTTACAGTTTCCGTTTCAGGGCAGACTTCGAACAGGAGTGGGTGCGTTTCACCCAAAATCACTAAAATGATAAGTGCCAACAAAAAAATGTGTACCTTTGCCGCCAAAATGAAGAGGACATGGCTTATACGATAGATCTGACGAAAATCACTCAATACGACCACGTTGAATTTGTTGCCAAGCAAGTGGTGGAAGGCTTCATCACCGGGTTGCACCGGAGCCCCATGCACGGATTCTCGGTGGAGTTCGCCGAGCACCGCCAGTACAACACGGGGGAACCCATTCGCCATATCGACTGGAAGTTGTACGCCCGCACGGACAAGCTGTTCGTGAAACGCTACGAGGAGGAGACCAACCTCCGATGCCACCTCATCATCGACAACTCCTCCTCCATGTACTTCCCCATCCGGGAGAAGTACTCCCTGGCCTCACCCAACAAGATATTCTTCGCCGTCTATGCTGCAGCGGTGCTGATGCAGATCTTCAAGAGCCAGCGGGACGCGGTGGGGTTGAGCGTGTTCTCCGACAAGCTGGAGCTGCACACCCACGCACGGGGCGGGGATGCCCATCAGAAGATGATCTACCGCGAATTGGAAAAGATACTCCAACCCATCGGGCAGGACGTTCATCGGAACTCTTTGGTCACCGACACGCTCCATCAGATTGCCGAACAAATCCACCGCCGTTCCTTGGTGATCATCTTCAGCGATATGCTGGAAAGCCAACGGAATCTGGACGAGCTGATGCTGGCATTGGGACACCTTCGACACAACAAGCACGAGGTGCTGCTGTTCCATACCTTCGACAAAAGCCTCGAATACGACTTCGCCTTCGAGAACCGGTTGTACAAATTCGTGGACATGGAGACCGGACGTGAAATCAAGGTCCATGCCAACAACATACGCGAGTTCTACCAGAATACCATCCACGACTTCTTCCACGAGATCAAGGTCAAATGCGGGCAATACCAGATCGACGTCATCCCGGCAGACATCACCCAGGGTTTTGACCAGATCCTCCTACCCTACCTGCTGAAGCGCGCACACACCGTTTGATGAAAGCGAGCGAATCTGCCGATCGGCTCACCATTCCGGACTGGAGCGAAGAGGACCGTCCCCGGGAAAAATTCGCCACAAATGGAGCCTCCGCCCTTTCCAACGCCGAGCTGATAGCCATCCTGCTCCGCACGGGCAATGCCACGGACAATGCGGTGGATCTGGCCAAACGCCTGCTCAACAGCTGCGACAACAAACTCAACAACGTTTCGGACCTTTCCCTACAACAGCTCACCGACATCAAAGGCATCGGAACGGCAAAAGCCATCTCCATCCTCACCGCCTTTGAAATCGGGAGACGTATGCAGGCGGAAAATGTGGGCGAGCGGCAGCGGATCCACGACTCTTCGGACATTGTCAAGATCATGCAGACACGGAACGCGCACCTGAAACACGAAGAGTTCTGGGTCATCCTGCTCAACGCCGCCACGCACATCCTCAACGTATGCCAAATCGGGAAAGGCGGCGTGACAAGCACGCTCGTCGATGTACGAATCATCCTCCAGCAGGCCATCATGCAGGATGCCACCGCCATCATCCTATGCCACAACCACCCATCAGGATCCGTCAAACCGAGCCAGAGCGACATCCAGCTCACCCGACAAATCCAACAAGCGGCCAGCATCTTCAATATCCAGCTGATGGATCATGTCATTATACATAAAAGCAGATACTTCAGTTTTGTGGAGAACAATTTATTATAAAAAATGTACTTTTGCAGGCTTTATGGATATGAGAGAAAAACAACTGCAACAGCCACCCTGCATCCTGTCAGCGGAAGCCATCCGACAATGCGAGCAATATACGATGCTCCACGAACCGGTTTCATCCACCGACCTGATGGAGCGGGCGGGTACGGCATGCGCCCGACACATCCTCGCCACATTCCCCGTCACGCACATTCCGGACATCTACATCTTCTGCGGACCGGGGAACAACGGCGGCGACGGGCTTGTGATTGCCCGACAGTTACTATACGCCAGCCTACAAACCTGCAACATCCATGTCATTCTGTGTCAGGAGGAAAACTCCCGGACCACAGACGACATGCGCATCAACCAACAACGTTGGGATGACCTTGTCCAAAGCAACCAACATGCCTATTCGAGTATCTTCGATCCTCAAAACTCCATAGAAATCCCAGAAAACGCCCTTATAGTGGACGCGCTTTTCGGCATCGGACTGAACAAGCCCGTCGGCGGGCTTTATGCTGAAGCCATCAGTGCCATCAACGCATCGAACGCCCACACCATCGCCATTGACATCCCTTCCGGGCTCTACGCTGACCGCGCCGTGCCGACATTTGACAACATAGTCATGGCGCAGACTACCTTGACCATGCAATTCCCCAAGGAAGTGTTCTTCCATCCGGAAGCATACCCTTTCTGCGGAAACGTCGAAATCATGGATATTGGCATGCGCGTGCCACCGGACCTACTATGGTGTAAAGAGTTCATCACGCGTGAGATCGCACGGATGCTGTTCCGTTCCGACACCCCCTTTGCCCACAAAGGCACTTTCGGACACGGCCTTTTGGTGGCCGGCAGTGCCGACATGCCCGGAGCCGCCATCTTGGCCGCCACTGCCGCCCTTCGCGGAGGCATCGGCAAGGTGACAGTACACACCGCCGCCCTCGCCGCACAAGTCATCCCCGCCGTACTTCCGGAAGCCATCCTGCATCGGGACAACAACGACCACCACGTCAGCAACATCCAATGGGACACCTTGCAAACGGACATCCGCACCATCGCCATCGGGCCCGGACTGGGCCACGACGCACAGACGGTTTCCGTCCTCAAAGACGTGATAGACAGTGTCCAATCACCGCTTATCATTGACGCGGATGCGCTAAACATACTATCCGAAAACAAGGCCTGGCTCCCCTATTTGCCAGCCAACAGCATCCTGACACCGCACCTCAAGGAATTCGAGCGCTTGGCAGGGCCCTCCACCGACAGCTTCGACAGAGCCGAAAAAGCCAAAGTCTTCGCCCAAAAATACAATATTATACTCATCCTGAAAGGCCATCACACCCTCATCAGCATGCCCGACGGCCATCAATTCTACAACACCACGGGCAATGAGGGCATGGCCACCGCTGGTTCCGGCGACGTGCTCACCGGCCTGCTGTTAGCCCTGCTGGCCCAAGGCTATTCGCCAGCGGCCACCGCACTCCTTGGCGTTCACATCCACGGTCTCGCCGGCGACCTCTACGCTCAAGAAAACCACCCGGCCTCGCTCATCGCCTCTGACCTGCCCCGTTATTTCGGGAAAGCATTTTCCTACATCAGCCAAGATAAAGAACTTTAACACCTTACGATATGCATAAAAGACTATTCTATTTTATAGTTTTCCTCATCACTTTCGGAAATTGTTTCGGACAGGCCAACATTTCCATCCAATTCAACACACCCCAGAACTACAAAACGGTCATAATTCAAGGGTATCAGGCCGACACCAGCTATTACACACTCTCAACCCTCCCCTATTCTAAAACGCTGGTATTCAAAAACAAAACGGCACTGGACCCAGGGATGTACTTCATCCTTTGCGACAGTTCCATGACAGGCGCCTTCATCCTCTCATCCTCAAAAAACCAAAATTTCAACGTCACCATAGGAGAACAGGAAATCCAGTTTTCCGGAAGTCCTGAAAACGAACAATACGCGCTGTATCTTAAGCAGATGCATAATTTCGAACAACAAATGGGGGCTCTTAATCGAGAGTATCAAGATGCCCAGCGAAGCATGCCGCAATACATGTTGAAGACACTGGTGGACTCGTTGAACGTCAAGGCAAAACGCATCCAGAAAGCCCAAAAAGAGTACCAAGCTCAGATGGCAGCCACCAACAAAGGCACGCTTTTAGCCTCCATCATCCGAATATCCACTGAAATCCAAACACCGCCGGAAGACATAATCAACAACCGCTACAAGATGATGGAATACTACACAATGCACTACTTCGACAACTTCCCGTGGGAGGATCCCCGTATCTTCAACACCCCCCTAGGCGACTCCAAAATACAAGAATTCCAGTCGCTGCTGATGCAGCAATGGAACCGTCCCATTATAGACTCCGCCATCCTGTCCGCCTTCCGTGCATCCAAAGCCGACCCAACCTCCCATCGTATCTTCTTTGAAGAGATAGAGAAAGTCTTCGGCGACCATGCATCACCCTATCGTATTGAGCGCGTGTACATTGCCATGCTCAAGGACATGCTCACCACCAAAGGTATCTCCGACCTCAACAAGCGGCATTACACCTATGAGCTGAATGCCATTGACAAGAACAACGAGGGCGAGCGGGCCAACAACTTCCGCATCGTGACCAGCACCGGCGACACGACAACCCTCTATGACATCCAAAGCGAATATCTTCTGCTCTACCTTCAGCATCCCACCTGCCCCACCTGCCAACGGGTACGGAAAATGATGGCAGACTTCCCTTTCCTTAACAAAGCCATCGCTAGCGGCAGACTGAAAGTGCTCACCGTCTATTTTGAAGATGAAAACGAAATCTGGAACAACTACATCCATTCGCCGGAAGCCAACCCCAACTACCTGCACGGCTGGAACTTCGACCAGAGCATCACCGACAAAGCGTTGTACGACACCCGAGCCATCCCCTACATGTTCATTCTGGACAAAGACAAGAAAATCATCAAGAGAAACGTGATGGAAAACGACTTGGAAGACCAAATCAAACTATTACACATTCTTAATTAGCCTGTTATGAGAAAACACATCCTTTTGTTTCTCACCATTATATGTAGTATCCTAATTGGCCTACCCGCTTCCGCCCAATTGGACATCCGGATCAAGATGTTCGGGGTGACCTGCGACTCCGTCAAGATACAGAGTTTCAATTGGAAGAAAAAATCCGGCACCAACCTGGTGCGTCCCTATCAGAATGAGGTCCAATTTAAGGAGAAGAACGCCCTCAAGCCCGGCGTTTACTGGCTCACCACCGACACTACGCACCGCGGGGTCATCCTGCTCTCATCCAGCAAACAGCAGATGACCATCACCTTGTGCGACACGGGGTTGCTGTTTTCCAAGAATCCGGAGAACACACAACATCAGGAATACAACCGGATGATGAGATTGTATGACCAACAGTTGGCGGTACTGGACAACGAGTTCCGGGATGCGCAGAAGCTTCCGCAATACATGCTGCGCAGTATCGTGGACTCTTTGACCGTCCGAGCACAACGCATCCAGCAGGCCCGCGAGCAGTACATCCAACAGCTTTGTGCGCAGAATCCCAAATCACTGTTAGCCTCCGTCATACAGCTGAACCGCCCCATGCCGGAGCTGCCCCCCGCCTATTACGGCAATCCGCCCATGATACAGGCTTTCATCATGGAACACTATTTCGACAACTTCCCGTGGAATGACCCGCGCGTCTTCAACTCGCCCATAGCGGAGGACAAACTCTCCTATTACTGCCGCGAGTTGGTCTATCAATGGGACCGGCCCGAGCTGGACACCTTCGTCGTCAAGGCGTTGGAAAAGGCACAAGCCAACCCCGAATCGCATCTGCTGTTCTTCGACCGGCTGGAACGTGACCTCGGGTTCTACATGTCGGACTACAAGGTGGAGCACACCTACATCAAGATGCTGCAGCACATCCTCCGCACCCGTCCCGACCTTGAGCAGGTGCGCAAGACCTATTACGAACACGAGTTGAAGACCATCAACAAGAATGTGGACGGCACGCAGGCGGCCAATTTCCGCTATCTCACTCCCCAAGGCGACACCACAACCCTGTATGAGACACAAAGCGAGTATATGCTGCTGTTCCTGCACAACCCGTCGTGCAGCACATGCCGGGAAGTGCGCCGCCGCATGAAACAATTCGCCGTTTTGGACGCGGCCATCGCCAGCGGAAGGTTCAAGGTGCTGACCATGTATCTGGAAAACGACCGCGCACTTTGGAAGCACTATCTCCAATCCGAAGCCGCCGCCAACTACCTGCATGGCTGGAACTTCGACCAATCCATCGAAAAAGAAGACCTGTACGAAACCCGGACCATCCCATATATGTTCCTGTTAGACAAAGACAAACGGGTCATCCGGAAAAACATTCTCGTCAACGAAATCGAGGTTTACATCCGCCAGCTCGGCTTAGTACCGTAAGCAAGGAGAGGGTTGGCGGTTTTCGATTTGCGGTTTGTGATTTGCGATTAGTAGTTGGGAATCTTCAACAATCCAACGCATCCTCTCAACTCTAAACCTTAAACTCTCCACTATTCGTACTCATTCTCCTCATACCAAATGTCGTAATCCAGATCATCCCAATATTGATCCCACTCCTGAATCATGCTGTCATCCTCGTTTTTAGACGGGAAGATGGAATAATCGGAGGCGCGGAAAAGCCAGCGGTCCAACGCGGTACACGACGAAAGTAACATCATCCCGAAAACCATCAGGATAAATGTTAGAATTTTGGTTGGGAACACCCTATTGTTGGCTGTTTTCATAATTGTGTTATTCTTGTGCAATGGTATAAAAAAACATTTCATTCCCAATCTGAACCGCCAAATCCATCACACGGTAATGCTTGGACTTCGGCAGCGAAGGCAACTCAACAGTAACATGGTAAAGACCATTCTCATACTCAATCTGAGGAGAATGAACCTTGCGGGCAACTTGCTTTGGCAGAGCGACATACGGTTTGTTCTCTGCCCCAATGTGCAGTCTGATCACATTTTCCTTTGCTACAAAAGAGTCAAAAATAATATTGTAATTGGGAGCCGGCTGGCGGAGCGCATTGTATGCCTTCAGGAAATCCGGGATACCATAGCCTATCTGCTCGTCCGGCATATAGTGGCGGCTGCCGCTCTCACGCACCGCCTCCATGACCTCCACATTGGATCTCTCGGGGAAGGCCTGCCACAGGCAGGTCACCATGCCCGCCATCAGCGGCGAAGAGAACGAGGTGCCACTGGACTTGCTGACACCACCGCCGGCATTGGCCGTCCACGTGCCGAAGCCCACGGCGCACACGTCCGGCTTCACACGTCCATCCGCCGCAGGACCAATAGAGCTAAAAAAAGCATGCTCGCCTTTGGAATCCACTGCCCCGACAGTCAGGATGCCTTTCGCGTCCGCCGGAGCACCAATATGTTTCCAATCCTTCGCCCCCTCGTTGCCAGCACTGTTACACACAATCATACCCTTCGAGACAGCTATAGAGGCAGCCATCGAAGCACGACTCACCGTGCCGTCCATATCCTCATACGAGCGCATCTGGGTGGAATCGTCAAACACCGTGTAGCCTAACGAAGAGTTTAGAATCTGGCAGCCCAAGCTGTCGGCCAGCTCAATGCCAGCCACCCAGTTATCTTCTTCAACCTTGTTCTCCGTGCGCCCATCTTCCGTCTGACAGAGGTAGAACTGCGCCATCGGGGCGGTGCCCACCAGCACGCCGGGCTTGTACGAGGCGATGCACGAGAGCACCGACGTGCCGTGCGTGGCCGTGCGGAACATGTTGTCCGACGCCATCACCATGTTGCGTGCGCCCAGCAACCGATGGTCCTTACGCATACGTTTGAAAAATCCCAACGTGTCGGCATTGCGGAAGCCGCCATCCAGCACCATCATCCGCATACCCTCCCCACGGAAGCCCATCCTGTGCAGCCAATGGACGTTGGTCATCCAGATCTGCTCTTGGGATTTGCCGTAGTTGAAATCCTTCCACAACTGTACGTCCGAATAATAATGGCAGGCGGGTTTCGCCTTGGAGGAGTAGCGCACCGCCGGCAGCGTGTCAGCCTCGGGTTGCGACATGCGTATAGTACGCTCCATCTCCACCACAAACGGCAACTCCAAAATCGCCATAACAGCCTGAGGATTCTCCACATACACGGTCACAGCGTTCAACCACCGCGACTGCACACAAAGACGGTTGGCGCTGTCGGTGGCGAGCACCTGGCGTATGTAGTCCGGATTCACCGGCAGGTCCGTCTCATCAATGGCAATCCCATGCTTCTGGCGGAGCTCTATCGCACGCGGGGACAGAAATTCCTCAGGATGTTGTACGGAATAGGGCGTCCCCGCCTTATCCTTGAAACGGATCCAGTATTTCGCGGGCGATTGGGCCTGAATGCACTGCGGCACGGCCATCATCAATAACAAGAAGAAGGAAAATAGAATTTGTCGGAACATCTTTTCATTAAAAATGCAAAAATATCATTTTTTCTATTGTAAACGACATTCTATTATTATAAAGAAAAAAATCACATACAGACTGCAACCATTCAGCATTTTTTCATCTTGCTAAAAAAAAAAGCATATCTTTGCCGCTCAATTTGAATATCAATAATAAACCAAATAAAAATAAAGCTATGAAAAAAACGACTATCCTCTTGTGTCTGATTCTGGCACTTCTCAACCTTCAGGCACAAAAGACCATGCTTTCCAAGCCAGTTTCCAACATGTGGCTCATGCGCCCGATGATAGTGGGAACCCCCATCGGACAAGATGCCGACCACAACTATTTCTATGTGGGCGTGCCCAGCAAATCAAAGACCAACACCAATCACATCTACGTGGTGGACAAAAACACCATGAAATTCGAGGATATAACCGTAAGCCTGTCCGGCATGCACACCTTGCTGGGGGCTTTGAACACCGATGACCAAATTGTGGCCCTCTACCGAAGCACAAACAAGAAAGGAGACCTGGTCACCTTCTCCATCGCCGCCTTTGAAAAAAAGGACCAAGCTGTTTCGGTCACGGACATCAACTCCGTGAACACGACAGCCAACTCCCACTTCTGGCCTTCCTACAAAACGGCAACATCCCCGAACGGCAAACTGATGGCCGCCTTGGTCATGGTCACCGGTAAGAACAGCATGCTGGAGAACATCCACGCCGTCGTCATCAATGACGAGGGCAAGTTCGTGTGGAACGGGCCTGTCAAGCCGCAATTCAAAGGACAGTCGTTCTCGTTGGGCAACCTGTCGGTGGACAACGACGGCAACATATACGTGCCGGCCTACACCTGCAACGTCAAGGGCAACAAAGTGTCGGACGTGCAATTCCTGGTCATCCGGGCCAACAGCAGCGGTTCGGAAACCTTCACCGCCGACGCCACCTTCGGAAAACCGCAGAACTTCACAGGCAAGGTGCTCTCCAACGGCGATTTGGCCATCGCCGGCTTCTTCACCGACACCTACCAGAACACCATGACGCAGTCGAACGGCTACTTCTTCTACCGTTTCGACACCAAATCCGAGACCTTCTCCGAGGCCAAGAGTTTCGACTTCAGCAGCAACTACGCGCAGAAGAACGCCCCTGCCCGACTGGCCCGCGTGCTGGCCAACCAGCAATATTCCATCACGGCAGACGACATTTACGAGCTGGAGAACGGCAGCCTTGCCCTCTGTGGCGAACACCATTTCGTCAAGGAGATCTATGACATGAACACCCACTCCACCACCTATCAGCTGTTGACCAAGAACATCCTGATTGCCACACTGAAAACTGACGGCACCTCCGCCTTCTCCATGATTGAGAAACAGCAGATCGGCGGCGGATCCAGCGTTCCGCAAGACTGGAAGCTGCACAACATCTCCTACTCTGCCTTCACACATAAGAGCAACCTCTATTTCCTCTTCAACGACGATTCGAAGAACATCCCCTACCCTGGCAACGGCACCGTGTGCAACATGGGTGGACTGAAGATGAACACCTCTGACAAGTGTGTGCTGATGACCCTCACACCGGACCAGGAAATCACGCAACGCGTCCTGCCCAACGGCGATCAGGTGATGCGCGGAATCGAATTTGCCGACGATGAGAATTTCTACGTTTCCGGCATCAGCAAAAACGGTTTCTACCTCAACAAGTTCTCCATTGAGGAGTAGGTCTTCAGAATAATCTGTTTTAAAACGTATTACCCTTCCTTGCTCCCAAAAGAGCAACTTTTATTACCAGAACACCACATAGATCACCACTAACAGCACACATATCGCGTACGCCGCAATGTGGAAGTCACGCTTGGTGTGGAACATATCAGCGGTCAAGGAAATGGCACGCACATCATCCTCTTTTTCGCAAGTGCACAGGCTCACCATCACGATGATGGCCATGGTGAGCAGACAGGTGTAAAACATCTGGTCTATAAACGGCATATCCACAGGTAAGAATTTGAGTGCCAGCGCAATGGGAATCGAGAGCACCACACCCGTGATAGCACCCTTGTTGGTGGTTTTCTTCCAAAACAATCCCAACAGGAACAAGGCGAGGATGCCCGGACTCACCAAACCGGTGTACTCTTGTATGTATTGGAACATCTGGCCCACACTGCCGAGCAACGGAGCAATGAGACAGGCTATTATAAGGAAAAGGCCGGCGGAAACCTGTCCCACCAGCACCAGACTCACATCCTTTCCCGTTTTCTCCTTCACCTTCGGAGCAATATAGGGTTTGTAGATATCCATAGTGTAAATGGTGGATGCCGAATTGAGCATGGAGGCCAACGAAGAGACGATGGCCGCCGCTAACGCCGCAAGGACCAACCCCTTAAGTCCTGTGGGGATAAAAGTGCTGATGAGCCACGGGTAGGCATTATCGTTGTTGAGAGCTCCGTTGGCTTTGGTGAGAGCTTCCACGGCTCCGGGATGACCTTCGGTGAACATCACATAGGCGACAATGCCAGGAATGACCACAATGAACGGGATGAGCAGCTTCAGGAATGCAGCGAATGCTAAACCTTTCTGCGCCTCAGGCAGCGACTTTGCCGCAAACGCGCGTTGGATGATATACTGGTTGAAGCCCCAGTAGTAGAGATTCGCCACCCACAAGCCACCAATTAGCATCGCAATGCCAGGCAGATTGTGATATTCGGGGTTGTCTTTGGGCAGAACCAGATGCATGCGGTCGCCCGCCACATCCGTGAGATGGCGCACACCTTGTGTCACACTCCCATCGGGACTGATCACATGCAATGCGACCACGGTCGTAATGAGACCGCCTAAAACAAGCAGGAAAACCTGCAGGATGTCGGTCCATGCCACGGAGGAGAGGCCCCCAGTGATGGAATATAGGGCTGCGATGAGGCCCAATCCAATGATAGCGGGCATAATCAGCGTGCCATCACCCACTCCAATGATGGTGTCAATGGCCTTGGCACCAAGAAAAAGCACCGAGGTGAGATTCACGAAAATGAAAAGGCCCAACCAGAACACCGCGAGGATGGTCTTGAGGTTCCGGGAATAGCGTTGCTCCACGAATTGGGGGATGGTGTAGATGCCTTGTTTCACAAACACAGGCATGAAGAACTTGGCTACAATGATGAGGGTGAGTGCGGCCATGAACTCGTAGGAGGCCACGGCAAAACCGCCTGCAAAACCCGAACCAGACATCCCGATGAACTGCTCCGCCGATATGTTGGCGGCAATCAGCGACGCACCTATCGTCCACCATGGCAGCGACTTACCCGCAAGAAAATAGTCCTCGGCGGTTTTGTCCTTATTCTTTTTCCGATGGGAAATCCAGATGCCCAGGCCCACAATCAACAGCAGGTAGGCAGCAAAAATGACGATGTCAATAGTGTGAAAAGCGGGGTTCATTTTTTGAGGAATTTAAATTGTCGGCAAAGGTAAGATTTTTAAGTGAATGTTGGTTACTGCGTAGCCTGAAAGGCTTCCTATGCTTTGCACCAAACTCACCAAATTCTTCCAAAAATCCCCACGTTCCACCTGACGAATCGACGGCATTAAATTCGTACAATTTTATAATTTGCAACTTTTATATCGAAAACTGCAATTTATATTTCGAAAAATATTATTTTTATATATCTGACATTTAATTAGTTAAGTTTATTTTGCATATGATTTTCCCGTAATGATTTTATATGTTTGTAGCCTTGAATTATTAAAATATTTTATCATTAAAATTTAATTGTTACGACGAATATTATGGATGTAGAAGACAAGATGATTACCCTGAAAAACCAGCAGGTGATTCTGGACTATGACGTAGCTGAGCTCTACGGAGTTCAAACAAAAGAAATCAATCAAGCTGTCAAGAACAATCCTCGGAAATTCCCCGAAGATTATATATTCCAAGCTTGATAACCAAGAAGTTGCAAGTTTAAGGTCGAATATTTCGGCCTTAGAAGGTGAACCAGTCAAAAAATTTGACCGGTTCGAAAAACAAAAACACTCAACTGTAAATCCTAAGGCTTTCACCGAGCGAGGATTATATATGTTAGCTACAATCCTCAAGGGTCCTAAAGCGGAGGAAACCACCATCGCTATCGTGGAAGCGTATGCGAAACTGCGCGAACTTTCACGGGTGATTACGGAGATTCCTCAATATGAGGACGACAAAGCGGTCCAGCAATCGCTGATGCAACGTGGCGGACAGCTGGCGGCGGAGCTTCTGTCGGACAACCTGCCAATCCAAAGCAGCGAAACCTCTGTTGAACTGAACCTCGCCATGTTCAAGCTCAGGCACACGGTAAAACGGGAAAACAATGATGAAATTGCTCAACTGAAACAGGAACTGAAACGAATGGTGAACGACAAAGAGGAATCGTAGGGACGTTGCGCGCAACGTCCCTACCGCCCTGCCATCTGCGCCAACGGCATGAACCGTACCGTGTAAACCCACTCCCCGTCATCGTGCGTGACCGTGACACGAGCAGTGCGACCGTTTTCTGTTGATGCCTGCTCCACGCGCACCGTGGCATTGGGCGACTGCGCGGTAGCCGTAATGACAGGCATTTCATTGGCATCTGCATACAACTCATAATCAAGTACATCCGGATTGAAATCGGGCAACGCGAAACCGTCCACTTCCAAAGAGGCTAACCGTTTGTTGTAAATCATCTTGATGTCGTCAATGATCAGCTTGTCGCCATTGCTTCCACCCTTTGTGATTTTGTTGGTGGAAAACGTTACCAAGATATAGTTCGGATGGGTAGCGGTACTCACTTGCTGGTTTTGGTCGTTATAATATGTAAACTTATATTGATATTTGTGCCATTTCTGGTCGTTGGGATCCTTCATCGCGCAGAACGCATTGCCGACCTTGCCTTTTTGTGGCGTGGCAGACTGGTGCGTACTCACATCCTTATAGGCCACGTTGCCGTGCAGGTGGAACTTGGCCTCCGCCACGTTAGAAGGATTTTTCATCACGAACTTGCACCAGAAGGAAACGGAATCGGGGCGGCCGGTGAACGGTATGGCGGCATTATGTCCGGCAGTGTTGTTCTTGTCGGTATAGTTATGATTATCTGCACTTTTCGTATCCGGCGTAGCGAACTGCATCTGTCCGGTGGTCATCACCCCGTTCACCAAGGCCACGCCCCCGATGAAGGCGGAATAGATTTCGCAACCGTAGCCGCTGTGTCCCGCCACGCGGTTGCTATGGTTCTTAAGCATACAGGGACAGCCCCACGCATAGATCCCTTTTAGCTGGCAGTCGGCATCCGCGAAGGAGTGCCAGTATTTGGGCATCGCGTTGCCTGCCGCAGTGGAAGTCCACTGCTCGAAATCCGAATTGGGAAGCTGTGTTTGGGCGGAAAGCATTGCCGCCATGCATATTAAACTGATGGTTATAAGATTTTTTCTGGACATGATTTTTGATTTTAAGGTTTTCGGTTTAGTAGAGACGCGGCGCGCCGCGTCTCTACATTCTCATTTTATAATCACGCATACATCAACTCCGCAGGTTCAAACTCTGTCACCGCTTCCTGAAGCATATCCTCAAACTGGCTGATAGAGTGGTCGATGTTGTATCGTTTGGCGTGTTCAGCGTATTTACGTTCCATGCGGGTGCGCTCGGCGGGGTTGTCGAGCCAGTAGTCGATGGCGCGAGCGAGATCTTTGGGACTGCCTGCGGTGAAGAGACTGCGGCCGTCGAGGGCGAACTGCGGGGTGGCAGAAAGCTCGCTATTGGCTATGACAGGCACTAAACCCGTGGCAAAGGCCTCTATACAGGAGATGGCCTCCGACTCCATGTCCGAGGAGTGGACGTACAAGTCGCACTGCGCCAACGTGTTGATAAGTTCCTGACGGTTGTAGTAGCCGAAGATGGGCGGATTCTTCAGCGACTGACCGAGTTCCATATAGTCCTCATACTTGGGACCTTTTCCGGCAAAGATGAGCTGGATTCTGTCGGCATATTTGGAGTGTTTCACCGCGTTGATGATAACATCCTGGCGCTTCTCCACGGAAAGGCGACCCACCATCATAATCAGAATTTTGCCTTCAAATTCCGGAGACTTCGGACGTTTCGTCCAGACAAAATCGTCTTGGATGCCGTTGGAGATGACGTGGATTTTGGCAGAGTAGCCGCGCTTAGTAATCTCGTCGGCCATGAACTGCGACGGCGTGTGCACGTGCTTGAAGCGGTCGTAGATACGGCGACGGAAAACACGATAGACGGCGTTGGTAATCCAAGTCACCTTGCCGAGGTTCACAGAAGAGGTCAGGTTCTCGGGCTGGATGTGAAAAGCAGCGGTGGCGGGCTTGCCGAATCGGTCGGCCATCTTCTTGGCATAGGACTCTAACGCGAAGGGCATGAAGCAGTGTACCACGTCGGCCCATTGGACGGCTTCGGCCACCACATCGGCTTCGCGGGAGGCGAACTGAAAGCCGTGTTTCTCGATTAGTCCTTGGAATACGGGGATTCTGAACACATCTAAGGCGTAAATGTTCTCAGAAGGTTCACCGGTGGTGAGGATGCGCACCTCATGGCCTCTTTTGCGCAGTTCAGCAGCGAAACGCTGCGCCGAGATGCTCGTCCCGTTGTTGTTCGTCTGATAGGTGTCGATGACAAATAAGATTTTCATAACAGCATATTTTTAAGTTATACATTCCATTTTGAGACTTTTATCAAGCCGTTCTATAGGTATAACAATGCTGTTGGAGAAAATGCAACCTGAATTATTCTTCTAAAATTTGCGCTGATGAAACATTCCGAGTAGATAAAAATTGCGCTGATGGAACATTTCGAGTAAATAAAAACTGCGCTGATGGAACATTATTTTATAATATATTGTATAATTCATTTATTTTTAGTATTTTTGCAGTTCAAATAAAAGACTGATATGGAAGATTATTATTTCCAACGAAAGGCATACGGACGAATGCTGCAATGGAAACAAGAGTCACAGGGCGAAACGGCTTTGTTGATCGAGGGTGCACGACGTGTGGGCAAGTCTACCCTTGTGCGCCAATTTGCGAAAAACGAATACAAGTCCTTTGCCCTATTTGACTTCTCAAAAGCGTCGAAGGAAGAAATGGATCTGTTTGAGGACATGTCAGATATGCACACTTTCTTCAACCGGTTGAGGCTGCTGAAAGGAATTCCCCTCCACGAGCGGGAAACTGCCATCATTTTTGACGAAGTGCAGAGATTCCCCATTGCTCGCCAAGCGATAAAGGCATTGGTGGAAGATGGACGGTATGATTATATCGAGACAGGATCGCTTATCAGCATTCACCAAAATGTTGAAAAAATCATCATCCCGTCAGAGGAAGAAGTGCTGGAGCTTTTTCCTATGGATTACGAAGAGTTCCTTTGGGCAATGGGAGACTTGGGGAGTATGGATTTGTTGCGGGATGCTCTGAAAAGCAGGCAGGGTTTTGGAGACGCTGTCAACCGCAAACTGATGCGGGATTTCCGACTGTATATGCTTGTTGGCGGGATGCCGCAGGCAGTGAGCAAGTATTTGGAGACCAGAGACCTTTCGGCTGTTGACAAAACCAAAAGGGGAATTATCCGCCTGTATGTGAACGATTTCCAGAAGATAGACAAAACCGGTAAAGCGAAGTCGATGTTTATGGCAGTTCCGTCGCAACTATCACGTAACGCAAACCGCTTTCAACCATCTACGGTGATTGAAAAAACACGGGCAAAGCAGCTGGACAACCTTATCTTTATGATGCAGGACAGCAAGGTGGTGAATGTCTGCTATCACGCCAACGACCCCAATGTGGGATTGGATTTGTCGACCAACCGTTCCGCATTCAAGATATATATGGCCGATACAGGATTGTTCGTCACGATGGCATTCTGGGACAATTCCTTTTCAAACAATGTTATATATCAGAAACTGCTCAATGACAAACTGTCCGTCAATTTGGGTTACGTGTATGAGAATATGGCAGCACAAATGCTTGCCGCATCCGGAAATCGTTTGTTTTATCACACATTCCCAGACGGCAACAAACACAATTATGAGATAGACTTTCTTCTGTCCCGCGGCAACAAGATAGTCCCAATAGAGGTCAAATCAGAAGGATACAACACGCACCGTTCGCTTGACGAGTTCTGTAAAAAGTATTCCTCCCGTATCGGTGAACGGTATCTGGTTTATACCAAAGATTTACGCAAAGACGGGAGGACCTTGCTTGTGCCGGTGTATATGACAGGATTATTGTGATTGCAACAGCACTAATAAACTGCTACTGTAAATCTACTGCTACTGTAAATCTTTTTCCGAATAATATTCCTCCAACTCCATTTTCCTCCTGAAATAGATTCTTTGCTCCTTTTCTTCACCCAAAACGAGATTGTAATAAAATTGCGGATCGCAAAGTTCTTTAAAACCGCAAATAAAACGCACATCTTCCACAAATTTGGTTCTTCGATGAAAACTACAGCCATGCCAATCAGAAGGTATATCATCGTCAACCGTTTCAAAGAGAAGATAAGGATACCAGCCTGCTTCTATTCCCGAAACATTAATCAGATAATAGATACATGAACTGTCCCAATCAATTCTGAAACCCATTACGAGATACTCATCCCCAATTACAACATCATATTCATACCTGCGGTTAAAGACTGTTTTCACATCTGACAGATCAAAGTTTTTCGCGGATGATTCTATACATTTGACTTTCATAAATAATGCTATATAGATAAATTCTTTGCAGATTCTACTACTTCTACAAACTGGTTTTTCCCTATCACTTCCCAATCTCCAGCCCCAAGCAGACTCCTACCGACCACGGACTGACTCCCACTGCGGAAAGCTGTGAGTATAAACCCATTAGTAGGTCAACGTGTTTAGAAACGGGGTGCTGGGCGGACACTTCCAAGAAGGGGATGACATCCACTTCCCTACCCGATATACCTGTGCCCGAGCGACCCGAATAGACAGGGAAAGAGGGTATGGCGCCCAATGTGGCGTGAATTCCCCATTGGCGGGTAAGTGGCCAGCGTGTGTTGAGAACGATGGGCAGCCCTATCCTACCCTCCTCGCGCCACGCGGGAGCGTCCGGTTTGGCCGCATACGCGAAATTGAGACCGCCGCCGACACCCCAATTATCGTGGAAATAGAACACGTAACGGAGGTCAAGACGGGTCATCAACTCGCTGCCGTAACCGAATGAAACAACTGGCTGGAAAACGTGACGTCTGGAGAATGGGATGGGCGACCGATTCGTTGGCCTAGGCACCGTCATCCGCTTGGGCAGACGCACGGCCGAAATAGACGGCGTTGTGGGAAGGGAGAGAGGTTGCAGGTTAAGGAGAGGGAATGAAAGAATAGGTGATTCTTGCTTTTCAGGCAATTCGGATTCGGAGTTTTGTTCTTTTTGAGAAGAACGAAATATCGTGCTATCGGTTTTGCCTGTGCCACTTTCAGCACCTCTCGTTTCCGCCATATTTTGCGAAGATGATGGAGTTTGCGGTTTCGGTTTGGGCTGAACCGAGGCCGGCTTTTGCGGCAAGGCTTTCGGTTGCGCCTGCGGATTTGCCTGTGCCTGTGGCTTCGGCTTGGACTGTGATTGCGGCGGAGATTTCGGTTCCGTCTTCGGTTGCGGCGGCGCGGCCTTGATAACGACCACGTTATTGCGGACCGTGAAAGTCAGTCTGCTGCCAAGTACTTGTTTCAGCGCCGCTTGGTAGTTCGAGGTATTGATGGTGCCAGAAAACGCTGGGACATTAGCAATATCCTGCGGACGGTACATTATCTGCAAGGAGAAGTACGCCTCAATGTCATGCAACACCGTGGAGACCGGCGCAGACTTATACGTCCGGTTGAAGGGACCTCCGGCCGTGGCACAAAGCGTGGTAAAGAGAAAGCAGACTATCAGAAACCGGCGCATCTTACTGGTTGGCAATAGTATAAATTCCGTTTTGTTCTTGAATGAAAATCGGCAGCAAAGCCTCTAATGCGGCACACACGTCCCCAAAAGATTCCTCCGTGGAAATCGAGATATAGACCTGCTCGTTTGCAATCTGGTCATCGGCAATGGAGATGCGCACGTCGTAAATCCGCTCCAACTTCCGAGTAAGGTCGCGCAACGGGATGTTCTCGAAGGCCAACCGCCCTTCCGTCCAGGCATCGGCATCAGCGGCTTGCACCGGCTCTTTGGCAAAGGTGGCTGATTCTCGGTCGAAACGCACCTGCTCGTCAGGTTTTACCATGACGGAATCCTGCTTGTACTTGATCTTCACGGAGCCCTCCATCAGCGCAAGCGTATAGGCCTCATCCTGCTGATAAGCAGAGAGGTTGAACTGCGTACCTAATACGGTGACGTTGTAGTCGCCCACCTGGATGACAAATGGTTTCTTCGCATCTTTCTGCACATCAAACACGCCCTCGCCCTCGAAGGTGATGTTCCTGTCACGCTTGCCAAAGTCCTTGGCACAAGTGAGTTTGGATCCGCCGTTGAGCGTCACCTGTGTGCCGTCGGGCAGCGTCACTGTCTGCTGCTCGTGCGGGGCGGTCTGCGCGAAGAAGGGCTCTTGTGTGCCTTTAGGCAAGAACAGCCACAGGGCAGAACCGATGAGCAGCAAGGCCACAGCAGCAGCCGCATAGTACCAATATCTTTTTTTCGAGAAAGTGTCTTTTTCAACCGTTAAAGCAACTTCACTTGTTTCCTTCTTTCCTTTGGTTTTCTGGGCTTCCATCATCTGTTTCCAGGCATCGGAAGTCTTGTCGGAGGCCTGCTTCCGGGACGCATCGCGCCACTCTGCCTCCCATTGTTGGAACTGGGCGCGGTTTTGTTCATTTTCTTGCAGGAATCGGGAGAGGAGTTTCTCATCCTCGTCCGTTATTGTGCCTTGAAAATAGGTTTGTGATATTTTGTAGAAATCTATATCCATAAGTGCTTCTTTGTCAGAACAACAACCAAAGGATGCAAAATGCAACCATCAAAATAAAGTTTTTTAATAAATATTTTTTCAAAATGTCCAAGGCGGCATGGATATGCTTCTCCACCGCCTGCCGCGAAATGCCCATCTGCTCGGCAATCTCCTTGGGTTTCAGTTCATCTTTGCGGCTGAGAATGAATATCTCTCTCGACTTTTCACTTGTCTGCATCAGGGCTTCATCCACCAACTGTTGCAGTTCCTTGCCAACGAGAATAGCCTCCGCACCCGGGGCGAAGTCCTGCCAGTACAGCTGCTCCGAGCCTTTCTCTTCCACGAGGACATCCAACGAATCCGTGCTGGCCACCACGCGGTGCTTCAGCTCGTTGAGGCACTCATTGCGCACCATCATGAAAAGCAGTCCTTTAGCGTTCGTAAGGATTGTGTTCTCGCGTTTGTTCCACAATCGCAGGAAGCAGTTCTGCACAATATCCTCGGCTGTCTCTTCATCCACAAAGTGCATGGCAAAGCGCACCAATCGGGGCTGGTATTCAAAGAACAGCCGCTCAAATAGTGATTCATCCAGTCGGGAGATGTTGGTGTCAGTTTGCATTTTTTGTACCTTTCCGCATTGTGCGGCAAAGGTACAAAATTTATTTGTCCAGCCGCACCTCGCGACCTTCCGACAGGACATATATCGCTATCTGTTTATTCTTGACACCAAAGCGGATAGCAGCGTCGAGAGAATCCTCCGGAAAGATGCGCGAACTGTCAAAATAGTAAAGACTGTCGGTTTTGTCGAGCCATCCCCCCACATAACCGTCGTGCCGCATCGCATGACGTACCACACGATTGAGCTGTTTTTGAGAGTGGCATCCCTGTGTGGCGGCATACGCAACCACCACTCCTTCAGTGGGTTCTGTTAGCGTAGTAATATTCACCGTAAAACCGTCGGGATGGGAGATGCTGTATGCCCACAAAGTGTCTGACACTGTCTTCACACGACTTCCACCCGTCAGATGGTCACTACTACTGCAAGCCATCATCAGGAAGCAGCAGACCACCAGCAAGATTGTCCTGAACGGTCGGACAGTTTCTTCCATTCTTTCCAAATAGAAACTCACCGGACGGAAGCCGTCGTTGCAGCTGATCATAGCCGAATTGGGATTCTTCATCCAGCCATCGTAGAAATTGCCGCGCCCGGCCGCCAACTCCTGCACAAACCAGCGCATGGATTCCCACGCACTATCACACAAACCGTCCGGCTTTTCGCCGTCTTCAGAAATCCATATCTGCCCCTCGCGCACATCACAAGCATGTTCGATGGGATTTTCGTAAACCGACTGCAAATCCGTATAATCGGCCTTCCGTATGGCTGTAATTTTGACTTTCATTTTTCAAAAACTTCATCTATTAACCGCACAAATTCTTTATAGGCGAAGGTGTCACCCAGTTCACTCAACGACGCAGCCAGGCCGCGGTAATGCCATTCGTGCGAGGCCTTGTCCGTCACATGGAAAATCTTCCACAATTCATCGCCTTCAACTTGATAATCGCGCCAAATGGCCCGCATATTGCTCAGCTTGTCGCCCAACGCCACTATCTTCGCGTCGTGCGGAGCGGCAGCTAACCGGTCAATTGCCGCCTGCTTGCGGTCGTGCCAACTCTCCGCTTCGCTTACACCCTCTACAAACTGGTCGCTCTCTGCCTGCACGAGGTTCGCAATACGGTCGCCGAACTCCGCACGTATCTGTTCCATCGTTACGTCCGTATCCTCAATGGTGTCGTGCAAGGCCGCAGCAGCCAGCAGTTCCTGGTCGGGCGTGATGGTGGCCACTATCTCAACCGCTTCCATCGGATGCACGATATACGGAAAACCCTTGCCACGCCGCTCACTGTTGTGGTGCGCCTTAACCGCAAAAACAATCGCCCGATCAAGCAGGCCTGTATCCATGAATTTGTTTGCCATTTTTTTTTATTTCTTTTCCGTAAAACAACTTGGCCGTTAGCCTTTAGCCGTTGGCCGTTGGCTTATATATATATATATTTTTTTTTTTGGGGGGGGGTGACAATAGGTAAGAAGTTAAGAAAATAAGGAGTTAAGGTGTTATGGGCATTGGGAGTTGATTATTGGCTTTCTCTAAACTCTAAACTATTAACTCTCAACTTTGAACTAATACACCGTCCCCTCCAGCATGGCACGGAACTCGGGCATGGGCCGGTGCGTGTCGCGCTCCACAATGAGTGTCTTCAGGCCAGCATAAATGCGGACGGTTTTCTCAATCTCGGCAAGATCCGCATTAGGTCCGAAATATTCCGGTGCAAAAGCGTCCCAAAAGCGTCTGGCCGTGGCATTTGTCATGTGAAACACATCCCGCGTCCATGACTCGTCGTTAAGACAGCAGCATAGATAGACCATGCCGATGTCGAACATCGGATAGCCATAGCAGAAATCGCCGAGGTCGATGAAATAGGGCGTGCGCACACCATCTTTTTCCACAAAAATACCATTACTGAACTGCAGGTCGCCGTGGATGGCAGTGTCGGCATCGGGGGCGGCAGCGATGAAATCGTGTATTTTCTGTTTCTGTTCGTCGGTAAAGAAGGGATTGTCCGCCAGCAGCTTGTACAGACGGTCCTTGACATTCTCGAACTGTGTGGTGTCCACATGGATGGCATGGAGTTTTCGGCACAGTTGCGCAAACTCCCGGGCATACTCTTCGGTGCGCTCGGGGTTGTCACCGCAGGCCCGCGAATAGGATTTCTTGCCTTCGATACGGCGGAAACGGATGCCCATCGCCTTGCCGTCGGTCACCAGATCGCCAGGCTCGGGGGTGGGAACTCCCATCGCATACACTTTCTGCGCCATCTCCAACTCCACCTGGGCGGCCTCAAAGTTGTGGAAATACAACTTGAGCATGATGCTCTTGTCCGTCTTGTGATCGTAACTGGCGCCGTTGGCCCCTTCGCCCGTACGCACATAGTCGTTGAGGTCTATTTTTATAGCTTCCATTATTTATTCTGCATAAAAGGTAAATTCATTGCCTGATTATAGGTCATTTCCGCCAACAGCTCATTTTGCGGGTTTTCGCCGTTAAGGGCGTTGAAGAGTCGTGTAAGGCCGATCTTGCCGCCACCGTTGGCGAGGATACAGACGATGCAGATATTCTGTATGCCGACGGACGAGGAAAGGATGTCAAGATCGGTGTTGCCGAGCTGATGACGTGCGAGGGTATAGGCATGGTCCGTATATTGCGCACGTATGCGGTCCACGTCGCCGAGTGTCTTGCAGCCAAAGGCCACAAACACACGCAAGTAGCCGGTCAACGGCACCTCCTGTATCTCCGCCTGGTTGATGGCGGCGATGCGATGGTTGAGCAGACGGAACGGCTGCGCCTCCAAATAGCTTCGGAAGGTGTCGCCGTCCAACTGCACATCGTCCAGTTCACCATTTTGTACAAGCTGCTGCACGCGCCGGCGGTAGTTGGTGATCTCCGTGCGGATGCGGCTGAACTCGTCGTCCGCCATCTCCAGCATACCCGCCAGACGATTTATCTGACGGATATAGACATGCGGTATCTCCACACCCGTCTTATAGCCGATGTCGTGGTTGATGGATGCCCACGCGTGCTGTAGAGTGGTCCGCAGTTGCAGCTCGAAACGCACCTCGTTCAGTTGCGGCCATTCGGGCTCGTTGACCAGCGTCTTGGGCAGACGGCAAATATAGTGCAATGAGTTGTAGCCAAAGCTGTCCGTGCTGTGCAGGCGGCGCTTATCGACGGAATTCTCCCAATCGATGTCGAAAATCTGCTCCGCCATGGCGGCTATACGGTCCACGTCATCCGTATAAAGGGTGACAATGCGCGCCCCGAGGATATCCGTAATGTCTCTGATGGACTGGTACTTGTCCCCTTTAAGCTCCAACTTGCCGGCTAGGCTCTCGCGTGTCTTCACGCGCGTGCTGACAGCCGTCACCGCCAGTCCGTTGTTATCCAGGATATCCTGTAGCGTGATTTGCACGATGCGTTCCAATCGCCGGAAAAGCGGCAACTGCTGGTCGTACTCCGCCAAGATGATTTCGGTATGCGGATCCATATTTATTGTATTTCAAAAAGACTGATAAAGCCAGTCATCATGAAGACCTGGCGGATGTCGGCGTTGATGTTGCGGACTATGACCTTGCTGCCGTGATTGGCAGCCTCTTTTCGGATGCCAAGGAAGATGCGCAGACCCGACGAGGAAATATATTCGAGCTCGCTGCAGTCCAGGACAATCACCTTGTTTGCGGCTTCCTGCAAAAGTTTCACATCCTCGGCGGTCTGCACGGCGGCGGCGGTGTCAAGCCTGCCGGAGAATTTGGCAATGATCTGGTTGCCGTTTTCTTGAATTTGAGTTGTCATAATTTCAATTTATCCAGAATATAAGTATCCCTATTAAAATTTCTTTATTAACGTTAAAATATTTTTATCCTCCTCGCGTCGATAGTGGATTTCGTCCATAAGCTGGCGGACGAGATGGATGCCCAGACCGCCAATGTCCCGTTCTTCCGCCGACAAGGTGATGTTGGCCTCCTTCTGTTGCGTCGGGTCGAAGGGGATGCCGCTGTCGGTGACTGTGAAGACGAGTGTTGGATGTTGGGTGTTGAGTGTTGGGTGTTGGGTGAATTCAACGAAGACCTGTCCGCTCTTGTCCTTCGGATAGGCATACAGCATGACGTTGCTCACCGCCTCCTCCAAGGCGAGGTTCACCGGCATTTTCAGTTCGTCAGGGATACCCAGCCCGTCGATCCATTCGGCGAGTGTGGGAATTTGCTGTATGTCGTTGCGCATGACGATGGCCGGAGTCTGATAGCGGATAGCGAGCATGGTCAGGTCGTCGCTCTGCTGAGCGCCGTCCACGAAGGCCTCCACACCCAACTGCATGTTTTCGATGATTTCGCGCGGGCGGCTGCAGGTCATGGAGGACAGGTTTTGCAGCATCCGATGGTCTTTGAACTGTTCGTAGCTGCTGTTCTCCGCTTCAGTCAGGCCGTCGGTGTAAAGGAACAGCAGGTCGTCGTACGCCATCTGTGTCGTCTGCGCCTCGTATGTGAAGTCCGGCTCAACGCCCAACGGAAGATTCGCCACAACATCAACCACTTGCCATTGGCCATTTGATTTCAGCACTGGCGCATTATGTCCGGCGTTGCAGTAGTCGAGCCGGCCTGTCTTGCAGTCAAGCACTCCGAGGAAAAGCGTGAGGAACATATTCTCCGTGTTCTGCTCGGCGATGGCCCTGTTCATCTCGCTGACGATGGCTGCCGCGTTCTCCTCGTGCGCCGTGACGCTGCGGAACATCGAATGGGTCATCACCATCAGCAGTGCGGCCGGCACACCCTTGCCGCTCACGTCGCCGACACAGAAGAACAGCTTGTCTTGCCGCACAAAGAAATCATACAGGTCGCCACCCACCTCCTTGGCCGGATTGACGATGCCATAGAGGTTGAGATCCGGACGGTCGCTAAACGGAGGGAACACTTTCGGCAGCATCGCCATCTGTATCGTTCGGGCAACATGAAGTTCGTTCTCCATGCGCTGGTTTTTTTCAATAGAGCGGATGAGACGCTTGTTGCTGCGCCCGATGTACCAAACAATAAAGATGAGCAATGCCAGACCAAGCAGCATCAACAATCCGACAATCATACCTACACGATTGAGGTCGGCGAAGATAACATCCTCTGGGATGATGATCGATATTTTCCATCCCGTTTTGTCAATGTCCTCATTGTAAATCTGATAGTCGCGACCTGGAACCGTATCCTCACCGGAGACGATCACCAAGCCATTGCCGGAGCGGATGGAGTAATAGCTGTCCTTGTAGATTTGCAAATACTCCGACATGCGTTGTAGATAATTCAGCGACACATCCACACAGGCCACCGCCACCACGTCGCCCTGCCCATTGCGGACAGGATACGTACAGCTGACCACCATTGTGCGGGCTCCATATTCGTCCATATAGGGCTCGCTCCACTTGCAACCGTTGAAAGTCAGGCCATTGTGGTACCACTCCGTCTGGAAATAGTCATGGTCCGCCCCTCCTATCTGGCGCGTATAGACAGTGCCATCCGGCTGGCGGCTGCTACACATCTCGTACCAACGTCCCTTCTCCGGGAACAGGTCTGCCTGGCAGGCTATGCCGGCACTACTCACATTCCGGATGGTATTCAACAGCATCCGCGTAGCCGCGGCTATGGAGTCCGGATTGTCAATATGCTGCTCCGCCACAGCGGCTAACATCTTTGCCGCGGCTTCCATCTCCACCATCACCACATTGATTTCCAACTCGGCGCGGCGCAACTCACTCTGTGCCCGCAGTTCTGCTTCGGCACGAATACCCGCACGGCTGTAGAAATACTGGATGCAGGAGATGGTCTCCAACACCACCGCCGCAACCACTATAATCCATAATCCCGCATACGATTTTTTGGAGGGCATTCCGTTGTTTTTATCCCAAGACTTGGTCGATTTGGTCTTTAACGGTATTCTCGAAACGGTTGATACCGCAGAGAGCCACGAGATAGGCCACACCGATGAGGACAAGGCCAAGGCCGAGCAACCAGGAGAGCGTGATGCCAGAAGCGTCCAAATGATACAATCCGAGGCATCCCAAGACGGCGCCAGCAATGCCGAGGAGCATAAGGGCCCACCAATACGGGAATCCAAATTTCTTGTAATCAAAGCTCTGGACAAAGAGCATGACACCTTCGAACATCACCCACATAGCAAAAATGATAGGCAGCGAGATGGCCAACCAAATGGAATTGCAAAGGAAGATGATACCCACGAGGATTTGCAACAACGCAGAGAGCATGCGTGTGCCACTGTTCGGCATGAAACGTTGCGTGCGCAAAGTAAACACAAAGCGTGAGATACCGGCGGCAAGCGTGAGGCAACCGATCAGCACGGCCAAGCTAAACAAGGTCGCAGGCGGATTAACGAAACACACAACGCCCAATGCGATGAGCAGGACACCTGTAATTCCCATCCAAATTTTTGTACTTTTTTTCATAATAGCAATGATTTAATTTTTAATAATTTGTGATTCAACAACAATTTCTGTTATTTGTCTGCAAAAATAAAAATAATCTGAAAACAATCACCCCTTTGTCATAAAAGCCAACATCTGTTCCAGATAGCAGCGATCAGTGTCATCGAAGGTGGCGTAGTCGGTACTGTCAATGTCGAGTACTGCAATGACAGTGCCGTTGCGGAAGAGAGGCACCACAATCTCGCTGTTCGACGCTGACGAGCAGGCAATATGTCCGGCAAACGCATGCACATCCGGCACAATGACCGTCTCGCCCCGTTGCCACGCAGTACCGCACACCCCGCGACCGAACGGGATGCGTATGCAGGCAAGCGGACCCTGGAATGGTCCGAGCACCAGCTCATCCTCCACAACACGATAGAATCCGGTCCACCAGAAACCGAACGCCTCGTGCAAGGCGGCCGCTGCGTTTGCCATCTTGGCGATCATATCAGATTCGCCTTCCACCAAGGCCGCTATCTGCGGCAGTAGGGATTTGTATTTGTCGGTTTTAGTCATTGTTCTATCTATTTTCGGAAATTGGCAATCTTTTGTGCGCCAGGACCTTTTCAGGGCCAACCGTGCCATCCAGCACACCAGCCCTGAAGGGGCGAGGGACGCAGTCGGGCGGCATATTTTCGTCCCCCTATCAGAATATTTTCCAGCGGCGGATCAGTCGCAAGGCACACGTGGGCAGCAGGGCCACCAAGAACAGCAGGATATGGTTCCACACGCCGGGGGTGACCTGTGCACGGCCTCGGAAGAGGGCGCGCACGCCTCGACGCGCCAGACTCTCCGGCGTGGTGATGTATCCGAGCACAAGCCCAATCTTCGTGGCCCACTGCCGTATGTTGTACAAGCCTGTGTTCACTGCACCCGGACGGACGGCGGTGACATACACGCCCTTGTGGTACAATTCCACATGCATCGAACGTGAGAAATTCTTCAAGAAAGCCTTGGTGGCACTGTAGGTAGCCAGACGCTGCACAGCAATCTCCGAGGTTATCGAACTCATATTCAAAATATAGCCCCTACCCTGTTGTACCATATCCTGCCCGAAATAATAGGTCAGCATGGCGGGAGTGGTCACATGCAGGTGGAGGATCAGCTCGTTGAAAGCCTCTGAGTCATCTAGGAAGTCGCGGTCATGATAGACGCCAGCATTGTTGATGATGACCTCCACCGGCCAACCCTGCGAGCGGCAATACCCGTACAGTTCCTTCGCAGCGTCCGGCGTGCCCAGATCGCGAACCAGCGGGATGGCCTCCACGGCGAACTCCTGCCGCACCATCTCCGCCTTTTCCATGATGGCCTCCTCATTGCTGACCATAATCAACGGATAACCCTTTTCTGCCAACACCCTGGCATACTGGAATCCGATGCCCGAACTGGCACCCGTCACAAGCGCATACTGTTTTGTACCTTCCATTTTAACTTTCAATTTTTGAAAGTGCAAATGTACATATTTTGTCGGGATTTACAAACAAAGCATGGACACGATTTCTCGCGCCCATGCTTCCAATGAAAACAAATTTACCCTTAAAATTATGGTCTTACCATAATTTTTCTATTTACATATTGACCATCGGCCAATTGTATTCTAAGTACATAATATCCAGCGGCATACTGGCCCATCTGGACGGAGGTGAAGACATCGCTGTCGGCCTCTTCTATCCGCAGCAGGCGTCCTCGGCCGTCATAGACATAGACCCGCTTCAGGTTCTCACCCTTGATGTTCACGATGTTGCGGGTAGGATTCGGATAGACGGAGATGTTGGCCTGCTCATAATGCTCCACACCAATGTTCAGAAGTACATGGAGGGTCAGATTGATGATGCTGTCGCAGCCGTCCACCGTATAGTAATGGATTGGATAATACTGGTCGCCCACCTCGGTCGGGGTTATATCCATGCCGTAGCCGGTATAGTTGTGATAGACGATGATGCTGTCCTCCACATCCACTTCATACGTCGGGTTGACGGTAAGGTTGAGCATATAGACACTGTCGCAGCCATTCACGGTCGTAAAGTTATCGTAGTAGGTACCCGACGTGGAGTAGGTATGGCCGCGCCACGTGTACGGGGTGTTCGCACAGGTGTTGTCATCCGTCACAAACAGGTAGGTGCGATTCACCGTCAGAATCAGGTTCACGACGCTGTCGCAACCAGTCACTGTCTGGAGCTGCTGCTGCGCATACACCGTGCCGTATGTCTGCGGCAGGGTATCGAAGCCATACATCTGGTAGCTGTCGCCCAAACAAATGGTATCCCTGATGTTGGTCACAAAGGATTGGGTTACCGTAAGTGTCAGTTTGAACACGCTGTCACAGTAGTTCGCCGTCTTCAGGCTATCCCATACGATATGCGTGCCGGCCGTCGTCGGAATCGTCACGTTCGAGTGGCCCGCCCATACGTACGGCTCGTTGTCGCACGTCGTGGCAGTCTCTTCGTAGTAATAGCTCGGATTCACCGTCAGCGTCAGCTTATACACGCTGTCGCAGTTGTTCACCGTCTTCAGGCTGTCCCACAGGATGTACGTGCCGGAAGCCGTCGGAATCGTCACATTGGCGTGGCCCTCCCATACGTAAGGCTCGTTGTCGCAAGTC
>JAFYAW010000023.1 GCA_017540505.1 Bacteroidales bacterium | reverse complement strand
GGTTTTTCAACTTGTCCATATACTGTGATGCCAGCAAGTCAATCTGCTTGGCATCGTTGAGCTGCAGGTTGTTGATGGCCACCACCTCTTCCGAAATCAAGGCCTCGTTGACCAACTTCAACACATGGCGGTTCATCTGCGTGGCATCGGGCGACACACCCGTGGTGGTCTTGAATATGATGGAACGAACAGCCGTGAAAAAATGCACATCGTCAATCTCCTCCTTTGTGATTCGTTCGTCATTATTGCACATATTGTAAGCCGACTTCATGATAAGGGTGTGCTTCATAAAGCGCTTCTCGGTCTCTTCGGTTTGCTGGATGTATTCGGCAGACATCTGCAGGGCATTCAATTGTTCCAACGGTGTACCCATAAAGAACCTGCTGTACTCAAAACCCGTAAACATACGTCTAAGCAGATCCAACTCGTCTTTGAACAGCTTCACGGCATTGTCGATGGTTTCCACCGGTGTCTCGTTCTGTCCGCCATTGGCATATTTTTTCATCGCCTGGTTGAACTTCTTCTTGATGCCTAAATAATCGACAATCAAACCTTTATCCTTGCCCGGATAGTTTCTGTTTACACGACTGATGGTCTGTATCAGCGTATGCATTTGCAACGGTTTGAAGCAGTACATGGTATCCAAACAAGGCACATCGAAGCCCGTAATCCACATGTCCACCACGATGGCAATCTTGAAGTTTGACTTCTCCTCCTTGAATTGCAAATCGAGTTTCTTGCGCTCTTCGTCGGTGCCCAGCAGCTTGTACAGTTCGGGATTGTCATCTTTCTGACGGATGCAGACCAACTTGATTTTCTCGATGGGCTTGATCTTTTCCGCTTCTTCTTTGGTCAGTTCTTCGCCATCGCCGCAGATTCTCACCTCTGCCCACTCTGGCCGCATGGCGACAATCTCTTTGTAGATGGCAAAACCGATTTCACGGGTGGCACAGACAATCATGGCCTTGCCCTTGACCGTACCGCCTTCTTCCACACGACGTTCGTAGTGCTGCACAAAATCCACAGCCAGACGGTGAATGAGGTCGGGACTGTTGAGCAAAATGCTCATTTGCGTCATCGCCCGCTTGCTCTCCTCAATCTGGTATTCCGACGAACCCTCCTCCGCGCATTGGTCGTAGTAGGCTTCAATTTGCTTGATAAGCTCGCTGTCGGCAATAACACGCGACGCTCGGCCTTCGTAGAGGATGGATTTGGTGATACCGTCCTCCACGGCTTCTATCATGGAATATTCATCCACAACAGCGCCAAAGACCTCCATCGTAGAATCTATCGGCGTGCCGGTAAAACCCACGTAGGTGGCATTCGGTAACGAATCGCGCAGATACTTGGCAAAACCAAACGAGCGTTTCACGCCGGCCTCCGTAATGGCCAACTTTTCCTCCAAATTGGTCTGCGTACGGTGCGCTTCATCGCTGATGCAGACGATATTAGCACGGTTGGAAAGCAAATTGATGTCCTTTGAGAATTTCTGTATGGTGGTAAGGAACACACCTCCGCTGGTACGGCCTTGCAGTTTGGCTTTCAAATCCTCGCGACTCTCCACCTGCTCTATTACGCTGTCGCCCACGAACTGCTTGGCGTTGAGCAGCAGACGCGAGAGCTGGTCGTCCAAATCAGTACGGTCGGTGATCAAAATGATGGTAGGACTGCACAAGGCTTTGCTTTTCATCAGCAGACGCGACAGGAAGAGCATCGTCAGCGACTTCCCGCAACCCGTAGCGCCGAAATAGGTGCCGCCTTTGCCGTCGCCTCCCGCGTTGAGTTTGCTGTGGTTCAATATATTCTGAAAAAGCGAGCGGGCGGCGAAATATTGCGGATAACGGCAGATGAACTTCTTTTCGTCTTTGGAGGTGTCAGGAAAATAGACGAAGTTGTGAATCACATCGATGAGCCGGTCTTTGCGGAACATTCCGGCAATCATCGTCTTGAGTGAGTTGATGCCGTCGCAGGCCTTGTCTTTGGCGTTCACTTTGCGCCAAGCGTAGAAAAATTCGTATGGGGTGTAAAGGGTGCCGAATTTACTGTTCACGCCATCGGAGACCACAATGAAAGCCGTGTATTTGAACAAGGAAGGTATGTCGCGGCGGTAGCGGATGGTGAGCTGTTTGTAAGCATCCTCGATAGTGGTGTCTTGCTTGGTGGCACTCTTCAACTCGAACACCACCACGGGCAGACCGTTGACAAAGATGATGATGTCGGGTATGCGGTGCTCGATTTCGGTGATGTCGAACTGGTTCACCACCTTGAAGATGTTGTGTTTCTGGTTAGCTTCGTCGAAAGCGATGGGATAGATGTACAGGTTCTGCTTGGCGGGGTCTTCGCGTTTCAGCGAGAATCCGTCCATCAGCAGGTTGAGGGTGTGTTTGTTCTCAGCGTAGAGTGTGCCGCCCTGTTTCTGCGTGATGATGCGGATGGCATTCTCCACCTCCTGGTCGGTGATGCCGTCGTTCTTGTAACGGTTGTGCAGATATTCTGCCAGATCATCGCGCAGCACAACCTCGTCGAGGTCGCGGGTGATTTCCTCGCCTTTGACATAATCATAACCCTGCTCTTTCAGCAGGGAGATGACGGATTGTTCCAATAGGCTTTCGTTGAATAGAAACATAGACTATTTCACATTTTTAAACACTTTATACACGTACGAATAAGATTGATTGTCTAATTCAACAGCATTATTTGCAGCATTGATGTTATCTTCTGCTCGTTTAATAGCAGCATCCAACTTTCCATCAGCACATAGTTTTTCAACCCAAGTTTTTTTTCTAAACAGTCCTTGTCTTTCAACACCTCAAACATATTAATGTTTTTTTGGGGAAAGTAGGCTTTCATATAAGGCTTTAATATCTTGCTGATTTCTTCACATGTTCCTACTAATCTTGTTGAATTATTAAAATGAAGAAGAAACCAATACTCAATACAGGGCATACTTGGGCAAACGACAACAGTTCCATTGTCAATTTCGTTTTTAAATTGGTTGACAAAAGCTTCGTGTTTCTCAAGATTTTTTTTATTTCCACGAACGGTATCCCAATCAAAGACACAGAATATTTTTGCATTGTTATTTCTGTCTAATATTTTGGTTATTCTTTTTGGAAAAACTTTAGTATAATTAGACTCACCACCAAAATACTCAGGCTTAATTATGAATTTGTAATCAGTTATTTCGCTGATATGTTTGAAATAAAAATGTTCTGTGTTCTTTCCACCACTAATAACAAAGGGGTATAATCCCATCTCCCTTGTCCCCACATCCCTTTGTGAAGAATCTTTCAAGGTTCTAAAATGTTTCTTCGGCTTTATTTCCGTCGCTAACTTCCTTTTCGCCATATTTACTTCATTGTAGCGCCAAACCGTTTGTTGCGATATGCCTCTCTGATAGAAGAAAGACGGTTGATGCCTCTAAAATCCGTCAGTTTATACAAATCAGTCACACCTGCTTTGTCTTTCTCCGTAAACCACACAGAGTCTTTCCTTATCAAATCATCCACTAAATCCAGCAAACCATCATTATGAGTTGTCACTAAAATCTGAGACCTTGAATTGGTCTTCAAGTACTCGAACAATATCTTTTCCAACAATTTTGGATGCTGCGAAGTCTCAATTTCATCGATGGGCAAGAAGGCATTACTACCAAGTGCCTCGAACAAGACCGTCTCTATGCCAAAGGTGCGAAGTGTTCCTGTTGACTCATCACTTCTGTTCATTTGATATGTCTCTTGCCCGTTTTCATTCTCAACGGTATGCTCAAAACTAGTATGTAGTAGAGGGATAGTTTTCTCCTTTCTGATCCTTTCCCTTTCATCCTTTGGAATGCTTTCGTCAGAAGTCCTGAACTTAACTTCTTCGTCAGATATGGGCCTATATACAATGTCCGAAGATATATTTGTAATGTTGAAATCAGCCTCATGAAGGAAACTAACGAGATGTCGAGTCAAGTCATTGTTCTCTGCTGTTTTTCGCTGCGCATAGTCCGTAAGATAAGTTGTTGGAAACACGGCAGGCATTGTCTGATTTCTCATCCAGTTCTTGGCTGCATCAATCAAGGGTAGGTTTGCATTTACTTGATTACGAGCCACAAAAAACGAAAGATTCTTCAAGCAATATCCATTAATCAGATTCTTTGCAGAAGGACTAATTTTATCTCCTTTTGGATTGATTTCCACCACAGACTGTCCATCTACTAGTTTCCTTTCAAAAAGCAAGGTGGGCTGTATGCTCTTATAACACGAAAGTTTCTCCAAATAAACCTGCTTTTTATCCAACTCTAACTGATACCAATATTTCATATTGCCCACAAAAAATACCAGTTCAAAGCAGGATGGCTCGTTTGGTGATGCGGCATCAAGTTTGAAAGGGATAACCCCAGTTGGATCATCCATGCTCTCTGGCTTATAACTCCAGAAGCGAGGCAGAAAATCAAAAGCATAGAGTAAATTTGACTTTCCCGATGCATTATAGCCATAAACAACCGCGAAGCGCAACAACCTCGTGTTGTCATTGATCTTTACTACTTGAGACTCTTCCGCAAAAGTATCCTTTGTCGCCTCAAAGCTGAAGGTTACTTCATCCTTGAACGACAGGAAGTTTTTTATCTTTATCTCTTGTATCATATCGCTCTATTTTTGGGGATGCAAAAATACAAAAAAATCAATATGGTGTGATTTTATTTTTAAAATTGTACATTTTTATGCAAATTCAAAGAATAGAAGTTTCTTTAGGTGGTTGCTATTCTTCATTGTTCTCTTCTTTTATCGGCGCAACCCCAAACACAAGATCATCTTCGTCAATCTGATAGACTTTGAACAGGTTCTTCAGGATGGACATCTTGTTCCAGTCCCCGATTTCCTGTTTCCAGTCATAGTTGCGCTGATAGATCGGAATGATAAACCGTTTTCTGGAACCTTCCAGAAACTCTAAAAGATGCGATGCGGAGCCTTTCATATATTAAGAGTTAATTCTTATTAATTGACTTGAAATTTCACTGGATTTATGGATGATTTCTATATTTGAAAAAATCAACATTCTCGTTTAACAATCATTCTTGAGTGTAATTTATCTATATCATTGTTGCAGTTAATAGTTCCGTCTATAATTATTAAACAACTACACTATCCTTGAGTTTGTTTATAATAGACTTGTTAACGCCTATTTTTTTTGCAAAACTTTCAAACGCTGTATCATCTTTATACACCCTATCTAGCAAAAATCTAATCTTATCTTTAAAATCTTTGTTCTCTTCTTTCGCTATTTCCACAATTTTAATCATTTTGTCTTGGTACTTAAGAACTATTTGAATATTTTCTTTTTTATCAAGGACAGAAGATATAAAAATAGTTCTTAATGCAGATGACTTATCTTCCAATTTGGCATACTTCAATAGCCATTCACCATAAAAATCAAACTTATCTGTAGTCATGGCACAGGCCCCATCGCAAAAACGATCTCTAACAGTATTAAATGCACTAAGCATGTTCCTTCCATTATTTTCTAAAAGTTTAATTAATTGGTCGCATTTTAGTTTCGTAAAAGCACTTTTAACTGATTGGGCATTCTCAACGAGGAGTTCTTTAAAAGCATCAAAACAGGCCTGAATATTTAGTTTTATAATCATAAGCAACTGATATTCATAATTTCCTGCAAGTATTGATTGCTTCCATTCTTCTTTTGATTTCGAATTCAAGTAACCTTTAGCAGCCTTAATACAACATGAGGACACATTACTATCAATAGTTTTGATATCTTTGAAAAACTCAACAGAAATAGAAGCAATCATATCTTCTGTAATTCTTGTTTGGAGATCATCGCTCCAAGAATCAATCCGATTAATTAACAAATCTGGAGTTATTCCCAAAGTGCTTTTTATAGTATCATATTTTTGAATAATAGCTACAACATCCATGGTTGACTGCCCATAACTCTTTTCTGTTAGCTTCTTTGCGACTTCCAAATATAGAGGAGAACTTATCGTATCGACATTCAATAAAATGTCGCCATAGCTAATATAGTACTCAATCCTTTCAGCCACCCTTTCAACAAACTCATCATCTTTGCGATCCAATACGGCTTTAAATGCTGGTCGAAGATTTGCTGTGAAGTTGTTCAAACGCGATATGCGCATGCAGATTAAATCATAATAAAAAACTTCTGTGTCCTTTATTTGATTAAAAAAGACTTGTATTAGGACATCTGGGAGCTTTTTCGACACAGGACGCTCCAACTCTTTTAACCTAGTATATAAAACCGCAATATTTTCCTTGTTGTTTTTACTTGAATCGACCAAAGTTTCAAGATGGTTTAAATATGGTGATAAACCATAGTCGTTTTTAATATATGGAATAGCGCTTAAAGTGTCTAACTCCTTGACATCAAGCTTAGATAGGTATTTATCCAATTCTTTTTGATCACATATTATCTTATATCGTTTATAATCACCTTTTGCTTGTTCAACAAAGTATATGAAAGATTCAGGACTATATTCTTTTTCATGAAGATAAGTGAATGGATCAAAACCATCTTCTGATAAAAGTCTTATACTATTATAATATCCAAGCACATCAATATCTGGATCATCACAAAGAGCTGAAACAATCGTTTGCAAATATTCATCCTTTTCAGTAATTCTTTTTAATAATATTCTCTGATACTCTTGCAGAGAATAATATATTGGTTGTTGTTTGATGTTTTCACATATGCAGTCCCAAATCATTTGTTCTTGCAGAGAACTGTCTTTTGACAAACATACGTCTAAGACCTTCACAGCATTAGAAATATTTGTAATTTTTGTTATTGCATTTTCCAAAACAAGGAAAAACAGATGTGGATTACTTTGAATAGATTTTATTTGTTCTTCATCTCCATTATCTAATGCTCTTTTTAGATTGTCAGTATAGATAATATCCAATGCTTTGTCAACAGGTAATTGGTAGTATAAAGCGGATATGTATTTAGGTAATTCCGTATCGTTTTTATACATAAAATCCAATGCTCCTAAATAAGAAGGATGAAGTATCTCCTCGTCAGGACAAGCCGATATAATTTCCTTACCCTTAACAAACAATGCGATATATTCATTTGGAATCGAATTGTCAGATATTTGTTTTATAGCTACTATTTCATTAATGAATGCTATGATTTCACGAGGAGTAATTGTTTCCGAAAGGAGGTCATAGATTTGAGTAATTCTGTTGTCCACTTCAATTCCAAAAGCATCTTTCCACTGATTAGCAAAATAGGATTTCCATTCAGACATAATAGGAGGAGACACACGATAAACAGCATCAAACGTTTTATTTATGAAATCGTTCCCAAAACATACTTTTTTGTTGTTAACATTGTTATTTCCTCCACTTCCTTTTTCACTTGACCTTTGATAAGTAATAATATCCTCGGATTTGAACGCAGATTTTATGTGTTCTCTATCAAAGGGGACAATTACATGGATGTTATTGTATTTCTTTTCAGCAAAAAAAGTATGAATGGCAGACCATAATTCTTGAACTTTTTCTTGAGGTAGTCTGTCCATGTTGTCAAACACAATGATTAATGTATGATTATTGATGTCCTTATCAATCTCTTTCATCCAATTTTTAAAATCGCGAGTAGATGGTTCCTCATCATATATTGTCTCATACTTTATGGATTGTTCTATACTATCTTTGTTTTTTTCATGGGTATAGTCCATGTACGACAAAAACAATTCACTTATAATGTTCAAAAAAGTTATATGTTGCCCGTATTTCTTCATGTTTTTAATTTGGAAAGCAACTAAACAAGCCAATGCAACTACAAAGACAGCTACCCAATAAACAATCCTTCCCGTATTATTATTAATATAACCATTAATCAACATCAATAGAGGCATAGCCAATGCAACGACGGCGCTTACTTTAGCAACTGCACTCAACTCTTTAACTATCTTTGAACCAACACTACGCTTTCTTGACAATAGTTGTAGAAGTTTTGAATTCCATTTTTCCTTGTCTAAAATTTTTGCATCATCTACAAGGAAACCTGTCAAGTTTTCCAATATTGAACGCCTTTGGAAATCCGTTTGATGCCCCCATGCATCATATATGAAAAAATGAAACTTGTTACGGTCTAATTTGTTTTTTATCAAATATACCATATTAGATTTTCCAGCCCCCCAACCTCCATCTATTCCAATAATCTTCGCGTCATTATTGACAAGTAAATTTGCAATATTCTGAGCAATCGCGTCATGTGATTTTCCTTCAAACAAATCTTGTTCACATGGTTTATTATCTAAAAACCTAGGATACACATCTTCTTTCTTATTATCATCATCATTCTTCATGTTATTCACTATTTTTATTTCCCAATCCTCGCCAAAAGCAAAGACTGTAATTCTGTTAATTTCGAGTTTTCTCTATATTTGACAATGAGGTTGTCAAGTATAGGCACAAACATAGACTTCTTTTCATTATCATCAAAAAGAAGAATGGGCTGTTGTGCTATCAATTCTTGGCTTAAATTTTCCTGTGCCCCACCATTTGCAAGCCTTTTAATATCTTCTTGATAAAACAACAAATGGAAGAATAAAAAGGCAGAATCTTCTTTGTTTTTACAAATCATATTGCAGCAAGCCTGGTTTGTCGTTGTCTCGCAATCTAAATACGCCACATTGCTAACAGTACCACCTCCATACATTGCCATTATTATAGAACCACGAGGAATTATTTTTGCCGAACTATTTTTCAATCCTTTTTCACTAATATATTCTTCAACATCTATAATAACATTATTTTGAACTTCACCTGTTTTGAGCCATGGATAGTCATTCTTATTCCAATACTCAATATTATTTCTGCTTGGTGTCCCACCTGATTTCATCGCTTTACAGAACTCTTCAATCGTCCCTCTTCTCCACCCTTCCGGCAAATTCTCCTTATCAACCCCGTCCACAAACATCTTCCGATAAAGTGCCTGCGCGGTGGCTTCCAATTTCTCTATCATCTGCTCGTTGAGGCGAATGCGGCGCGTCAACGTCTCGTATTCCGCCACGATTTCGCGCTGGCGGGCAATGTCGGGAATGGGAAGCATCACATTACAAAGTTCTTCCCAATCAAACACCTCACGTGCACTTCCGTGTGAATGGAAACGGGCATAACGGTCAAATTCCGGACGGCGAAACCACATCATCAGGTATTCGGGTAACAATTGTTCTTGGTTAATAATCTCAAAAACAGTGTATGCTTGCGAAATGATGGCCTCGTCAGCGCAATCCAACAAAGCAATAGTGATTTTCTCTCCATTGCGTGAGGTGACAGGCACGTAGGCAAACTGATTCCTTTTGATGATTTTGTAGGTGGACATATCTGTGCCAATGGTGTTGGCGATCGAAGGAATAAAAATCTTCGATATGCTCATTCCCAGCAAGTTCGTCACCTTCAATTCACGGTTACGGACGTTCACTTCCCTGATATAGTCGCCTAAACGCTGATAGTCACTACTATACATAGTCTCTGTCCTGTTCTTTTCTTTCCAATTCTTTCCAATTCTTCAAACATTGGAAAGAATTATTTCAAAAAAGGTTTTACAGCAATCTCGAAGTTTTCGCTTCTGACATAGCCCTTCTTTACTTTGTTAAACGCAAACTCATTGACAAGCTCACGATTTACCAATCCCATAATGTCACTCTTTGCCGTTGTTGCACTGATGAAGAACTTGTTTTGGATGTCTTTAACCGTAATGACTTCCTTGGGATTGTCAACAAACATTTTGATTATCTGGGCCTGACGGTCGTTAATATCACCTAATTGCAAGAATGTGTTTGCAGCTTTCTTTTCCTCCTGCTTTCTTCTCAAATAACCTTGTAGCTGTTTGAATGAGAGATCTAACACGCGTAAATTATAAGCCACAAAATAACCCATATCATTACCATCAGCCTCTGTATATTGAAATGACTTTTCGTACGATTTCTTGGATTTGGCAATAACTCTTGATATGGACAAATATTCTGTCAGCCAATACTTCTGCTTCAGCATATACCAATAGAAAAGGGCTCGTGCCGTTCGTCCGTTACCATCCACAAACGGGTGCATATACGCTATCATAAAGTGGATGATGATGCCACGAATGATAGGATGGATAAAAACCTTTGGCTTTTCTTCGTTGAAAAATTTGCACAGGTCTTTTACAAATTCAGGTATTTCAGTGTAGGAAGGAGGAAAGTGTACTATCTCATGAGTGATGCCATTTTCAACAACCACATCATCATTAGTACGGAAACGTCCTGCATCTTGTGGATTATCCAAAGTGTGTTCAGTCATCAGCCGATGTATATGTTGCAAAAGCTCCACCGTAAGCGGAGTATCTTGATTTTGCACGACAAACTGAATCGTTTGGTAGTTGTTGGCTATCATTTGTTGAGACTTGTCCTTGGGCGTTATTTTCTTCCGTAGCATCTCTTTTGCCACCTTTCGTGTGGTGACAGCTCCTTCCATTTGACTGGAGAAAATGGCCTCCTCCATCAACGAACTGACCAGATACCGCTCCTTACTGTCACCCGGGATAATGGAACTTGCACCCCAAAATCCGCCAAAATTCATGTCGAACTCATGACACATGCGTTGCATCTGATTTGTTATGCCCAAAACAATTCTGTACTTCTCCCATGCAGATGTCAAAATCTTCATTCTTGAAGCTTTCACGTATGTCCACAATTTTATTGGAGAACAACCCTCCGGACATTTCTTATACTTCACAGAGTCCCAATACTCATACGAATCATTTATCTTGTCAACAATAGAAACAATCTCTTCTTGAGGAGGGTTTACAATAGTCTCGAGAAGATTTTCTTCTTTTATTTTAGGCGGCTTTTCCATTTTTATACGATATTTTTTTCAAAGTTGCAAAAATAAAAAATATTCCAATTCTTTCCAATTCTTCAAACATTGGAAAGAATTTCACAGTTTATACCCCAACTTCTCAAATAACCCCTTCAGTTCCTTCTTGTTCTCCTCTTCCTGCTTCAACAACTCTCGCAACTCACCTTGCAGTTCCCGCATCTTCGTATCGTAATCGATCTGTTCGTCTCGATTCTTGAACTCGATGTACTTGCTGGGCACCAAACTCCAGCCCTTCTTCCGTATTTCGTCTAACGTGGCGGAATAGCAGTATTCGGGCTCGTCGTGGTAGTTCTCCTCAAAACCCTCCTGTTGCCAAATGTGGTAGGTGCGGGTCACAGTGTCTCGCGTGTCAGGGTCGAGTTCCACATATTTCTTCTCAAAAGGATTGCCTTTTTGGCGGAGATCCATAAAGAGCACTTCCCCCTCGCGGTCGCGGTAATGGATTTCCTGTCCGTTCTTGGTCACCACCCGCGCTTTCTTGTTGTTGTTCAGAATCCACAACGTCACGCTGATGTCGGTGGAGTAGAAAAGGTTTCTCGGCAGAATGAGAATGGCCTCCACTTTATCGTTCTCAAGGAGTTTCTTCCGGATGGCATGCTCCGTGCCGTCAGCGCTCAAAGCCCCGTTGGCCAACAGGAAGCCCGCCACTCCGTTGGTGGAGAGCTTGGCGAGGATGTTCAATATCCAGCCGTAGTTGGCGTTGGAGGTCGGCGGCGTGTCGTAGCCGCTCCAGCGGGCGTCGTCGGTGAGCTCGTTTTCCTCACGCCAGGCCTTCTGGTTGAACGGCGGATTGGCCATGATGTAGTCGGCCTTGAGATCCTTGTGCTGGTCGTTGTGGAAAGTGTCGCCCTGCCGGATGTCGGCCGAAATGCCACGGATGGCGAGGTTCATGCGCGCCAGCTTGAAGGTGGTGTTGGTGTTCTCCTGCCCATACACGCTCACGTTCTTCTGGTTCCCGTGGTGCGCCTTCACAAACTTCACCGACTGCACGAACATGCCACCTGAGCCGCAACAGGGGTCATAAATCTTGCCATCGTATGGCTCAATGAGTTCGGCAATGAGATTCACGATGGATTTCGGCGTGTAATATTCCCCCTTGCCCTTGCCTTCCGCAATGGCGAACTTGCCCAGGAAATACTCATACACCCGCCCGATAAGGTCGTTCTCCGAATCCGCAATGGTGTCCAGTTTGTTGATTTCGTCTAACAACGAAGCGAACTTGGTTTTGTCCAACCCAAGGTTGGAGTAGTAGTTGTTGGGCAACGCGCCTGCCAGCTGCTTGTTTTTCTTCTCAATATTGCTTAAAGCATCGTCAATGATCTGGAAGATGTTGGGCTGTTTGGCGTTCTCCATAATGTACGACCAGCGGCAGTTCTCGGGCAGGTAAAACACATTCTCCGCCGTGTAGAACTCCACCGTATCGACATACTCTTTCAGTCCCTGGTCCATCAGCTCCCGTTTACGCTGCTCGAAGCGGTCGCCGGCATACTTGAGGAAGATGAGCGACAGCACAACGTGCTTGTATTCGGCTGGCTCCACGGCACCGCGCAGTTTGTTGGCCGACTCCCATAGGGCCGATTCCATGGATTTCTCCTGTTTCTTATTGGGTTTAGCTGTTTTTGGCATAAATGATTGTTTGATAACAGGTATAACGTCTATTTCTCTTTTAATTCTCCTTGCTTATACTTGGTTAAAAGATAATTATAAAAACAAGAATGCGCATTGGTCAGAAAAAGATTTACAGCATAGAGGGTGTTGTACAGTTTTAAAGAATCCATCATCACTTTACTCTCAACAACCTCCTCGCATCTTGACTCATAGAGCTTCTCAATATCAAGATGGGTCTCCACATTGCGCTCATCTTTCCACCACGAGGAAGATTTGGAATGTTCTTCAAGCAAAGAAGACAACTGTTTATACTGATTTTGAATGTCCTTTGGAAAGAATTTCAGAATTGGGACAAGTCTGTTCCATTCTGATTTTTTATGTGATTTTTCATCAAAGCCATATAGTTTCTTGAATCCCTCGTTGAGAATAACTTTCATTTTTCCACGCATAAACCGACGATCATAATCTTTGTCGGACAAAATGAAGTATTTGCTAATAACCAAACAGTCCGTCATGGTTATCGCGGTAAACTGCGCAACTGAAACAACAACCCTATAGGCATCATGGTATGCATTGTGCATATCTTTTATTTGCTCAAGAGTTTCTTTCAGAATTGGCAAACCCTCCGAAAAACTAAAAATTGTTTCATCTAGGATTTCCACAAATTCTTTCTTCGCGGTAGCATCAAGTTTGTTACCGTTATGTTGAAACTCTCGAAACCAACGCTCATAGCGATGGTTGCAAATCTGCGCGTATGGACTATTGTCAAATTCGTTTGTCATTTTTATGGTTGCCGTTATAGTGCATATTTCACTCTGCAAAAATAACAATTTCCCCCACATAATCTGCTGGAAATGGCACATTTTAAGAAAGAAGTTAAGGAACTAAGAGCCCCAACATCCAACTCCAATCCCCTAAAGCCGATAGCTGACGGTTAACGGAATTTTCCGTATCTTTGCCACCTCTTATTCGTGTCGAATCATGCTATTGTCCAAAGAAATCGCCGTGTATATCAATCTGGCGGCCTGTAGGTTGAAACAGTACACCTCCGCCATGCTGAAACAGTATGACCTGGGCCTTACGCCCGAACAGTTCCTGCTGGTGGACATCCTCTGGAACCAGGGCCCGATGTCGCAGCAGAGCCTGGCCAACAATATGCAGAAGGACAAAAACTCCGTCACCAAACTGGTGGATGCACTGGAAAAGAAATCCTTTATTGCCCGGCGCAAAAACCCTAATGACAAACGTTCCAATATCATCGTGCTCACCCCCAAAGGCGAACAGATGAAACAGGAGGCCAAGCAGGTGGGCATCTCCATGTTAGACAAGGTGCTCGCCGGCATCAGCGAGGAAGAGCTGCGCAACTTCCTGAATACCTTGGATAAGCTGTCGGAAAACATGTCGCAATCACTCCCGCAGGAGGGGGTATAGCCCTGTGGAAGATCTTGAAGTTTTTTCAAAGATTGAGTGAACCACCAACTCGGTTGATGCCGTTTTCAAAAAAAATCACCCCTTACTTCACCAGCACCACCCATTCGTAATACTCCACCCTCCATTCAACGTCGGAGGTTTGACGCTCCAAGCGCAACTGGTTGAAACAGACCAGCAAACTGTCGGTGCGATAGGTCAACAATTCTTCTTCATGATCCTCTAACCAAGTCCTCGAAGGCAACATGTCCGGACAGCCAAGCCTTTGCAACTGCTCCCGGAAAATCTGATTTGCCGAAATTTTCTTGCCATTCCCGATGGAAAACGATTGATCCGCTCTGATATGGTTTGTCGTCCTGTACATCTGGCGGTAGCCGCTCACATCCACGGGCCCGTTACTCTTGCGCGATAAATAGACACTTGGCTGCATTTCCTCCACAATCAAAACTTCATCCTCTAACTGTTCTCGGGCATTATCTTCCGACCACGCAGAGGCATAACCGGAGGTTCTTTCCGACAATGATGCCAAATAGTCCGATTTCCGGGCGATGCCGAACTCACGTTTGAAGAACGCCGTGTCGTTCCTGTTGGACAAATAGTTGAGCGACTGATAAAGTTTGCGGTGCTCCACCACTTGCAATGTATCGGCTTTGTCGGGTTGGGGAAGTCGCAATGTGCCGTCGTCGTTCAGGCGGTTGAGTTTCTTGGCAATCGTGCGCACACGTTGGATTTGGGCCCGTTGCGCAACCCGCTCGCCACGGAGCGGCGGCACCAGCACCGTCAGCAACACGACGGCCAACGCTCCCGCCGCCAAGGCGAAATAGCCACGATGGTTGCGGAAGAGGAACACCAGCACACACACGGTCATCAACACCCCGCCCAATAGCAAGTAGTAGCGTGACTCGGTCAGACCGTAGTCCGTCAAACGACGGGCGACCGCTATCCAAAAGAGTGCCAGAAGCGGCAAGACGAACAGGCTGAAATGGTCATAGAACCACTTGTGTGGTTGCGGTTCCGTGAGCATCTGCAAAATCTTGGCTGCGAAGAAGATCACAAAGAAAACCGTCACCATGATGGCGACCCCGCCCTTCGGCAGGTTCCATGTAAAGAGGATTTTGGCGGCATACACATAGAGCACCACGGTGTAAATCATCAGCGCGGGCGTGAGTACCCAGTTCAGCAATACGGCCCAGAAACGGCGGATTTCGATGGATTCGGGACGGTCCTCCATGGCGAAAAAGAGCACGGGAGCCAACCCGCAGAACAATAGCAACGCCACCTGACCGTACCAGCCGTTCCATGTTTTGTATCTGATATCGAAGAGGGAGGTGATCGTGTAGGCGATGGCGGCATACAGCAGATAGAGGATTCCCGCGACGAGCAACGCACGCGCCAACGACCACGCCATCTGCACGTTGCGCTGCACAAACGGTTCGTTGTCGGTCAGCCAATGCCGCACGCACATCCACAACGGAAGTGCCGCAAACACGGCAATCCAATAGGTGGTTACCTCTACCCAATCGAGGAGGAACGGCATGGCGAACCCGGCCATCATCCCCACTAACGGCAGCAGGTAGAGCAGCAGCCACCCGATGCCGCGTTTGCGCAGCGGTTGCAGTGAATAGGCCGCCACCACCATAAACGGTGCCAGTGACATCGGCCGGAACCACCACGGCGCCGGTTCGTTTTTTACATCAAATATATCCGGATCGGAAATTCCATAACACCCGACCACGCAGACATATAACAGGATGACAATCTCCACGGGATGCGCTTTCACGGCATCCCACACAGCCGTCAGTCCTCGTTGGATTTTCTCTTTGAACGTTATCTTTTCCATATTTATTTGATTCTCGTTTTTTTGCAAAAATAACGATTTTATGTTAGAGTGGATTTTGGGGGATGTTCTAATGGTGCATTTCGCGAAAAAGAAAAAGGCAACGATTATCGTTGCCTTAAAAATAGTTTAGAACAGGGCACTCACTTTCTCGATGATGGTCTCGGACGGCAGGTCCGGCGAGAGGATGAGGTCGGGTTCCTTGAAGACAAAGCCTTTGCTCATGGCGGTGAGAGAGCCGCCGCCGGTGCAGTTGAGCATAATATACTCCTCCTTCTTCACCACTCCTTCCTTGACGGCTTGCGCCAGCGCGCTCACGGCCACGCAGGCGGCGGGCAACAGGTCGTAACCCTCCAGGTTGCGGTATTGCATCATCCAATACATGATGTCGTTGTTGTCGGCTAAGAACACGTCGCCGTGACTTTCCGTCAGCGTGTCGAACAGGCCGCCGGCAAGGCTGTAGGGCGGCTTGCGGTTGGAGAGTACCTTGGCGAGGATGACCTCGGCCTGACGGCGTCCCTCTTCGGCGGAGAGCTCGGGCAGGGCCCTCGATTGGGCTTCCCAGGCGTCGTACATGAGGGTAAAGGGCTTGTTCTGGGCCACATACACGCGCATGTGGTTGTTGCCGAAGCGTCCGTCGGCCTCCAAACGGCAGGCATTCTCCCAAGCGGCGATGGCTCCGGTGCCGGAACCTACGGCCTGGAAATAGGCGTCAGGGATGCGCTGCATCTGTTCCACACAGCTCAGCACGGTGGTGCCCATGCCGTCGCGTCGCGCAACGTTCTTGGCCCCGCCTTCTAAGAAAAAGCGGTGGTCTTCCGCCAATTTCTCGCCAACGGCGATGGCATCGTAGTAGTCGTACCCGTGGGGCACGACCACCAACTTGACGCACTTGTCTAGCTTCTTGCTGAACCAGAGGTCGTGGAGGTTGTCGTAGGGCACGCACAGCACGATGGGGATGCGGTTGTCGGAGCACACCTGCGCGAAGGCGCGGGCCGTGTTGCCGGCGGACTGCACCACGAGGATGCGGTTCTCGTTGCGGCTGATGCGGGCCAGCACCGAGTAGGCCTCCGTCTCCTTGAAGGAGCAGGTGCGCATCTTGGCCCCGATCTTCGGGCACCAGCCGGAGAAGGTGATGTACAGGTTGTCCAAACCCAGAAATTTGGCCAGCCCTTTGGACTTGTAGGTGACGGGGGCGCAGGATTTCTTTAGTGTGCGGTTGATGGGCATCCAGTCCGCATAACGGTAGATGCCATCCAGCTCCTCGCGCGGGGTGAAGAGGATGTTCTTATACATGGCGCGGATCAGCGACGGTTTCTTGCCGTCGGGGTCGCTCAGGGTCCAGCCTTTGTCTTCAAAGGTATGGCCGTTCTCAACGTTGACGAGAAGGTATTGCGTGGGTTTGAATCTCATAATCGTGATGTTTTTTAAGGGTGAATTATGGTTTGGTTATTGATTTCCTTTCTGGGTGGATGAGGATTGGGCGTCGATGATTTCCGCCAGGTCGCGTACGGGCCGGTCGGAGTAGCGGGCGAAGGTGGCGAGGCAGAGTGGGCAGGCGGTGGCGATGGCGTCGGCGCGGCTGGTGTATAGGTTTTCCAAGGCGGCGCGTGTCATCTCCTCGCGCTGGGCAAAGCTCAATGTGAGCGAGCCTAACGACCCGCCGCAGCAGATGCTCTCCTCACGGTTCTTCTCTGCTTCCGCAATGCTGGCCGACTTGCCGATGAGCTTCCGCGGCTCGTCGTAGATGCCGCATCCGCGTCCCAACTCACAAGGATCGTGGAACACATAGCACAGGTCGCTCTTCTCCAGGCGGATTTTGTCTTGTTGCACCAACTCACTGAAATAGTGACTGTAATGCACCACGCGGATGCCCGGAAGGTGGTATTCTTCCGTGAACATCTTGTAGCAGATGGGGCAGCTTACCAATAGGGTGTCGGCACCGCTGCCTATAATGATTTCCTCGTTTTTGTGTACTAACTCTTTGGCCGCTTCAGCACGTCCGGCGGTCAGCAGCGGCCGTCCGCAGCAGAGGCCGCCGTCGCGGTCCATCCACACATAGTCCACGCCCGCTTTCTTGAGGATGGATTCCACGCTCTGTCCGATGGCGGGGGTGAGCTGGCTCATGCAGCCGCTGAAATAGAGCACCTTGCCATGGCTGGCGGTTTCGGTCAGGGGCTGTGTGTCGATGTTCGAGTAGTCGGGGGAGAGGTTGTAATGGCGGCGCGAGCGTTCCATGATGCGCAGTTGAGGGCCTTCTACTTGCACTTGGCATACGCTGTGGCACTTGCCGCAGAGGAGGCATTTGTCGGAGATCTCTTCGATGCGCTTCTCGTTGCCACGGCGCATCTGGCGGGTGAGATAGACGGTGCAGTCCTTCAGATGGCTCCGGTTGACGCTCATTGGGCAGGCATCGATGCAGACCCCGCAGTTGGGGCAGCTATACACCTGCAGCTTGGCGAAGCCTTTGCGCGAGTCGCGGATCTTGATGCCGGCGTTACGCATGGGTATGAGCATCATCTCCGCCGGGATGTGCATGTAGCGCGTGAAGGGTAGCACGCACATGAAGACGCAGAGGGCGATGGAGTAGGCCCACCAGGTGGGGAGCATGTTGAGGTCGTTGCCGAGGAACTGGCGGAAGATCCAGTTGGCGGGGATGGTCAGGAAGGAGCCGCCGCTGATGTGGGCGGTGAAGCTCTCGGCCAGCAGTCGCAGCGGGAAGATGGCCCACAGGGCGTAGAGGCCGATCTGGTTCAGCAGGGAGGGCCGTGCCGTGCGCCTCATGCCGAAGAATCGGGAGTGCACCCGCTTAATTATGGCTAACACGATGCCGCTGAGCACGATCAGCAGGAAGAGGTCCATGAGGAACATCAGCAGCGAGCCTTGCAGGGTCACATCCGGGCCTTCGGCCACAAAGTAGTTGAAGAAGATGGGGTAGTAGAACATGTGGATGCGTTCGGGCACGAAGAGGAAAACCTCAACATGGCCGAGCAGGATCAGCATGAACCATCCGAAGGCGATGCTGGAGTGCATATAGCCCAGCAGCTTGTTGCGTTTCCAGAGTTTGACGTGGATGAGGCAGTCGCGGAATATTTCCCAAATATTCTTCACGATTATCTTGGGGTTGATGAGCGACAGCAGGAATTTCCGCACATCCTGCTTGGGGAGCTGCCACAGGATCCGCACTATCCCGAAAACGCAGTAGGATAGCACGAAGATCATGCCGAACAGGAAGGGCAGCACGAACGGGTGAAAGCCGGAGGGTATTCTATCGATCATAAATTCTGTAAAGGGTCAAAATGAGGTGACGGGTGTTGATGGCGCGGGGGCAGACCATGGTGCACTTCCCGCAGAGCATGCAGTTGGCCAGCATGGGGCGCACGTCCTGGTCGCGTTGGAGGGCGAGAATGACCTTGCGGAGGCTCATGCCGCTGAAGGATGCGGCGGTGCAGCTCGCGCTGCAAGAACCGCAGCTCATGCAGATGCGGGCATCCGGCTCCATGTCGCAGAGCTTCTTGTAGAGGGTGGTGTCCACCGTGTCGAGGTTGATGGTGGAGCTTTTGCTGAGGGTGAAACCGAAATCCATCATGCCTGTGTCAGATAATGGTGAATACTGAGCACGGCGGCTCGGGCCTCGGCCACGGTCTCCGGCACGGTCTTGGTGCCCGTGCACGCGCCGGCGTAGAAGATGCCCGGCTGGTTGGATTCCATGATGGTATAGACGTTGTCCTTGCTCTTGAGGAAGCCGTCGTCGTCGATGTTGAGACCGATCATCCCGGCCAGCTCGCTGGTGCGCGGGTTGCACACCATGCCCGACATGAGCACGAGCAGGTCCAGCGTGACCTTGAGGGGTTTGCCGGTAAGCGTGTCCTCGGCCTTCACCTGCACGCGGTTGTCGATGGTCTCGCCCACCTCCGACACGCGGCCCCGGATGAAATGCACGCCGAAATCACGCTGCGCGTTGATGTAGAAATCCTCGTATTTCTTGCCGAAAAGACGCAGGTCCATGTAAAAACAATAGACTTCCGTTTCGGGGAATATCTCTTTGATCTCAATAGCCTGTTTGATGGCCGTGGTGCAGCACACCTTGGAGCATTGGCTGTTGCCCGCCTTGAGGTCGCGGGAGCCCACGCAGTGCACGAAGCCTACCGCTTTAGGCTTTTCCGGGATGCGTTCGTCGGCACGGTGGTTGAACCAGGCCTCCAAATCCGCATTGGTGATGACTCGGTCATATACGCCGTAACCGTACTCCTCCTTCTTGGCCGCATCAAAGAGATGGAAGCCGGCCGCAATGAGGATGGCTTTGGCCACGATGTTGACCCCGTTGTTTAAAATTACATTATAACTGTCTCCCAATGCGTTGATGGAGTTTACTTTCGTTTCTAAGAAGACATTGGCATCCTTGATCTGGTCCGACAGGTTCCCAATCAGTTCGTGGGATGAGGTCATGTCGGGGAACAGCTTGTGCCATTGGGCCACATGGCCGCCGAGGTGGTCCTCCTGTTCGATGATGATGGGGGTGTAGCCGAGGATGAGCAGCTGTTTGGCCGCCTCCATGCCTGCGATGCCCCCGCCGATTATTACGATGTTCTCTTTCATTGCGTTAACAACATTTTATGGATTTGGGAAGTTCCGGACGAAGGATGTCCTCTTTGTTCAGGCCTAAATACTTGGCTTTGGGGTCGTATTCCATGCCGATTTTGTCTAAAAGGGGTTCCACGGCCACTTGGTGCAGTTGCAGGCCGAGGTCCCAGGGATCATAGCCGAGGACGATGCCTGCCAGCTCCTCGTAGGTCAGTACGGGGATGCCGTAGCCATCCTTGCCGTAGGTTTTGCCCGTCTGCTCGGCGATGACATATTGCCAGCGGTCGAGGAAGTAGGGGCATCCGGGGCAGTTGGTGATGATGGCATCGGGGTGGAAGGGCTCCATGGATTCGAATTTCTTGTGGGTGTTGGAGACGCTGTAGCCTCGGTTGGCCTTAACGTGATACTGACGGAATCCGTAGCCGCAGCAGTGCCGCCGCTCGGGGTAGTCCACCACCTGTCCGCCCCAGCTCTCAATCATGCCGGCCAGCACGTAGGGGTATTCCGCGCCGCCCACGCCCTTGCTGGGGAACATCTTCGCGTAGTGGCATCCGATGTGCTCCACAATCTTCAGCGGCTCGCCCGTCTCCTTGTTGACGAGGTGATATTTGGCCTTGGCAGCAATCTGGTTGCGCCAATGGTAGATGAGGTCACTGGTGTGGGCCAGGTATTTGGGCTTGTTGAACTCGCGCCGGCAGGCTTTCCACAAATTCTCGCGGATCTTGGCCTCCAGTTCGGGAAACTCGTGCCAGGTCTCTAAGATCTCGCAGTAGTTGCCGAAGGAGGTGATGCAGCTGGGCACGTAGTTCTCGTAGCCGGCCTCCGTCATCAGGGCGAACTGCCGTGCCACAATGGTCATGACGGTCTCCTGGGGGATGGTGTCGCAGTGGTAGGCGATGCCCCCGCAGGTGGTATGGTGGGGCGTCTCGTAGATGTCCTTGCCCAGCACGTTGCGCGTGATCTCCGTGAACATCTTCTCACTGGCGGGGAAGAAATTCTGACGGATGCAGCTCCGGACATAATACCAGTGGTCGTCGGGAATCTCCTTCTGGTAGTCGCTCCATATTTTTTGTTTGCCTTGGGTAATCATAATGGGTTTAATGGTTAAAATGTTTGTCCGAACAGTATTCGAAAGCCTGCTTCTCATATTCTTCAAAGTCCATGCCCATCTCCTCAGCCTTGGCCTTGGAGTATTTCTCCACGATGGCGATGCGCTCGGTGCCGCCGGTAACGTCGAAGATGGCCTTGAGCTCGTCCAAGGACTCCTGCGGGATCTTGCGCAGGATGCCGGGGCCGTCGCCCATGTAGTTGGCACCCTGGCGGGCGAGGCTTTGCTCTAAATGCTCGGTATGCCATTTCCAGACGGGGCCGGATTCCTTGTGGTCTTCCCATTTGAAGGATTTGGGGTGGACGCAATAGCCGTAGTTGAGGATGTTGCCGGTCATGATGTGCGTCAGGGGCAGCAACTGCCGGCCTTTTTCTGATTCGGTGAAATAGCCCAGACGGGCGCTGAGGTCGCGGAGGGCGATGATGACCAGTCCGGGGCCGTTCTTGCGCGGACATCGGGTGACGCAGCTCATGCACTCGCCGCAGTACCAGATGGTGTCGGACTTCAGCAGCTCCTCAATCTGCTGGTCGTCGCGGGTTTGCACGATGTTCACGATCTTCCGCGGGTCGTATTTGTAGAACTCCGCCGCCGGACATATCGCCGTGCAGGTTCCGCAGTTGATACAGGTGTGGAACCCCTCCTTGAAACGGTAGTCCTTGCAGAGTTCGTCAAACAGATTCTTAGGTTTGTTGTCGTTGTTCATTTACATCGATTTTATTCGTTTGGCAATCTTGGCACAAAGGCCCGGAAAGAAACGCTTGACATAGACCATGATGAGCTCCTTGCGCCCGACAAGCACCTCGCGCTTGCTCCGGTCGATGGCTTTCTGGATGATCTTGGCGGCCTGCTCAGGGGAGAGCCCTCCGCCTTGGCCGGGATCCATCTTGCCGTGGGGCTTGCCATCCTTGTCCAAGGCATGGAGCGAGATATTGGTCCGCACGCGCCCCGGGCACACGATGGTGACGTGGATGTTGCGGTCCGAATATTCGGCCTGCAGCGTCTCAAAGAAGCCATAGAGGGCGTGTTTGGAGGAACAGTAGCCGCAGCGCAGCGGGAATCCGAATTTTCCGGCGATGGAGGTGGTCACGGCGATGTGGCCGCCGCCCGCCGCTAACATCTTCGGCAGCACGGCCTTGGCGATAGCTACCGGGGCGAAGTAGTTGATCTCCATCAGCTTGCGAATCATCCCCATGGATGTGTCCTCCACCGTGGTGCGCTGGCTGATGCCGGCGTTACAGTAGAGGATGTCGATGCGGTGGAAGGCGTTCCAGGCCTCTTCGGCCAGTGCCTCAATGCCGTCCGGATGCTGCAAGTCGTAGGGTAGGGCGTAAACTGTCGCACCAAGGTCGCGGCACTTGGCCACCACCGGCTCCAACTCCTCCGCCGTGAGGGCGGTCAGCACGAGGGAGGCATGCTCCGCGGCATAGCGGTATGCACACGCCTCCCCGATACCGGAGGAGCCTCCCGTGATCCAGATTACTTGTCCGTTTCGATCTGTCATGATTCTTTTTCGTTTTGTAAAATGCCGTTAAAGCGCCATGTTGGGGATCTCGTGGTCGTAGTCGCCCTTGGCCAGACGTTCCTTGATGTCGCGGAAGGCATCCAAGGTGCGGTCCACGTCTTCGATGCTGTGCGCCGCCGTGGGGATGATGCGGAAGATCAGCATTCCGGGAGGAATGACGGGATAGGTGACGATGGAGCAGAAGATGTTGTAGTTCTCGCGCAGATCGACGGCGATGTTCGTGGCCTGGTTCACACCGCATTTCAGATGCACGGGCGTGACACACGCTTCGGCAGGTCCGATTTCGTAACCGAGGTCGCGGAATCCTTTTTGCAGACGGCGGGTCACCTCCCACAAATGCGCTCTGCGGGCGTCACCCTCGGGACTGCGGATGATTTCCAGACGTTTCAGACAGCCCTCCACGATGGGCATCGGGAGCGATTTGGCGTACATCTGCGAACGCATGTTGTATTTCAGATAGTCGATGATGGCTTTCTCCGTGGCGACAAAACCGCCGATGGTGGCCATCGACTTGGCGTAGGCACCGATGTAGATGTCGATGTCGTCCATCACGCCGAAATGCTCGGAGGTGCCGCGACCGTTGGGTCCCATCACGCCGAAGCCGTGCGCGTCGTCAATGAGGATGCGGAATTTGTATTTCTTTTTCAGGGCCGCAATCTGGTCCAGGATGCCTAAGGCGCCAGTCATGCCGAAGACGCCTTCGGTGATGAGCAGCACGCCGCCTCCGTTCTGGTCGGCCACCTCGGTGGCATGGGCCATCACGCGGTCACAATCTTCGATGTTGTTGTGGCGGAATTTGTATTTGTGGCCCAGATGCAGACGGATGCCGTCCAGCAGGCAGGCGTGCGCCTCCGCGTCATACACGATGACGTCGTGGCGGTTTACCAACGAATCAATGGTGGAGAAAATGCCCTGGTAGCCGAAATTGAACTCGAAGGCGGCCTCTTTGCCCTCGAACTCGGCCAGCTCGCGTTCCAGCTTCTCATGCAAGGCCGTTTGCCCCGTCATCATACGGCTGCCCATCGGATAGGCCATGCCCCAGCGGGCAGCAGCCTCCGCGTCGGTCTTGCGGATCTCCGGATGGTTGGCGAGACCGAGGTAGTTGTTGAGGCTCCAGCAAAGCACTTCCTTGCCGTTGAAACGCATGTGCGGACCCAGTTCGCCTTCCAGTTTCGGGAAGGTGAAGTAGCCTTCCGCTTTATCACGGTATTGCCCGATAGGGCCGCCCGTGGATTGTTTGATTCTTTCGAAAATGTCTTTTTGCATAATGTTATAAATGGGTTTGTTAATTAATTGTCGGATTTGTTGGCTTTCTCGCGGGAAACCAAGCCCATGGCCTTGAACAGGAAGCGGGGCAGGGGCTTCTCGCGTTTGCGGTTTATCAGGTCGATGAACCAGCCGATTTTTTTGATGACGGGAATCTTGTGCGTCTCCACAAATTCAATCAGGGTGCCGTCCGGGTCTTCAATGTAGGTGAAGTGTCCGGAGGCGTCGCCCATGTCGAAGACCTCGTTGCCAGGACAGCTGTCCACGGTGAAGGGATGTCCTTTGGAGGCGCAAAACTCACCCAACTGCTTCATGTTGGTGATGTCGAAGCATAATTGGATGAATCCGGGGTCGCCCCAGTAGCGTCCTTCGTAGATTTTCCTCGGCGTGCGGTCCAGTGCCTGCACCAATTCGATGCAGCCTTTGGGCATAAGCTCGGATAACGGTCCTTTGGGCTTGGAGGGGTCTTTGAGGAGCACACGACGGTATTGTTCGCCGGAGCCGGGCAGCATCTGCCAGTCGTCGAACCGACCGGTCTCATCGTATATCACCTGCTCGTAGCCCAACACCTCGCGGTAGAAGCGTATGGAGGCGTCCATATCGGTAACCCCGATGACCGCGCCCGTCACGCCGCCGGTGAGGCAGTGCTGCTCAATGTAGATGTCGGGCTGCTCCACCACCTGGAGGTAGTTGCCATACAGGTCGCGGAGGTATAGGCAGGGCGTTCCGTCAGGTAGGGCGGATATGGCGCCGCAGTCCGGCCATTTCGAGGATGCGTATGCATGAAATGCTTTCACGTTGCGGCATTTGATCTTGGCGGCGAAAATGCCAAGGTCACCCACGGCGATGTCAAAGGCCACCGGTACGGGCGTGCGCTCGCTGTACTGCCAGATCTCCAAACCGCCGCCGCCCTGCAGGTTCACGGCAATGCAGGCATGCCGCTTCTGCGGCTGGTTGCCCGTGTAGGGGAGCATCCGCTCCGCCACCGTGTCGTCTTCCAAAATCTTGATGTCAATATTGAACATGTCGATGTACCAGTCCCACGACTTCCGCATATCTACGGTTCCTACACCAACTTGTTGAATGCCGGAGATAAAAAAATCATTCATAGATGGTAAAAGCTTTTACTAATTTTAGGCTGCAAAGATAACAAAAGATATTGCTATCTCGGAATTTTTGGGTGGAATAATGTGATGAAATGTCTGTTACTAACGATAAGGTTTTGAAAATCAGAGTATTCCCTTGATAATTCGAAGGGTATGGGTATAGCGGCCCATCGATTGGTTGAATATGCCGTTTTCGTCTAAGGTATTGATTTGGACGAATCCGGAGGCGTGGAGGATTTGCTGGTGTCCGCACACGATGCCGGTGTGTACGATATGGCCTTCGTCGTTGGCGAAGAAGGCCACGTCGCCGATGCGTGCCTCTTCCACGAAGTCCACCACCTCGCCGTGCGTAATCTGCTGGGAGGCGTCGCGGGGCAGGTTGATGCCCAGGCTGCGGAAGACAATCTGCACGAAGCCGGAGCAGTCGATGCCGGCGGGTGTGCGTCCGCCCCACAGGTACGGGGCGTTCAGGTAGTGGAAGGCGAAGGCGAGCAGGTCATCCTGTTGGGGGGTGAGTCCTTCATGATGGAGGGGTTCGGCGGGTGCGGGCAGCTCCACGCTGAAGCATTGTCCGCCCAGCGTGAACCGTCCGTTGTCCGGCATGGGGAAGGAGCTTCCGATGCATACCGGGAAGGCGATATGGGTGGCCGTGCTGCGCACATACAGGAACGTGTCGCGCACAAAATAGCGGGGTGCGTTCTGGAGTTGTTCCAGCTCCGATTCTGATATCGGAGTGTGTTCCTTGCGGGGCAGCCAGCCTTCGTAGGCGCAGTCGTGCGTGCTGATCTTGAGCCATTCGTCGGCACACTCCACAACCGAATAGGTCTCGCCGAACAGCAGTTGGGAAACCATTTCGGAACGGTGGGAGGCCTCAGCTCTCAAGGCCGCCGACATCCGGGTGCATACACCATGTTCCATAATTCCGGATTCTTGGATAATTATTTTCAGAAGAAGGGGTTAGAACGGCAGGTCGTCGCCTATGCCGTTGTCGGTGAACGTGTCGCCAGCCGGCTCCAAGTCAGGCAGCTGCGTGTTGACGGGATTCACCGTATGCTGCGGAGCGGGGTTGAAGTTGGGCTGGGGGGTGGGGTAGGCGAAGTCGCCGCCTTGGGGAGGCATAGGGGCACCTACTTGCGGACGCTCTAACTTCCAGGCCTTGACATCCGTGTACCATCTGCCGTTGAACTCCCGGGATTCCAGATCGAAGGATACTTTGATCAGATCGCCGATTTGGTACTGGTTGAGCTGGTCAATCTTGTCGCCCCAGAGGTTGGCGCATATTTTTCTCGGATATTGGTCTTCGGTCTCAATGACGAATTCCTGTTTCTGCCAGGTGTTCCCCTTGGAACTGGTTCCACCTACAGGGTTCATTTTTTGGATTAATTTTCCTGTTATTTCTAATGACATCTTGTTAAATGTAAATATGTGTTATTGTGAATCTTTTTTCTTGTCCTTTTTGCCGAAAACGGTGACGTTGATGTATTTGGACGGATGGGCCTTGAGGTCTTTCACGAGCTCGTTGAGGCTTTCCAAGGTCTTGCTGATGTTGGAGTACAGGGTGTCGTTGTTGATCAGCTGGCCGGCGGTGCCCTCACCCGACTCTATCTTGGCGGTGATGGCGTTGACGTTGGCGATGGCTTTTCCGGCATCGTCCATCAGGGTGTTGATGTTGGCTTTCGCTATTGAGTCGGAGATGTGGTCGAGGTTCTGGATGATGGCGTTGATTTGCGGTGAGGCGTCGCTCAGCGTGTTGCTCAGCGTGCTCAGCTTGTTGACGATGTCGTTGACGGAGCTTTCGTTGGCGGCGAGGATCCGGTTGAGGTGGCGGGTGGAGGCCTCAAGGTTCACGAGGGTGGCCTTCAGCATGAGGGCACCGTTCTCGTCGTCGGTCGGCAGGAAGGCCGTCTTGACCGTCTGGCCGATAGTGTCCACGGAGGCCATGACGCTGTGGAGCTGCACGAGGATGTCGTCCAGACCGTCCAGCATGCCGCCCGCCACGGAGCAGGCCAGCGTGTCGCCACTGCGGGCCATCTTGGAAGAGGTGCCTAAAAGGATGTTGACGCCGGTGCCGCCCAGCACGTCGGTCTGCACCACTTCAAGACGGGAGTCCGACGGGATATCCACGTCTTCCGTGACGAGGATCTTGGCGCAGATGCGCACGGGCCGGGAACTCAGCATGGAGATCTGGCTCACCTTCCCGATGGGGAATCCGTTCAGGGACACGGTGGTGCTTTCGTGCAGGCTTCCGATGTTGTCGAATACGGCGTAGTAATAGGTCTTTTTGCCGAAGACGTTGATGCCTTTCAGAAGGCTGGCGCCGAAGTAGAACACGATCATGGCCGTAATACAGAAGATGGCCACTTTCATGTTGCGGATGTTTTTTTCCGAATATTCCTGTTTGTCTTTCTTATCGCTCATGCGGCATATTTTGGAGGCGCAAAAATATCATTTTTTCTGCAATTTCAAAGCCTCCTTCTCGCTTATTTTTTTGCCGTTTTGGAAAGCGATGACAAAAGCGTCCGGGAATTTGCGTTTCACCTCGGTGAGAATCTCGCGGATGGCCTCGTGGGAGGTCTCGTTGCCGGCGGTGTATTTCCAGAGGTTGTTCTCAAAGTAGCGGTCCACCTTGGGCAGGTTGCGGAAGCGGCTGTCGGTGAGGGGGAGTTTCTCCGGCGAGGCCAGGAACTGCACCTTGAAGCGGATGACGTTGCTGTCGGGGACCACCTCTTCGACGATGGTCTGCAGCTTCTCCTTCTCCAGCTCCTGTTTTTCCGGCTTTTCCGGTTTGGGTGTGACGGTTCCGGTGGGTACGTTCTCCTGCGGGATGTTCTCTTTCACGGTCACAGGCTTCGGGGGGGCGGGTGTGACGGCCTCGTGTGCGTGCGGCTGGCTGTTGGTGACAGCGGCAAGATAGTCCACAAAAGCGTTGTAGATGCTGGCAGCCTCCTTCTTGCGGTTTTCCGTCGAGGCTAAAAAGGCTTCGTCGTTCTTGTTGCTCAGGAATCCCATCTCGATGAGGATGCTGGGCATGGCCACCTTGTAGAGGACCCAGAAGCCGGCCTGCTTCACCCCGCGGTTGACGAGGTGCGTGCTGGCGATGAGGTTCTTCTGCACCTTGTCGGCCAACATCACCGAGTTCTTCAGATAGGCGGATGAATATAACGAGAAGAGCACGTTGGCCTCCGGCGAGTTGGGATCAAAACCATCGTAGTTGTTCTTGTAGTTCTTCTCCTTCAACATGGCGGCGTTCTCGGCCCGCGCCACCGCCTGGTTGGCCTCGCTCTTGTGCAGGCCCATCACCCACGTCTCGATGCCGTTGCCGATGTGGTCCTCCGAAGCGTTGCAGTGGAATGAGATGAACAAATCGGCATGCTCCGAGTTCGCGATCTGCGCCCGGCGGTACAACTCGATGAACACGTCGGTCTTGCGGGTGTAGATAACCTTCACCTCCGGACAATGGTCGCTAATGAGCTTGCCTACCATGAGGGCGACGTCCAAGCTCACATCTTTTTCCTTCAGGTGGCTGCCCAAACAACCGGAGTCATGACCGCCGTGTCCCGCGTCAATAACCACCTTGAAGGTCTTCTCCTGCGCCTGTATGCATAAGGGCGAAACAAGAAAAAGTGCGAGGAAATATACGAATATCTGTTTTTTCAAGTTCATCATTTTGGAGATTTTGATTATTTTTGCCGATTTTAAAATCGCAAAGGTACTTTTATTATATTTATTATAACGGGTTTGTCTGAAAAATTATACACAATAGTTTTTTCATATTTCGGGAGATTGATTATGCTCTTCATTTTCAGTCTCTTGGCAGTGTGTGCGACAGCCCAGGATGTGCATGGGCGAAGGCCTGTTAGACATACGCAGGACACGTCGGTTTATTCTCAGCAGCCGGTGAAATCGGATACGGTTGTGCGCGATTCCGTCGTCCGGCATCCCAAGCGCATATCCCATAACGCGGTGAAATCCGTCGTCTTCTACAGTGCCAAGGACTCCACTGTCAACGACCTGAACCGCCGCTATACCTATCTTTTCGGGGATGCGGTGGTGAAATACGAGGATCTGGAACTCCGTGCCGATTATATTGAGATAGACTTCAAAAACAGCGAGTTGTATGCCTCCGGCGTGGCCGATTCCAACGGCAACGTGCATGGAAGTCCGCTCTTCATCCAGGGTGAGTCCCGTTATCGGGCCCACGAGATCAAATATAATTTCACTACCCAAAAGGGCAAAATCACCCACGTGATCACCACGCAGGACGAGGGCTTCATTCACGGGGACCAGATCAAGAAGATGGGCGACAATGTGGCCTTCCTCAAGAATGGCAAATACACGACCTGTGAGTTGGACCATCCCCATTACGAGATCGATTTCACCAAGGCCAAGCTGATCCAGCACGACAAGATTGTCATCGGGCCCGCCTACCTGAGTTTCACGGGGGTGCCCACCCCGCTGGCGGTGCCGTTCGGATTCTTCCCGTTGGACAAGGGTCGTCGCTCCGGCTTCGTGATGCCCTCCTTCGGACAGTCCTCCAACCTCGGCTTCTATCTTCAGGACCTTGGTTATTATTTTGCCATCAACGACAACATCGATTTGCTCCTCGGCGCCGATGTCTATACGCGAGGCAGCTGGGGCATCAAGGCGAAGTCCAACTATGTGTTCCGCTATATCTGCGCCGGCAACGTGCATTTGGAGTTCGCCCAGACCCGCGTCGGCGACAAGTTGGACTCCACCTACCGCTGTTCCAACAATTTCAAAATCTATTGGGACCACAAGCAGGATATAAAATCCCATCCCACCACCCGTTTCAACGCCCATATCGATATCGTCAGCTCCAATTACTCCAAATACAACCTCACCTCGACACAGGATTATCTCTCCAACCAGTACAGTTCCTCCATCAACGTGTCCACCTCCGCGCGCGACATCTTCTTTTTGGATGCCACGCTTTCCTATTCCCAGAACACGAGGACGCAGGAGGTGAATTTCAAGCTGCCGGATATGAACATGTCGGTGGTGCAGTTTTATCCTTTCCGGAAGAAGAACAAGGCGGGCATGCTGAAATGGTACGACAACATCTCGCTGAAGTGGAGCTCCCAGCTCACCGGGCAGATTGACACTTACGACACGCTGTTCCTGAAACCCGAGACGTGGGAGTCGATTAATGTGGGTATGCGCCATGTGATCCCGCTCACCATCCCCATCAAGATTGCGAAGCTCATCAACTGGAACACTACGGCCACGTTGACGGAGAAGTGGTATCTGCAGTCCTACACCCGCGATATGACCATCGACACGCTGGATGATGTGCCCACCATTACGATGAACCAGTATTTCCATCGGGGTTTCAAGGCGTTGCATGATCTGAACGTCTCCACGTCGCTCTCCACGAAAATCTATGTGATGTACAGTTTCAAGAAGGGTGGGTTGCAGGCCATCCGCCACATTATCACCCCGAATTTGAGTTTCACCTACCGTCCGAATCTTTCGGGTGGCACCATGAACAAGTACTTCAACCCGATTACGGGCGAGTTGGTCGAGTATTCGATGTTCGACAACGCCATCTTCGGAGGGGTCACGACGCAGACGCAGGCGCTCGCGCAACTCAACTTCGGCAACAATCTGGAGATCAAGGTGCGCTCGCGCAAGGACACGATCACGGGTTTCAAGAAGGTGCCGCTGATCGACAACCTGAACGTGGGCATGTACTACAACTTCGCCGCCGACTCGCTGCGCTGGTCCAAGCTGACCCTCAACGGTCGTAGCACACTCTTCAAACAGCTCTATCTGACCTACAATTTCGCCTTCGATCCATACATCATCGGGGAGAACGGCAACCGCGTCAACCGCTTCGAGGTCAAGGAGAACCGCCGTCTGTTCCGTCTGTCGTCCACCGATTTCAGCGTGGCGCTCAACTGGCGGTTGGACCAGAATACCTTCAAATCCAAAAAGAAGAAAGAGGATGTCAAGCGTCAACCTTGGTCGCTGACCTTGAATTACACCTTCACGTATGGCATCAATGACAATATATATTATTATATGCGGATAGATACTGTCCGATACAAGCACAACATGGTTCATACCATCAATATTGTGGGTGATTTTCACATTACGAAGAAATGGAGGGTGGGATTCGCCACCGGCTACGATTTCGTGCAGAAGAGCCTCTCCTACACCTCCATCGACATCCACCGCGACATGCATTGTTGGGAGATGAGCTTCAACTGGGTGCCCTTCGGATACCGGAAGGGATGGGCTTTCCAGATCAACGTCAAGGCCGCCGTGCTCAAGGATGTGCTCAAACTTCCGTTGCATCAGGATTACCGTGATAATCTGTAAGTTAGCATTATCTTTCTTTTTGTTGAAAAAAACTGTTTGGGCATGATTGTTTCATGCTACAATTTTTGTATATTTGCAACCTTGAAATTTTTATGTCGAAATTTATATAAATTATTAAAAATCAAATAAATAAAAGAGATGAAAAACAAAGGACTTGTATTATTCTTTACGATTCTCCTTGCGCTTGTTTGTTTGTACTGTCTGTCTTTCTCCTTCGTCACGTGGCGTGTGGAGAAGAAGGCTGACGCGTATGCGCACAACGAGGCCGCCATTGCAGAAGTGAAGAAGGCAGCGAACGGTGATTTGATGTTGGAGAAACATCTGATTGATTCTTTGATTGATGCACGGAAGCTTCAGTATCTGACCAACATGAACGACTCCACCGTGTTCTTGGGAAACACTTACAAGAAGTGTAAGTACAAAGAGTTGAACTTGGGTTTGGACTTGAAGGGCGGTATGAACGTCACCCTTGAAATCTCCATGCCGGATGTGGTGCAAAGCTTGGCCGTAAATAAGGAAGACGAGCTGTTCAAGACGGCTTTCGAGGCGGCTGAGAAGGAGTTTGCCAACACGACGAACGGCGACTTTATCGATATCTTTGTGAACAATTTCAACAAGCAGAAGAGTGCGCTGAAGTTGAACAACGCGAACCTGCGCACCTACTTCGGCGAGCGTTCCGGCATCAAGAATGCCTCTGACGCCCAGATCATTTCCTGGTTGAAGAAAGAGTCTGGTGAGATTGCCGACCGCACGTTCAAGATTCTCCGCACCCGTATCGACCGTTTCGGCGTGGCTCAGCCCAACCTGCAGCTGCTCCAGGGCGGACGTATCCTCGTGGAGCTTCCCGGCGTGAAGGAGCCCGAGCGTGTCACCGACCTGTTGAAGAGCACCGCCAAGCTGGAGTTCTGGGAGGTCTATAACGACATCGTGGGCGGACGCTCCATCCAGCAGCGTTTCTTCGAGGCGGATGCCAAGTTGGCCGAACAGCTGAAGAACCAGAAAGAGAACCCCACAGAGACGGCCGCTACGGATTCTGTTGCTGACGCTCTGGGTCTGGCAGATGCTGAGGTGGAAGAGGATGAGGACGAAATCGAAGACATTGATGTCACCACGGGTGCCATCATGAGCAAGGCGGTTGCCGTTCCCGGCAGCTTCGTCATCGGCTACTTCAAGGAGGCCGACATGCCCGCCATCAACAGCATGCTCCCGCAGCTGCAGCGCATCCTCGGCGACAACAGCGTCGTCTTCTACTGGGGTGCCGCTGAGAAGGAATACAACAATGCATTCCCGCTCTATCCGTTGAAGAAGAAGAACGACCGCATCGGACCGCTCTTGAGCTCCGAGACCATCGGCGGCGCACGCGTGGTGCGTACGGCCCGTCAGGATGTCGATCAGAACAACCGCGTGGTTGTCAACATGTCCATGGAGGATCAGGCTGCCGACGTGTGGCGTAAGATCACCAAGGAGGCTGCTGACAACAGCGCCACCAAGCTGACGGCCATTGCCATCGTGCTTGACGAGTTCGTCTATTCCGCTCCTACGGTGCGTTCCGAGATCCCCAACGGTAACTCCGAAATCTCCGGCCATTTCACCGTGGATGAGGCCAAGGACCTTGCCACTGTGCTGAACTCCGGTAACTTGGAGGCCCGTGTCAACGTGGTGCAATCCGAAATCGTGGGTCCTACCCTCGGTAAGGAATCCATCCGTTCCGGTTTGCTCTCCTTCCTTGCCGCCTTCATTCTGGTGGTCATCTACATGTTCTTGTACTACAGCCGCGCCGGCCTCGTTGCCGACCTGGCCCTGTTCTGCAACGTGTTCTTCATCGTGGGTGTGCTCGCCTCCATGGGTGCTGTGCTCACACTGCCTGGTATCGCCGGTATCGTGTTGACCTTGGGTATGGCCGTTGACGCCAACGTGATTATCTACGAGCGTGTGCGTGAGGAAGTGCGCGCCGGCAAGGGTATCCGCGTCGCGGTGGACGAAGGTTTCAAACACTCCTACTCCGCCATCATCGACGGTAACGTGACCACCCTTATCACCGCTATCGTCCTTTACATCTTCGGTTCCGGTCCTATCCAGGGTTTCGCCACCACGTTGATCATCGGTATTCTCTCCTCCCTGTTCACCGCTATCCTCCTGTCCCGTCTTGTCATCGAGGCCAGACTGAAGAAAGGCAAATCCTTTGAGGTGGGTAACAGCGTGACCTTGAATGCCTTCACCAACACGAATATCGATTTCCTCGGCAAGAGAAAGATATTCTACACCATCTCTCTGGTTCTGATTGCCATTTCCACGATTTCCTTCTTCACCCTGAAGCTGCAACCCGGTATCGATTTCACTGGTGGCCGTTGCTATGTGGTGCGTTTCGACAAGGATGTCACCACCAAGGATGTGCGTGCGGCTGTGATCAAGGAGTTCGGTGGCAACCCGGAAGTCAAGACCTTCGGTGCCAACGACCAGATCCGTATCATCACCAACTTCAGAATCGAAAGCAACAATCCGGCTGACGACCAGCTGTGCGAGAAGAAACTCTACAGCTGTTTGAAGGGCTTCTACGCCAAGCAGGATCTCACCGAATATGACTTCACCCACCTGACCAACGATGTGCGTGGTATCCAGTCTTCCCAGAAGATCCAGCCCACCATCGCTAAGGAATTGTTGATGAAGGCTGTTTGGGCCGTCTTGGTTTCCTTGGTGTTGATATTCATCTACATCGCCTTGCGTTTCCGCAATTGGCAGTTCGGTGTGGCGGGTGTGTGCGCCCTGTTCCACGACACCTTCCTGACGGTGGGTATGTTCTCCCTCCTCTACAAGGTGATGCCGTTCTCCATGGAAATCGACCAGAACTTCATCGCCGCCATCCTGACGGTGATCGGTTACTCCATCAACAACAACGTGGTGATCTTCGACCGTGTTCGTGAGAACCTGGCCCTCTATCCGAAGCGTACCAATTACGAGAACTTCAACAACGCCATCAACCAGACGCTCGGCCGTAACATCAACACCGCCGGCACCACGTTGGTGACGCTGCTCGTGATCTTCCTGTTTGGTGGCGAGGTGATTCGCGGTTTCGTGTTCGCCATGTTCGTGGGTATCCTCATCGGTACATACTCCGGTATCCTCGTTTCCAACCCGTTCGCCTTCGACCTCTTCAGAATGTCTGGCGACAAGGTGAAACGTGCCAAAACCACTGTTGCATAACAACAGGTCGTTATACGACGATTTTTTATAAAAAAATAATTCGGGATGGTGTGAAAACTATCCCGAATTTTTATTATTTTAGCGGCCCAATTATTATAAGGTAAAAAATCATTAAAGATGAAACTATACAAACTGTCGCTGTTTCTTTTATCTATTTTAATAACAATTACTTGCACCGTGTCAGCGCAAGGTCCTGTGCTGCGTGATGCCGACAACCTGTTCCGGGATTGCCAGTATGAAAAATCCTTGGAACAGTATAAAAAAGGTATAAAGAAGCTGCAGGGCAACCGTGTGGAGATCCAGCGTGCCACTTTCCAGATAGCCGAATGTTATCGTATCATGGGTGATTTGAAGAAGGCCGAGCAACAGTATCTCCGTTTGGAAAAGAAGAATTACCAGAAGGACAATCCCATTATCCTCTTCCATCTTGGCAGCATCTACAATCTTCGTGGGGAATATGACCAGGCCTTGAAGTATTACAACAGTTTCAAGAAACGTGCTCCCGAGGATTCGCGTGCGGATGCCCGTATTGAGGGCTGCAAAAACGCCAAGATGTGGATGGAGAATCCCACCCGCTACGAGGTGGAGAACCTCAAGAAGTTCAACACCCGCGAGGATGAATGGGCACCGCGCTGGGGCAATGATGAGAAACGCAACTCCATCATCTTCACCTCCAACCGCGAAGGTTCCAAAGGCAAAGGCACCGACCAATGGACGGGTGTCAACTTCTCCGACATTTATGTGACCAACAAGCCGAAAAGCAAGAATACCGACTGGCCGGGTGAGTGGTCTCCGGTGACGACCTTGGACGAGGGTGAAACGCTGAACACGGGCGTGAACGAAGGCGAGGCCTCCTCCAACCGCAAGGGAACGGTCTATTATTTCACCAAATGTCCGCAAGACAAGAAGAAAGTGCAAGGCTGCTATATCTACAAGTCGATGAAGAAGGGCAAGGCCTGGGGCGATGCCGAACTGGTCTATCTGGGAGACTCTGCCTATAATTATGTGCATCCCTTCATCTCTGGCGACGAGCTGACGATCTATTTCGCCTCCAACCGACCGGGTGGACATGGTGGCTATGACATCTGGATGGCCACGCGTACGAAGAAATCGGCCAAGTTCTCCAATATCACCAATCTCGGTCCCAATGTGAACACGGCCGGACAGGAGGTGTTCCCGAGCTTGCGCAACGACCAGGAACTCTATTTCTCATCGGACGGCTGGCCCGGCATGGGCGGTCTTGACCTGTTTGTCTCCTACAACAAGGGAGGCGCATGGCAGAAGGCTGAGAACCTGATGGTACCCATCAACTCCAGTGGCGATGACCTTGGCATCATCTTCGATGAGAATGAGGCGATAGATCCCAAATCCAAATCACCCTATTTGTCAAAGGGTTATTTCTCCTCCAACCGTGCTGGCGGACGTGGTGGCGACGACATCTACTACTTCCTCCTTCGCCCGTTGGTTTATACTATTTCCGGTTATGTGCGTGACAAGAACAATGGACAGTACATGGACGGTGTGGAAGTGGAGATCGAGGGTTCGGACGGAACCAGCTACAAGACCACCACGGATGTGAAAGGTTACTATCATTTCGACAAAACGAAGATCCTCGGATCCACCACGTATAATTTGAAGGTGAAGAAGACCGGCTATTGGGAGAACGGCAACACCGCCCAGCAGACGACTGTCGGTTTGACGGAGAATACCGACCTCAAACAGGACTTCACGTTGGAGCCGATTCCAAAGGAGCCGATCCTGCTGCCGGAGATTCTGTATGATCTGGCCAAGTGGGACCTCAAACCTCAGTACAAGGACTCGTTGATGTACCTATATAATATTATGGTAAAGAACCCGACGATTGTGATTGAGTTGCGTTCGCACACCGACTCGCGTGACACGGAGGAGAAGAATGACATTCTGTCCCAGAACCGTGCCCAATCCTGCGTCGATTTCCTCGTGAATGAGATGGGCATTGCTGCCGACCGTATTGTGGCCAAGGGTTATGGTGAGCGTGTTCCCAGAAAGTTGGAGAAGGACATGTACTCCACCTATAACGGGAAGAAATATTTCTTTGCCAAGGGTACGGTGCTGACGGAGGCCTACTGCGAATCCTTCCCCACGAAGAACGAGAAGGAGGCTGCCCACCAGCTCAACCGTCGTACGGAGTTCATCATCCTGCGTGACGACTATGTGCCCAGCAGCGACAACATTGACAGCGTGCGTCGTGGTGGCGGTATCGCCCTGGTGCAGGAGCGTACCGTACCCGTGACCATCGTCGGTGATGATGTGAAGGGTACCTGCTTCGCCAACAGCAAGTCGATGGAGTTCGTGATTGGCAATAAGAGCGACGAGATCTTCATGAACTATGCGGATGCCACCCGCTTCCTGAAGGAGTCCATCATCAACTTGGATGATTTCGAGGAGAAGTCCGCCGCCATCAAGCAGGAGGACGGTAGCATTATTGACGGTGTGGTGCTCTATCTGCAGGAGGTCCGTGTGGGTGATGACTATGCCGAGAACGTGAAGGTGACGGTGAAGAAGAACCTGCCCGCCGCTTTTGTGATTGGCGATGGCTTCATCCAGAACGAATGGGGCAACTTTACCATCGACAAGTCGCGCAGCTTGCTGATTTACAGATAAGCTCCAACGAAAGAACACAAAAAAAGGATGACGTGATGTCATCCTTTTTTTGTGTATGGAAAGGCTTGCACATGCCAAAAACCAACAGTAGGTCGCAAACCGCAAACCGCAAACCGCAAACCGTGCGAGGATGGTTATTTCCTCAATTCGAAATTGGAACCCAAATAGACCTTCTTGACCATCGGGTCGCTGGCCAGCTCCTCCGCAGTGCCCGACTTGAGCACACGCCCCTCGTACAGCAGGTAGGCACGGTCGGTGATGGAGAGGGTCTCGTGGACGTTGTGGTCGGTGATGACAATGCCGATGTTCTTGTCCTTCAGCTTGGCGACGATATTCTGGATGTCCTCCACGGCAATGGGATCCACGCCGGCGAAGGGCTCGTCCAAGAGGATGAACTTGGGATCGGAGGCTAAGCAACGGGCAATCTCCACCCGACGGCGCTCGCCGCCGGAGAGGTTGTTACCCTTGTTCTTGCGCACCTTCTGGATGTTGAATTCGGAGATGAGGCTTTCCAACTTGTCCCGCTGCTCCTCTTTGCTCTTCCCGCTGAACTCCAGGATGGCCTTGATGTTGTCCTCCACGGTCAGCTGGCGGAACACGGAGGCCTCCTGCGGCAGGTAGGCGAGGCCTAACTGCGCACGGCGGTACATGGGCAGGTCGGTGATCTCCTGGTCGTTCAGGAAGATTCTGCCCGAATAGGGCTTGATAAGTCCTACAATCATGTAGAAGGAGGTGGTCTTGCCGGCACCGTTCGGACCGAGCAACCCCACAATCTCCCCTTGCGTGAACTCGATGGAGACTTCGTTCACCACCGTCCTGTTCTTGTATTTCTTGACTAATTTTTCCGTTCGGATGTGGTATTCCATGCTAACTCCTTTCTATTACCTCTTTCAGTTTACCCATGACGCTGCCCATCATCTGCTCCATCGGACCTTTGAGCATGGCCTGGATCCAGAAGGGCATGTCGGCCTCCGCCTCCACCTGTAAGGAACTCTCCGAGCCCATGCTTTCAATCTGGAAGCGCACGTTGGCCGAGACGCTCTTGTCGGTATCTAAATGATAGATGACATATTGGTAGGGAACCGCATCGGTCAGACGCATGTTGCAGGTGATCATGTTCTTGATGGTGAAAGAACAACCCTCTTCATCGGCGTGCCAGTCGGTGATGTCGGGGATGGGAGGTGCCTGCGTGGTCTGGATCAGATGGCAGAGAAAATCGTACGTCTTCATCGCACTGGCGGCGATGGTTTCCGTGTTGCTTGTCAGCTTCATAGATTTTATCTTAAAAAAAGTTGTGCAAAGATATGCTTTTTTTTGTACTTTTGCGGTGGAAAAAATAGTATTAACCAAAATCGCATTATTATGAAAAAGTTTTTACAAGAGTTCAAAGACTTCGCCATGAAGGGAAATGTCATGGATATGGCGATTGGTGTCATCATCGGCGGTGCTTTCGGTAAGATCGTCTCCTCTTTGGTGAACGACATCCTGATGCCTCCTATCGGTTGGCTTCTCGGTGGTACCGATTTCACCAAGTTGAGCCTTAAATTCCCCACCCGTACGGTGATGGAAACAGTGACGGGTCCGGATGGTGTCCCTCAAGTCGTTGAGAAAACGCTGGATCCTGTGACCTGGAACTATGGTAACTTCATCCAAGTGACCATCGATTTCCTCATTGTGGCATTGTGTATCTTCTTGGTGGTCAAGGGTATCAACAAACTGTCTTCTATGCGCAAGAAAGAAGAGGAAGAGGCTCCCGCACCCGCTCCCGAACCGACCAAGGAGGAAGCGCTGCTGACCGAAATCCGCGACATCTTGAAACAGAAATAAAAACGTTTTCTGACAATAGGAGAGGGGACCGTCGGGTTCCCTCTTTTTTTGTACATTTGCGGCCTAATACATATTTAAATATTGTACTCATTTATGAAAAACATCCATATCATTGACGACACGCTGGACGCTATGGCCGACTTGGTCATTGAGAACGGTCTGATACAGCGGATTGATATTCTGGACGGCACACCGGACCCGTCGCAGCCGGTATATCTGCCGGCCTTCACGGACTTGCACGCGCATTTCCGTGATCCGGGCCTCACCTATAAGGAGGATGTGGAGTCGGGGAGCAGGGCTGCCGTACGGGGCGGCTATACTGCTGTGAACCTGATGCCCAACACATTGCCGGTAGTCAGCAGCGTGGAACAGGCCCGTGACGTGGAGGACCGCATTGCGCAGCTGGACCTGATACAGGCTAACCAAGTGGTGAGCATGACCTTGAACGAGCATGGACAGGACTGCTCCCATCTGCGTTCGATTCCCGCTGGTTCCATCCCGTTCGTTTCCGATGACGGCAAGGGCGTGAACCGCGATGATGTGATGGAAGAGATTTTCAACATCTGCAAGGAAAAGGATTTCCTGATCATGGCCCATGAGGAGGATGCCCGCTATAGTCCGCAGGATTTGCGCATGGCCGAGAATGCCATGACGTTCCGTGACCTGCAACTTTGCGAGAAGGCGGGCGGTAGCATCCATTTCTGCCATGTGAGCACGATAGAGGCCATTACGGCCATTGCCGAGGCCAAGGCGAAGGGCTTGCGCGTGTCGTGCGAGGTGTGCCCGCATCATATCTTCTTCAATGCGGAGCAGGCCAACTACTACCGTGTGGCCCCGCCCTTCCGCAATGATGCGGACATCGCTGCCCTCATCAAGGGCATGCAGGACGGCACGGTAGATGCGATCAGCACCGACCATGCGCCGCACACACCCGAGGACAAGGCCAACGGTGCCAACGGCATCTCCGGCATCGAGACGGCTTTCTCGCTCTGTTACACCAAGTTGGTGCGCGGCGGCTTCCTGACTATCAACCAATTGGTGAAGCTGATGTCCACCACGCCATCGGCGATGATGCGCGTCGCCAAGGGAAGCTTCAAGGTGGGAATGCGAGCCGATTTTGTGAAAGTGGATCTGACCACTCCCTATGTGATCCGTTCGGAAGAGTTTGCCTCACGGGGGAAAAATACGCCGTTCGAGGGACAGCAGGTGTATGGGCGCGTGCTCGAGACTATCAAAGCTGGGAAAACGGTTTATAAGGCATAGCGATGGAAACCCGACGGGAGACATTTCAGGATTATCCGGTATATTCGCTGTCGGAGATAGCGTTCAGTCTGCACAAGGTGGTGGAACGGACCTATCCGCAGCCCTATTATATCAAAGCGGAAATCCTGAAGCTCAATTATTACCCTCACAGCGGACACTGTTACCCTGAACTGGTTGAAAAAGAGGGTAATACCATTAAGGCGGAGATGCGGGCCATCATCTGGGCTTCCCACTATCAGCGCATCAACGAGCGTTTTATCCAGATTACGGGCAATCCCTTGAAGGAGAATATCAGCATCCTATGTCTGGCCAATATCGAGTTCAGTCCGAAGCACGGCTTGGCGCTTCATATTCAGGATATTGAGCCGAGCTATACATTGGGCGAGATGGTGAAAAACCGCAACGCCGTCATCGAGCGTTTGAAGAAGGAGGGAGTGTTCACGGCCAACAAGCGTTTGGAGATGCCGTTGCTGCCTAAGCGTATCGCGGTCATCTCGGTAGAGACCAGCAAGGGTTTCAGCGACTTTATGACGACGTTGAACGGGAACCGTTATGGCTACCGTTTTGAAACGGAGCTGTTTCCGTCTATCTTGCAGGGCGACAAAGCCATTACGGGCATCACGGGCCGCTTGGCGGAGATTGAGATGCGGCGGCAGGAGTTTGACTGCGTGGTGATTGTGCGCGGCGGCGGGGGTGATGTGGGCCTCAGTTGCTATGATGAGTATGAGATGGCCCATTGCGTGGCCACGTTCCCATTGCCCGTGCTCACTGGCATCGGCCACTCCACCAACCTCAGCGTCACCGACATGGTGGCTCACAAGCATAACATCACGCCCACGGATGTGGCCGTCTCGCTGATTGACTGTTTCCACTCGTTTGATGAGCAGGTGAAGGACCTCCAGCATCGGATTGTGACCGTAGGTAAGACGATTGTGGCGGAACAGCAGGCCTTGCTGTTGGAGTTGGATGCCCGCCGTAAGGTGGCCGTCCCAAAAGTGATCGTTCATCATCGGACGCTGCTTGGTCAGCTGTCTCAGAATATGGTGTTGAAAGCAAAGGAATTGTTGATCCAGCAGCAATCGGTTTTAGATATGGCCGGACGTGCGTTGGACCGGCAGGGCAAGTTGCGGATTGCCTCCAACCGTGAGCACCTTGAACGGTTTTCGGACGTGGTCAAGGCGTTGGCTCCGGCGTATTTGTCGCAGCAGCGTGAAAGGGTGGGGGTTTTAGAGGAAAAGATACAGCTGTTGCATCCGAACAATATCCTCAAGCGTGGCTTCAGCATCACGCGCTACAAGGGTAAGGCCATCACCGAAGCCTCGGAACTGAAACCCGGCGACGAGCTGGTCACGCAGGTGTATGAGGGCGAGGTGAAGAGCAGGGTGGAGTGATTGTAGTATCTTTGCAACCGCTAACAACTCAAAGGGAGATGGTTCATATCGTGGCGCAGTTGTGAATTGCTTTCAAAAGTTTGTATCTTTGCAACCGCTAACAACGCATTCTACAACGGAAGCGTAGTGGATTAGTTGTGAATTGCTTTCAAAAGTTTGTATCTTTGCAACCGCTAACAACCATTCGACACGAATTTACAGATGTGGCAGGGTTGTGAATTGCTTTCAAAAGTTTGTATCTTTGCAACCGCTAACAACGTATTACGACATCTTTAAGAACTACTACAGGTTGTGAATTGCTTTCAAAAGTTTGTATCTTTGCAACCGCTAACAACGCTCCAGCAATCGGACCACTATTCGGAATGTTGTGAATTGCTTTCAAAAGTTTGTATCTTTGCAACCGCTAACAACAAAGTTGATTAATAAGCAACTTACCAATGTGTTGTGAATTGCTTTCAAAAGTTTGTATCTTTGCAACCGCTAACAACTGGAAAGAGAATACAAACCCAGTAATTAACGTTGTGAATTGCTTTCAAAAGTTTGTATCTTTGCAACCGCTAACAACACTAAAAAAAAATAGCCGGCATGAGAAAAGGTTGTGAATTGCTTTCAAAAGTTTGTATCTTTGCAACCGCTAACAACGCAATTCGTAGCAAATGTACCAATCGAGAGGTTGTGAATTGCTTTCAAAAGTTTGTATCTTTGCAACCGCTAACAACCTTCAAATTTCCATTACCTTCGACTACTGGTTGTGAATTGCTTTCAAAAGTTTGTATCTTTGCAACCGCTAACAACTAAGTCCCTGCTGGTAAATCGGTTGAGGCAGTTGTGAATTGCTTTCAAAAGTTTGTATCTTTGCAACCGCTAACAACATAGAGGCAGGTTCAACCTTATCAATGGAAGTTGTGAATTGCTTTCAAAAGTTTGTATCTTTGCAACCGCTAACAACTAAATGGCATAAAATCGCAAAGAATCAGGGTGTTGCAAAGGTTTTTAGAATTAAAAAAATCGCTTGTACACAAGCGATTTTTTGTTTTATCCCACAACTTCCAAATGCTGTTTTTTGCGAAAAACAACTAAAAAAGTTCCAACTGTTGGCAGGGTTGGTCCACCTTTTCCTGTTTCCGACTGTGGAAAATCTCAATCTCACCAAACTGCTTGTCGGTGATGCACATGATTCCGATGTCGCCAGTTGGCGGCAGAAACGATTTCACCCGTTTGATGTGCACATCCGCGTTCTCTCTGCTGGCACAATGCCGCATATAAATCGAAAACTGAAACATGGTGAAGCCGTCTTTCAGAATCTTTTTGCGGAAATCGGCGTACGCTTTCCGTTCCTTTTTTGTGTCTGTCGGCAAATCAAAAAGTACTAAAACCCACATGATGCGGTATTCGCTGTATCGTTCGGAAATCATTTCTCCGGATAGGTTATTTTTCGGCTCTCGCCGGTGAAACATCGGGCTAACGAGGCGGTTGTCTGCGAGGCGGCAATCATCAATGGACTTTTCTGCCCTCCTATCCGCACATCCAACACTGGAATGCCCAACAAGACTTTTTTGATGTCGGGGGTCAACTCTTCCGGGAACCCGTAATCATCCGTGTATCTCACTACCAGTTCGTCCACATATGGACGATAAGGTTCCATGATGTCATCGGCAAGGCAATAGGCATTGTAGCGGTTATGGTGGTGGATGCCTAACGTGGGAAGCAGTCCGGATGAGACCAGTGAGCGGGTAATCACCGCCCTCAGAATGGCATAGCCGTAGTTAAGCATATTGTTTGGTGCAACACCCTCGCGTTCGCGGGTGAAATCGTCCACTTCAGGGAAGAGGTTCTTCCAATAGAAAACCGCCGCCCGTCCTTCCAGATTGTCGGGATCCCCGCTGCGTACGTCCTTTTCCCATTTTGTCATATTGGAGGTCGGCAGATTCCGGCACGTTTGCAACACTGCTGCCTGATTATGGATTTTTTGTTGTACGGTTTGTTGCCACAGCTGCTTCTTTAACGGCAGCGACGCATCCAACTGATGGCGGAAGCGTTCGTTCTGGATGGTGTTGCCCGACAATGGAAGCATCAACCCAACTGGCAGATGGCTTTTGTCGCAGGTGATGATTGCGCAATTGTTCGCCAAAAGTGCTTCCAGCAACCCCTGCGTGACGGTTATCTGTTTGTGGTCTATCACAACCACTCCGATATCTTCAATGGGAATGGTGTGGGTGACACTTTCTTTGAAGGAGTCGGGCAGGCTGTCGTTCTTCTCCACTTGCGGAAGTTTGATGACCAACTGGTCGTTTCTCATCGACAAGTAAGCGGGATTGCTGAAACAAAGGGTGCGTTTGATCATAGTAATTTTTTGACTCTATTATTGAAATCTTCTAAAAGCATCAAATCTTCCTGATCTGCTGAAATGGCTTCCTGTGCTTTGCGGCGGGCATTGAATTCTTCATATACAACATCAACCATACTCTCCATCTCAGCATTAGACACGCTGCCCTTCCCTTGCAATACATCTTTACCATTGAATGTAAGAACCCCATCAGTGGTGGAACGCCAAAAATCCAACGTAAGGTCTTTCCGTTCTTTCACCCTCAATTCCGCTGTATCTAAAAACAAGGTGGTGAGACGATTCAACAGGTCTATTTCGGATTCATTCAAATAGTTTTTTGCAATAACAATGTCCTGTTTGCGCACAATGCTGCCTTTCCAAGAGGTAAGGCCCATATTCGGCTTGTTGGCGTTAGCTCGGGAGGTGATGATTTCGGCGGCGGTTTGATGCGTGACAGCGTATAGGAGTTTGTTTTGTGTTTCGGCAAAAAACATCTGTGTGGCCTTTTCGCGCACCTCATAATCGCTGCTGAGGGCAAACAGTTCGCGCAATTTCTGATAGAAGCGCTTTTCGGATGCCCGGATGTCGCGAATGCGTGCAAGGAGTTCATCAAAGTAATCGGGCAGTCCATTGGGATTCTTTAGGCGTTCATCGTCCATTGTAAATCCTTTGACCAGATACTCGGACAGATGTCGTGTGGCCCATTGGCGGAATTGGATACCGCGCAAACTTTTTACTCTGTATCCAACTGCTAATATCATTTCCAATGCATAGAAGATGATATGATAGTGCTTTCCATCATCTGCAGTTGTCAAAAAATCTTTGACAACTGAATTATGTTTTAATTCGTTGTCTTTTAATATATTGGATATGTGGTAACTGATAATTTGTTTTGAGGTGGCAAAAAGTTCCGCCATCTGTTTCTGGTTAAGCCAGATTTTCCCATCCTTGGCATACAAAGCCACTGAGGCTTTGCCATCTACTGTGTTGTAGATTATGATGTTGCTTTGTGAATTGTCATTAGCCATGGGAACTAATTCGTCCTTTTCTTTTTGTTTTATGTTGCTCATAGTTTCTGTCCGTTTAGTTCGACAATGTTGCCCAATCTATCTACTTTGATGGGGACACAAGTTTCTTTAATCATTTCTCCAGTTATGGCATTAGGGCTTTTTGACGGTCGACTGCCTAAACCTATTTCATTTTGTATGTTATAGCGATATTCCTTAAATAGTTTGTTTTGATCATCCTTTGTCATCGAGAATATCGCTTGTGCGATTGTCTCCGAAACAAAATTTGCTATAACTCCACTTACGTCTACAAGTTTATATATTCTCTCTTTATCCACTATTTTTATCCCATCCTTCAATTCCTCCTTTGTTGGTAGATACACCAAGTCATTCGGTGAAAGAATAAACAGCAGTTGAACATCATTTGAAACTAATCTGTTTTCTTTCAGATAAACTTCAATGTTATTTCTCCACTTTTCCCCAAACTTTTTCTGGCAGTCTATCATCACATTGAGCGGAATAGTCAGGTATGTGCGAACTTTATCCATCTCCCCTGTTTCTTTATTCAGTTTATCAGAAACGAAAACGGCGAAGAACAAATTTGTGCCTTTATCTGCTTCTACAAATTTCTTTGCCTTGCATCCAATTTGTCCAATAGGATACTTATTACCACTTTCGTAACGACGCACCTTATAAATAGGTTTGTGTTGTTTGCCGCCATTTAGTTTTACAATGTTGCGGTTCATTTCGTCAATTCCATCGGGCGAAAATGCAAGTTCTGGATTATTATCTTTTGCTTGCAGATGAGCTTTTAGTATTTTCTGAATTCCGGTATCAGTAATGCCGTCAATCTTTTTGATTGCATCTTCAAATTTCTTTAATCCACCCAAATACGTTACGAGATCACTAAGAAAACGCGTGGCAAAATATCGGTCTTTAGTCTCTTGGGTTAAATAGTAAACCACTATTTTCTTAATATCAATATCCGACCATACATCCTTGTTGTCTTCTACATATTTCTTTATGTATTTGACATCGTACCCTTGTGCAAGCAATTCATGCACTTTTTGTTTGAATTCTTTGTTGACTATTGCCTTTGGTTTTTTCAGTGCCTCGTTCAAAGACACCTCTTTAACGAAACGTAAATTCACTTCTCCCCAACCAGTATCCTTGTGCATTGATTTACGTATGGCCCAGCTGTTGCCTTTTTCTTGCTTGACCAACGCCTTCTTGCCATTTTTGTCAAAATGCTGGATATGGTTTGTAGTTTTGTTGATAACGCGCAGATTTTGCTTAAAGCTGACAATAATGTTCTCCAATATCTGCTTTGCATCGGTAGTGAACGAAGCCCATGGTTTCAGGAATTCTCGGGCAATCGCTCTTTCTTTGCCGTCTATTTGCACATTTTCAAATCTGCGAAGTTTTCTCTGCAACTGATAACGGTTGGCATTGTGTTTTGAGTGGGCGGCCTCGTTGTTTAACAAGTTTACATGATCACGTGTTGCACAGGCAATTACAATGGCATCCATGGCGTGGTGACGATGGTCAATGCGCTTTTTGTTGAAACCCTTTTGGAGTTCAAGAGGCATTGCCGGTACCTCATGACCTTCAGGCGTAAAAGCTGTGAAGCAATTTTTCCCAGTGATTCTGTTTAACCGTTGAAAACGTGGAAGGACGATATGATTCCAGACATCGTTCATACCCCAGTCTTTCTTCAGATAGTCGGTTATGGACCCGTTGCAGGAAATCAGATTTTTGGAAACAGCCTCTGGTTCGATTTCTCCATTTGATGATTTCTCACGCACTACATTCGACAGCAACCCTTTCATGTACTTACTAATATAGCGACTGTCGTTTAGCTGACGCTCAATAAAGCCGTCAGGAATATCATCCATCAACAGTTTTTTCATCTTTGTACGATTGCTGGCATAATGCTCCTTCACAAACTTTTCGTATGCTTCAATCGACAGAACCTCAACTGTTTTACCTTGACTGATTTGAACTTTTTCGCCCTTATGGTTCTTGATAAATTCAAAGCCAAGCTGACGGTCTTTCAATTTATTCACCTCTGCCTCGCATATCACCTTGTTGCTGAATGAATCATCAAAATAGCGTGATTGCGGAATCACATGTTCTATCTCATAAGCGGATGTAAATAGTTTTGCAAGTGGAATCATTTCGCCTGTGTATGGCGAGCGGTATTTCTGCTCAAGCCATAGTTTGTAACGGACAATGTCAGATTTCGATGGTTGTGCGGATTTTGAAATTTTGCTGACAAAATCAAATTCCGGGTCTTCTTTTGATAAATTGTTTAGGGCATCCTCTTCGTAAATACGCAAAATGTCCTGCTGAGAAGGCGAATACGGTCGCACGTTTTCGATGCCCATTTCAGGATTCAGGAATTCCATAAGCATCGCTTTGATGCGTAAGTTGGTGTTTTCATTTTGCAAGATGTTTTCGGTCATCTTCTTGCGCTTGTCTGCTGGATTTTTCATCTCGCGGCCAAGCTCAAGGTGAATTTCATCTATATGTCCTTCCTGTTCCCAGATGTCGCGTACAGTACGGAGCGTTTCGGTAACCACCTGCTCTACAATTGGATTTCGCAACGAATGCTGTTTGAAATGTTTCAAATATTCATCAATATCTTCGGGTTTTTCCCATTTGACAATTTCTTTGGCTTCCGAATGCCTATCATAGACTATATAGCAGGCCAACCAAACAGGCAATCCTTTGAAGTTTTCAACCCGATTTAGGTTGATTGCCTTTTCACGCACACGGTTTTTAATGCTCTCGTCATACTCGCCCGTAACAATCTTGTCAATACGTTCTTTTGTTTTTTTGTCAATGGCCTCGGCATTCCAGTATTTGCCCATACGCATCAATGGGAGTAACTTTTTGATTGCTTTTTCAGAATAGGAGCCATAATCCTTTTTGAAAGGTTTGATTTTTGCAAACACTTCGGCAAACGATTCGGGCAGACCGGTCTTTTCTGCATACTTTTTCAGTGCCTTGCAGATTTCAAACTTATCCTCAACTGAATAAAGAATGTGCCAGAGTGACATTTCCTGATCATGAGTCAATAGAATCGGATTGATACTACATTTATCCAATCCTTTCAAAATTTCGGCATGTGTTTCGTTGCAAGGATATTCCTTATCCTCAACATAATTCCAGCGGTAAGGATATTGGTCTTTGCCTTTTTCTTTTTTGATTTTAAAGTATGAATTGAGCAAGGTGTCTTGCTTGATAGACAATCTTCCGTTAAGCCACTCAAAAAGACTCACGTAATCATCTTCCGATTTCAAAAATTCATTGGTTACGTCAACATCTGTTTGAAGTTTACCCGATGAGGCACTGCCAAATAAATCCATTTGTCCATCGGAAAGAATCCGTTCTCTCTGATAAATTCTTAGATTTTGTACAAACTGCCATAAACGAAACTCCTGAAATAATGGATTGGATTTGGCTATGCATTTTATTGGATGTTCGTTACCCTCTTTGTCAAATCGTGATTCGTATGGGCAATCGCTTATTTGCGACTTTTTGCTCTTAAGCGGACGCTGATAGAATAGAATATCATTGATGAATAAGTTGGAAAAATCGGGCTTTGAGATGTTATTACGATGTGCTTCGTTGTTTGGATAAAGTTCTTCAATGCAGGATTTATAGAGATTCTCATCTTGTAGTTCGGGAATCAAAAACTTTTGCATCTCAAGAATCTGTTGCAATTCTTCTTTATAGTATTTGCGTTCAACAGTACGAACGAGGTTGCCGATAATTTTCTGATTAGGATTTTGAAGCAAGGAATCGTAGATATAACATCCAACGGTTTTGTGGCTGTTGTCAATATCGAGCTCAGTCTTCTTTTTAAGCAAGGTCCAATCATCCTCTTTGGGAGCACGGAACGAACGTTTAATATTTCCTTCCTTGTCTTTTTTAGGTGTACCGTCTTTTTCAAGATCGGTAGTCACAATAAACTCCTTGACTTTTCCTTCCCAGTCTAAAGGGATGCGGCTTGTACGTCGGTAAATCATTCCGTTTTCCAAATAGATGTTATACCAAACATCATCACCCTTTTTTTCATTAGTAGCTTCAACTCTTACAACTTTTTGTGCAAGGTATTCCACCAATTTATCTCTTTGTTGTTCTTCTTCCTCACCACGTAGCTGATAATATCCCCGTTTTTGATTAAATTGCAACAAAACCCATGCAAGTTCCTCTTTTGTAAGCCTTTGTGACAAAGCCTTTTTACGTAGGTAATAAATAGTCCAGTCGTAGGGGATTTTTTTGCCATTGGCTACGAGTTGTGGTTGATTTTTAGAAAAATCAGCAAGCATTTCATTGAATGAATCAGTGAAAAGGAACTGATACTTTCCCGTTTCGTTTTTCACCCATGCGAGTTTGGGCTCTGTATCATCTATAAACTTTCCATATCGGTCAATCTGATTTGCAAAATGCTCTGGTAGAAAACGAATCCGTTTCAACACATGTAGCAACCGCTCCCGACGCTGAAGATTTCGTTCATGTAAACGGCGTACTCCACGAAGGCTTGTGCGAGTAGCAGTTTGAGAAACCGAATTCCCCTTGTCAAACTCGCCTAAAATATCTGCAGACATTGGAATTATCCGGCTTCCCGCTGCACTTATTCCAGTGGGTTTTAAATAAGAGTTTTCGTTGTCGCGGATTATTTTGTCTGCATTCACCACCGCCCAGCCGATGCTATTAGTACCCAAGTCTAAACCGAGAATTTTTTTCATAGTTGTGCGAAATTAATAATTTTGCAAAAATACGCATTTTATGTTTCCCGTGTCAGAAATAATCGTACTTTTGCCGCAACTTTTGAAGCAATTCACAATAAGGATTATTCCGTTGTGAAAACATCCAAAGCGGGGCTGAAAGGCCTCGTTTTTATTTGTATGCCAATAGCTTCACATTTCGTCTGATTCGTTTCATTGTCTCTTAAAACTGGAAATAGATGAACGGCTGCAGGTCGGCGGTGATGAACTGGTATAGTACGAAGACCGCCACCACCACGATGAGAGCGATGAGCCAGACGGGCAGCAAGGCGAAATTAACCCTGTACCAGCGTTTCCAACGCTCCGGCAGCCAGTGGATGACCATGCCCACAACAAACAACGTGAATACGATCCAATAGTTGGCCAATATCTCCGGGATGGCTGCCACGTTCCAATGACCACCAATGCTGTTCACCATCGCCTTGGCGGTGTTCCAGGCCGTCTCGTTGGCCACCGCCGGATCCAAATTGGAACCCGACCGGAAGAACAATCGCGTGAACGAGATGAACACGAAGGTCATAAAGACGTTCCAACTGAAATTCAGCCAGTTGATATCCCTGTTAGGCCAGATGGCCGAGTAGATGCAACGGATCAGTGTGCCGCCGAAGAAAACGCCCGACCATATGGTGAAAATCATCAGTACTGGGCTGGGCCAGAACCAGTTGCAGACGAAAAAGGCGGCGAAGATGACGAAGGAGACCACGCTCCGAAGCCATTGCTTGAAGTGCCGCCAGATTTTGAACCCCAAGATGCCGAAGCCGTTCAAGCCGCCCCAGATCATGAAGTTCCACGAGGCGCCGTGCCACAAGCCGCCCAACAGCATGGTGTTCATCATGTTGATGTTGGTGCTGATCTTCAAACGCGCCTTTTTGCTGATGAGGGAGATGATGGTGAGGATGACCGCCAACCCGACGATGATGCTCGTGATGACGGCGTTCTTGGTCAGCAATATGATGACCGCCCCAATCATCAGGATGCACAGGTACGTGCCGATGGTGGCGTTGCGGTTGCCGCCCAACGGGATGTACAGGTAGTCCTGCAGCCACTTGGAGAGCGAGATGTGCCACCGCTTCCAGAAGTTGCTTGGCGAGTCGGCCTTGTAGGGCGAGTTGAAGTTCTTGGGCAGGTAGAAGCCCATCAGCATGGCCACGCCGATGGCGATGTCGGTGTAGCCCGAGAAGTCGGCATACACCTGCAACGAGTAGATGAACAGAGCGGAGAAGTTCTCAAAGGCCGTGAACAACGAAGGGTTGTTGAAGACGCGGTCCACGAAGTTGACGGCAAGGTAGTCGCTCATAATCAGCTTCTTGGCCAGACCGTTGAGAATCCAGAACACAGCGATGCCGAACTGGCGGCGGCTCAGGAAGAATTTCTTGTAGAGCTGTGGCACGAACTGGTCGGCACGCACGATGGGACCCGCCACCAGCTGCGGGAAGAAGGTGACGTAAAAACCGAAATCCAAGAGGTTGGAAACGTGCCGGATCTTGCCCTTATAAACATCCACCAGATAGCTGATATTCTGGAAGGTATAGAAGGAAATGCCCACCGGAAGCAGGATCTTGGAGGCATCAAAATACTCCTTGCCGCTCAGGTCGTTGGTCCACTGCGCTAACCAGTTGATGACCTCATATTTGCTGCCGACGATGGTGTTATAGGCATCCGTGAAGAAATAGGCGTATTTGAAGTAAAAGAGTACCAGCAGATTGATGACCACGCCGACAATCATGTGGAATTTACGCGTACCCTGCCGCTTGGAACGGTCCATGAAGATTCCCAAGAAGTAGTCGAGAATCATGTCAAAGATCAGGATGAGCACGAAGAGGCCGGAGGTTTTATAGTAGAAAAATACGCTGGCGAAAAACAGGAAACCGTTGCGTAGTAGCCGTTTGTTGTGGAACAGCGAGAATCCGGCGAACACTAACGCGAAGAAGGCCCAGAAGTTGAACTGCGTGAATAACAGCGGGTACTGCTCGTTGAACGAGAAGAGGTTTGTCAGGAAAATTTTAAGGCTGTCCAGATTCATTTCTTCTCTTTTTTCAGTTCACGGATAAAGGCATCCCAAAACAGGTCGCCGATGAGATTGTAGCCGGAGGCGGTGAAATGGACACGGTCTTTCTGTGCCAAGCCCTTCTTACGCCAGGTCTCCATGGATTTCAGGCCGCCCATCACGGCGAACTGGTCCCACACGGCCCCGCCGGTGAGGTTGGCCAGCCGGTACATCACATCCTGCACCATGGGGCCGGTCTTGTTCACATAATAGCGGTTTCTCTTCCCTTTCTTCCAAGTGTCGTTGTTGGACACAAAAATGAAGGCACAGTCGGGGTTGGCCTCGCGGATGCGCGCCACTAATTTCAGGTAGTTGTTCTTGAAGGCCACCGAGTCGAAAGTGTTGCCGTAGGCGTCGTTCACCCCGATGTTGAAAATCACCAGGTCGGGATGGATGAGGCGCATATCGCGGGTGAGGTTTTTGCAGCGCAGATAGGATGATGTTTGTGCGCCGTTCACCCCTATAGATGAGAGTGTTATGCCCGGTCTGCCATTCTTGAGCAGAATACCGTTCACGACAAATGTGTCGCCTTTGCTGCACGGAAAAAAGAGGGTGAAATCCTTCACAGGCCGGTCAAAATAGAAGTAGTAGCGGTCGTTGTCAAAATCGATACTGTCGGGGAAATGGTAGATGGTGTCCTCTTTGAGGATGGGGTCGATGGGCCATCCGTAGGCTTTGCCCAAGAGAATGATGGTGTCGGCTACGAAGTCGTACTCCGGCGCGTTCATCTTGATGGTGATGGAGTTCATGGCGTCGGCGTTCCACACGGCGATGCCGGCAGCCCCGAGCGGGAAGGTATAGTTCTGGTAAACGTTGCGTATGAGATTGAACGTCTGTGCTTTGCTTGTCCGGTAGTCGTAGGGGTTATTGCAGTTGGTGGTGGCGGAGTACGGGAAGATGAGTCCTCGCGATGCCGGTGCTTCCCCGAATTCGTCCAGCAGGTGCGTGCGTATGCGGTGCGTCATGGTGCCCGCCTGCACGTGTGAGCCGCCCATCTGCACGATGTGCACGTTGCCCTGCTTGGTAGCTAACAGTTGGTCCAATTTGGTGAAAAACCGCACCAATGCCATGCTGTCGCGTCCCCAATAAAGTGTGTCTATGTCGAATTGGATCTGAGTCTCCTCGGAAATGGCATCCGCCTCGTCAGGTTCCTCTTGGGTCATAACGATGGTGTCCACCGCTACAGTGTCGGTGAACGTGGGAATCTCCGGGATGGAGTCCGAGGCGGTGAGGTCCACTTGAGCCCAAAGTGGCGCGCCACCCAGCAGGAGCAGGAAGAAGAGAGCGAGTGCTATTTTGCCGATGCGTTCCATAGGGTGTCGAATTGTTGTTTGGGCATATTCTTGCGGGTACGGTAGAAGTCGTACATGGTGGCAAAGTTGTTGGCCAAGGTCTGGCCCACTTTGCGGGCACCGGCAGGGGTGAAGTGCACGTAGTCGGGGCCGGCAAGGCCGTTGCGCACCCACGTCACCATGGAGCTCTGGCCGCCCATCACCTCGTAGATGTCCCAATAGGCGGCATGGTTGCGCAGGGAGATGGTGCGCAGGCTGTCGATGAGGCGTGGCAGCATGGGGTAAGTGTCGAGCTTGCCGCCGCGGCGCGTGCTCATGTCGGAAGGCCCGATGAACAGGATGGTGGCGCCAGGACAGCTGCGGCGTATGCGTTTGAACTGCCGCTCGATGCTCTCGCAGTAGTTGTTGAGCGATTTTTCGTTGTAGATGACCGGCACGGAGTTGCCGCCGAATTGGAGGATGATCATCCCCACGTTGGCCTGTTGGTAGCAGCTGCGCAGCAGGGTGTCGTTGATGAGGGTGAACTGGTTGCCGGAGGAGCCGCGCAGCGGGATGTTATCGACCGCCACGCCGTAGCCGTCGTCTAACATGATACCGTAGAGGTCGGCGGAACCCTGCATGGAGATTTGCAGCGAAGTGGTGGCGGAGTCCATGAGCCAGTGACAGGTGTGGATGCCCTTCAGGCCGGGCGACATGGTCTCCTTATGGGGGCTTTTACAGTCCTTCAGGGTGGCTGTGAAGTTGCCAGTGCGGTCGTTGTACAGGAGGGTGACGTTGGAGAACTTCTTCACGCGCGGGTCGGTGTCGCTGTGGCGGGAGGCATTGGCCCCGAAGGTGGCGCTGCTGCCTAACCGGTAGCATTTGGCCATGAGACCGTAGTTGCCGTTGGTGCGTGCCCCGTCGCCATACGACGAGTACAAGGTCAGGTCGCCGGAGGCGTACTGGCTCACCGCAAACGACGGGATGGTCTGGATGACGGGTACCATGCCCGGACCGCCGCCGCCGAAGGTACGCTGGAACCAGCTTCGGATGTTGCAGGAGATGCGGTCCATCTCAATCTGCGAGTCGCCGTAATGGAGGATGCGCAGCACCTCGTGGTTGGCGCGCGCCTGCTCCGCACGGGCGAAGAAGCGGTCAAAGAAGGATACATCGTCATTTGGGAGATAAAAACGCCCGCTCTGCTCGGTCACCGCCTGACGGAATTGCTGCAGCGTGTCTTTTAGGTCGTTGAGATGTTTCAGCTCCACGGAGTCCACCTTTTTGATCTCAACGCTCTTCAAGGTGTCGCCCACCAGCACGTCATCGAAGGATGGGAACCGCAACTCCGCCTTGCCGACTTTTATGCCATCTTTCGGAAAAAAGAAGCATAAAGCAGCCAATGCGCTGATTATTAATATAATGAATATAAAAATCTTATACGGTTTCATCCTAAGATGGGGTGATTTTATAAAAGGGTGCAAAAGTACGAAAAAAGAGAGAACAACGAGCGGTCTTGGAATAGATTAAAGGTCAATACGGTTTATAAAATTTATAGTTTGTTACAATGTAACATTGTTCGTGAATTTTTCTTATTTTTGCTTTTTAATAAAATTTCTAATGAACAATACCCTACGCATTATACTGAAAGTCCTGATAGTTATTACGTGGGTTTTGATGGTTGTGTGGTATACATCCTTTCTCCTTACCCTCGTGCAGGCGTATTGTAAGTACGGGAATATTCCTGTTGGTCAAATTTCATATCCTTCCCAAATGTTTTTAATTTGTTTGGTGATGGGATTTTACAATTTTATTGTGCTGATTTTCATGGGATTTCCTTTGAATCTTTGGAATATGATCCATGAATTCAAGCTCAAGAAGTTCAGCACCCTCATGTTTTCGGCATGTTACATTTTCCTTGCCGTGGTATTCATTATCATTTGGTTTCACCTCTGGTCGTATATCGATTGATTGGCGGCCTTCTTTTTTTCAACAGTTTTTGGTTTGGTTGCATATAAAGGAAATTTTGTACCTTTGCACTTTACTAATCCTAATAGAACTATGACTAACAAACCGACATTTGTTTCCCGAGATATGATGACTGCCGATGAAGGCTATGTTCAATGGATGGCTGACATCAAGCAGCGTTTCCGCCAAAGCCAGTTGAAAGCTGTGGTTCGAGTGAACACCGCCATGCTGGAGTTTTATTGGAGCGTAGGCCGTGATTTGGTGGCGCTACGTGCTGAAGAGCGTTGGGGAACGGGTGTGGTTAAACAATTTGCTCTCGACATGCGGCAGGCATTCCCCAATGAAGCAGGATTCTCATACTCTAATGTAAAATACATGAAACAGTGGTATTTATATTATTATGAGAGAGTTATAAAAGGTCAGCAAGTGGCTAACGAAAAAAGCCACCAGCTTGGTGGCCAATTAGAAGTCGTTGAAAAAAGCCAGCAATTTGCTGGCCAAATTGAAACACTGAAGAAAGGCCAGCAGCCTGCTGGCCAATTGAAGATCTATAAAAGTCTGCAGCCTGCTGACGAAATGTTAATAGCAAATCGTCAACGGGTCATTGACAATTTAGATATACAAGCCGCTTAGCGTATCTACCTACCAGTTTGAACAGGTGGTAGCCCGCACAGTGAGAGAGTTGGAGCAGAGGAAAGGAGAGAGGCGGAAATAGGTTGTTCGTCTTTAGGAGGCAAAGATAGTCGTTTATCAAGGGAAAACATAGGACAAACAAAAACGCGGTCGTGCTGTTTGACCGCGTTTTTCTATTTATTGCTGCTTTTTACAGAAAGAACTATGATAAAACTGTCTGCAGAGCGCGTTTACGTGAAATAAGGAATGTGAAATATATGACCAAAGCGTAAAGAAGAGGAGCAATGCCCACTAATGCATTAGCCATGTAGTCGAAAAAAGGAGAATGGTTAAACACCAAACAGTTATATATTGGGGCAGCGGGCAAAGTGCATACTAATACAGCATAAGAGAAAACCGACAGATTTGTGAACTTCCATAGCAGCGCACCCGATACACCTATCAGGAACAATGCGACAGGAAAAGCATACGTCCAGCCGCTTTTCCATCCTTTGTGCAGTACCAATGCTGGACCGATGCCACATATCAGTGCTGCTATGACACCAATAACCATAAACGTACTACCAGCGGCAAAAACATTGCTCTTTTCACCACCGTCTATAATGCTCCATTTGGTTGTCAGCAGCATTATAATGAATGCAAAGATGTTGAGCAATACATAGATTAGTGCGAATGTTCCGTAGAACGATTTTGTTTTGTTGATAGGTGGTTCTAACTGTCCCATTGTCTGTTGTTTTTGTTTAATTGTTTGTTTCGATCATTGTTCTGACCATACTTTATTCTAACGCTGCGTAGAGGATATTATTATATTCTTGGAACAAGCAGAAAGCCGTCATAATCAGCAACGGCATTCAAAGACTGATCAAACAACCGAAAATGCGATTTTGGTTTAGGGTGTCATGGGTTTGTCATCGATATTGGTTGACTGTCCGATAAGGGAGCCCATTTCACTCATTCCAAAGACATGACTGACATCATGATGAGAATGAACGAATTTGGAGGCACCGTTGATGTGCACATGCACTTTGACAGTCATGCCAACTTTAGAGAAACCCTATACGAAGATCATGATGGAACTACATTAGTGTGGATATAACTCCATCGCCACGCTGGGTTACACTATCCCCGATAGGGGATGCATATCTGTAGAAAACAGATGCCATGTGCGATTTTCAAATCCCCGTCAGGGGATTCATAATCAACGGTTTGCAAACACATAGGAGAATCCATTGTGCAACCCCATACGGGGTTGTGGGGCACGTCGGCCTCCATTGCTACAGATATGGAAGCCCTGACGGGCTTGGGCGAAACGGGCTTCGATTCCCGCCAGCGGACCCATGTCCATAAGCCACTGCGCATAACCAAAATATTTCCCGTATCACGTTTTGCATGTAAAGGAAATTTGTACCTTTGCACTCGGAAGAAGAATAAAGAAGAATAAAAGAGAATTAAGGAAAGTAAAAGCAATCATACCTACTTGTTAGAATTCTTTTTGAACAAAACACAAAAATAGTTGTTTTCACCACTCTAATGAGCTATACAAACGATTTCAATCACATCATTGTTCGCGATGCTACCGAGAACAACCTCAAGCACGTCAACGTCAGGATTCCCAAGGGGAAGATCACCGTGGTGACGGGCGTGTCGGGGTCAGGCAAGTCGTCGTTGGTGCTGGATACTATCGCGGCCAAGTCGCGAAGGGAGCTCAATGACACCTTCCCCTCCTTCACGCAGCAGTACCTGCCCAAGTACGGGCGACCGCACGTGGGCGAGATCGAAAACCTGCCCATCGCCATCGTGATAGAGCAACGTAAGCCGACTTCCAACTCGCGTTCTACGGTGGGCACCTATACCGACATCTACGCGCTACTGCGACTGCTCTTCTCGCGCATCGGGCAGCCCTTTGTGGGCTACTCCGACGCTTTCTCGTTCAATCACCCCTCGGGCAGCTGTCCGCGCTGCGGCGGACTGGGCGAGATTCGCGAGCTGGACATCCATAAGTTGGTCGATTTCGACAAGTCGCTCAACGACGAGGACACTATCCACTACATCGCCTTCGGCAAGGGCGGCTGGCGCTGGATACGCTACGCCCACAGCGGCCTCTTCGACCTTGACAAGAAAATCAAGGACTACACCCCCGAGGAACTCGATCTCTTCCTCAACTCGCCACAGATCAAGCTGAAGAACCCGCCTTCCAACTGGCCCAAGACCGCCAAATACGAAGGACTTATCCCGCGCATGTACCGCAGCATCATCAACTCGGAGGAGGGTCTGCTCCACGCCTCCGTGCTCAACCCGATGCTGACCATGGGCACCTGTCCCGACTGCGGCGGCACGCGCCTCAACGAGAAGATACGCTCCTGCAAAATCAACGGTCTCAACATCGCCGAAGTGACGGCGATGAGCATCAGCGACTGCCGTCAATGGATGGAAACCATCGACAATCCGCTGGCGGAGGATATCAAGCGGGCGACCACCGAACGACTGTCGGCGTTGGAGGAGATCGGACTCGGCTACCTCACCCTTGACCGCGCCATCGGCACGCTTTCCGGCGGTGAGGCGCAGCGTTGCAAGATCGCCAAATACATCAATTCGCCCCTTTCCGATGTGATGTACATCCTTGACGAGCCCAGCGTGGGCCTCCACAACCACGACATCCTGTTGATGCAGAAGTCGGTGCAGAAGCTCAAGAACCACGGCAACACCGTCATCCTTGTGGAGCACCACAAAGAGATTATCAAAATCGCCGACCACATCATCGATATGGGTCCTGGCGCGGGGATGAAAGGCGGTGAAATCGTCTTCGAAGGCACTTACGAGGAACTGCTGCACAGCCAGACGCTTACGGGCACCATGCTCAGTGCAACGAGCAACATAAAGGAGAATGTTCGCCAGCCCAAGGACTTCTTCCTTTTGGAAAACGCCAACCTGCACAACCTGAAGAATGTTTCCGTCAAACTGCCGTTGGGTGTGATGTGCGGCATCGCCGGTGTGGCGGGCTCAGGCAAGAGTTCGTTGATGGAGTGTTTCCGTAATGCCTATCCGCATCCCGAAGATATTGTCTATATCAGCCAAAAGAACATCGGCATCAGCCTGCGTTCCACCCCGGCCACCTATCTGGACGTGGCCGACGACATCCGCAAGCTCTTCGCCAAAACCAACAAGACCAAGGCCGACCTCTTCTCCTTCAACGGCAAGGGCGGCTGTCCCGTCTGTCAGGGCAAGGGCGTCATCGTCAACGATATGGCTTTTATGGATGCCATCGAGACTACCTGCGAGGCCTGCGGCGGATTGCGTTACTCGCCGGAAGTCCTATCCTACAAGGTGAACGGCCTCAACATCGCCGAGGTGATGGACCTCACCGCCAACAAGGCCTCCGAGCTGTTCGCCGGAAGTGTCATTGCCGAGAAATTGGAGCCGTTGCGCAAAGTCGGCCTCGGATACCTCCATCTGAACCAGTCGCTTTCGACCCTCTCCGGCGGCGAGCTGCAGCGCATCAAACTGGCCTCTTACCTGAACGCCTCACTCATTCCAAATCACCAATCACTAATCACTAATCACAAATCACCAATCACTAATCACCAATCACTAATTTTCATCATGGACGAGCCTTCCGACGGCCTTCACGCAGGCGACATCAAGCGCATTCTGGCTCTCTTCGACACGATGGTGGAGGCGGGCAACACGATATTCCTCATCGAGCACAACATCGAGATGCTGAAATCCTGCGATTGGCTCATCGAGCTCGGTCCCGGCGGCGGCGCGATGGGCGGCGACATCCTCTTCACGGGAACGCCCAAGGCGATGGCGGAGGATAAGGGTTCTGTTACGGGGCCTTATCTGCGGGTTAATTAGGAATCACCTCAATCTTTTCTTGATATTATTGTTTGATTAAATAAAGTGTATATTTGCAGTTTGCTTTAAAAGCGGAAATGTATGAGCACTGAAATGATGAAAAAAACCATTGCCGACTACTTCGAGACGCAGCCCGTCCTGAAAGCATGGCTTTTCGGTTCCTTCGCTCGTGGCGAGGAGACACCGAGAAGTGATGTGGATATCCTTTTCGTGCCTGACCGTTCTGGCAAGCCCTTTACGCTTTTCACGCATGGAGGCATGTTGATGGATTTTCAGGAGTTGCTTGGACGCGAGGTCGATTTAGTAGAAGAAGGATCGCTCCGTCCGTATGTCGCAGAAACAGCTAATCGTGATAAAATACTGATTTATGAGAAAGTGTTGCGAAAGTCGTCCGCAGTATGAAAACCAAAGGCTATTCCGTTGCCGATATTGCTGATATTACAGGGTTGACAGAGGAGGAGATTAAGGGGCTGTGAAAATACGACAGACGTCATACTTTTGCCGCTCAAAATCTAACAAAGAAATGGACACGCAAAGCATAGAACTTATCCGCACCTCGCAGAGTTGGGACGGGGCAGAACTGCCTGAATACCCAAAAGGCAAACCAGAGTTAGTGGTCAAGAAATTTGTTTTTCCCGTCGGGCAGAAGCTCGATTGGCACTACCATCCGGTGATGAACTACGGTGTGCTGGTGGAAGGCGAGCTGATCATCATCGCCCAGGACGGAACGGAGAAAGTTGTCCACGCAGGGGAGGCCGTCGTCGAAATGGTCGGGACTGTCCACCACGGCGAGAACCGCGGCTCCAAGCCCGCTGTCCTCTACATGTTCTACCTTTCGCAGGAAGGCCTGCCGCTGTCCGTGCCACATCCAGAGATGGTTTGAAAATTATCTGTACTTTTGCCAGATGAAAGAAGAGATATAGTAATGACAATGTAACAATATGAAACGGAATTATTCCAAATGGGGCAGTGTGGCGTTAATCGCAGCCATCTATGTGATTGCCGGGGTGACCGGGGTGTTCTTATTTAATTATCTGACCAATAATTCTATGCCACCTCTTTGGGCACTGCTACTGGCGGACGTGCTGGCAACGGTTGTGGTATGGTTGTTCGGCTTGCTGTACGAGAATGTGTCGGTTTACGATCCGTATTGGAGCGTATTCCCGCCGGTGGCTTTCCTGATGTGGGCCTTTTACACCCACACGTGGTCATTGCCGGTCATCCTGCTGTTGATTGCCTCGTGGTATTGGGGTTGGCGGCTCACGCGCAATTGGATACTCACCTTCAAGGGTATAGCTTACGAAGACTGGCGCTATACCAAATATCGGAGTCTGCATCCTGCCTTGTTCCACATTATCAACTTCTTCGGCCTGAACATGGTGCCCACATTGGTGGTCTTTGTGGCCATGTTACCCGGATTGAAACTGTTTGAATGGGGATTTGGTCTAAAAGATGTATATGGTCTGTGTTGCGAAGGAAACTACAGCCTGCTTGTCACGACCCTTTACTTGTGCTTTGGTTTCGTGGTATGCCTCACCGCCGCCACCATCCAACTGATTGCTGACAAACAGATCCATGATTTCCGGGCGGCCAACCCCGGCCAATACTGCAATGTGGGACTATGGAAACGCGGACGGCATCCCAATTATTTTGGCGAGATTCTGTTCTGGTGGGGTATTTGGATCATGTACCTTGCGCTTGGCGGTTTTGACTGGTATATTTGTGGCCCGATAGCCATGACGGCACTTTTCCTCGGCATCAGCATCCCGCT
>JAFYAW010000040.1 GCA_017540505.1 Bacteroidales bacterium | reverse complement strand
GGCAAGCCCAATCCCAACCCCGCCAACAAGCATCTGCTCATCATCCCCGGCGCCACCCACTGCGACCTCTACGATGGCGGTACGGGCAACTACATACCCTGGGACACGCTGGCCGATTTCTTCACAAAGAACCTATAGTTGTCTAACAAAAGCGGATGAGTTTGTCCCCAGTATAGAGAGGTAAGACAAGAAGACATTAAATATTAAACAGAATATGGATTATAAAGAGGAAGCGATAGAGTGCGTCAAGGGCAATGTACTCCAGATGCACAAGGAAATATATGCCAAGTATAATGGGGATTTTGACAGAATCTATACCGAAGCGTACAATAACGCCTCCTATATGGGCAAGGTGATAGAACCCGGGAAGGAATATGAATTGAGTTATCTGGAGTGTTCGTGCCCAAAGGTAAAAAGTGGACTGAGGAGCAATCCAGAGCAATGCGAATGTTCGCGACAGAGCATTTTATTTATTCTCTCGCAGCTTGAACCGGAGAGCCAATTTGATGTCCGAATTGAGAATACGATTCTTAGGGGGAGCGACCGTTGCACATTCAGGATAACAAAAAAAACACTTTATGACTAAGTTTCAAAACAGACCCAACCCCGACGATGCTTTCCCCAATCCCAACCTCCCGCGCCTTTGCTTCATAAAGAATGTGGTGAAGAACCCTCGTATCATCATCGGCGACTATACCTACTATGATGATGTGGACGGTGCCGAACAGTTTGAGAAGCATGTCACCCATTTCTACGACTTCATTGGCGACCGGCTGATTATCGGCAAGTTCTGTGCCATTGCCAAAGGGATTGAGTTTGTGATGAATGGCGCCAATCACCGTATGGACGGCGTGACCACCTATCCGTTCTATATCATGGGTGGCGACTGGGGCAGCGCCATCGCTCCCGTGAAAGACGAATTGCCTCTGAAGGGCGACACCGTTGTGGGCAATGACGTTTGGATTGGCCAAAATGTAACCATCATGCCGGGCGTCCATATCGGCGACGGGGCCATCATCGGGGCCAACTCGGTAGTGGCCTCCGACATTCCTTCCTATGCTATTGCTGTTGGCAACCCCTGCCGGGTGGTCAAAATGCGTTTTGACGACGAGTTCATCGCCTATCTGTTGAAGTTGAAATGGTGGGATTGGGACATAGAGAAGATTGAGGCCAATTTCGAGGCCCTGTCAAGTAATGATTTGTCATTAATCAAAAAGATAAAAATATGAAGGATGTTTTGAGGACAATAAAGTCGGGGATTGGGCGTTTGATTTCATAACTAGAATGAGACCAACATGACTTTGCACGATATTCTGAACGCACTGCTTGAGGTTACGGGCGCGATGAGCCCTTACCTATTGCTGGGCTTTCTCATCGCGGGGGTGCTGCACGTATTCGTGCCGAAAAGGTTTTATGCGAAATACCTCTCACGCGACAACAAATGGTCGGTACTGTGGGCAGCCCTGCTGGGTGTGCCGCTGCCCCTATGCTCGTGCGGCGTCATTCCCACCGCTGTCGGGCTGAAGAACGAGGGCGCGTCGAAAGGAGCTGTGGCCTCGTTCCTCATAGCCACTCCGCAGACGGGCATCGACTCCATCCTCGCCACCTTCTCGCTGATGGGGCTGGGATTCGCCGTGGTGCGTCCTGTGGCGGCGCTGGTGACCGGTGTGTGCGGCGGCCTGCTGGTCAACCGCTTTGCCGGTGGGGGAACCACGGTGGTACCCACCGACTGCACTTGTGCCGTAGAGCGCGGCAACCGCCTCTGGCGAGTGCTCAAGTACGCTTACTTCGATATGATACAGGACATCGGGCTTCGTCTGCTCATCGGTCTGATAGTGGCGGCCCTCATCAATGTGGTCGTTCCCGACGAGTTCTTCCTCTCCTTCGGCAAGCAACCGCTGTTGCAGATGCTGGTGATACTGGTGGTGGCGGTGCCGATGTACATCTGCTCCACGGGCAGCATCCCTGTGGCGGCGGCGCTGATGATGAAAGGCCTCTCGCCCGGAGCGGCATTGGTGATGCTGATGGCCGGACCGGCGGTCAACATCGCCTCCATCCTCGTGGTGAAAAAATCGATGGGCACCCGCTTCACCTGGATCTATCTGCTCACCATCGTGGGATTCTCCATCCTCTTCGGAATGATTATCAATGCCATCGGTATCGGAGCCGACATCATGCCCTCTTGCGGCGAGGCCCACGGAGCCTGTTGCGCGGCCAAGTCTGCCTCAACCTTTGAAGGAGCCGGCGGGGTGTTCCGTGCCATCTGTTCTGCATTATTATTACTATTCATTATAACCGCACTAACCATGAAATTCTTAGACAAATTCAAAAAACAGAAAGCTGTCGCAGGGACAGTGATTTACACAGTGGAAGGTATGCATTGCAACCACTGCAAGGCCGCCGTGGAGCAGGCCGTCGGGAAGCTGAAAGGTGTGGAATCCTGCGAAGCCACCCCTGCCGCCAACACGCTTGTGGTGACGGGAAACGCCCAGGAAAACGACATCCGCAAAGCCGTAGAGCAGGCGGGATTCGAGTTCAAAGGGAAAAGCTTGAATGCCTGAATTCGTTAATGTGTTAACACGTCAATCAAAGGGACTGACACATTTACACATTAATACATTCCAATCTATTATGAAGAAAGTAGTCGTTATATCTACCAGTCTCCGTCCGGGCTCGAACAGCCACGCTTTGGCGGAGCAGTTCGCCCGTGGTGCCGAATCCACCGGACATCAGGTGGAACTCATCTCGCTGCGCGGCAAAGAGATAAAATTCTGCGTCGGCTGCCTGTCGTGCCAGCAGACAGGTGCCTGCATCTTCAAGGACGACGTGCCGGCAATTATGGAGCGTGTGCTGAATGCCGATGTTGTCTGCTGGGCCACGCCCATCTACTACTACGAGATGAGCGGCCAGATGAAGACCCTCATAGACCGCATGAACGCCATGTACACGAAGGACTACCGCTTCCGCGATATCTACCTGCTGACCACCGCCTATGAGAACGAGGCACACGTCCCCGCACGTGCCGAGAGCGGCTTGCAAGGCTGGATTGACTGCTTCGGGAAGTCGGCACTCAAAGGCCACCTCTTCTGCGGCGGCGTGGGCGGCCCCAACGAGGTGGAGGGGAACCCCAAGCTGAGGGATGCCTACGAGATAGGCAGGGCGATATGAGCTGCCAATGAAAAGCGACCGGAAACGGTCGCTTTTTTTTTGTTTCTCCATTCGGGGACAAAATGTGCAAAAAAACATGTTAAATATGCATATAAATAATAAATAAATGTACAAATTTGTTTTACATGTAATTATCATCTAATTAACCATTAATTTATGGACAATTCGTGGCAATTCGTGTCATAAAACATGTGCATTAATTCTGACTAGTTACTTACAAATTTATTTTACATGTAATTATCATCTAATTAACCATTAAT
>JAFYAW010000039.1 GCA_017540505.1 Bacteroidales bacterium | reverse complement strand
AGGACTTTCTTTCTTTTGAAGCTCTCGCTGAAACGACGCCTGATGCGTTCCTCTTTTGTTAATTTTTCCATGTTGACTCGCTTTGGGGTTTTTAACTGTTTTTTTACCTTGGGCGGTCAACCTATTTCAGGCATTGACATTAGCTGTCGGGTGCTGGGATTTGGGTTTTGGGATTTGACTGTTGTTCTTCGTTCTCCAGTCTCTGTTCTCTGTTCTTTGTTCTATCAATTATCAATTTTCAATTGTAAATTGTATCCAAGAACAACCCTACCCTATTCAGCACAATGCACGCGCGGCTTTGGTCGATGACGATGCGCACCTTTGGGGTGGTGACGGTCTCGGTGAGAACAATGCGCTTGTATCCGATGGTGGTCTCTTCGGCGATGGTGCGCCAGTTGCCGTCCTCGTCCTCCACCTCAACATGGAACTTCTCCACGCGCTGGCCGAACGGGATATACTCCTGCAGCATCACGCGGTTGAAGGTCTGGGGCGCGTCGAACCGGAACTCAGCCCAAGCGGTAGTAACACTGTCGTCGGTAGCCCAGTAGGTGTCGTAGTTTTTTTCTCCATAATGGTCCACCATCCCGTATGCATGAAATGGGCCTGGTTCACAGCAGGCCAGCACTGAAATCCAATACCCCAATCGGGGATTCTTATCATTTGTGCGATAATTTGACACCTCGACGTATCGTACATTTTTCGCCAAATCATTCGAGAAAATGCTGTCTAACGCAGCGCGGAACTCCATGAGGCGGAGGGAGTCCTCGGCGGGGATGAGGCCGCGGTTGTCGGGCGGCACGTTGAGCAGCAGTAACGAATTGCGCCCCACGCTGTTATAATAGATCCGCAGCAACTCCTGCACGCTCTTCGGGTGTTCGCTCGCGCGCCAGAACCAGCCCGGGCGGATGGAAACGTCCGTCTCGGCGGGAATCCAGCACGCGCCGTTGTAGTTGCCCGCATTGAGCGTGTCCTGCGACGGAGCGTTCTTCCCAGGTTCACGGCCCGCCACATCAAGCCGCGACCAGCAGGTACGCCCGCAGGTGCCCTCCTCGTTGCCCACCCAGCGGCATCCAGGACCCACATCGCTGAAAATCACCGCATTGGGCTGTAGTTTCTTCGTCTGGGCGTTGAACTTTTTCCAATCATAGACCTGCCTCTTGCCGTTCGGGCCCTCGCCATTGGCCCCGTCGAACCACTGCTCGAAGATGGGTCCGTAGTTCTTGTGCGCATGCTGCAACGTCTTGAGGAACACCTTGTTGTAGGCATCTGTGCCGTAGGTGGGCGCGTTGCGGTCCCACGGGGAGATGTAAATCCCGAACTTCACCCCACCCCGCTGGCAAGCGACGGCAAGCTCGCGCAACACATCGCCTTTGCCATTGCGCCACGCGCTTTCGCGCACAGTGTGCGTGCTCATGGGATTGGGCCACAGACAGAAGCCGTCGTGATGCTTGGCCGTAAGGATAATTCCCTGAAAGCCAGCCTTCTTCGCCACATCCACCCACTGGTTGCAATTGAGAGCGGTGGGATTGAAGATATCCTCCGCCTCCGTACCCTCACCCCACTCCAACCCCGTGAAGGTGTTGGGGCCGAAATGGCAGAACATGTTCATCTCCATCCGCTGCCACGCCACCTGTGCGGCCGTCGGAACGGGTCCGAAAGGTTTCGGCGGATCGGCAGGCTTCACTTTCGGGGCATACTTCTGCGCCTGCACGGCAAGACCGAGCAGAACGAGAAACAGGAACAAGGCCGACTTCTTTTTCATATTTTTTTTGCAAAAATAGGAAATAATACCTAAAACGACTATTTTTGCAAATTATTTATCGCATAACATAACGACACATCTGAAACCAAACACACCGCAATGAATAAAAGACTGTTATTATTCCTGTTTTGTTTTTCCTTTTGCACAATCTTCGGACAAAACACACAAACACTCCGCGTGCTCAATCTTGTGCCCGACGACTGCTACCAACTCCAGCTGATCGAATGGCCCGAATTGGCAACCAACTTCGAACTGACAGCATTAGACAAAGACAAGATTCTGAACCCTTTATACAAAGAGAAAAAAGTCATTAAGGATTTTGTGCGCAGTTGGGTACAACAGGATTCCAAATGTGGGATTGACTTCACGGCGACAGCCGCCTACATCAACTCCAACTGCCTGCTTGTACCACTCAACGATGAGAAGAGCTTTGAAAAGATGGTCCGGAAGATGGGTGAGAAAGCCTCATTCCAATCCATAACGCACAACGGGCAGACGTTCCGCTACCTAAGCGACGGATCCATTCTCTGCACGGACGACATAGCCTGCATCTTTGTGGCAAAGAAATTTGAGGATGAGATTGAAACTCCCCTCGGGGAACTGCAACAGACTGTTCTGCAGAATTGGGATAAGATGCAGCGATCCACCTTTCCCACCAGCGAGATCGGCAAGTTTTTCATCCAGCGGGGCATGATCTCCTACGTGGCCTACAACGCCCAACACCCCGACCTGAAAATGCTGAGCGGCATCATCAATAAGCAGAACTCGTCCCTATCCTCCAATCTGGACAAGCTGAATCTGCTCATGTTCAGCACGGGTAGCGCCGATAAAAATCAAATTTTGGGCAAAACGGAGTTATATATGTCCACCCCGAAAGGGTTAGAGCCCATTTCCATGACGAATCTCTCTTCCGAGGGAACGCGCCCTCTGCTGCCACACCTGCTGGAGAATCCGATTGCCGTCATCTCCTGCAATGTGACCGGCCTCGGCGACTCATTAGCTCCGTTTCTCTCCTTCCGCCCGGAAATCCAGACATTAGCCCCGCTGCTCAACCATCCGTTCATAGGCTCCTTGACTTCGGATAAAGGCTATCTGCTTTGCACCACCCTTGACAATCCCAAGGCCGTGCAACCGGCATTGGAACAGTATGTTGCCCTCCGAAACCAAGCGTTGGACTCCGCCTTTAAGGCCCTCAGTGTGGACACTAATGATGTTATCGCTGTTGTCAATCTCCGAGACCAGGCACTAGACTCCGCCTCTAAGGCCCGCCAAGTGAATGATGATGAAGCTGTTGTGGAAGTCGTTACCGATGATGATTCCGGGGATGACGAAGAGGTTGTCGAAGAGGCTCCCTACAGGATTCCCGCCGAAGACTCGTTAGTGAACCACAAGCAGCTCACGCACACCCATGCGGACGGATACGACCTTTACATTCTCACCACATACAAGAAGGATTTGGATTATGAAACTTTTACATGGCTATATAAATATGACACCGTTTGTTATATTATGACAAAAGACAACAAGCTGTTTCTCTTCGGGGAGGCCGAGCTTATGCAGAATGTCCTTAATCCCACCAAATCCATGCCAACGGGCATCCGCACCCAGGACCCGCTGTACGCCCGCGTGGACCTGAACACCCTTTTCCGTGAAATAGAGGAAGAAGGCATCATACCCCTGCGCGACATAGTCATCCAAACAGAGGATAACATCATGACCATGGAGGTGAACGCCATTGACGGGCTGACGCACAATCTTATGTACGAGTTAGTAAAGGCCGCTGTGGAAGAGTTCACAAAAACGCGTAAAGAGATAAAAAAATTCAAGTTTTAAACCAAAACAGCAACCCATCATATCGGAAAATGGCAGACAACTATTTGGAGAACAAGTTCGAGGAGCTGCGGAATCGCGCCAAGCATCCTGCTCCCCGCAAGGCAAACACCCTTGACACCCTGCTGGCCCGCAACCGCAGTTATCGGGGATACGACAAGAAAGTGGTAGTAGGCATGTCCACATTGGAGAAGATTGTGGCGGTGACCACCAAGATCCCCTCTGCGCGCAACCAGCAGGTGCTGCGCTTCAAGCTCGTCACCCGCGACAGCGGTGCCGACAAGGTGCTGGCCCACATCAAGATGGGCGGTGCCCTGCCGGAACTGAACCTACCCTTTGAGGGCACCGAGCCGGAGGCTTTCATCCTCATCTGCAGCAGCGTGCCCGAGAGCAAGCTCGTGGACATCGACTTAGGCATCGCCGCCCAAAGCATGCTGCTGAAAGCCGCGGACTTGGGCTTGAACGGCCTGATGATCGGGGCGTTCAACAAGGCCGAGATCACCCGGCTGTTTGCGCTGCCCTACGAGCCGCTGCTGATTCTCGCCATCGGCAAAGGGGCTGAGACCATCCGCCTGACGGAAATCCGGGAAGGGGAAAGCCACCACTACTACCGCGAAAACGGCGTACATTACGTGCCCAAGGTGGCATTAGCCGACCTGCTGCTGTAAGCGTCCCGCCGTATCGGCAAAATCATTACCTTTGCCGCCCCAAAACTAAAACCCACGATCATCATGCTACGAGAGAAAACCGTATTCGGACCCATACACAGCCGCCGTTTAGGCAGCTCATTAGGCATCAACCTGCTGCCGGAAAACGGCAAAATCTGCACCTTCGACTGCATCTACTGCGAATGCGGTTGGAACAAGGACGGACGGGACGACACCGTGCTGCCCACCGCTGAAAAGGTGCGCCACGATCTGGAAGCCATGCTGAAACGACTGTCGAACGAAGACAAGCCCGTGGACTCCATCACCTTCTCCGGCGACGGGGAGCCGACCCTGAACCCGGAGTTCCCGCAAATCATTGACGACACGCTACGTCTGCGCGACCAATACTACCCCAACGCCAAGGTCTCCGTCCTGTCGAACGCCACCCGCGTGCACCGTCCGGAAATCCTGGCCGCCCTCAAGCGCGTGGACAACCCCATCATGAAGATTGACGCCCCTACCAACGAGCTGGCCGAACGGATCAACCATCCCGCTCCGGGATATGATGTAGCCTCTGTGGTGCAGGCGTTGCGCGGCTTCGACGGCAACTTCGTCTTACAGACCATGTTCCTGAAAAGCAGTGATTTCGACTCTTCTTCCCCGGAAGTCCTAAACGGCTGGATGGACATCGTGCGCACGCTGAAGCCGCGTGAGGTCATGGTCTATACCATCGACCGCCCCACGCCGGCGGAGAAGTTGCAGAAATTCACCGTGGAAGAGATGCACACCCTTGTGAAGCCGCTGATAGACGAGGGCTTCACCATTCAAATCAAAGGTTAGCTTTTACGTTCCGCGCCTGACAAAGGTCAGGAAAGGTTCGTCAGCACATTCAAGGAGTTGGGCAGGATATCCAAATCATATCGGCCCTCTGGGAGCAGTTCGCCCTCCACCTCGCCGCGTAACAGACAATCGGATTCGATAGTCAGTGAGGTCGTACGGAAGCTTTGAATCCCTTTTATCTTTTTGACATGAGAGCCGTCGGACAGGTTCTTCACGTTGGCGATGACGCGCAGATTGCTTACCTTGGGGATGATTACCACATCGAACAGTCCGTCATCGGCGATGGATTCGGGGGCCTGGCACATGCCGCCGCCGTTGTACTTGCCGATGGCCGCCACCATCATGAAGGTTTTCCCATCGTAGGAGAAATCCGGCGACTGCACACGCAGAGGCTGGCTCTTGTAGCGGAAAAGCATACGGGCCAGGCTCAGCATATAGACGGAGATGCCGGCGAAATGGGGCTTGTTGTAGGTCACGTCGTAGATTACCTCCGCATCAAAGCCGAAGCCGGCGATGTTGATGAAATAGCGGTAGAAGGGATCAAAGTCCTCCTGCACGGAGGTGACCCGCCCTATGTCGTGGCGGAGAAAGTGCCCGCGGCGGAAAACTTCCATCACATGTTCAAGGTCGGTGGGGAAGTTGTGTGCGCGGGCCCAGTCGTTGCCCCGTCCCAACGGCAGCACGGCGAGGAAGACCTTTTTCGTGTCAACTCCGGAGAGGAAGATGCCGTTCACCACCTCGTTGATGGTGCCGTCACCGCCGATGACCATGATATGCCGTCCGCCCTGTTCGCAAATCCGCCGTGCCTTCATCATACCGCTGCCTTGGGTGTCCGATATGTGCATCTCGTAGCGGATGCCCGCCTTGTCCAAAGCGGCGGACACCTTGGGCCAATTGTCAAAACAGTGGCTGTCGCACGCATTCGGGTTTACCACCACATACCATAGGTGGTCTTCCACCTTGAAAACCTCGTTTTCCATTTTTTCAGATATAAAAAAGAACGGAGAAGGCTGCCTTTCAGCAGCCTTCTCCTTGTATTAAATCAGATTGTTATTGTTTCACCACTTTCTGGATGGTCATACCCTTTTCGGTCATAATCTTCAGAGTGTAGATGCCGTTGGCGAGGCCTGTCAAGGAAACCATGTGGTTGTCACCCTTCAGAGTGCGCACCAACTGGCCCTCAATGTTATAGACCAGAATCTCGCTAATCACATCAGGCGTGTTCACATTCAAGACATCCGATGTGGGGTTGGGGAAAAGCGAGATGGAGCGGGCGTCATGCTCCTCCACATCCGTGCCGTCCACAATGCGGACATTGTCAACCCAGACAAGGTTGCCGTTTCCGCTGACAAAACGGAATCTCAACGCCACCTGTTGCGGATTGGACACACTGGCAAGATCCACTGTTTCCGTACGCCAATGGGATGCGGAAGGTACATACGCCTGCGAGCTCGCATAGCCGGACACGGTGGCCAGATCCGGATCCACCACATTGTACAACGTACTCCATGACGAGCCACAATTGCCGGACACCTGAACCTGCAGTCTGTCTTTCTTGGCCGAGCTTCTTTGTTTGTGGGCCAGATCGAATTTCAACACCGGATGTGCCATACCGGAGACATCCACGATGGGCGCATAGAGTGCTGCCGCGGCTCCTGAAGAATAGCTGGGCGTATAATAATACACAGAGCCTTGATATACAGACAAATCCCCATCCGGATTAAACCACGGGAATTTTATACCTGAAGCGAAATCCTCGTCCAAATCCTCTGTCTGAACATCTGCAGAGACATTGAAAGTGAATGTCCTGGTGTTGTTTGTCGCATCCGTCTCCAGCATACCATTCGTTTTGGTCAGTTCCACCGTATAAGTGTGGCTTCCATGGGTGGATGTCGTTATCTGCGGCATAGACACTTTTGTATTCTGATACCGGCTCAGATTGCCCGTCCAGTTGTAGGTGCTGGTCTGACCGTCAAACGTGATGGTGAACTCGGCGGAGGTGATGTCGTTCTGCCCCACATTATGAAGTACCACCTTGGGTGTCGCATTTGCAGTACAAAGATACGCATCATCGATACCGCCTATTTCATTATAAATGCTAAACTGTGCCAATGCACCATTAACCGCCACTGTCTCATCGTATTGGGGACAGAAGTATGATTTCGCGCTGTACAGGACTTCCGCCGTCTGCTGACCTATTTCATACACAATGCGCGTAGGGCACACCATATACACCGTAGGGAAATAGGTGATGTTGTAAGCACTAACCGCCGCAGTCGTATTCGGGCTCATCTTGGTGGGGAAAATCGGATACTCGACACCACTAAGCCAGTTGCCTTGTGAGGCATATCCACCGGCATCCGGACCCGTACCACTCAAAGCGGCATAGTTGCCATCATCGCCTTCAATGCCCATTGTCATGATATCATTGGTACCACTCGGGCCATGGGCAGCATAAAGATCCTCAAAAGCACCTGATGTATGGTACGACCAGCACGGGTTACACCATGTTGCAAAGAAATCCAGATAGACCGTTTTACCGGAATCGGTGTATTGGTAAAGCGTATAAGGATTGTTTGACAAAATCTGACCCGAGGTTTTGTCAATCTCATAAAGCGTGAAATCGGTAGCGTACGAAGCATCGGTCAACACACTTTGGGCAACGGCCAACAAGCCGGTCAAGCAAAACAAAGATAAAAGGTAAATCTTTTTCATATTTTGTGATTTTGATGAATGTTATATTTTTCTGCTGCAAAAATACAAATATATTAAATACGAATATCCGGACGGAGTATTTTTTCACAACAAAGCCAGTGCTTTCTCCGAGGCAGCCTGCTCGGCCATCTTCACCGAACGGCCCAATCCTTCGGCACACACCTGGCCGTCCATCTTCAGCACGACCTTGTACGGCGCGTTGCGGTCATTGTCCAACGTGGAACTCTCAAACTGTATCTTATGGTGGTTATGCTGCGCCCAGATCAGAATCCGACTCTTGTAGTCGTCATCCTCCTCGAAAATCTGGTCTATGTCAAGATGGGTGCATAAGATATTGTTAATGATAATCTTATATGTCTTGCGATAGCCTTGGTCCAAATAGATGGCCCCCACCACGGCCTCGAAGGCGTTGCCGTCGGCGGAAAGGGATTTGTCGCAGCCCTGTGATTCAAGAAGTTCATGGAGGCCCAGTTTCCGCGACAGCGTGTTCAGCCGCGCGCGGTTGACGAGCTTGGAGCGCATTCGGGTAAGCACGCCCTCCGCCTCTAACGGATATTTGTGATAGAGGAAATCGGCCACCAAAGACCCCAGGATGGCGTCGCCGAGATATTCGAGACGCTCGTTGTTGAGCCGCCCGCAAACCGAATCGCGCACCGACGCCGACTTATGGGTCAGGGCAATGCGATAAGGGTCCAGATGGCGGACATGGAAGCCAAAAATGTTCTTAAAATAGCATCGTATCTCCTTGTCGGTCCTGTTCATCACGGTTGGAAGCGCTTATACAACAGGGTGACATTGTGGCCACCGAAGCCGAAGGAGTTGGAAATGGCCACATCGACCACCTTCTCCACGGGTTTATTGGCGGCGTAGTTCCAGTTTTGCGGCAGGATGGGATCCAGATGCTGCAGGTTGATGGTGGGATGGACGATGCTGTCGCGCATCGACATCAGGATGGCGATGCTTTCCACCGCCGGTCCGGCGCCGAGCAGATGCCCGATCATGGATTTTGTGGAATTCATCACCATATCCAAGGCATGATCGCCGAAGAGGGTCTGGATGGCGCGGCACTCGGACACGTCGCCGAGCTGGGTGGAGGTGCCGTGCATGTTGATATAGTCCACGTCATGCGGCGACAGGCCGGCATCATCGAGGGCGTTGCGCATGGAGCGCACGGCCCCGCTGCCGTTCGGGTCGGGAGCGGTGGCGTTGGACGCGTCGGCAGACATGCCCACGCCGGCGAGTTCGGCATATATTTTGGCCCCGCGAGCCAGAGCGTGTTCCATTTCCTCGAGGATCAGGATGCCGGAGCCCTCCCCCATCACGAAACCGTCACGGTCCTTGTCGAAGGGACGGGAAGCGTGCTGCGGATCGTCATTGCGCACGGAGAGCGCACGCATGGCGTCGAAGCCACCGACGGCCGCCTCCACGATGGCCGCCTCGGTACCACCCGACACGATCACGTCGGCCTTGCCGAGGCGTATGAGGTTCATGGCATCGCCGATAGCGTTGCCCGCCGAAGCACAGGCCGAGGAGGTTACATAGTTGGGTCCCCGGAAGCCGTAACGCAGGGAGATGTAGCCCGACACCATGTCGGCGAGGACTTTCAGCAGCAGATAGGGGCTGAATCTCGGGGTGCGGCCGTTCTCCACGAAGACGTTGGCCGTCTCCATCATGGCGGTGAAGCCGCCCACACCGGTACCAATGATGACCCCTACGCGGTCCTTGTCTATATGTTCCACATCCAGACCGGAATCCGCCAGAGCCTCCATGGTGGACGCAAGGGCATATTGCGCGCAGGGGTCCATGCGCTGGGCCTCCTTGCGCGGCATATAGTTGTCCACATCAAAACCCTTCAGCTCGCAGGCAAAGCGGGTTTTGAATTTCTCAGGATCAAAATGGGTAATAGGACCCGCACCCGACACGCCCTGCAAGAGGGCACGCCAATACGACTCCACGCCGAGACCAATCGGCGTCAAAGCACCCAAACCTGTAACGACAACTCGTTTGAGCTCCATCAAACAAATGAAACGGTAGTAGAGAGTGTTCCGCTATTATTTGATATGGCCTTGAATATAGGCTACTGCATCACCCACCGTCTGGATCTTCTCAGCATCCTCATCGGGAATGGTAACGCCGAACACGTTCTCAAATTCCATAATCAGCTCCACAGTGTCCAAAGAATCGGCACCGAGGTCGTTGGTGAAACTCTTCTCCGGCATAACGTCAGCAGCATCAACGCTGAGCTTTTCGGCAATTATGGATTGTACCTTTTCTAAAATTTCTACTTCTGTCATAAGAATGAGTTTTAAAAATCGGCGGCAAAAATACAAAAAATATAAATACATCAATTCCCTGATTTTTTTCCGGCCGGCTGATCCGTCCGGAAACTGACACCTGACAATCGTCATTTTTACATCCTGCTCCGATTTTCTTCCAAAACAGAAACAAAGCTGTAACGACAAATGGTCATTCCTGTCGTCAAAACCATTCCGATTATCATCATAGAATAAAATTATTTTATTGATTTACACATTGTTATAATAAAATACAAAGAAAAATAGGTTGTACCGGGTGTTCGATATGAAAAAAAGACTATTTTTGCGGCCTCAAAACAAAGAGGAGTTCTTTGAAAGAAAAAATCGTTAGTGCCGATATAGCTCAGTTGGTAGAGCAGCTGATTTGTAATCAGCCGGTCGTGGGTTCAAGTCCCTCTATCGGCTCTTTACGGCACTAGAGAAACATGATGGGAGAGTTCCAGAGCGGTCAAATGGGACAGACTGTAAATCTGCTGGCTAAGCCTTCGGAGGTTCGAATCCTTCCTCTCCCACTTTTTTTCACCCGCGGAAGTAGCTCATTTGGTAGAGCGACAGCCTTCCAAGCTGTAGGTGGCGGGTTCGAGCCCCGTTTTCCGCTCACATTTTCCATATCATTTCATTATAGATTTATTTTACATTTGTTTTGTTCCTGATGCGCCAACCCCAAGGGCGCATCAATCATTTTCCACATGCGGGAAACGATAATTTATGTATCTTTGCATCTTGATTCTGGCCAATTGGCTGTTTGCCATTAGCCGTTGGCATTCATTTGAACTGTATGATTTTATAACTAAGAAGCTAAGAAACCAAACCTTTAACACTTTCCCCTTTAAAACACGTTAATGTTTATGAACCCTGACTACATACTGGATCAGATCCGAGGCAAGAAGATTGTCATCCTCGGCTTCGGACGGGAGGGTGTCTCCACCTACCGCTTCATCCGCCGTTATTTTCCGGACATGCCGCTCACGGTGGCTGACCGCAGCGAAGTCTTGAAGACCGACGACATCGACGACCCGCACCTGACGGTCGTCAAAGGGGCCGGCTACGACCAAGGGCTGAACGAATACGACCTGATTTTCAAAACCCCAGGCATCAGCTTCAACCACGTCAACTACTGGATTGAGACGGAGAAGATCACCTCGCAGACGAACCTCTTCCTGGAGGCCTACCACAATCAGGTGGTGGGCGTTACCGGCACCAAGGGCAAGAGCACCACCTCCTCGCTCATCTACCACATCCTGAAGACGGCGGGCCGCGACACCATTCTGGCCGGCAACATCGGCACCCCCTTCTTCGACATCATCGATCAGATGACCCCGAAAACCATCGTGGTGGCCGAGCTTTCGGCGCACCAGCTGGAGTTCGTGCGCCGCTCGCCCGACTACGCCGTGCTGCTCAACCTCTACCAGGAGCACCTCGACCATTTCAACTCCTTCAACACCTACCAGATCGCCAAGCTGAACATCACCCGTTTCCAGGACGAACGGCAGTTCTTGGTCTATAACGGCGACGACGAGCACATCCCGGGGCTCATCAAGTCGTACCACCTGAACCGCGACCGTGTGATTTTCGGCACCAAGCCGCAGGAGGGTCCCTACGCCTGCTGCCGCGACCGGAAGATCCACTTCGCCATCTCCGGCCATGTGGAGGACGAGTACGACCTTACGGACTACTACAACCTGCCGGGCACGCACAACTACTACAACATCATGGCGGCCATGGCGGTATGCCGGCATCTGAAAGTGTCGCACGACGACATCGCCAAGGGGCTGAGGAGTTTCCGCGGACTTCCCAACCGCATCGAATATGTGGGGCGATTCCAGGGCATCGACTTCTACAACGACAGCATCTCCACGATTCCGGAGGCGACCATCGCGGCACTGAAGGCACTGAAGAAGGTGGACACGCTCATCCTCGGCGGCTTCGACCGTGGCATCGAATACAATATATTATATAAGCACCTGCATGAGAACCCCGTCCCGAACATCGCCTTCACCGGTCCCGCGGGCGAGCGCATGATGCAGGAGTGGCAGGCACAATATCCGCTGCCGGAAAACGTTATCCACGAGCAGGATTTCCGCCAGATCGTCGCCTTCGCGTTCAAGCACACGCCGGAGGGCCGCATGGTGCTGCTCTCGCCCGCCGCCGCCAGCTACGACCAGTTCAAGAACTTCGAGGAGCGCGGCCGCATTTTCAAGAACCTCATTGTTGAATACAATCAAAAACAGACACATGAATAGAATCACTCTTCTCCTATCCGCCTCGCTCCTGCTGTTAGGAGCCTGCCAATGGAACGGCAACCATCAGAAGGATGCCGACGAGGACGCCGCGGCAACCACGACGGAATCCGGCAACCCCTACATCTCCGACAACCAGGCCGAAGAGACACCCGCGTTGGAAGAGGATCTTTCCGGCAACGTCATCGCACTGACTGCCAGCGATTTCACAAAGCGTATTACCGACATTGACAATCCGCAGGGCTTCCGCTACAAGGGCCACACCCCCTGTGTGGTGGACTTCTACGCCGATTGGTGCCGGCCCTGCATGAGCATCAAGCCCATGATGGAAAAGATGGCGAAGAAATACAAGGGGCAGCTCATCATCTACAAAATCAATGTGGACCGCGCCCAGGATGTGTGCGCCGCCTTCGGCATCCAGAACATCCCGACACTGATGTTCTTCAACACCACCGACCAGCCCCGCAAGATGGTCGGAGCACCGTCCGAGACGGAAATGGAAAACGCCATCCGTGATTTCTTAAAATAGCCATCCTTGAAGAGACTCTGCGCCGTCATCGGGTTATGCTGCTGCCTCATCGGAGTGAAAGCGCAGATTCCGTGCGACTCCATCGGGTCGCAGTTCCGGCAATGGAATGTGCGGTTGGACAAACTCAACACCGAGGACCCGGAGATCATCACCCTGCACTATTATTTCCTGCAGGACATCCGGAAGGAGATGGACCGTTTCCGGGCCACCACCCTACCCCATTTGGTCAAATGCCTTCAGACGGACTATTACCAGACGCGCGCGCAATTCAACCGCATCGCCAACAAGTCGGACCGTCTGAACGAGATCCTTACGGTGCAGAAGCAGCAGGTGGACCATCTGTTCTACCTGCGGGCGCAGGAAGAGATGGCCTTTTCCGACACGGGTGCCGCCCTTTACAACCTGGACCGCGCCCTACAGTTCAACAAATACAACCCCGACGCGCTGCTGCTCAAGGCCCAGCTGCGTCTTCGCCAGGGCCGCTACAAGGAGAGTGTGGAACTCATACACCTGCTCTACATGAAATCGGAGCTGACCGAGGAGCAGGAGCGGGCCGTTTCGGACTTCTCGCTACAGCTGTACGACAAGCTGTACAGCATCGGCAACGCCTACATCCAATCAGGGCAGTCGGCCGACGCGCTAGAGGTGTTCTTGGCCCTGGAGCAGTTCTGCAGCAACATGCCATCGGGCTACTGCAACGATGACTACTACCATGGCATCCTGCTCTCGCGCGAGGGCGTGTACGAGTCGTACCTTGCCATCGCCCGCGAGGCCGAGCGGCGCCACAACATGGAGATGGCCCGGAAGTTCTACCAATACGCCGACGAATACCGCAAGAACAGCCAGCGGAAGGAGGATTAATATTCGTTCTATCCCTCTGATTTCCATTCAAGTATGCGTAATTACGGTTTGCGATTTGCGGTTTGCGGTTTGCGATTGGGGATTGGAGATTGGGGGTTGGGATTATAATTAAGAAATTAAGAAATTAAGAAGTTAAGAAACTAAGGAGTTAAGGCTGTTAGTTGTTGGGATTTGGGAGTTGGGATTTTGGATTTACGGTTTGCGGTTTCGGCACCTTGAATGGTTGGGGATTCCGCGAAACGCCATTCCGCCAGCGACGGTAGGAGCGGCGGAATCTCCTCACGTCCCGGTTAGTTTTATATCCAACTTTTTGGGTACAGTTTACAAAACATCCCCGTCAGGGGATCCATATCTGTAGCCAGGGAACGCACCCATCCCGCCACAACGCCGTTAGGCGTTGCATATCTGTAGAAAAGGGGCCACACGCACACACCATCGCGGCGCGGCAGGCGCGTGCCACGGAGAACGGGGCGGGGCCGCCGCGAAAGGACGGCACGAGGGGAAAGGGCGTCTATCCGATGACCATGCGGTTCTGCTCGTTGGTAAGGGCGGTTCATCTCGGAACATATCTGCTTGACGGAGGCCTCCACCTCCTTGCCGTTGATGTAGATGGTTACCCTGCGGGGTTGTCATAATCCTGTAGTTTGTAGCCTAAACATCCGTCACTGGTTGGAACGGTAAAAACACGCAATCGATCGTTACTTTTTTTTCTTTTTGTGCACTATGACTAAAAAGGGGGTTAGATATAAAAAACATTACCTGTAAATCAATCACCAACCGTTATTATACAATTTTATGCTAATAACTTGTCCTTTTCGATTATATTTAATCACACTTGATGGACGTCCCTGAATTGTATAACCTCTCCAAACACCATACTTTT
>JAFYAW010000038.1 GCA_017540505.1 Bacteroidales bacterium | reverse complement strand
GCCAGGTTCATGAACGGCTTGCACGTCGGAATCACAATCGTCCCGCTCGCCAGGCACGAATCCCGCTTGTTCATCACCGTCACCGAGTACGTCCCCGCCCGAACCACATTCAGCAGGCTGTCCTGGGAACCGTCACTCCACGTCCACACGTAGTTCGTGTCACTCCCCTTGTCCGTCTCCAACACCGTCTCGAAATCCTCACAATAATCCCTTCGGCTGCTGATGCTCACCTTCGGCTGGGATATCATCAGCATCCTCTTCACGATGCTGTCGCACCCGTTCCACGCCGAGTCTTTATATACAATCGGTATCACCTGGTGGTCATACTGCCAGATGTACGTGGAATCGCTTATCTTCATCCGGTATTCTCCGTTCACCATCGAGCTCTCGCAGATCCGGATGGTGTCGCTCGTCACCGGGCATGTCACGTTCGCCGTGTCAAGTTTCACCCAGATAACCGTGTCCAGACAGTGGCACGCCTGAGTCTGGCTCGTGTTCACTCGCAGAAGCACCTTTATCGAATCCAGACGAACATTATTAAGGTATGCTGGGAAGGTGTCACGCACCAGCGTGTCGTTGGCACTGCCCATGCGCACCGTGTCGCCGGGAGCTCTTATCCAGAACCAGTCCAACACCGGCGAGGGATCATCCACCGTGTCTGCCGGCACGAAAATACCATAAGCGCTGAACTCAGGGGTAATGATTCGGTTAATACTGCTGTCCCGGAAGACGAGATTATGCTTGCAGCCACCCGCCGAATCCACATAGCTGAAATAAGGCTGGAAGTCATACTTGGATGTGTGCGCCTCATATACGAACGGCACACCCGTTTGCGACTCCATCTCGCAGCGGTAATAGGGCATCAGTTCGTTGCGAGGAATTTTCACCCTATACGGGTTAAGGGGAGTAAAAATCGCACAAGTGTCTTTGTTCAATCCATGTTTCCAACGGTAACTGAAGGCATCAAAGCCCCACGGGACCGACAAGGTGACCGTATCATCCTGCGGGCAGGCATCCACGTTAATCTTGCCCTCCCTCATCTTCGCCGTGAAATAAAGGTAGGCATAGTGTCCAGCTTGTGTACATCCTCGCATGACTATCTTGAACTTCACCGGTGTATGATTCCTTGCCTGTTCCATCAAATTGAACGCCACGGTCACATATTGTGTGGATACAATTTTATTATATCCTGAACCACACTCGTATGTCGGGAAATTACTTCCTGTATAAAAAGCGGACGGGGTCATCTCAGCAGGACGGACCGATGGACCGTCATCTCCCTCCGCCTGATAAAAATACCGGGCGTACGGCCAATTCGTGTTTCTCGGACAATTCGGATTATTATTAAGTGTGTTGTTGCCATTTGTAATATAATCGCTCGGATAATTGCCCAACGAAAACAGGGCATTATGATTAGAATTGTTCTCCGACACCTGGATCAGCACAGACGGGTTCTGTACACGATGATGGTTGGGTGCCTGCAAAACGCACTCATACGCCACCAGCAAGACAGGTTTAATGGTGTCCGGAATAAACGAGTACTCCATCTTTGCCGACTTGGCGTTACCGCTGGTGTTTCCAACTCGCATCACCTGGGTCTCGTAGTGAAGACCCGACCCGGGAAAAGTATCCGAATACCAATTCAACGGGAATATAGGCAGGTGGCCGCTCGGACCACCGACACCACAAGCTTGGTTATCCGTCTGCGAACTCGTATTTGAAGGATTGGTCATCAATTGGTGTGACGACCAGCCACTTGCCACTCCCAATGTATAATTGGGGCCTTCTGTAGTAGCGGTAGCCTGAGATTGAGACGGATAAGTAGCATTATACGCTCTTGCCCAGCCGTTGGCCTGGTTGCAGGTTGCCGGATCCACCATAAACGTGGTAGGAGAGCCCTGCATAACGCCGTTCACCACAGGGGGCTGTTGGGCAGAAAGAGACATTGCCGTCAGCAGGCACAATGCCGCGAGGAGAATCGGGGTTATATTTCTTTTCATACTATATAAATTAAACAATTCTGATCAATACCGCCAGCATTCAAAGGCCGTACATTATGCTTAACGAATTGTCAGGCGAATTGTTGCAAGGGAAGGGAAGAAAAAAAGAGGGACCTTGGCGGTCCCTCAATATAGCGATATTAGGAATAACCGGAACTATCGTTTCTGCACCATCTTGGTGTGACGGCCTTTCGGCGTACGGACCTCCACGATATAGGAGCCGGAGGGCACTTCGCTGAGGTCAATCTTGGTTTCGGAAGCGGTGGAAGGCAGGCTTTTCACAAGACCGCCCCGCATGTCATACACATTAATATTATATGTGGGCGTATTTTCCACCGACACGGTGAAGATGCCGTCGGAAGGATTGGGATAGACCTCCATCTTCAGCATCTTGTCTCCCACATTGACATGGTTGACCGTATCCACAAAGACCATGTGCTTGACCGAGTCGCAGCAGTTACGATGGCGGTCATATACCCACAAGGTCACCGGGTAGTAGCCCAGTTCGGCATAGTTGTGCGTGGGGCTCAGCGTGGCGGAACGCGGGGAACCGTCGCCGAAATCCCATTCCACATACTGGACCGGGTAGGTAATTGTGTCGGCGAGGCCGGCATTGGCCGACGGACGAATCTCACGATAGGTGCTAAAGTTATCGAAACGGAGCGTATATACGCTGTCGCAGGCTATCTGGGCATACTGATAGACGGGATGTATATCCGAATAGTAATCGATTTTGCCCTCATAGATGATAGGCACGCCCGCCTGGGTTTTCACCTCGCAACGATAGTAGGGGTAAATCTGCGTACCATTGGTGCGGGAGATGAAGATGTTGTGCTGACCGTCGTATAATTGGGCGCGTTGAGCGGAGGCGGAATCCGCGCCGACATACCACACGTATGAGTTCTCGCTGAAGCCGTCGGGTACGGAAAGCCATATATGGTTTTTGTCGCACACATCCGCGGCGATGTATCCGCGCACCAGCTGGGCGGCGAAATAGCCGTATGCCCAGTGGAAGTTCATCACGCACGACTGGGCTTTCACACGGAAGATGACCGTTTTATGCAATTTGGCATATTTGGAAAGGTCAAAGGCAATCTGCGTATATTTGAACCACTGGGAATTGACGGAAGAGTGCGACAATGGCACCTGGCCGTTGAACTGCGCATAAGGACATTCGGAAACCTGGAAGGCCTTATTCTCATCGTTCGTACCATAATAGTCATAGCCCACAGGGGTGGCCAGACAATAGGGAATATGACAAGTGGAATTACTCGTGTTAATCGGCACATAGAGGAAGCGGGCGTAGGGCCATTGGAGAGGCAGCGTGCTCATCGGGTTACCCTGAAGGTCCGGATAGTAGCCGAGGTCCAGCAGATGGTTGGCCGAGTCCAGCACTTCCACATAGAATTTGGCATTCTGATAGGTGGGGTGGTTGGAGGCCTCGGTGGCGAAGGCGAGCATCACCATCAGCACGCTCTTTTCCGGGGAGGGGCGGAACCAGTACTCGATGGACTGGCTGCCCTTGCCCTGGTTGTTGGGGCCTCCCAACTGGATCACCGTGTCAATGGGGTCGTAGAGGGTGCTGGGTTCCAGATCCCAACCGCCCACCGGCAGTGCCGGCGATTGGGCATACGTACCGCTGCCCGTCTCATAGCACATACAGGGATCCATGGCCGTATGGGAGGTGATGAGGCGGTGGCTCCAGTTGGTGCTCGTCGGGGACATGATCCCGTTGGTGGCGGAATTGGCATACGAAGCCGATCCGTAGGTACCCGTCACCCAGTTGGCGTTATTGTTTCCCGAGCACGTCCAATAGGAGTTGTTTGCGTCGCACGCACACCAATATGTGCCGTACCGGCATTTCACGTAGGGGGCCGTAAAGGTCATAAACGTGGGCGGAGTACCGTTAAAAACGGCCGGTTGCTGGGCTTCCGCCGGCACAAGGCTGGTCAAAGCAGCTATAAACAGGCAGAACAAGACGATTTTACCAGTAAATCTGTATTTCATAACTATACGGTTTTTCACATTATTTAGCCCTGCAAAAATAATAAAAAAAACACTCCCTCAAAAAAAAAATTTCATCAAAACAAGGGTAATGAAAAAAAGTGTATTTTTGCAGCCTCAAAAAAGGCGGGGTAGCTCAGTCGGTTAGAGCGTCGGATTCATAACCCGGAGGTCACGAGTTCAATTCCCGTTCCCGCCACAAAAAAGGCCGAAAAGCGACACTGCTTTCGGTCTTTTTTTTTTAATCCCATTATTATCAACCACATACAAAATGAGGCAGACCATGGTGCAAAAGTAAAAAAAGTGTATTTTTGCAGCCTCAAAAACGGGATATAGCGTAGTCCGGTTATCGCGCCTGCTTTGGGAGCAGGAGGTCGCCTGTTCGAATCAGGCTATCCCGACGGCAAGAGGGTTCCGTAGCTCAACTGGATAGAGCAGCTGCCTTCTAAGCAGCAGGTTCTGCGTTCGAGTCGCAGCGGAATCACCAAAGACAACCCTTCCACGGGTTGTCTTTTTTTTGCCATCCCACGAATCCGTTTGTGAATTATTCTGTTAAGAATTTATCCGAAAGACAAAAAAGGACAAAGTTTTTTTGTATCTTTGGCGGCATTATTTGTATTCTCATAATCATTTATAAATCAATATGGAAGAACAAGAAAAACAGGGTCTTGACCTGAATGAGGAAATCAAACTTCCCGACAACGCCTATCGCGAGCTCAAGGAAGGCGAAACCTACAAGCCCATTTTATTGGGTGAGAAGAAATATCCCGAGCTGAACGCCTGGACCATCACATGGGGTATCATCATGGCCATCATCTTTTCCGCCGCCACGGCCTATTCGGGGCTGCGGTTCGGCCAGGTCTTCGAGGCCGCCATCCCCATCGCCATCATCGCCGTGGGCATCTCCACCCTCGCCAAGCGCAAAAGCCCGCTCTCCGAGAACGTGCTCATCCAGTCCATCGGGGCCAGCTCCGGCGTCATCGTGGCCGGCGCCATCTTCACCCTGCCGGCCATCTACATCATCAAGGAGACCAACCCGGCCATCGCCGCCGACATCCAGGTCAACTTCTGGCAGATTTTCCTCTCCTCCCTCTTCGGAGGCTTTCTGGGAATCCTGTTCCTGATCCCGTTCCGCAAATATTTCGTCTCCGACATGCACGGCAAATACCCGTTCCCGGAGGCCACCGCCACCACCGAGATTGTGGTGTCGGGTGCCAAGGGCGGCAACCAGGCCAAACTGTTGCTGATCAGCGGGTTGATTGGCGGCTTGTACGACTTCCTCATGACGACCTTCCATTTCTGGGCCGACACCATCTCCACACGCATGTGCGGGTGGGGCGAGCGCCTGGCCATGAACCACAAGTTCGTCTTCAAGATGAGCGCCGAATCTATCCTGCTGGGCACCGGCTATCTGATCGGCCTGAAATACGCGGCCATCATCTGTGCCGGCTCCGCCCTGTCGTGGTGGTTCATCGTGCCGCTCTTAGGACAGTTCGGTGCCACCGACGTGAACGGCGTGCTGACCTCCATGAGCACTCTGGACCCCGACTTCATCTTCTCGCATTATGTCCGCTACATCGGCATCGGCGGTATCGCCATGGCCGGCATCTTGGGTGTCATCAAGTCCGCGGGCGTCATCAAGAAATCCCTTGGCGTGGCTTTCAAGGCGGGCCAACAGGCGGGCGGCGAGCAAACCGTCCTGCGCACGCAGCGTGACATCTCCATGAAGATCATCCTGTTCGGCTTCCTCGGCGTCATCATCCTCATGGTCCTCTTCTTCCTGTTCGGCGGGATGCAGATGAACATCACGCAGATCATCGTGGCCCTGTTGGTGGTCTTCCTGTTCGCCTTCCTCTTCACCACAGTGGCGGCCACGGCCATCGCCACGGTGGGCACCAACCCCGTTTCGGGCATGACGATGATGACCCTCATTCTCTCCTCCTTCATCCTCTCCGCTGTGGGATTGAAAGGCGGCACGGGCATCATCACGGCCTTAGTGGTGGGTGGCATCGTATGCTCCGCATTAGCCATGGCCGGCGGCTTCATCACCGACCTGAAGATCGGTTACTGGATCGGCACCTCCCCATTCAAGCAGGAGGCCTTCAAGTTCGTGGGCACGTTGGTGTCGGCGCTGACGGTCGGTGCCGTCATCATGCTGCTCTCCAACACCTACGGCTATACGGGTGAAGACGCGCTCGTGGCCCCGCAGGCCAACGCCATGGCCGCCATCATCGAGCCGCTGATGTTCGGAGGCCAGACCCCCTGGCTGCTCTACATCATCGGAGCCATCTTAGCCATCCTGCTCGACTGCATCGGCGTGCCGGCATTGGCATTCTCCTTAGGCATGTTCATCCCCTTGCAGCTCAACCTGCCCCTCCTCGTGGGCGGTCTCTTAGCCTGGTTCATCAAGACGCGCAGCAAAGATGAGAAACTCAACAAAGCCCGTTCCGAGAAGGGCACGCTCCTCGCCTCCGGTCTGCTGGCCGGCGGTGCCATCATGGGCGTGATCAGTGCCATCCTGAAATACGCCGGTGTGGAGCTCTCCACCACCACCGCCTACCAAAGCCATCCGATCTACGGCATACTGGCCATCGTCATGTTCGCCGGCCTGTGCGCCTACCTCGTCATCCATTCCCTCCACGTGAAAACCTCCGAATAGGGAACCCGCTCTTTTAAACATTCAAACAATCAAACAACATTAAAACACCATAAACACATGCACATAGCCGTCGCAGGGAACATCGGTTCCGGAAAAACAACACTGACAGGAATGCTTGCCAAACATTACGGATGGGAGCCCCTGTACGAAAGCGTGGACAACAACCCGTATCTCGCGAGCTTCTACCGCGATATGCAACGCTGGTCCTTCAACATACAGATCTATTTCCTCAACAGCCGTTTTCGTCAGGTGATTGACATCCGCAAGCGCAAAAAGGACATCATCCAAGACCGCACCATCTACGAGGACGCCTACATCTTCGCGCCCAACCTCCACGAGATGGACTTGATGGCCACCCGTGATTTCGACAACTATTCCTCGCTCTTCGAGTTGATGAAACAGTTCATCCAGGCCCCTGATCTGTTGATATATCTGAAAGCGGATGTGGCCACCTTGGTGACCCAGATCCACAAGCGCGGTCGCGCCTACGAGGACTCCATCCGTCTCTCTTATTTGGAGAATCTGAATGAGAAATACGAGAAATGGATCTCCAACTACAAAGACGGCAAGCTGCTGGTGGTGGATGTGAACACCATCAAGTTCGCCGAGCGTCCCGAGGACTTCGGAGAGATCATCAACAAAATCGACGCCGAGCTGTTCGGTCTGTTCAAATAATGGGTGCGCAACGCATTATCGGCATCATACCGGCGCGTTACGCCTCCACCCGCTTCCCCGGCAAGCCGCTC
>JAFYAW010000022.1 GCA_017540505.1 Bacteroidales bacterium | reverse complement strand
TTGAAGCTGCTGTGCTGCTCCACATTCTGCTGCAGGTCGTGCAGTTCCTGCTGCAGTTCGCTTTTGATGTCTTCGTACTGTTCCATATCTGTTTTGAGGTTTAGTCGGTGAATGATTTGAGTTTCTCGCGTATGCGCACCAAGCGCACGCTGACATTATCGACGGTGATGCCGAGAATGGCGGCAATCTCGTCGTAGGGCAGGTCTTCGAGCCAAAGCAGGATCAGTGCGCGGTCGAAGGGATGCAGTCGTGCGATGCGCTTGTGCAGGCGGCTGGCCGCCGGACAGGCCTCCTCGTCAGCGAAGAGGTCGATGTCCATTTCTAATGGCATGCAGTCGGGACGGCGGCGGTGGCGCTTGTCGAAGGTCACGCAGGTGTTCAGCGCCACGCGATAGACCCATGTTTTGGTCGAGCTGCGCCCTTCGAAGCCGTCGAGGCCCTGCCAGAGGCGTATCAGCACCTCTTGAGCGAGGTCGTCTGCTTCCTGTCGGTCGTCGGCGAAGAGGTAGCACACCGAGTAGATGGTCTGTCGCTGTTCCTGTACCAGCCGTTCAAAGTCTAGTTCTTTCTGTTCTTTGTCTTTTTTCTGCTTCATCTTTCAGACGTTGTTTTTCTTTTGACTACGAAGGGTGATGAAAAACTACACCCTAACCTCAAAAAAATCAGATGGTGCGAAAATACAATAATTTTTGCTGGCCTGTCTTGTTGTTTACCCTGAGGCGTTTTGTTATTGCCAAATTTGCACGCCAGCGGCGTGCAGGTGTGTTGTGTGTATGAGAATCCGAATTTTAACAATTAATTGTTAAAATTGACTGATAATCAATATGTTATAATATTTTTTATTTTTGCAGCCATATTAAATAACGCAAAAATGAAAACTCAAAAGAATCAAAAATCTAAAAACATTAAAACGAACACTTATACGCAGATTCACATACAAGCAGTATTCGCTGTTCGGTATCGGGAGGCATTGATTGAATCTTCTTGGCGTGAGCGGTTATACCAATATGTGACGGCTATTGTTCAGGAGCAGGGCCATCAGATTCTGGCCGTCGGAGGAACGGCCAATCATGTTCACATCTTGTTCGGGATGCGTCCGACGCAATCATTATCCTCACTGATGATGTTGGTGAAGCGTGAGACGTCAGAATGGATTAACCAAAAAGGCTTTTGTGTGGGGAAATTCGCTTGGCAGACAGGTTATGGTGCGTTTTCATATTCCAAGAGTCAGGTGCCCAGGGTGGTCCAGTACATTCAAAATCAGGAGCGACATCATACCAAAAGAACATTCAGGGAGGAATATCTGGATATGTTGAAAAAAGCGGAGGTGAAATATGATGAACAATATATTTTCGAAGATGTGTAATGGTTGATTGTGTATTCCCCGCACACCTCCGGCGTGCGATATATTGTTCGTGCCCCGCACAACCCTACGCACCCCGACAGGCCGCTGGCCTGTCCTGTTGTGTTTGCCGCCGCATTTTGTTGTTTCCGAATTTGCGCACCAGCGGCGTGTCTTGTTGTGTGTGCATCGTTTCTACGCACCCCGACAGGCCGCTGGCCTGTCCTGTTGTGTTTATTGACGCGTTTTGTTGTCTCCGAATCTGCACGCCAGCGGCGTGCAGGGGTGTGTAGCGGGTGGCCATTATCATCCATTCGCAGGCCGGCGGCCTGCGGGGGAGCGTGGATATTGGAAAATAATGTATTTTTGCAAAAAAAATATCATCGAAATAATCACACACATAATAATGTACCCAAAACCAACCTCCGAAAATGCTGCTCTCATCTATGGTATGCGCCCCATCTTTGAGGCCATCGAGAGTGGCAAGACCATCGACAAGGTCCTGTTCCAGAAAGGGCTTCAAGGCGAGCTGTTCAAACAGCTCTTCTATGAGGTGCGCCAGCACAAGATCCCCTTCCAATATGTGCCTTTGGAGAAACTGAATCGCCTCACGCGCAACAACCATCAGGGCGTGGTGGCGTTCCTCTCCGCCATCGAGTATTGCAGCATCTTCGACATCGTGCCCACGCTTTTCGAAGAGGGGCGAGTGCCGTTCCTGTTGCTCCTCGACAAGGTGACCGACGTGCGCAACGTGGGTGCCATCGCCCGCTCAGCGGAATGTGCGGGCGTGGATGCCATCATCCTCCCGCTCAACGGCGGTGCGCAACTCAACGAGGATGCGGTGAAAAGCTCTGCCGGCGCGCTGAACAAGATCCCCGTCTGCCGCCACTCCAACCTTGTGGAGGTGATCCAGTATCTCAAAGACTCCGGCATCGAGGTGGTCGGTGTGACCGAGAAGGCCAACCACGCGCTTTACAACAAGGATATGACCGGGCCGCTCTGCCTCATCATGGGCAACGAGTACGAGGGCATCGCCTGGGACTATCTGCGCCATTGCAACGACACCATCACCATCCCGATGGTGGGCACCATCCGCTCGCTTAACGTCTCCGTGGCCACGGGCATCACCCTCTTCGAGGTGGTGAAACAACGCAATCCCGTGAAAGAATGAAGAAGATAGGTCTCCTTTCCGACACGCATGGCTATCTGCATCCCGACGCTTTCGAGTTTTTCAAGGGGTGCGACGAGATCTGGCACGCGGGCGACATCGTGGATGACTTCATCCTCGACGAACTGGCCGCCATCGCGCCCACCGTGCGCGCCGTGTATGGCAACTGCGACGACTGGGACATCCGCCGCGAAATTCCTGAGAATCAGGTTTTCACTTGCGAAAAGCACACGGTGGCCATCCGCCACATTGTGGGCTATCCGGGCAAATATTACCCTGAGGCCTTGCAGCTTATCCGGCAAGCCCAACCGACAATCCTCGTGGCCGGACATTCGCATATTCTGAAGGTGATGAACGACAAACAGCATAACTTGCTGTTTCTCAACCCAGGGGCCGCCGGACGCTACGGCTTCCACACCCGCCTCACGATGATGCGCCTCAAAATCGATGGCGAACGCATCTTTGATCTGGAGATTTTTGACGAACCCAAACTGCAGCCTGTGAAATGATGAACGAAGAGAAGAAACCCATTATCACGATTCTCGGTCCCACCGCCACAGGCAAGACGCACATCGCCGTGCGACTGGCTGCCGAGTTGGGCGGCGAGATTGTGAGTGCCGACTCGCGGCAGGTCTATCGCCGCATGGACATCGGCACGGGCAAGGACATCTCCGAGTACGAATACAATGGGCAGCCGGTGCCGTACCATCTCATCGACATTGAGGAACCGGGCGTGAAGTATAACGTCTATCGCTACCAGCAGGAGGCATTCAAGGCGATGCGCGACATCCAAAGTCGTGGCAAGCAAGTGGTGATCTGCGGCGGCAGCGGCCTCTACATCGAAGCGGTGCTGCAGGGCTATCGTTTCAAGTGGCAGGAAGACAGCCAGATATTGTCGGACCCCGTGCCATCGGTTATCTTCGGGCTGCGCGGCGACCGCGATCTCATCCGTACGCGCATCACGCAGCGGCTTAAGGCCCGCTTGGAGGAGGGGATGATTGAGGAGGTGAAGGCCCTGCTGGACGAGGGCGTGCCTTCGGAAATCCTGATACGTTATGGATTGGAATACAAATACGTTACATTATATCTTTTAGGACAGATTAACTACGAGGAGATGTTCTCTTCCCTCAACACGGCCATCCACCAGTTTTCCAAACGCCAGATGACCTGGTTCCGCCGGATGGAGCGTCTCAGTTTCGACATCCACTGGATAGATGTGGCCCTGCCGGAGGACGAGAAAATGGCGTACATATATAATAGTATTGTATAGGGGATGGTGTGATAATACACACCAGAAAGCTGTTGTTTTTTTCAAAATTATCTGACTTTTATAACTTTATTATGTTCGTAACTTTTTTTACATTGGTTACGTAAATTTACAAAATGTGTATTTTTGCATATTTGAAAAAGAGTAATTATATTTTTTATAGAATACATTAATACATTGAATATCAAATTGTTAAAATTAAATTATATGAAAAAATTTACATTAAATTCGCTGTTTATGACAGCAGTTTTGTGCATGTGTGCGCTGCTGTGCGGCAATGTTACCATGGCGCAGAGCACGTGGACCAGTGGTAATGGAGGTTCCTTTAGTAAGCCGGGTTCCTACGACACCAAAATTGTGAAGGTGGAATGTTGGGGCGGCGGTGGCGGTGGCGGCCGAGGTGCTCTTAATAATTTGAATACAATCTCCAGATCTGGTGGCCATGGAGGAGGTGGTGGTGGCTATATCGGTGTCAACACCTCTAATTATCTTCCTGTAAATGCTACGGTTAACTTTTCGTATGGTGCTGGCGGTAGTGGCAGCAGTACGAAAAGTACATCAGGTGGCGATGGAGGCCAGGGTGGTAACACTTCTGCCTCGTATAGCGGAACAACTTTCATTACTGCATACGGTGGCCAGGGCGGCAAGGGCGTTGATGGTGCTGCTCGTGCCCAAGGCGGCAACGGCGGCTACATAAACACCAGCTTAGGATTGCCCACCCCTACCACCCACAAGGGCGGAGCCGGTGGCCTTGGTAATGGGGCTGATGTGGCGACCCGCTCCGGCGGCGGTGGCACAGGTGCAGGTTCATCGGAAGATGGCTATCAAGGCAACGACGCAAGCTATCCGATGAATGGAGGAGGAAAGAATGGCCCCTCTTCCAACCCTGGTAGTGGTAATGGCTATGGCGCTGGTGCTGCTAACGGATGGACGGGTATCGAGTCAGCTGGTGTGTTTGGCGGCGGCGGCGGCGGAAACTGCGGCCTTCTTAATGTAAGTTCGGGTTCGGGTGCTGCGGGCGGCGTGCGCGTCACCTACTACGAATGGAACCCTGGTGCGATCAGTTCTACGGGTCAAACTATTCCTGTGGGAGGTACAGCCAACACTGTTACCAACTCAACGGCTGCCAAATATCAGTCAGGTACTGCCACCGTTTCCTACCGCTGGAAATGTAACGGTACCATTATTACCGGTGCCACAGGAGCTTCTTACACCCCTGGCACGGAATACACTAACACCCCCGGCACATACGTATTCACTCGTGAGGCCAAGGAAGCCCTCTATTTCGACTGGAAACAGTCATCTGGTTCTTGGACACTGACAGTGCAAGCCAGCTGTGATGCCACTGCGGGCTCCATTCTCGCCGGCATCTGGGCGTGCAGCGCAACGGACACGGCTGTGGTCCTCAGTAACGATGTTCCAGCCAGCAGCTCCACCTCCGGTTCTTACGTATGGGAACGCTCTACTGATGGTGGCACCATTTGGAACCCCATCCCCGGTGCCGATGATATCGACTACAACGCCAAACTCACTGGTACCTACCGTCGTGGCTACTCCGTGACAGGCTGTGAGACCGTCTATACCAATCCTCCCGTCACGGTAACCCGTCCGAGTGACATCAATCCGGGTACTTTGGCTGATGATGGTGGTAACACCTCCATGAATGTATGTTCTGGCGGCAATGTGAGCGTCAACCTTGTTGCGAACACCACGTATTCTGTCACTTGGCAAACGTCAACCAATGGGAATGATTGGACAGATTTTTCGGGCAGCGTTACCCCGTTCACCGTTGACGGCATCACTACCAAAACCTACGTGCGTTACATCGCCCAATACACGGCGACTTGCGGCGTACCGTCTGACAACATTTACACCATCAACATCTGGACTTTGCCCTCTGTGGATGAATTGAACTTTACGGCAAATCCGTGTCCTGGTATGACTAAATACGACATCACGGCAGATATTACCTCCAGTGCTGCTATTGATACTTACACATGGACTGGCATTACAAACTATACGGAGAACGAGGCTTACATCACACCCACTCTGCCCAACTGTGGGGAAACCTACGACTTCTCCCTGAAGGTGACTGACGCCCACGGCTGTGTAAGCGGAATTAAGAACGGCACCTTCACTACGACTACTCCGGCCTTGACCATTGGCACCATCGCTGACCAGATTGCCGCCTATGACGCTTCCTGCAATTTCAGCATTCCCACCCAGGCTGCCCTTACCGCTGCTGTCAATGCGGCCCTCACCTCCACCTGTGGTAATGCAGTGACTTTGAGCAATATCAATCCTCCTGTCGGTGATCCCATCTCCGTCCCCACAGACGTGACGGCCACAGCCACTGACATGTGCGGCCATACCACGAACGTCACCATCACCGTGGTGATACCGGCCGCTCCCACGGTGAATATCACCACTGCAGAACAATATCTCTGTCCGGGTGAAACTACCAAGCTGACGACCAACGTCACGGCAGAAGAACCCACTTACGAATGGACTCCCGCATCCTTAGGCGATAAAGACACAACTAGAACCATTGCCTACACAGGAGAGGATGTGAACGTTCATCCCGACACCTTCAAAGTGAAGGTGACCGACAAGTACGGCTGTGAAGCCAAGGGTGAAATTGTTATCTACACGACCCCCAAGGCCTACATTGCTAATCAGGAGCATACGGTATGCACGCCGAACAGCGTGACCTTTGCTGCCGCCACTGGCGATAAGATTCCGGCTGCCAGCACCACCATCGGCACGAACACCTTCACCTCCACCACCACCTATTCCTGGACGATTGCCAGCAATACGGGTGTGACGGGTGCGAGCGCAGCCACGGATCAGGCCAACTTCACCACGGGCACGCTGACCAACGGCGAGCTGACCACCCAGACCGTCATCTATTCCGTGACGCCCACTACGGTGACCAGTTTCAGCGGAAGTGAAGTGACAAGTTGCGATGGCGATGCTTTCACGGTAACGGTGAATGTGAAGCCGACGATTGAGACCACGGGAGCCATCGATCCCTTCGACGATGCGGATGTGATCATCACCCTGTGGTACGGTGCGTGCGACACGCTCTACTACGTGAATGCTCCCGCGTACACCAACAATACGGACCTCACCGATGTGCTGAGCAACAACAAGGCCACCGTGAACGAGGGCACCACGCTGCTGGGTCGTATCGCCCCGGGCGAGTACACCATCATCTGGACGGTGACCGACGAGTGCGGCAACCACGTTGATTTCCCCAAGAAGTACATCGTACGCTACCCGAACTGCGGCGACGCCGATCCGAACTACACGGAGCCTTATTACGCTGTTGATGCAGATGATAATGTTTACCACACGGTGCGTATCGGCTGCGAGTGCTGGACGGCATCCAACCTCAAGACGGTTACGGGTGCGCCCAACTCGATGGTCTATAAGTGCAACGACTATCCCAACGAGACCGAGAACGAGGAGAAGTATGGCAGACTCTACACCTGGTACACGGCAGTCAACGTTCCGGAAGGCGACAACACGACGGAGCCTACCGTGTCCATAGCCGCCTACAGCACGTATCCGTATGTGCACGGCATCTGCCCCACGGGCTGGGCTATCCCGAGCACCGAGAATTTCACCAGCATGGTGGGCATCGCCGGCGGTGTTAATGCGGTGAAGTCATCCAGCAACCTCTACTGGCTGCCCGGTGCAGAGGGCAACGACGCATCCGGCTTCGGAGCAAGAGGTGCGGGTTATTACGATTCCTCGGCCGAGAGATTCATGAACCTGATGGGTGAGACCTACTTCTGGACCTACGAGACCTCTTCCTCCTACGGTGGCAAGTGCGCAGTCATTTCCTACTACTGCCCTGAGCTGCTGATTCAGGACAAGCTGAAAGGCATGGGCTACAGCATCCGTTGTATCCGCAGAGAGAATCCGTAGAGGTTCAAAGATATCAAACATGAAAAGGAGCGGGGGTGCGCCAACGGCGCACCCCCGCTCCTTTAGTGGAAAATGCGATCGGATTGTATCCCGCGAAATGATTCTGTTGCAGTCCGGTCAAATCAAAAAAAATATTTTTTTCTTCGATAATTGAAAAAAAATGTATCTTTGCGCGTTTTTTTTGCGTATAAGGTGAACATTGTATTGGAATCCACGCAATTATATTGAAATAAATTAACAATTAAATATACTAAAAATGAAGAAAAAATTTAACTTTTTGTGGAAAGGGCTGCTGATGCTCACATGCTGCCTTTTCGTTGCAAGCGTCTCTTTTGCCCAGCAGTGGGGTAAGTGGTGCTACAAGGACTATAGCAATCCTGATGGTCCAAATGCTGATAAGTCACATACCTTTACGGTACCCGCTGGTTGTACCAAAGTCTATTTTCAGGCTGTGGGTGGCGGTGGTGCCGGCGGATTTATTAAGTCTGAAGGACGTGGTTTCTTGGATGAACTCAAAATGTCAAAATACTATCAAGTCTCTGCCGGTGGTGGCGGTGGTGCCTATGGGTACTCTGACACCATTACGGGGCTTACTCCCGGAGAAACTTTTGCCATTAAGGTAGGTTGGGGAGGTCGGAATACAGCTGAAGGTATTACGCCAGATGAATATGATGCTGATTGTAATGATCATTATGTTTATTACGTATTGGAAAATTGGCATTGGGTTGCGAAACAGGGAGCTTGTAAGGGATGGGAAAGTCATAACAATTACGTAAAATGGTGGCATGGTCCCTGGCTTGACGGCATTGTTGGTTGGAATGGTATTATTCCCATAACAGGTTGGTCAGAATGGCCTTTTTATAAAAACAGATATTTCAGAGATGGTGGAGATTCCTATGTGAAAAGAAACAACAATGGAAGTATGATTCTCGAAGCATACGGTGGAAAAAGTGTTTCGGGAGATAACAACATTACTGGAGCAAAGGGTGGCGCAGCTGGCGGTGCAGGTGCTTTCCATTTCCGTGGAGGCGATGGTGGAAATGCGAAGAGAGATTGCCCCAACTTGATAGAAGAAAATATTTCTACTTTTACAAGTAGCTCCATGTGGGGACGTATTAGTTCCGGTGGTGGCGGTGCGGCTGGTAACCCTTATGGCTATAATCCGGATCATCGTACCGAAGCTTATTGTAGCGCTGAAGATGGATTTGGCCGTGGTGGTACTGGTTATTGCTACCAAATGTTCAATAATACAGGAGAAACAACTGATGGTTACGGTGGAGAAGGAACTTCCGACTGGGCATGGGATGCAGATGGACATAACGGTAAGCAGGGAGATAATGGAAAACCCAAGGGTGGTGCTGGAGGTGGTTCCAAAATAGGTATTGCAGGATGGTGCAATGGTGGTGCCGGAGGTGATGGCTTCGTTCGCGTGTGGTTCTATATTGAAGATCGTGCCATTACGGTAACTCCCTCGGCTAATCCGGAAAGCATCTCGGGCTCTGGTTCCTCGACCATTACAGCCAATGTCTCCAATCATCTGACAGGAAGCGGCATCTATAGCACGTCATATAAATGGAGTACGGGTGAAACCTCCAGATCTATCACCAAGTCTCCGTCAGACGACACACGATATTGTGTGACCGTCACGAACATGTGCACTTATGCCACTAATTCTAATGCGTGTTATGCCACCAAAGATAGTTGTGTTACCGTGAGGGTTAACTCCCTTGATCCCGTTAATGTTGGTTCCATTTCTGGTAGTGACAACGACTGGGTTTGTAACCCTGGCGATACGGCGGTGACCATTACAAGTACTGCCGATGCTACCCCCGCAGGTGGTGAATACAGCTGGCAATTCTCGACCGACAACTCCAGCTGGACCGATATCGACGGCGCCAATAATAATGAATACACCGCTACGGCTACCGGCTACTATCACAGAGGTTATACATACGGTTCCTCGACGCAATATACGAATACTGTTCATGTGACCCATCCTGGCAATATTAATCCGGGTATGGTAGAAGATAACAACGGTAACTCGCAGACCACTGTCTGCTCTGGCGGCAATGTGAGCGTCAACCTTGTAGCGAACACCACGTATCCTAATATCACTTGGCAAACGTCAACCGACGGGAATACTTGGACAGATTGGACAGATGGTGTTACTCCGCTCACTATTAACGGCATTACTACCAAAACCTATGTGCGCTTTATGGTCAACTACACCCCCACTTGTGGAGTGCCTTCCAATAGCCACTATACCCTTAATGTATGGAAGCTTCCGGTGGTGACCAGCATTTCGGAACCTGTTGACAAATGTCCGAATAAAAATTTCTACGATGTGGTGCCTAAGGTCACTTTAGGCGATGCCGCCATCACCACCTACACATGGTCAGGTGATGCTGTCCAGGTTGGTACCACCGATACGGGTACAGTAATCCCCGCTTCCCTGCCCAACTGCAACAAAACCTATAGTTATGGTTTGAAGGTGACCGATGCCAACGGCTGCCAGAGTGCGGTGAAGCCGGGTACGTTTACAACCGAAAATCCTACATCAACCATAAGCTCCACTATTAGTAGCGTTACGGCTGTGTCGGATGGCTCCTGCAACTTCTCCGTTCCGGCCTTGACAACCCTGACCGAGGTTGTGAACAACGCCACCACTTCCACCACTGATTGCGACAATACGGTCACGTTGAGCAATATCACTCCTGCCGTTGGTGATCCTATCACCACCCCCAACACTACGGTGACGGTTACCGCCACCGATATGTGCGGTGTGGCACACACGGGTGTTGAAATCACCGTGGTGAAACCGGACGCTCCTACTGTAACGGTTGTGTCCAATCCAACAGAAAAACAATATCTCTGTCCTGGTGAAACCACCAAGTTGGAGGTTGTTACGACAGCGGAAGAACCCACCTATGCATGGACTCCCGCATCCTTAGGCGATAAAGATACTGCTAGATCCATTGCCTATACAGGAGCGGATGTGACCATACATCCCGATACCTTCAAAGTAGAAGTGACCGACAAGTACGGTTGTAAAGAAAATGGTGAAATTGTTATCTACACGACCCCCAAGGCCTACATCGCCAATCAGGAGCATACGGTATGCACGCCGAACAGCGTGACCTTTGCTGCCGCCACTGGCGATAAGATTCCGGCTGGTTCCAGCACCCTTGGCACACACACGCTCGATTACATTACCCTCTATTCCTGGACGATTGTCAGCAACACGGGTGTGACGGGTGCGAGCGCAGCGAACGGTCAGGGTAACTTCACCACGGGCACGCTGACTAACGGTGAACTGACCACCCAGACCGTCACCTATTCCGTGACGCCTACTTCAATAACCAGTTTCGAGGGACATGACATTACAAGTTGCGACGGCGATGCTTTCACGGTAACGGTGAATGTGAAGCCGACGATCACCACCGCAGGTGCCATTGATCCCTTCGATGATGCGGATGTGATCATCACCCTCTGGTACGGTGCTTGCGACACGCTCTACTACGTGAATGCTCCTGCGTACACCAACAACACGGACCTTACCGATGTGCTGAGCAACAACAAGGCCACCGTGAACGAGGGCACCACGCTGCTGGGCCGTATCGCCCCGGGCGAGTACACCATCATCTGGACGGTGACCGACGAGTGCGGCAATCACGTTGATTTCCCCAAGAAGTACATCGTGCGCTATCCGAACTGCGGCGACGCCGACCCGAACTTCACCGAGCCGTACATCGCAGTGGATGCTGACGGCAACGAGTACCATACGGTTCGTATCGGCTGCGAGTGCTGGACCGCCTCCAACCTCAAGACGGTTACGGGCGCGCCCAACTCGATGGTCTATAAGTGCAATGATTATCCCAACGAGACCGAGAACGAAGAGAAGTTTGGCAGACTCTACACCTGGTACACGGCAGTCAACGTTCCGGAAGGCGACAACACGACGGAGCCTACCGTGTCGATAGCCGCCTACAGCACGTATCCGTATGTGCACGGCATCTGCCCCACGGGCTGGGCTATCCCGAGCACCGAGAATTTCACCAGCATGGTGGGTATTGCCGGCGGTGTTAATGCGGTGAAGTCATCCAGCGACCTCTACTGGCTGCCCGGTGCAGAGGGTAACGATGCATCCGGTTTCGGAGCAAGAGGTGCCGGTTATTATGATTCTTCCGCTGAGCGATTCATGAACCTGATGGGTGAGACCTACTTCTGGACCTACGAGACCTCTTCCTCCTACGGTGGCAAGTGCGCAGTCATTTCCTACTACTGCCCTGAGTTGCTGATTCAGGACAAGCTGAAAGGGATGGGCTACAGCATCCGTTGTATCCGCAGAGAGAACCCGTAGAGGTTTGAAGCAACATACATGAAAAGAATCGTGGGTGTGCCAATTGGCACACCCTCGTTGTTTATGGACATCATCGACCCGATATCTCCTTACGTCAGCTCCGCCACCGTCATGCCCACCGCCGCTATCAGATCCTGCGGGTTGAGCTTGAACTGCAGTCCGCGCACGCCTGCGCTCACATAGATGTGGTCGAAAAGTTCGCACGTCTCATGGATATACGTGGGGAAGCTCTTTTTCATACCCACGGGCGAGCAGCCGCCCCGTATGTAGCCCGTCAGCGGCAGCAGCTCCTTCATCGGGATGAGGTCGCAGTTCTTGTTGCCTGTCACCTTAGCGGTCTTCTTCAGGTCCACCTCCTCGTTGCCCGGAACGACGCACACAAAGTGGCCTGTCTTGTCGCCTTTCAGCACTAACGTCTTGAACACTTGGTCAATATCCTCGCCCAACTGGTCGGCGATGTGCTGTGCGCCAAGGTCGTTTTCATCCACCTCGTAGGGAATCAGCTCGTAGGCGATTTTCTTTTGGTCCAGCAAACGGCAGGCGTTGGTTTTGTTGATTTTCTCTTTTGGCATAATTCAAAAAAAAGGGTTAGTTTTTCAAGCATCCTATCGGGACCACCAAAACGCCATCTTCGCGTTGGTAGGCGTATTGTCCTGTTCCAGTAAGCACCATCATGAAAGAGGGGGGGTACATTCTGTCAGTATCAATTTTTTTGGATAATTTCAGTAGATTGGCCGCCCCTTCGTTAATCAGGGTTTCGCCGCCCAATTTGATTTCAACCAATCCATAGTGTCCGTTGCGCAAATGCAGCACACTGTCGCATTCAAGACCGTTGTTGTCACGGTAATGGAATACATTGCCGTCAAGTGCTTCGGTATAGACGCGGAGGTCACGTACGGCCATTGTCTCAAAAAACAGTCCTAAAGTGTTCAAGTCTTTCATCAGGTCGTTGGGACCTATGCCAAGAGATGCTGTAGCAACGCTTGGATCAACAAAATATCGGGTGCTGGTAGTCCTAATGGCAGCTTTGGAACGCAGATTGGGATACCAAGCCTCCATATCTTCTATTACGAAAATTTTACGTAAGGCATTCAAATAAGAGGCGATGGTTGTCTCGTTCAAAGAGTCAGTGTCATTGGTTGCCAAGTCGGCGGCGATGGCACTGTTAGACGCTTGCGTTGCTTGGTGTCGGGCGTAACTGCGGAGCAATCGTCGGGTGTTGTTTTCACTGCGGTGAACCTCGTCCACTTCGGTAATCTCACGCTTGGCCACGGCATCCACGTAGTTGAAGGCCTGACGGAGAGCCGCCCGTTCAGATTTCCCAATGGCTTTCGGCCATCCGCCACGGCAGATCAAATAGCATAAATTTTTAAGATCCAACACATTTCCTTCTGCGGCTTTGAAATTGTCATCGAACAGATCGCCGATGGATACGCTGCCATTGGATTCTCCAGATTCATATAGTGTCATGGGGCGCATTTTAACCCATCCCACACGTCCTGTGCCTGTGTGACTTATCTTGCTTTGGTCGGCCGGTTCGGCGCTTCCCGTAAGGATGAATTGCCCCTCTTCACCTCTTCTGTCCACTATATAGCGGCATGCGTCCCAAAACTGAGGAGCCTTTTGCCACTCGTCAATCAGTCGGGGAACGCTCCCCTCTAACAGAACTTTAATGTCGGATTCTGCAATTCGAAGATATTCGTTTTTCCGTTCAGGATCATCCATAAAGAGAACGCTTTTGGCCTGTTGCAAGGCGGAGGTGGTTTTTCCACACCATTTTGCCCCCTCAATCAACACTATCCCTGCCGCCTCCAATTGAAGCTCCAACAATTCGTCTGCGATTCGTTTTATGTATTCCATTATTGTACATTTTTATTTGCGCTGCAAAAATACGAAAAATATTTGAATAACAGATAAATGGGTAAATCTTAATAAGGGATTTGAAGAAAATCTATTAGGGTATTTGAAGAAATTTCAATAGGGCATTTGAAGATTTTTAGAATGCCCGCACTGTGTTTCTATTTCCCAGGTCTCATCTCCATCACTGTGATTTCGCTACGGGTGCCGATGCGCATGGGAGGGCCGAAGGTGCCGCTGCCGCAGGAGGTGTACACCTGCATATTGCCGAAGTGATACAATCCCCGGTTGAACTGGAAGACGCGGTCATTCACCCAGATGAGCGGGTAGAGCTGCCCGCCGTGCGTGTGCCCCGCCAGATAGAGATCGACACCAGCCTTCTCCAAATACTCCCCGCCGCAGGGGTTGTGGTGCAATACCACAAGGGGCAAAACGCCTTTGTGTATCATCTCCCGGCTTACGGACTCAACGGTGGCGTCGCCCACGGGCGCGTGCATGGAGTTGCCGTCCTGCTCGTCAGCGCGCATGTAGTCCAACCCCACAATCTGCAGGCCGTGGTCCACCACCGCTTCCGTTTCTAACACCCGCACACCCACTTGTCGCAGCAGTTTCTTGACAGAGTCGGTGCCCACATAGCCGTCGTGGTTGCCGGCCACGAAATAGACAGGGGCCTTCAGTTGCTTTAGCGGCTCAAGAGTTTCTGCATTGAGATTATAGGGGCTTTCGAAGCAGTCGCCGGTGAAGAAGATGATGTCCGGTTGCGCCTGGTTGACCTTGTTGACGAGTCGTTGCACGTGCGCGCCGCCGCGGAAGTGTCCCAGGTGCGTGTCGGAGAGCAGCGCGGCGCGCACGGGTTGTTGCAAGCCGGGAAGCTCCACCGTCACGGGCGTGAGGCGCGGGATAAAAGCATTGACAATACCTCCAGTGCAAAAGGCCAGCGTGAGCGCACCCACGATAAGGCCGAACACGCGTGGCGAAAAATGCGCGAACAGCTGCACGATGTCCACCGCCACCATGATGATGAACAGATACAGCAGCACGCCTAACAGGGTGCTGAAGATGCAGAAAAGGACATGGCAGACGGGCGTGCAGCTCCATGGGGAGGCACCGCCGAAGGTGAAGAAAAACGCCCCGACCAAGGCCAGCGTGTATCCTATATAGAGCCAGACGGGCTTGCATCCGAAGATGAAGGCGGTGCGCCGGGCGAGATACCAGATAGCGATGCCGATAATGGCCAGAAACGCCAACAGGAGAAGGATTCTTTTCATACAAATCAAAATTTGGCGCAAAAATAGCGTATTTTTTCTTTTTTTGTACTTTTGCAGCCTTAATAAACAGGGTTATGCGAGTGCTTGTTCAACGGTGCAGCCGGGCGGAGGTCCGGATCGACGGCGAGGTGGCCGGACAGATTGGTACAGGCTTCCTGCTGCTGGTGGGGGTCACCCACAGCGACACACGGCAGGATGCCGAGTATTTGGCACGCAAGGTGGCCGCCTTGCGTGTCTTCAACGATGCCGACGGGAAGATGAATTTAGCCTTGAAGGAGGTGGATGGTGCGGTGTTGAGCATCTCGCAGTTTACCCTCTACGGCCATTCGCGCCATGGCAACCGGCCCAGCTTCGTGGACGCGGCACGTCCCGAGGTTGCGGAACCGTTGTACCAGTATTTCAATGATTTGCTTTGCAGACAATATGGTCTGCAGGTGGAGATGGGCCGCTTCGGTGCGGATATGAAGGTGGATTTCATCAACGATGGCCCCGTCACGATTTTATTGGACAGTTCGGACAAATGATGGAGGAGAAACAGCATATCGGACATCTTTTCGACCGCATTGCCGGCACATACGACCGGCTCAACCATCTGCTGTCGCTGAATGTGGACCGGCGGTGGCGGCGGCGTGCCGTCAAGGGGATGGCTCCCTGTGAGACGGTGCTGGACGTAGCTGTGGGTACGGCGGACTTGGCCATCGAACTTGTCCGGCAGGAAAAGGCTGCGCGGGTGGAGGGCATCGACCTCTCGCCGGAGATGATGCGTATTGGCAAGGAAAAGGTGGAACGCCAGCGTATGTCGGACCGTATCACCTTCCGGGAAGGCAGTGCGCTGCAACTCCCGTATGATGACAACAGCTTTGATGCCGTGACTTGTGCCTTCGGGGTGCGCAATTTCTCCGATCTGGACGCCGGCCTTCGGGAAATGCTCCGTGTGCTCAAACCTGGCGGACAGCTGATGGTGTTAGAGTTCTCCTATCCGGAAAACAGAATCATGGCATGGGGTTATGACCTCTACTTCTCGCACATCCTGCCCGCCGTGGGACGCTGGCTAAGTCGCGACAAGTCGGCTTACACCTATTTGAACAAGAGTGTGAAGAATTTCATCTGGGGGGAGAAGATGACGGAAAAACTGGCGGAAACGGGCTTCCGCGTGCCGCGTTGCACGCCCTATTCCTTCGGCATAGCATCCGTTTATAAGGCTGTAAAATAATATCTTGACAATATGAATCTGCTGCAACTTTTCAAAAATCTCCGACCATTTGTGAAACCATACAAATGGTTGGTGCTCATCACTTTGATTCTTACGTTGGTTGGTTCTTTGATGGCGCAGGTCAATGCTATCGTGCTGGACCGGACGGTGGATGCCATCAACGCACTCATCGGCACCAATTTCCAATGGAGCCAGGCGGCCCGCATTATGACCATTATCAGCATCGTGCTGTTAGCCAAGGAGTTGGTTTCTGCATTGGTAACCTTTGCGCAGAACTACTACGGCGAGCGGATGCGTATCTACGTCAGTCGTGATTTGGCACAGAGTATCATCGAGAAGGTGCTCACTTTTAAGATGGCTTTCTTCAACTCCGGCGACAATGCCACCGGCAAGTTGCAGGCCCGTATCGATCAGGGTGTCAGCTCGTTGTCGCGTACGGTGCAGAACTTCTTCATCGACTTGTTGCCGTTGTTCACCAGCGCCCTGCTCGCCCTCATCCTGATGTTCGCGGCCAACGTTTATGTGGGGCTTGTGGCTCTCGGCATCGTGCCCGTCTATTTCTGGATCACCTACCGGCAGGCCCGAAGACTGAAGGGTTGGCGGCGCGAGATGCGTAGTCATTTGGAGTCCAAAAGTCAGGGGATCAAGAATATCATCGATTCCATCAACGTCATCAAGAGCTTCAACCGCGAGGAAATTGAGGGACAGAAGCAGCTCGATATCCAGAACCAGGTGACCGAAAACCAGATGAAGACCCGTAAGGTGGCCTTCTATTACAACGGGCTCAAGAGTTTCGTGAAGCAGATTGGCACGGTGCTGGTCATCATCCTCACCGCCTACTTGGTGCTTATCGAATATCCTGGCATGACCATCGGTAAGATCATGTACCATGTGATGCTCTTCAGCAACGTCATCGCGCCCATCACGCAGCTGCAGCGCATTTTCGACGACGTGAACGACGCGCTGATCTATGCCGAGGGCTTCTTCGGCATCCTCAACTCCGAAAAGGAGATAGAGCCGTCGGGCGACTATTGTCCCGAGCAGATTCACGGCAACTTCGAGCTCAAAAATGTCGATTTCACCTACCCGAACGGCACGCAGGCGTTGTTCGACGTCAATATGCGGATTGAGCCGGGCAAGATTACGGCTTTGGTCGGGCTGTCGGGCGCGGGCAAGAGCACTATTGTCAATCTGTTGGATAAGTTTTACGAGCCGCAGGTGGGCGCTATCACCCTCGATGGGGTCGATTTGCGCGACTACGACACGCATTATCTGCGCGAGAACATCGGGTTGGTGTTGCAGAAGAACCACATTTTCGACGGCACCATCGAGGAGAACATCCTCTACGGCAACCCGGATGCCAGTCACGAGGAGGTGGTCGAGGCTGCCAAGAAGGCGCATCTCTACGACCAGATCATGGACTTGCCGAAGCAGTTCGCGCACAATGCCGCCGACCTTTCTGGCGGGCAGCAGCAGCGCGTGGCCATCGCCCGTATGTTCCTCAAGAACCCGCCCATCATTTTCCTTGACGAGCCGACGGCCAGCTTGGACGCCATCGCCACCGAGCAGATCAAGAACAGCATCGACGCCATCAAGCAGAACCGCACGGTCATCATCATCTCGCACAGCATCTCGCAGATTATCGATGCAGACTATATCTACGCCCTCAAGAACGGTCGTGTGGAGGAGTCGGGCGACCCTGATGAAATCTACCGGAAAGGCGGTGTTTACAAGGAAATCATTGATGCTTCGGCAAGGAGCCTGAACATCGAGAAGATTGCAAGGACTATTGAAGAGGGTTAATTTTATGCACAATCCCGCCCGTTTTACGCATTTTTTTGTACTTTTGCCGCGTTTTGAAATTCCATACCAAGATGTAGTCTTTTAGTTGTTAATCCAAAAGTAGAAAGGAGGTTGTAAAATGGTTGACACCATCAATTTCGGTACTTTTAAATGGCACCATATAACAAATCCAACCGTGGAAGACTTGGACTTCCTGCGCGACAACTTCCATTTTCACCCTTTGGATATTGACGACTGCTCCAGTTTTGTACAACGTCCCAAGATTGACGAATACGACGATTACTATTTCCTCGTGTTGCATTTTCCGTTGATGGATAAGCGCACGCAGCTGGTCCGTACGGAGGAGACGAAGATTTTCTGGGGACAGGACTACCTGATCACCGTTGGCAACTCCCATTATGTGGTGCAGGATCTTTTCAATTACACGAAGGTGAATCCGGAGCCGGAGGATGAGGACGACATCAGCGGCACCAGCGATGCAGTGCTATATCATATTTTGTATAGGATGATGAAGGAATCCTTCCTGCTGGTGGAACGGATGGGTACGGAGCTGGACTTCATCAATCGGGAGCTTTTCAGCACCAAGTCGGAGAAGATCATTGAGCAGATTTCCCGGTTCCGCAAGAACATCATCCAGATGAACACCATGTTCCGCCCGCAGCTGCGACTGTTCAACAAGTTCGAATCAGGCGACATCAAGGGTTTTGCCGACGATATGGAGGAATACTGGGGTAATATTTTGGACTTTTACCAGAAGATGTGGGATATGATTGACGACTACGGCGAGTTGGTTGATGGCCTCTCCAGCACGTTTGATTCGTTGCAGACCAACAAGACCAACGAGATTATGCGTATGCTCACCATCATCTCCACCATTGTGCTTCCGTTGACGTTCATCAGCGGCCTCTATGGCATGAATGTGGCGCTGCCGTTTGCCGCGTCGCCGTACGCCTTTTGGATTGTGATGGGCATTTGTGTGCTGATATTGGTCTTTCTGGTCCTCTTTTTCATCAAGAAACATTGGCTTTAGGCCTTGGCAAGAGGGTGTAATGTGTTTTACTTTTGAATTATGTATAAAACGAAACTAAATGTGGTGGAGCTGGAGTCGGGCGATTTCCACACGCTCGTTCGCGGTTCGGTGGCCGGACAGCCCATCCGTATTGTGCTGGATACCGGAGCGTCGCACAGCTGTATGGATGCGGCGTATGCGCAATCGCTTCTGCCACAGCTTCCCACGGCCCCGCATGATGGCGTGACGGCCGGCATTGGCGGCGACGACTTCACCGTCCGCATTGCCGATGTGCCCGACTTCCGTCTTGGACGTTTCCACCTGCCCTGTTACCAGAATATGGCACTATTGGATTTCACCTATATCAATACGGCTTACCGCCGGCTTCGACGCAAGCCCATCCAAATGATTTTAGGGAATGATTTTTTTGTAAACCACAAGGCTGTAATCAATTATCACGACAATTATCTCTTTTTTGAGTGAAAAAGATGGAAGAAGCACCCGTCCGACATAAGATTTTAGGCATCGACCCCGGCACGAATGTGATGGGGTATGCGGTGTTGAACACGCATCTCAGCCAGTCGGAGGTGGAGGTGATCAGTGTCATCCAGATGAAGAAGATGTCGGATCATTATGCCAAGTTGAAGTTCATTTACGAAAAAGTGAATGCGTTGATTGAACAGTATCAGCCGGATATATTGTCCATTGAAGCCCCCTTTTATGGCAAGAACGTACAATCTATGTTGAAATTGGGTCGTGCGCAGGGGGTTGTCATCGCCACCTGCCTGCATGCGGGCATGGAGGTCTATGAGTACGAGCCCCGCAAGATAAAGCAGTCCATCACGGGCAACGGCAACGCCGCAAAAGAACAGGTGGCGGCCATGTTATGCCACATGTACCCGTTGAAGGATGCCGTGGAGTATCTGGACGCCACCGACGCGTTAGCTGCTGCCGTGTGCCATCATCTGCAGCACCGTGTCACCTTCGGCACCGCTAAGAAGTTCTCCGATTGGAAATCCTTCATTGCCAATAATGAAGGACGCGTTGTGAAATAGAATACACGATTAGAATCTCAATCTCAGGCCGCCCAAGAAGTTGATGCCGGCCTGCGGGAAGTAGTTAGCTTCGTAATATTTGTCCGTAGCCATGTAATAATAGGAGTACATGGCGGCATTGTTCTCATATTTCGTGTTGAAGAGGTTGTTGATGTTGAAAAACAACTCCAAATCCTTCAAACATTTGAAATGGAATGTGTAGGAGAGGCGGAGATTAGTGTATGTGTAAGGCTTCAGCACGTAGGAATCGTCACCCGAATTATCCAAATACTGTTTGCTGACAAACTTGGTCATCAGCGAGATGTTGAAATCCTTTAGCGGGGTAAAGGTGAAGTCATTGCCCAGGATGATGTTCGGCGAATAGGCGATGGGCGTGTTGCCGAGGTGTTGGACCACATACCCGTCATCATCCCATTCCTCGTTGTAATTGGCCACATAGTGGACATAATCCAGCACTTTGTTGAGACTGAACCCACCGTTGATGTGCCACGTGAAGAAACGGACAGGCCGGTATGCCGCCGAAAGCTCGATGCCGGCGCGGTAGCTTTTATCGACATTGGTCATGAGCGGGTCGCCGGTCTGATCCAGCTCGCCGGTGCGCACCAGCTGGTTGCGGTAGTACATGCCGTACAATGTGCTGTTGAAGAAGAACCGGTTGTTGTGCATCGTGTAGCTGAATTCCATATCATACAGGGTTTCCGGCACAGGTTTGCGATCCTCGGGAGCACCGATGAGGTCGTTGCGTGTGGCCTCGCGGTTGGCGGTGGCGAAGGAGAGGTCGAAACTGTGTTTCAACTTGCCCTTGTCCAAAAAATAATGCAACGCGATTTTCGGGTTGATGAAGTTCCAGTGGTACTCCTGCGGGATAGGGACCAGCTCGTCGCTGACACCGTCAATGACGTAGTCCACCCGACGGTACTGCAGCTCGCCCGTCACGCTGAAATTCTTGTACCAATAGCGCAGATTCCCAAACAGCTTGGTCTGCAGCTTGTTGCCCGTACCTTCGTACCATTTGTACATGGCTGGACAATCCACCACGCGGTCGGGCTCAACCCAAACGATGTAGCCGTAGTGCTTGCCGTTGTAGTTGCTGACATCCGCACCGGCCACCCAGCGCAACCCTTGATCACTATGCTTTTTAAAAATCTGTGTGCCCGTATATTGCGCATGGACGCCATAAAAATAATTATCCAGATATTTCTGCGTGACAAAATCGGCTTTTTTCGCAGTGTCGTAAAGGGCGGTAACCGTGTAAGTGGCGCTGTCTAATTCGTGACCAACCATGCGGATGATGCCTTCCAAGCCGTATTTCTTCACCTTCTTATCGTCTTTATACTGTTCATAATAGCCAATGCCGCGTGTCAGATAGGGCATCACCTGCAGACTGTGGCGTTGGCGGCCCTCCTGACGAACCCAGTCCTTGATGTACTCCAATTGATAGAATGTCTGGGTATAATGGTCTTTGGAGTTCTCATAGTAATGGTAATCCCCATGGGCATCGTAATATTCGCCGCAGGAGTTGTAGGTGCGGTTGGTCTCCAGCATATCGTAAGGCACGCCGTTCCAGGCAAGGCCGGTGTGTTCGGTACCAAACAGGAGATGGAACCGCAGTTTTCCGTAGTCTTTGTTCTTTTTAAAATTATACAAATCACATTGGGCGGTCAGGAAGCCGGAGTTGAGGCGCACGCCGGAGAAATCAATAAAACCATCGCTGCGGATGTCGGAGAAGGAGGCCAGCATGGAGAAGCGTTTGCCAATAAGTCCCGTGCCTGCGCTCACCATATTGTGGAACGTGTTGAAAGATCCGTAGGAGCTGCGAGCCTCAGCGAAGGGTCGGGTTGGAATATCGCGGGTCACGAAATCGACGCGGGCACCGTAGGAGGTGCTGCCGTCGGAGGTGTTGGCCCCGCTCTGCACGCTCACGTTTTCGATAAACGTCGCCATATCCGGCAGATTTACCAACCACGAGCCCTGCGACTCGGCATTGTTGATGGTCACGCCGTTGAGAGTGGTGTTGATACGCGTCTGGTCAATGCCACGGATGAACAGGTAGGTGGCACCCAAGCCGTTGCCCGACTCGGAGGTGGTGACCACCGAAGGCATCAGCTCCAACAGGTTGTTAACGCTTCCGTTACCCTGTTGAGCGCGTATCTGCGGCATCGACATGGTGGTGACGTTGGCCGCCGTCTGCACCGTGGGCTTGGTGAACTGGATGGTCACCTCGTTCACCTCGCCGCGCTGCACCGTGTCAGGAAGCTGCGCGAACAACACCGACGGAATCAGCAGTGCCATTATGGCAAGAAGATTGGCCATTGGCCGTTGGCCGTTAGCCTTTAATTTTTGAACCTGGAATGTAAAATGTTTATTCATACCTCAATTATTTTTAATATTTCAATATTTCAATATTTCAATCTTAAATCCCCAATTCCCAATAGCCAATGGCCAACAGCTAAAAGCTAATAGCCAATAGCAAAATACTGAAAGAGGTACATGGAAACGCTGTTTATCTCCCTACGGCGGCATTATCCGCATCAGGTTCAACGGGTCTGATCTCAGCCTCGGAAGGCACCCCTTTCAAAACGGCGGCAAATATACATAAATTTTGAATACAAACAGGCACATGAAATTTCCGTATGTTGAGACGTGCTATGGCGCGTATCTTCGAATAACAGAGGAAAGACAAATATTTCCAATGGCGCATTTTGAAAAAAAATGTACATTTGCCACAGCATTGTTTGACAGATGAAAATCACAACGTGTTATTATAAAAATATTTAACCATACAAAAAATAAGCATTATGAGTTCATATGTAACCATTATCATCATTGTGGCCGTCATTGTGGCCTTTATTCTCATCATCTCCTACGTCAAAACCCCGCCCAAAGAGGCCATGATTATCTCCGGTCTCTCCAAACAGCCTCGCGTATTGATCGGGAAAGGCGGTTTCCGGATTCCCTTTTTTGAACGAATTGATAGGGTCTTTTTAGGGCAGACTTCCGTAGATATCAAAACCAGCACCTCGGTGCCCACCAACGACTTCATCAACGTGATGGTGGATGCCGTGGCCAAGATCCGCGTCATGAACACGCCGGAAGGCATCCGTCTGGCCGCCAAGAACTTCCTGAACATGTCGGAGAAGGATATTGCCCTGCAGTGCAAAGATTCATTGGAGGGCAACATGCGTGAGGTCATCGGCGCCGTCACGCTGAAGAACCTCAACATCGACCGCGACGGTTTCTCGGACCAGATTGCCAAGAAGGCCGGTCCCGACATGGCCAAGCTGGGCATTGAGATCATCTCCTGCAACATCCAGAACATCACCGATGAGGTGGGCCTGATCAAGGATTTGGGTGCCGACAACACCTACGCCATCCGCAAACAGGCCGCCATCACCAAGGCCGAAGCCGAGCGCGACATCGCCATCAAGCAGTCAGAGGCCAAGAAGGCCGCCAACGACGCGCGCGTGCTCAACGAGACTATCATAGCCGAGAAGAACAACGAGTTAGCGGTGAAGATCGCCGACCTTAAGGTGGTGGAGGACACGCAGAAAGCCAAAGCTGACGCCGCCTACATGATCCAGCAGCAAGAGCAGCAGAAGACGGTGAACGAGAAGACGGTGGAGGCTGTGGCTGCCAAGAGCATCCTCGAACAGGAGAAACAGAAGGTTATCAACTCCAAGCAGGTGGAGGCCCAGATTGAAAAGGCGAAACGCGAGCAGGAACTGACCGCTGAAAAGGTTAAGATCCAGCAGAATACGTTAGAGGCTGAAATCCAGAAGAGGGCCGATGCCGACAAGTACAACACAGAGATTGCTGCCGCCGCCGAGCTGGAGCAGCGCAAGCGCAACGCGGAAGCCGCCGCCTACGAGGCCGAGCAGAACGCCAAGGCGGTGCGCGCTATGGCCGAAGCGGAACAATACAAGATGGAGCAGGAAGCCATCGGTAAGAAGAAGATTGCCGATGCCGAAGCCTACGCCATCGAGCAGAAAGGTAAGGCGGAAGCCGAAGCCCTGCGTCTGAAGGCCGAGGCCTACAAGGAGTATGGCGATGCCGCCAAGGCCCAGATGGTCATTGAGAAGCTGCCGGAAATCGCCGCCAGCATCGCCGAACCCATCTCCGCCATTAAGGATGTGCGCATTTACGGCAACGACGGCAAGGGTGTGGCCGAGATGTCGGGCAACGTGCCCACCGTCATCCGCCAGACCATGGACGTGGTGTCCGACGCCACGGGCGTGAACATGGGCGAAATTATGAAGACCACCACACTGGAAGGCGCCGTGAAACGGACCTCCCAGAAGTAGAACTCTAACAGCTATACGAACATGAAAAAAGTTTTTGCCTTACTGCTATCGCTGTTAGGATTCCTAACCGCCTGTGACGACAAGCCCGTCCTTATGTACGGACCTCCCACTCCGGACTGGACACCTACCGACACCATCCCTTCGGAGATGTATGGAACCCCATACAAGACATTCTCTCCAGGTCAGCGAATGGACGCAGACCAGCCACAGGAAGAGGTGTCCACCGAAAGAAAAGTGACATCCTTAGATGAAATCGAATAGAGGATTATGAGATTAGGATGGAAGAAGCGGGCCGCATTGGAACTGTATCGCAAGTACCACGCCATTGAAGTGCGGGAACACACGCTGATGCAGCTGTTTTGGGAGTGCACGCTCCGCTGCTGTCTCAACTGCAAGCATTGCGGCAGCGACTGTACCGCCAAGAGCAACACGCCCGACATGCCGGCAGAGGATTTTCTGGCCGTCATCGACAAGCTTACACCGCATGTGAACCCGCATAAGGTGATGATCATTTTCTCGGGCGGCGAGCCCTTGATACGCAACGATTTGGAGCAAGTGGGACGGGAACTCTACAAACGCGAATATCCTTGGGGCATGGTGAGCAACGGCATGTTGCTGGACCGTGCGCGGTTAGACTCCCTGTTACGGGCAGGCCTGCACTCCATCACCATCAGTCTAGACGGCTTCGCTGAGGAGCACAACGCCATGCGCGGCCATCCCGACAGCTTCGACAGGGCCGTGGAGGCCATCCGGATGATTGCGCAGGAGAAGGACCTTACCTATGATGTGGTCACCTGCGTCACGCCGCAGACATTCCCCTATTTAGAGCGTTTCAAGGAGTTCTTGATCAGCCTCGGCGTGCGGCGCTGGCGTATCTTTACCATCTTCCCGGCGGGACGGGCGGCTGACGATGACACGCTGCAACTCTCCTCCGAGCAGGTGCGGGGAATCATGGATTTCATCAAGAGCACCCGCCAAGAGGGCCGTATCCGCTTGAACTTCGCATGCGAAGGCTTTTTAGGGGAATACGAGGCTGAGGTGCGCGACTATTTCTACCATTGCGCCGCCGGTGTGAACGCGGCCAGCATCCGCATTGACGGCAGCATCTCCGGCTGCACCAGCATCCGGCACAATTTCCATCAGGGTAACATCTACAAGGACGACTTCTGGGATGTGTGGCAGAACCGCTTTCAGGAGTTCCGCGACCGCCGTTGGGCCAAGACCGGCCCGTGCGAGCATTGCGAGGCCTTCCGTTACTGTTTGGGCGGCGGTATGCACCAGCGCGACGACGACCGCCAGCTGGTGGGATGCTTGTATAGGAAGCTCTTTGGGGAGTGATTTGTTAATCCGAATTTTGTATCTTTGCAATCCAATAAATTTTAGTGAACAGTAATTAGTGATTAGTGAACAGTGAATAAATACGGGGAGGACGCACACACCAAATTCCCCTTCTTTCAAGATTTGACGAAGGAGCGAGAGCAGAGGAAAAGCTTTGCTTTTACTATGCCGAGCGAAGAGGAAAAAGGCGAAGCCAATGGGTGCCCGCAGGGCGGGGTAGTAAAACTAAAAATTAAAAATTAAAACCTTGTGAATATGAAAAAGACCTTTACTCTTATCGCGATGATGCTGATGGTGCTGCTGCTGCCGGCGCAGCAGGTGGTAATCAGCTTTGAAGGAATGGACGGTAACGACCAGGCTGTACAGATGGACAGCGTGGTGGTGACCAACTTGACGCAGAACTGGACGGAGACGGTGTATGCGCCGGACTTGCGCCTCATACTCTCGCCCGCGGGTGTGGAGCACTATGTACAGACGGGTACTTTTGGTCTGAAGCAGAACAGGCCCAACCCCTTTGAGGGCGAGACGCGCGCTACGCTGAACGTGACGGACCGTGGCGACGTGCAGGTGCAGGTTACGGACATCTTCGGGCGCGTGGTGGAGACACGGCGCATCGAATCCCCGCAGGAGGGTGCGCACGAGCTGCGCGTGACGCTCGCCAATGCGGGCCTCTACTTCCTGACGGCGCGGCAGAACGGCCGCACCTCGACGGTGAAGATGGTGAGCCGCGGTAACGGCGGCGCGAACTCTCTGGAGTACGTGGGCATGACGGGTGCCGCCAGCGGCAAGTCGCAGATGAAGGTCTATGGCAGCCATCCGTGGGACTACGGCGACTCGTTGCAGTATGTGGGCTACATCACGGTGAACGACTACCCGCATGCCGTGTGGGGCCAGCCCATGCCGACCCGCGCGTATAAGAGCCTGCGTGAGACGGGCTCGTTGATGTCGCAGACGGTGACGCTGTGGTTCCCCACACGCGACGGGACGAACTGCATCAACAACGGTTATGTGTACGACTACGACAACAACAGTTATATCGCGATGTGGGTGGGTCACCAGTGTTGGATGGGGGTAAACCTCGCCAGCAGACACTATCCGGACGGCACGCCCATTGCACGCGGGGACCAGAACCTCTCAAACATATTGACATCCTACCAGACGGGCTACTACTACTATCCGAACGGGAACCCCGCCGTTTCAGGGTCCTACGGTCTGCTGTACAACTCGGCGGCGGTGATGCGCGGGGTCTCCTACAGCAACGAGATTCCCAGCGGGGTGCAGGGCATCTGCCCCAACGGCTGGCATGTGCCGAGTCTTGCCGAGTGGACACTGATGCTGAACTATCTGAACAGCCGCGACGAATATGTCTGCAATGGAGTTGTAGGATATAATGCCAAGGCAATGGCGACAAAGACAGAAGTCTGGAGTGCCAGCAGTGTGCCTTGCGCTCCAGGCAACGATCCATCCTCCAACGGCTTTGCAGACATTGTCGCAGAGGACAACTTCTATTCCGGATTCGATGCCTTTCCTGCAGGAACCCTCACCAATGGCGCCACCAGTGGCTTCGGCGATTTGACGAAGTTTTGGAGCTCTTTTGGAATTTTGCAAGATCCATACGGATACAATACACTGGCGTATGGTCCCTGGGTTGTAACAAACTCACCAACTGTATTAGTGAACCCTTCGACTGGTGCAGACGGATGTTCCGTGCGCTGCCTTCGCGACGAGCAGGAGACGACACCTCCCACGGTGGCCACCGACAGCGTGAAATATTATGCATCTATGGGTCGAGCCAGTTGTTATGGATATGTCACGTCCCACGGCGGTGCTCCGGTAGTGCAGAAAGGCGTGTGTTGGGGTACGGGCTTCAATCCCACGCTGGCTGGAAACCATGTGGAGGTCAGTTCGGGCTCCGGCTTCATCTACACCGATGATATCACGGGGCTGACGGAGGGCATCTATCACATGCGGGCCTACGCTAAGACAGCCGCTGGCATGGTGGTGTACGGCAATGATGTGACATTGTACTATAATTCGCCTTCGGTGCGTACGGATTCAGTCTCTATTGATCCTGACAATCCAAATACCATTATTCTGCATGGCACGGTAACTTCAATGGGTAGTGCTCAATGTATGAATTATGTTCGCGGCATGATCTATAGCAGTTTGCCCAACCCTACAGTAAATGGTGACGATTGCCATTTGGTTTCTAATGAGCCTTCCTATTATCATTACCATCCGGGTAGTTTTTCTATTAGATATGATAATTTAGAGAGCAACACAAAATATTATGTACGTGCTTATGCCAGAAATGGTGCTGGTACAGTTTACGGTGACGTGATGGAGTTCACGACCGGCGCATGTCACGGCCAGGCCACGATGTTCGACCAGGATGGCAATGAATATTACACGGTGGGGATTGGCAGGCAGTGCTGGATGAAGTCGAATCTTGCCACTACGCATTATGCTGATGGGACGGGGATAGCGGTGGGAAGCACCTCGAACCCAAGCACAACCATCCCGTACCGGTACTATCCGAACAACAGCAGCTCGAATGTGCTCATGTACGGATATCTGTACAACTTGCCCGCTGTGATGCATGGGGCATTATACAGCGGTATGAATCTCAACAGGGTGCAGGGCATCTGTCCTAATGGCTGGCACGTGCCAAGCGAGAATGAATTTAAGGAGCTTCTTGACTATGTGGGTCATAAAAACTCTTGGTTGTGCAGTTCCTCTGGTTACCATCTTGATACTGTGGGTAGCAACGTTGATACTATTTTCCATAACGCTAAAGCAATGGCATCCACATCTGGTTGGTCAAGCAGTTCGGTGGAGTGCTCGCCGGGCAATAATCAGAACATAAACAATGCCTCAGGTTTCAATGCCATGCCGGCTGGTTGGTACAGTGCCGCCCTGCATCACATGTCTGAATTTCATGAGGCGGTTTGGTTTTGGTGTAGTCCTAATGTTATTTTTGAAAATAATTCCATGTATCATTTTTATGAAATGAGGAGGGACAAGGTGTCTGTAGAGCGTCAGTATGACCCGGCAACGTATGGTATGTCCGTGCGTTGTGTGAAGGACTGAAATAGTGAATAGTGATTAGTGAACAGTGAATGGATTTGAGGAGGATGCACACACCAAATTGAGGGTGACTAAAAAGTCCTTTACGACGTTTTTTTATTCGGACCCCTGATGGAGCGACTTCGCGAATATTGAAATCTCAGGGACTTCATTTTCCTTTTTAGTCACCCTCTGCCCGTAGGGCGGGGTAGTAAAACTAAAAATTGAAATTTAAAACCGTATAAACATGAAAAAGACCTTTACTCTTATTGCGATGATGCTGCTTTGCGCGGGCGCGATGGCGCAGACGGTAACGCTGACGTTTGTCGGAAAAGATTACAACGGATACGACAAGAAGCTCGACAGTGTGGTGGTGTCCAACAGGACCAAGCACTGGCAGGAAACCCTCTATTGGCCGGACACGGTGCTGACCATTCAGAATGGGGTGGGCGTTGAAGGTTTTGTGGGTGGAAAGGATTTCGCCTTTTCGCAGAACTATCCCAACCCGTTTGACGGCACCACCTTCGTAAATCTGCAGGTGGCAGAGCCGGGGGATGTGACGGTGCAGATGACGGATATTACCGGACGCATCGTAGAGACGCGATCAATCGCGGCTCTACAACCGGGTGTGCACCAATTGCGCGTCTCATTGTCCACGGCGGGCGTCTATTTTCTGACGGCCCGTCAGGCGGGACGAAGCACATCGATGAAGATGGTGTGCCATCGGGGACGCGGTGCGGATGCGGTGACATACTCCGGTATGGCGGACAATGCCTTCCAACTGAAAAATGTCCCTAAAAGCCACATCACCCATCCGTTCAATTATAGTGATCAGATGGAATATAGGGGCTACGCCACTTTTGACGGGGAGGCGGTGGAAAGTTATCCTATAATCCAATCACAAAATTCCTCGGAAACGATATCGTTGAAGTTTTCGGAGGTTCAGGATGGTGTAAACTGTCCGGAAATTCCTATCCTCAGGGATGTCGAAGGTAATGTTTACCAGACGGTCCGGATTGGGAAACAGTGCTGGATGAGGTCGAATCTGCGCACCAAGCACTTTGCCGATGGCACGGACATCCCTTCCGGAGGGTCGTCTGTATCAGGCTCAGGCACCCCGGTTACCAGCAGCACCTCCCCATACTATTACGAATATGAGGGATGGCTTATGTGGTGGACCCAACGCGGCCTTCTGTACAATTGGACGGCGTTGATGCACGGTGCCACTCCTTCCGATGCCAACCCTTCCGGTGTGCAGGGTGTTTGTCCAAATGGCTGGCATGTGCCCAGTGAGGCGGAGTGGGATCAGTTGATAGACTATGTGAAAAGTCGTCCCAAATATAGATGTGGAGGAAATGAGAATAATATAGCCAAAGCGCTCGCAACCGGTCCCTTTGACGCTGATTGGAACCCGAGCACCTCCGTTTGCGCTGTGGGTAACAATACGGCGGACAACAATGCCACTGGTTTTAGCGTATTCCCGACGGGCGGCTATTTTGACTCGGGGTTCTGCAATTTAGGATACCGTGCCTATATCTGGTCCTCTTCGGGTGCCAACAGTTATGGTAGTTTCTTTTATATGGAGTACGATATCCCCGATGCGTATAACTATGCAGGGGCAGGCCATGCCGACGCGTGTGCCGTCCGCTGCCTTCGTGATTATTATGATTATGATCCCGTAGGGCTCCATAATTCTTGTCCGGGCACCCCTACGGTCACCGACTACGATGGCAATGTGTATCCCACGGTTCAGATAGGCCAGCAGTGCTGGATGCGCCATAACCTGCGCACCACGCATTACGCCGATGGAACAGCCATTCCTACTGGCACAACACAAAGCAACAGTGCCCCGTACTATTACGATTATTCCACATCCAATATTCCCTGGCAGACCAGAGGCTACCTGTACAACTGGCCTGCAGTGATGCATGGGGCGAGCAGCAGCACCACCAATCCTTCCGGGGTACAGGGAATCTGCCCTACCGGCTGGCATGTGCCCAGCGATCTGGAGTGGACACAATTGGAAAACTATGTAAGCAGCCAAAGTCAGTACTATTGGGATAACAATAGCACATACATTGCCCGGGCGTTGGCTTCGACATCATTCTGGGAATACAGTTCGGTGCCTTATTCTATTGGCAGCTATCCAGATGCGAACAATGCCACAGGTTTTTCGGCCATTCCCGCTGGCCGCCATCTCAACAATAACAATTGCGACTCCGGCTCCACCGCCGTCTTCTGGAGTTCTACTGCTGTCGGTACTGACAACCATGCCGAAACCCGCAGTCTCTTCTCTGTCAGCGCCATCATGAGCAGCACCTTTAGTACCACAGACTATGGGTTTTCCGTGCGTTGCGTGAAGGACTGAAATAGTGAACAGTGAATAGATACGAGGAGGACGCAGACACCAAATTCCCCCTTCTATTTAGAAAGGGTGCCCGAAGGGCGGGGTAGTAAAACTAACAATTAAAACCTTATAGACATGAAAAAGATCTTTACTTTTATTGCGATGATGCTGTTATGCGCGGGCGCGATGGCGCAAACTCTGTCGCTGACCTTCAACTGCCGTATGGCGGACGGAACGTGGGTGCAGCCCGACATCATCATAGTGGAGAACATCACTCGCGGGTGGACGGAGACGCTGCACTACCCTGACACCCAATATAATCTGACGGTGTGGACGGGCATTGAAAATGTAGAGACGTTGCACGCAGAGTTCACTGAAAAAGTCCCCCTCCCTCCCCAAAAAATAAACATCATTTAGCAATAACATCTGCGGTCTATCTTTCAAACACCGCAGATGTTTTTGTTGGTTTTTTTATCAAAGCACTTGGTTAATTAACTGATTTTTAGT
>JAFYAW010000037.1 GCA_017540505.1 Bacteroidales bacterium | reverse complement strand
TGTGTTCGTGAGACGGTATCAGTGCTGGCGTGACCTGACAGGCAAAGCCAGAAAAAACGTTCGCAGCCCTGTCAGTCCCGCCCAAAAGGTCGCTCTTTTAAAGCCTGTCGTCTGAAAATGTGGGAGTTCTTCAGCAGGTTCAACGCATTGCGTCTCTACAGGAATATACAAACCATGGACATTGACCATTGCCTTACCGAGCGGTTGGATTTGAATTTACCAGATTAGAGTAGCCGCAGATAAGACGTTGACTCAACGCCTTTTATATATGTCTGTTGCCCACCTTCCGCCCGTCTGGGCCCCGGAGCGAGCAACGGGGCAAAGATAAGGAAATATTTTCAAAACAAGGAGGCTGGTCATTCTCTTTTCAGGCGAGATTTGCCATAAAAGTGGCTAATGGATAGTAGTCAGTAGTTAGTGCCAAAATTTCAAAATCCAATTATAGACACCAACACCTTTACCCCTCTTCGTACACATCGTCCTTTCGCGGCGTGCACACCTTTTCTCCGTGGCACGCGCCTGCCGCGCCGCGATGGTGCGTGCGCGCCGCCCAGCCCCCGCATTGCGCTCGCCACGCTCGCTTATGCGGGGTTATTGAGATGATGTCTCTTCGAGACATTGCACAGGCACGCGTCTGCCGCGCCGCGATATTGTGTGCGTGGGCATTTTTCCTACCGACATGCAACGCCTGATGGCGTTGTGGCGTGAGGGGCGCGTTCCCTGGCTACAGATATGGATCCCCTGACAGGGATGTTTTGTAAACTGTACCCAAAAAGTTGGAAAAAATCTGATCGGGACGTGAAGGAGATTCCGCCGCTCCTGTCGTCGCTGGCGGAATGGTGCACGTCGCACTTGCGGACTATGCGGCGGCAGATGGCCTTTTCCTAAAGTCCAAATTCTTGTGCCGCCGCATTTTTGTCTTAGTTGGCACGCACCATTCCACGAAACGCAATAGCGTTAAGCGGAATCTCCAAACATTCGGGATGCCGTAAACCGCAAATCGGGAGTCCCAATCCCCAAATCCCAACTGCCTTAACTCCGTAGTTCCTTAACTTCTTAACTATAGTCCCAAATTCCAATCTCCAACCGCAAACCTTACGAACACTCCACCAGCAGCCCCTTCAGGTACTCGCCTTCGGGATGGTAGATGCTGACGGGATGGTCGAGGGCGTGCTGCATGTGGTGGACAATCCGGACACTTTTATGCTCTAAGGCGGCGGCGGAGAATACGATGGTGCGGAAGTCGTCGTGGCTGATGGCTTGAGAGCATGAGAAGGTGAAGAGCAGGCCGCCCGGCGTGAGCTTCTGCATGGCCTTGCGGTTGATGTTGCGATATCCTTTGATGCCCTGCTCCTTCACGCGGTGGTGCTTGGCGAAGGCGGGTGGGTCGAGGACGATCAGGTCGTAGCTGTGGTCGGGAAGGTTGTCGAGGAATTTGAACACATCCTCACAGTAGGCCGTGTGCCGGCGGACAGCCTCTTCTCCCAGCAGGGCGATGTTCTGTTCGGTGAGGTCGATGGCTTTGCGGGAAATGTCAACGGAATCCACGTGCGCGGCGCCCCCGCGTAGTGCATACGCGGAAAAGCCGCCCGAATAGCAGAACATGTTGAGCACGCGGCGGCCCTTGGCCAGCTGTCCCACCATCGCCCGGCTGTCGCGCTGGTCGAGGAAGAAACCGGTCTTCTGCCCACCCGGGATGTCGATATGGAAGCCGATGCCGTTCTCCTTGCCTACAATGTCATCGGGCATCGAGCCGGAAAGCAGACCTTCCTCCATGGGCTCGTTTCCGTCCTCTGTCAGTGTCAGGCCGCTTTTGTTGTAGATGGATTTCAAGTTGGGCAACAGTTCCCGGAGGATGCGAACGAAGGTGTCTTGTAGCAGATACATGCCGTAGGAGTGGAACTGTAGTACGGCGTTGCCGTCGTAGCAGTCGATGATGAGGCCGGGCAGCCCGTCGCCTTCCCCGTTCACGAGGCGGAACATGGTGGTGTCGGGATTGTCGGCCAGTCCGATATGTTGGCGGAATCGGAGCGCGTTCTCCACTTTGGATTTCCAGAAGCCGTAGTCGGGAGTGGCGTGGTCGAAGGTGAAGATGCGGACGGCGATGGAGTTGTGGTGGTAGTGGCCTAAGGCGAGGAAGTTGCCGTCACGGTCGCACACCTCGACAATCTCGCCGTTGGCGATGTCGCGGTCGGCTTTGGCGATGGCCCCCGAGAATACCCAGGGATGGTAGCGTAAGACGGATTTCTCTTTGCCTTTCTGTAGGATGATTTTCTTCATGGAGGGTTATTTCTTTTTCTTTACAGGTTCGCAGGTGAGGCCGATGCCTAACTTTTTGAATATCTTATGGTCCACCTCGCTCAGCATGACGGTGGTATGTGCTTGGCAGCCTTGCAGTTGCGGCAGACATTCTAACGCCTTGCGGCACTTCTCGTCATGCAGGCTGAGCATGGAGAGGGCTACTAGTACCTCGTCGGTGTGCAGGCGCGGGTTGTGCCCGTGCAGCAGGTTGACCTTGGTCTTCTGGATGGGCTCGATCATCTCCTGCGGGATGAGTTTCACGCTGTGGTCGATGCCGGCCAGATACTTGGTGGCGTTGAGCAGCAGGGCGGCACTGGGCCCTAATAGCGGGCTGGTCTTGGCCGTGATGATGGAACCGTCGGCCAGCTCGATGGCGGAGGAGGCCAAGCCCGTCTCTTCCTTGCGTTGGCGCGCCGCCACGATGGTCTTGCGGTTGTCGGTGGTGACCTGCGCCCGCTTCAGCAGCAGGGATATCTTGTTGACCTCGTTTTCGGTGGCCTTGCCGTCCACCACATTGCATAAGGCTGTGAAGTAGCGGCGGATGATCTCATCCTTGGAGGCCTCGCAACACACCTCGTCGTCGGAGATGCAGTATCCGGCCATATTCACGCCCATGTCGGTAGGCGACTTATACGGGTTTTCTCCGTAAATCCCTTCGAAAATGGCATTTAGGACGGGGAATATTTCGATGTCGCGGTTGTAGTTGACCGCCATCTTGTCGTAGGCTTCCAGATGGAAGGGGTCGATCATGTTCACGTCGTCAAGGTCGGCGGTGGCGGCTTCGTAGGCGATATTGACGGGATGTTTCAGAGACAGGTTCCAGATGGGGAAGGTCTCGAATTTGGCGTAGCCGGCCTTGATGCCGCGCTGATTCTCCTGGTAGAGCTGGCTCAGGCATACGGCCATCTTGCCGCTGCCAGGGCCCGGGGCCGTGACCACCACGAGCGGACGGGTGGTCTGCACGTATTCGTTGCGTCCGAAACCTTCGTCAGAGTCAATGAGATCTACGTTGGTGGGGTATCCTTCTATAATATAATGGTAATAGACGCTGATGCCGAGGCGCTCCAGCCGCTCGCGGTAGGCGATGGCACTGGCCTGCCCGTTGTAGTGGGTGATGACCACGCCGCTGACCAGGAAGCCCCGCTCCATGAAGATGTCGCGCAGACGCAGCACATCCTCATCGTAGGTGATGCCAAGGTCACCCCGGATCTTGTTCTTCTCGATGTCCACCGCACTGATCACGATGATGATTTCCGCATCGTTCTGGAGCTGCGTCAGCATCCGCAGCTTGCTGTCTGGTTGGAAGCCGGGCAACACACGGCTGGCATGGAAGTCGTCATACAACTTCCCTCCGAATTCCAGATAAAGTTTGTGGCCGAATTGAGCGATGCGCTCCTTGATGTGCTCTGATTGGATTTTAAGATACTTCCCGTTGTCAAAACCTATTTTCATAATAGTGCTGATTATTAACGGGGTGCAAATATAAAGTTTTTTCTTTCACTCTGCCAGCTGATTGGGAAAAAATTGAAAAAATATTTTTGTATTTTTGCAACTCGTAAAAGCGTTTACTTTATAATAATAGAATAATTGAAAATCCTTTGCTTATGGTGAGTGTTTACCTTATGATTGCCGGCTATTTCATTCTGCCGGTCCTGATAATTTTGCTTTTCAACAAGAAGAAATGGGCCCAGAAATTCGGCACCGTTATATTAGCGTATGCGGCGGGTATCATCATAGCCCTGCTGAATACGGCGTTCGGATTCTTCCCTGCGGAGGGTGAGGCGGGTGCCGCCCTGCTTACTACGGTTCAGAAGAACCTGATGAGCGTATGTGTGCCGCTGGCCATCCCCCTCATGCTCTTCAATTCGGATTTCAAGCTTTGGACGAAATCCCTGCCCAAGACACTCGCGGTGCTCGTGGGTGGCGTCATCTCCGTGACTATCGCGCTGGTGGCCGGCTATTTCATCTTCCAGACTCGCGATTTCGGCTCCGCCGAGGAGTTCAAGAAGGCGGCAGTGATGATGACCGGCATCTATACCGGCGGCACCATGAATTTCGCAGCTCTTGGCGAGATGGTCCATGCCGATCCCAACACCATCAGCATCACGCTGGCTTTTGAGGAGATTATCACCCTCCCGTTCATCATTTTCATCCTGGCAGGCGGATACAAGCTTTTCCGCAAATTGCTGCCGTTCAAGGATGAGACATCTCTCACCGAGGAGGATGAACAATTGAAACTGGCGGAAGGTACCTTCGAGAATTACCAGGGTATGCTGAAAGGCAAGACCTTCGGCAAGATGATGCTCGGCCTGCTGCTCTCCATCCTGATGCTCGGCGTGGGAGTCGGTCTCTCCCTGCTGATTGTCGGAAAAATCAACGAACTGGTTGTCATCCTTACTATTACCACTTTGGCAATTATCGCCTCTTTCAGCAAGAAAATCCGCTCTTTGCCCAAGACCTTTGAATTGGGAATGTTCTTCATCCTCATCTTCAGTGTGGTGGTGGCCTCCATGTTCGATGTCACCAAAATTGACCACTCTTCTCTGAATATCATGTGGTTTATCCTGTTTGTGATGCTGACCTCCATCGTGCTGCATCTGATCTTCTGCCGTATCTTCAAGGTTAGCGGCGATCTGTTCACGGTGGGACACATTAGCCTTCTCTGTTCACCGCCGTTCGTTCCTCCGATTGTGGAGGCCCTCGGTAACCGTAAAGTGCTGATCAGCGGTATTGCCATCGGCTTGGTGGGGTATGCCCTCGGCACTTACTTGGGCTCGATTTTCGCCACGTTGTTAGGGTTGCCGTTGTTTTAATACACAGGAATAAGAAAATGCCGTATGTAGAGACGTGCCATGGCGCGTCCCTACGAATAACAGATGAAAATACTTTAGTCCATTTTAAGCACACCAAGTGAATCGATGGCATGAGCGACTTTTTCGGAGAAAAGATTCGCTCCGGTCTTATTCAAATGCATCGTGTTGTAGAAGTAAGTGGTGTCGTAGCTTAATTCATCATACGTGTAATCCAACAGAGGAATGCCATTCTTGTGGGCGATTTCTGCAAACATGTTGTGCATTCCGGCGTAATCGGACATTTTTTCCGTACCGCCGATATAAAATGGCGACACAATGAGGACAACAGGTATATCTTCCTGCCTGCATTCGGTCAGGAACTCCTGAAATTGTCGAAGTATGGTGCTGTCTTTGGTGTACGTAACGCTGGCCTGTTTCTTCAGGGCATTGCCATCCCATTTTTTGTCAAACCCGTGAAATCCTTTGTATAGGTTAGTATTGTAATCCTTTGATGCAGAGGATGATGATGTGATCAGTTTCCGCATGAGATCTTGACGCCCGAGGTAGCGCCAACAGGGTATGAAGCGATCCGGCCACGAGAAATGTTCCAGTTTATGGCATGATTTCCAAAGATTTTTATCCAAAGGAAGATATGGCACAAACTGATCCCGTTCGTATCCGTTGCTTTTCTGCATGGTGCCGTGGCTGACTTCGTATAAGATGAGCTTTGGTTTAGGATAACCATGTTTTCTATATACATGATATCTGATGATTTGTGCATCGGCGGGCCGACCATTCATTCCTAAATTGTAACTGTTGACATGCAGAATCGTGTCTATTACCGCCGGATTGAAATGCACGTAAGCTCGCGAACTGCCCATGACCAGTACATCGCTGTGTATGCTGTCATGGTATATGTCGTTCCATGCAGCAAATGGGGAGGTCCGGATCCGCATAGCCCTTTGAGTCAGGAACGCATCGAATAGCAACGCTATAGTCAGCAGGATACAGGAGAACAGGATAATATGCAGAAGGAATTTTTTCATGTCAGAATTGGAAATAAATGAAACTTTCGGAGTTGGAGTACGAGAAGAAAAGGATGGCAATTAGGATAAGATAGAGGATGTAATGCCATATGTGTGGTGTGCTTCGGAGGTCAAGGCCGTGCTGCCGCGCACGCTGCAGCCATTCTATTGCAAGCATTCCTATGGATAGTAAAGTGGCGGCGAGAAGTCCTTTTGAGTATAAGGTCCCCCAATGCGGAATCCGGAGGAGGTAGTCCCAAGCCTGCGAGATGGAATCGGCCCGGAACAGAATCCAGCCGACGGTGACGAGTGCGAAGGTGAGCAGTATTTGTGCTGTTTCTTTCAGTGAGGGCAGCAGCCTGCCTTCCGCGACCTCATTCAGGTATTTACGATTTTTTCCGAGCAGGATGAGAGGCAGGAACAGAATGGCGTGATAAGTACCCCATGCGATGAACGTCCAGTTGGCGCCGTGCCAGAAGCCGCTCAGCAGGAAAATAATGAAGGTGTTCCGAATAACCTTGCCTTTCGGAACGCGGCTTCCTCCGAGGGGAATATAGACGTAGTCGCGGAACCAGGTGGTCAGCGAGATGTGCCAGCGGCGCCAGAACTCGGCAATGTCGCGGCTGAAATAGGGATTCCGGAAGTTTCGAATCAGCGTGATTCCGAACAATTTGGCGGTGCCAATGGCGATGTCGGAATAGCCGGAGAAATCGCCGTAGATTTGGATGGCGAACAAGACGGCGGCAACCACCAAGGTGGGTCCGCTTTGGGTTTGGTAATGGCCGAACACATGGTTGACATACAGGGCGCAGGTGTCGGCCACGGCCACCTTCTTGAACAGGCCCCATAGAATCTGCCGCATGCCGTCCACCCCTTGCGTGTAATCGAATGTTCGGGGTTTTTCGAATTGCGGCAGCAGGTTGGTGGCCCGCTCGATAGGGCCTGCCACCAGTTGCGGGAAGAAGCTCACGAAGGCGAAGAACTGCACGATGTCGCGGGTGGGCTCCAGCTTCTGCCGGTAGACATCGATGCTGTAGCTCAACGCCTGGAATGTGTAGAAACTGATGCCGACAGGCAGTATAAGATGCAGCAACAGATTGTCGCTATTGCCTTGAAGAAACAGTCTGGCAAACGAGTCGGCGAAGAAATCGTAGTATTTGAAAAGTCCTAATATGCTTAAATTCAGAGCGATATTCAGGATGTGGATGATTTTGGCGATGCGTTGTTGTCGATATCGGGCAATCAGCAGGCCGCTTCCCCAGCTGCAGAAGGATGTGAAGGCGATAAGGAAAAGGAACCTCCAGTCCCACCAGCCGTAGAAGATGTAGGAGACTGCCACGATGAAAAGGTTCTGCCATTTCACGTTGCGGTTGAACACGAACCAGTACAGCAGGAACACGACGGGTAGGAAGATGGCGAATTCTATGGAGTTGAACAGCATCGTGGGTACTTTTGTTGAAGTTGCAAAAATAAGGAATATTTTGGTGTTTACTTGATAAAAAAAATCCCTCTCCGATTGGAAAGGGATTTTCTTTTATAGAGTGATAATTGAATATCGAAGGAAGGAAGCGGTTCTGGTTTCAGAGGTGATTCTCTTATTTGGAACCTTTGTCTTTTTGTCCTGCGTGTCCGCGGAAGATACGGGTGGGAGCAAATTCGCCGAGTTTGTGGCCGACCATGTTCTCGGTTACATACACGGGGATGAATTTGTTGCCGTTGTGGACAGCGATGGTGAGGCCGACGAAGTCAGGGGAGATCATGGAAGCGCGGGACCATGTCTTGATGGTGCTCTTCTTTCCGGACTCCTGGGCAGCGATCACACGTTGTTCCAGTTTGTAATGTATATACGGACCTTTTTTTAATGAACGACTCATAATGTTAGGATTTTAGATTATTTCTTTCTTCTTTCGATGATGTATTGTGAAGAGTTCTTCTTCGGATGTCTGGTCTTATAACCCTTAGCAGGCATACCCTTGCGGGAGCGAGGATGACCACCGGAGGCGCGGCCTTCGCCACCACCCATGGGGTGATCGACAGGGTTCATGACGACACCACGGTTGCGCGGACGTCTGCCTAACCAGCGACTTCTACCGGCCTTACCGGAGACTTCGAGGCTGTGGTCACCGTTGGACACGATACCGATGGTGGCCTTGCAGGCGCAGAGGATCATGCGGGTTTCGCCGGAAGGCAGCTTGATGACAGCGTATTTGCCTTCGCGGGACATCAGCTGGGCATAGGAGCCGGCGCTGCGGGCGATCTTGGCACCCTGACCCGGACGCATTTCAATATTGTGGATGATGGAGCCGAAGGGGATCTCACCGATGGGCAGACAGTTACCCAAGTCGGGGGAGACGCCTGCACCGCTGAGGATGACCTGACCGACCTTCATGCCGTGGGGAGCCACGATGTAGCGTTTCTCGCCGTCCGCGTAGAAAACCAACGCGATACGGGCGGAACGGTTGGGGTCGTATTCAATCGTCTTCACTGTGGCAGGGATACCGTCCTTCTCTCTCTTGAAGTCGATGATACGGTACATCTGCTTGTGGCCGCCACCGCGGTAGCGGACCGTCATTTTACCACTGTTGTTTCTTCCGCCTGTCCGGTGTTTCGGACACAACAGGCTCTTTTCCGGCCTGTTGGTGGTAATGTCATCAAATGCGCTTATCACTTTGAAGCGCTGACCCGGCGTTACTGGTTTGTACTTTTTTAATGCCATTTCTCTTAAATGTTACTGTAAAAATCGATTTTTTGATCCTTGTCCACGAACACGTAGGCCTTCTTGAAGTTGTTCTTTTGACCTGTAATGACGCCAGCCTTAGTATTACGGTTCGAGACTTTACCGCGTTGGATCAGAGTGTTAACGCGGACTACTTTAACACCATAAACGGCCTCCACTTCGCGCTTGATTTCGGGTTTGGTGGCTTCGCGGGTCACCATGAAACCGTAGCGGTTGTATTTGTCAGCCGTCTGCGTCATTTTTTCGCTGATGATGGGTTTTATAATGATACTCATTGTTGTTTCTTTTTAAGGTTTTGAAAATTATTCGCCTAACATTTTCTCCAGCTCGGGCAGGCTGTTCTCACAGATGATGAGGTGGCCGGCGTTGAGCACGTGGTAGGTGTTGGCCTCGATGGCGCGCATCACGCGGGTGCGTTGCAGGTTGCGGGCGGAAAGCACCACGTTGCGGTTCGTCTCCGGCGTGAGCAGCAGGGTCTTCTGACCTTCCAGGTTGAGGTTCTTGAGCATCTCCTTGTAAGCCTTGGTCTTGGGGGCGTCGAAGGTGAAGTCCTCCACCACGGTGATCTTGCCTTCCTGCTGTTTGTAGGTGAAGGCGGAGAAACGGGCCACTCTCTTCAGCTTCTTGTTCAGCTTGAAGGAGTAGTCTCTCGGGTGCGGTCCGAACACGGTGGCACCGCCGCGGATAGTCGGGCTCTTGATGCTACCGGCACGTGCGCCGCCCGTGCCCTTCTGGCGTTTCAGCTTGCGCGTGCTGCCGGATACGGTGGAGCGCTCCAGCGTGTCATGCGTGCCTTGTCTTTGGTTGGCTAAATATTGCTTCACGTCAAGCCAGATGGCGTGATCGTTGGGTTCCACATTGAAGATCTGATCGTTCAGGGTAACCGTTCTTGCAGTAGAACTGCCGTCTATTTTATATACTGTTAGCTCCATCTTTCAATAATTAAATAAGATCCGTTGGCTCCGGGTACAGAACCTTTAACTACTAATAAATTCTTTTCCTTGACAATCTTCAGAATCTGAAGGTTGATGACCTTGACCTTTGCATTACCCATGTGGCCGGCCATACGCATGCCCTTGAACACGCGGGAAGGGTAGGAGGAGGCACCCATGGAACCGGGAGCTCTCAGACGGTTGTGCTGGCCGTGCGTGGCATCGCCCACACCACCGAATCCGTGACGCTTCACAACGCCTTGGAAACCCTTACCTTTGGAAGTGCCGCTGACATCCACGAACTCGCCTTCCTCGAAGACGGTGACGTCCAGAACCTCACCGAAGCTCTTCTTGTGACCCTCCTCGAAACGGGTGAACTCATGTAAGATCTTTTTCGGCGTGGTGCCCGCCTTGGCGAAATGACCCTTCAAAGGTTTCGTCGTGTTTTTCTCTTTCTTTTCGTCGTAGCCCAATTGGATGGCGCTGTAACCATCGTTCTCGATGGTCTTGACTTGCGTGACCACGCAAGGACCAGCCTCTATCACTGTGCACGGCACGATCTTGCCGGAGGCATCGTAGATGCTAGTCATACCAATTTTTTTTCCTATTAATCCTGACATTTTTAGTTGGTTTGTTAATAAATTGATGTTTTTAGCGCATTTTCGTAAACCATTCTTTCGTGATAACATTCTGACACAGACGAAGTTATCAGCTCTTTGCGGTTTATTTTAATGAGCCTGCAAATATACACTTTTTTTGATATGTAATATGCTATCACAAAAATATTTATAAAAAATAGCATTTCCCTCTTGACAACCGCTTCGTTTTGTTGTATTTTTGTTTTCTCGGATTTATAATATGAATTAACGAATTATTAACCGTTATGAAACAGGATAAGTTGCAATTGTCGGGATTGAGAGACACAAAAGTAAGCATATCAACGACTGCCTTACCAATCGAATCAATGATTATGGAGATTCGTGGGCTACAAGTTTTGCTTGATCGTGATTTGGCTGTGCTCTATGGTGTGGAAACCAAGGTGCTGAATCAGGCCGTAAAACGGAATGTCGAACGCTTTCCCAACCATTTTAGATTTCAACTATCTGAGGAAGAAACTGTTAAACTGGTCACAATTTGTGACCGGTTCGAATCATTAAAACACTCAAGTTCTTTACCATTTGTTTTCACTGAACAAGGTGTTGCTATGCTTTCAGCCGTTTTGCACGGACAGACAGCTATACAGGTTAGCATTCGTATTATGGAGGCCTTTGTGGCAATGAGACGATTTTTTGCCAATCATATATCTTTGTTTCAAAGAGTTGAAGATCTTGAGCACAATCAATTAGAATTGTTTTCCCGTCAAGCGACAAACGAACGACGTTTGGAAGAAGTTTTTCAACAAATGGAAGTTGCGAATAATTTCCCGAAGGAAGGCATATTCTACAATGGTCAAATCTTTGACGCCTACGCCTTTGCATCCAATCTGATCCGCTCGGCACATAAACGTATCATCCTCATTGACAATTATATCGACGAATCAGTCCTGCTGATACTGTCAAAACGGAATAAGGATGTTACAGCTGAAATTATTACACGAGGCAGCCATAGCAATGCGAAAGCCTTGCAATCTTTGGATATCAATCGGTACAGTCAGCAATACCCGCCTATCTCTATCACAGAATCCGACCGCTTCCACGATCGATTTCTTATTATCGACAATACGGTATACCACCTTGGAGCATCACTTAAAGATCTAGGAAAGAAACTGTTTGCATTCAATCGTATGGAGTTGGAAGTTACGAAAATCACACAACTCCGAATGCCCGAATAAAAATAGGCCGGATGTCCAGAATCGTATTTTTAGTATTTTTGCACCCTTATTATATTATTGTACAAAATATGGCCTTCCATACCCGAACAATTCGACTCCTTTTCCTATGCGTGTGCCTTTGCGTGACGATGGTGTCGCTTGCACAGCCGCGAGTTGACAGCCGCTCCTTCGGGCATCTGTGGACGATGTATGATGGCATCCGGCAAGGTCATGTGCGCGAGCAGCGGCAGATGCTCGATACCATTGCATGGAAGGCGGTGGCGGAACGCAATGCCTACCAGCTTTTCGTCGTGAACCACAAACGGCTGATGCTCGGCCGCCGACAGCAGGATCTGACCGTGCAGGAGGCCGCGCTATGGCTTGACTCGCTGCGGCGCGACAATGTCGCCGCCCGCTGGGGGGATCCCGACAGCGCCATCTACCACTCCCTCTATCACTATCTTACCGGATTGCTTCTGGCCACGGCATACCCGTATGAAACCCAGACAACAACTATTCATCCGGCCAGTTTCTGGAATATGGAGGAGTGGTCGAAGGAGAATTTTAATGAAGAGGCGAAAAAACAATATGCCTCCTGCTTTGCCGGTCTGCCCAAAGGCATCCCCTTGAACACGAGCCGCTGGGATTTTTTGCTGGTCACCATTCCGGAAACCCGTCCGCTGCGCCCAACCCTCAACGACGTTCTATACCAGAGTTGTATTTCGTTGTTTGGCGAGGATGATCCTGAGTTTGCCGGCGCTTTGGTGGATGAGGCTATGGCTGCCCACACGGAACGCAACATCCTTGTTGATTATGAAATACAACGCCTGCACTTCATTTTTCCGCACGTGCAGGAGAACGTGGACTCCTCCGCGAGCTGGCGGAAACTCGACTCGCTGGAACAGAAATACGGGGCGGACGTTGCCTTCGACTACGAGCGCGGATTGCAACTCGCTGTAGCGTACCAGCTTATGGAGCAGGAGACGGACTACAGGACTCGCGCTATCGAATACTTCGACAAGGTGCTCAGGCAGTGCGGAACGGATGAAAGCGGTAATCCCTTGCTAGCTCATTATGAGAGGAATGCCGCTTACTATCTGGATGTGCTCACCCGTCCACGTCTGGCACTCGGGGATGCACATATCGATCTTCCACTCGGCCACAAGCTGCGCATTCCAATACAATACAGCAATTTGGAAACGCTGTATGTCAGCGTTTACCCTGTTTCTGACGATATTATTCCCTATAGGAGTTACGAAAAAAAAGTTGTAAAAAGGGAGATCGCATCTTTTTCAAACTGGTTTGAATGGAATAAATGGCTGGATAAAAAGATTTGCACCCAGCGTTTCGATCTGGATGCCACCGGTCACTTTGCCACCACGGAACTGTGGATGGATTCCCTGCCGGTAGGAAATTACCGTTTCTTCTTTCATACTAAGCCCGAATTGGATGAGGAGGGCGTGCTGATGGAGGCCGATTTCCGTGTGACCCGACTCAAACTTTCCACTTGGTCTGTGATGAATAAGAGGGGATACATCTCTGTGAATGACCGTCGCACTGGCGAACCGCTGCCGGGAAAATGGGGCTGTGGCGGGAGTATGTTCCTGTTTCCACGTCTTTCCAACCGGTTTGGAGAAATACGCTACGCGAGAAGTCTCGGTTATCGGGAACTTTGTTCTGTTTACGATAAGAAGGTGTCCTATAGCACTCTTGACTGGGAGCGAGTTGACATGTTCTCATTTTTTCATCATCATGGATATTCTTCACGGGCACAATTGTTCACCGATCGGACCTTATACCGCCCAGGGCAGACTGTTTATTTTAAATACATATTGTCAAAAAAGGGTAGGGCGTTAAAAAATGTGCCAGTGATGGCCATCTTATTTGGAGACAAATCCACTACACCGGATACGTTACGTCTTACCACTTCGCAGTATGGGAGTGTTTCCGGTGAGTTCCAATTGCCGAAAGTAGTAGGTAAATACAGATTGGAAGTGTTCCCAGTATCGAACAAAAAAAAGAAAAACCAAAGGCGGTACTTCTCCTATGCCTATGCAGGAGGAATAAAAACCATAGAGGTGGCCGAGTACAAACTGCCCACCTTCAAGGTCCGTCTGGAGTCGGATTCGCAGCAGGTGGCCGCCGGCGACACGTTCACCATCTGTGGCAAGGTCACGGCGCTCAACGGGGTGCCCATCGGGAATGCTGCGGTGGTGTTGGATGTGAGGACAAATCTCATCGGAAAACAAGAGCGTTTTGAGGTCGTTACGGAGCGGGACGGACGTTTTGCGTACCGCTATCCCGTGGCTCGGAGCACGTATCACTTGGTTGTGGAGGCCACCGTGACGGATCTCAATGGCGAAACGCATAGCGACAATAGCATGGTGATGATTTCCCAAGACCTGTTGACCATCCATCTGTCGGACGACAAGGACGTGGATTTGGCTTTGGACGATACGGCTCGTTGGCGGGTGACGGCGGTCAACTATTGCGACATTGTCCAGAATGTGCCGCTGCGCATCACCGTCGTGCGGCTGGATGCCCCGAAAGAGTATCGTATTCCCGCCTTCGATAAAACACCGGCCTACTGGCGACCCTTGCACAGCGAGGAGGAGTATGCGCGGGAATTTCCGCACCTCACCTTCAATCTTCATGCGAACGATGCCGCCTACTGGCCCGCGTTGGATACCTGCTTCCGAGGTGTGACAACATCATCTTCGGATTCTTTGTTGAAAATTGTTGTAAAAAATTGGAATGTGGGAAACTATAAAATGCTGGTGGATGCAACGGATAAAGCAGGGAATGCTGTTTCAAAGACGCTGTTTTTTACAATCAACAACTCGGCCCGAACGGATTTCCAGGCTTTCCAGCCCATCCGTGCTGAATTTGTTTCTATTCCCCAAAAGAAAGGGCAACCGCTGAAAATCAGTGTAGGAAGCAGCCTTGAGAAGGCTATGATGTTATGCGATGTGTATCAGGGCAAGCGGCGGCTCAAAACGTGGCGCATCCCGCTCAGTCGGGAGCAGAAAACCGTGAAGGTGCGGACGCACAGTTCCGGGAACCGTGAGCTTAGCCTCTGCGCACGCATCGTGCAGGACGGACAACTGCACAGTGTGGTCCGCGATACGTTCGTTGAGATGGACAACAGCACACAACGGAAACTGCTCCGACGATATAATAAGCTGGTGATGAATGCCGAGCTGACACACTACCGGAATGTGTCTGAACCTGGCAGCAACGAGCATTGGGAAATGACACTTACTGACGCAAAAGGGAAAACTATGCGGCAGGCGGAATTGTTGGCATGGATGATTGACGGCAGTCTGCACGAACTGGGAATGCGGAAAACGGATTATGGCCCATACTTTTATCCAAGACGTGTCAGGATTCCGGATTATTTGATTGTCAAAGGCGCTCAGATAGAGTGTCGTGATATTTCCAATGCTTATACATATTATTATTCTTACGAAAACCCTCATGCTCCCAAGTCCAAACTTTTTTACGAAAGTGTGATTCGGCCCATGCAGGACTTCTATTACTTATATAACTCATTCCATTCGGTTGAATCGCAGTCGGTCGTTATTAAATATGAGCCACCTATGTTTGATTCTGATAATACCGCCAGCGAGTCAAGTGTGGCAAGGGTGTTGGCGAATATGGCGGGTGTTAGCTCGGTGGATGGGACAATGGCTCCCGTGCGGGGTAATCGCAGCGAAGGCACAAGGGTTATCGTGGATGGTGTGAGGGTGCGGGACGACAGTCCGAGAGTGGCTCTTCCGCAATCGGAGGTGGAGGAACCGGCTGTTCCGGAACCGTCGCTTGCGCCCGAGGTGAAAGTGCGCAGCCATTTCGTGGAAACGGCCTTTTTCTATCCGTCGCTGCATCCCAATGACAGCGGGCGTGTGCACATACGCTTCACCCTTCCGGACCAATATACCGGATGGGAGTTCTGTGCGTTCGGCCATAGTAAAGACATGCGCACAAGCCGTATGCGTGCGCTGTTGCAGAGCCGCCGCACGCTGATGCTGCAGACCAATGCGCCGCGCTTCCTCCGCGAGAGCGACACGCTCACCTTACGTGCCAAGATTACCAACTATGGTGAGGAAAACCGACAGGGGAATGTGACGCTGGAGTTTTTCAATGCAGAGGATAACCATCCGGTTGAAATGATATTTGATGCTGGGGATGTTTCGGCGAAAGGAACCGTAACATTCCATGTGGCCGCCGGCACATCCGGGGTGGTCCAATTCCGGATTCGCGTGCCGGAGGGCGTGCCGGCAGTCTCCTACCGGATGGTGGCTCGTGCCGGCAACTACGGCGACGGCGAGGAGAATATCCTGCCGGTGCTGCCCAACAAGATGTTGGTGACGGAGGCTCGCTCCTTCACGGTGCCCGCGGACCAGGATGCCGCCTTCACGTTCCAGCGCTACCGCACGCACATCACGCCTACGATGCAGCCGCTGAGCTATACCTTTGAGGTGACCACCAATCCCGCGTGGCTGGCCATCCGCGCATTGCCCTACCTGATGCGTTATCCGTACGAATGCAACGAGCAGATATTCTCCAAAATATTCGCTGCCGCTACCGTGCAGCATATGATGGTGCAAACTCCAACTCTTCGTGATGTGTTCGACAGCTGGCTGAATGACACGGTGAACGAGGCGTTAGCCTCCCCGTTGCTCAAGAATGTGTCGTTGCAGAGTATACTTCTGGAAGAGACTCCCTGGCTTCATGACGCGCAAAGTGAATCGCATCAGCGGCAGGAGACCGCCAAACTCTTCGCCGACGAGAATCTCCAACGGCAGTTGGAAAAGAATATCAACAAACTGTTGCATAACCAGTTGGTGAATGGCGGTTGGGATTGGTACGGGAAAAGCTATTATTCCCGGTACATCACCAACCATATTGTGTCGGGCTTCTATAAACTCCGACGTTTGGGCGTGGAAATTCCACAGGCAGACAAGATGTTGGGAAAAGCCATTCACAGATCCGACGTGGAACAGGAGGATCGTTACCAGGCTTATCTTAAACGAAAAGAGAAAGATTCCAAGGCGCAATTCTTCTTTTCCGAGGAGGACGTGCATTATCTGTACGCACGCTCCTTTGCTCCGTATGATGCGGCTTGGCTGTCAAGGCCATTCGTGAAGAATTTAATGGCGTTAATGACAAAAGATTTGAGGAAAACATCCTTCACCCGTCAGGCGGAGGTGGCGTTGATTCTGTACCGCACGGGCCGTCAGGCGGAGGCGAAGGAGATTATGGAATACATTCGCCAGCAGGCGGTTATGGATCGTGAGAAGGGCATGTATTGGCGCAAAGAGTTCAGCGGGAGCTTCTATCGTTGGTATGAGGCACCCATTGAGCGGCAGGCCTTGCTGATAGAGGCTTTTACGGAGATTGCGCCGCGGGCGGACGAGCAGACCGCGATGAAGCATTGGCTGTTATGTCAGAAGAAAGGCAACAGCTGGCCCAGCACCAAAGCCACTTCAGAGGCCGTATATGCCTTACTACTCAATGCTCCGGCAGATCTGTTGCGGCCATCCGCCACGGTAGTTACGGTGGGCAGTGAAACGTTGAAACCTGCGGAGGATAATTGCGCCGAGGCAGGCACGGGTTATCTGCAGCGTGTTTGGCGTCCGAAGGAAATGACTCCTGCGCTGGCGGACATCCGCGTACGCACCGACAGTGTGCATCCCGCTTTCGGGGCTTGCTATTGGCAGTATTTGGAAGTTCCGGATCAGGTGGAGGCCGCCGGCAGCGGGCTTACGGTCCGGCGCACCTTGTATCACCAGCCGGCGGCCGGCGACGGTCGTACTGCCGAGCTAGTGACCGGAGACAACCCCGTCCATTTGGGCGAGCGCATCACCGTGCGGGTGGTTGTCACCTCCGACCGCGACTTGGAGTATGTGCAGGTTAAGGATCCGCGGGCGTCGGCCTTCGAGCCGGTCAACATCCACGAGCGCAGCGGGCGGCAGGATGGCGTGTGGTGGGTGGAGAGCCCCCGCGATGCCTCCACCAACTTCTTCTTCAGCCGTTTTCCGCAGGGTACGGTCGTGCTGGAGTATGATGTCTTCGCCACGCAGACCGGCGACTTTTCTCTTGGTGCCACCATAGTGGAGTGCATGTATGCTCCGGAGTACAGGGCGCAATCTGCCGGCACCAGAATACAGGTGGGAAGTAAGTGATGATAAATGAAATACATAATCAGCCCAAATAAAATAATGTCTTGGGGAAATTATGCTTGTTGTTTGGAATGTTTTGGGGATTGGTGAGCTCTTTTAACCGAACTTCTCCATTTTTTAGTACCGAAGGTGGGACTTGAACCCACACGCCCGCAATGGGCAAGGGATTTTAAGTCCCTCGTGTCTACCATTCCACCACTTCGGCGCGTTCAATGAACGTTTCATTTTTTTGAGGCCGCAAAAATACAAAAAAAAATGAAATCCCTACCGTCCGATCAGAAAAATACACGGCCGCTTGTCCAGCAGGTTGTGCTCGTCCTCGAAGTATTTGTTCCATTTGGACACGGACTGTGTTTTCAACAGGGCGTTTTCGGAGGTGAGGCCGGCGGCGATGCAGAGGCGCGTGGCAGGCTGGCACACGCTGCAGATGGAGGCCGCCATGCGACGGTTGCGGTAGGGCGTCTCAATGAATATCTGTGTCTGCCCGGTCTTGATCACAATCGATTCGAGGTACTTTAGTTTTTTCTCCCTATCGTATTGTTCCACTGGCAGATAACCGTGGAAGGTGAAATTCTGTCCGTTGAGTCCGCTGCCCATGAGGGCGAGGATGAGCGAGCTGGGCCCGATAAGTGGCACCACCTCAATGCCCAACTGGTGCGCCTTGGCCACGGCCAGGTTGCCGGGGTCGGCCACGCAGGGCACGCCCGCCTCCGACATCAGACCCACGTTGTAACCCTCTAAGCAAGGCTGCAGGTATTCGTTCAGTTCCACGCCCTGCGTGTGCTCGTTGAGCTCGAAGAATTGCAGCTCGTCAATCCTCTTTTGGATGCCTGCATAGCGCAGGAACCGACGCGCCGTGCGCAGCTCCTCAACAATGTAATAGTCAATCTGGTTGATGATTTCCGCGTTGAAAGCCGGGAAGAAGTGCCCGAAAGAGCCTTCCGCAATAGGGGTGGGAATGAGGTATAGTTTTCCGTTCATTGGGGTTTAAGATTTTCGATTTGCGTTTTACGATTTACGGTTTTCGGATTGCGAAAATCGCTAACTTTCGCTTCAGTACTCCACCCGTCCCTCGAAATTCTTCCACCGCTCGAAGGTTGCGGCGGCCAGATCGGCGTCGTGTTGTTCGGCGGGGATGTCGTATTCCGAGATGGGCTTGCCGAGTTGTTCATAGATGTAGGAGTCGTCGAAGCCGGCTTTGGCGGCCGATTCGCAGGGGGCTCCGTAGTAGATGCGGTCGGGTCGGGCCCAGTAGATGGCTCCGAGGCACATGGGGCACGGCTCGCTGCTGGCGTAGAGCTCGCAGCCGTCGAGCTGGAAGGTGTTCAGGTTGTGGCACGCGTCGCGGATGGCCTGCACCTCCGCGTGCGCGGTGGGGTCGTTGTGTGCGGTCACCATGTTGCGCCCACGGCCCACAATCTCGCCGTCCTTCACCACCACCGCTCCGAACGGTCCGCCCGTGCCCGTTTCAAAGCACTCGTTGGCCAGACGGATGGCCTCTTTCATGAATTCAGTGTTGTACATGTGGCTTGATGTTTTTCGGGTGCAAATGTACAAAATTGTAATAATATGGCGACCATTGGAAAAACACTGTGCGAGTGTGAAGATATCTTATCTTTGCACACCTAAAAACAGACGAGACCAGTGCGGGGCGTCTGTTCTTTTATTTTTTGTACTTTCGCGGGCTTAAAAATAATAGATGGATAATATTTACAAAGTAGGAATAGACATAGGTTCCACAACGGTCAAGGTTGTGGTGATCGATGCAAACGACACGGTCTTGTACGCCGATTACCGTCGGCACAACATGAACATACGCTCCACAGTGCGCGAGGCGCTGCTTCCGGTGGCCGAGAAATACCCGGACGCGCGGCTCAAGGTGGCCGTCACCGGCTCCGTGGGCATGGGTTATGCCGAGTGCTGGCATCTGCCCTTCGTGCAGGAGGTGATCGCCGCCGCCACGCTGGTGAAACGGCAGTTCCCGCAAACCCGCACCTTCATCGACATCGGCGGCGAGGACAGCAAGATGATCTTCTTCGAGGAGGGTAGGGTGCCCGACATCCGCATGAACGGCAACTGCGCCGGCGGCACGGGTGCCTTCATCGACCAGACTGCCAGCCTTTTGAATGTGGAGCCCTCGGAGCTGAACGCTCTGGCGGAACAGGCGCAGACCGTATATCCTATCGCTTCCCGTTGCGGTGTCTTCTCCAAGACCGACATCCAGAACCTGCTGGCCCGGCACGTCAGCAAGGCGGATGTGGCCCTCTCGGTGTTTCACGCCGTGGCCTTGCAGGTCATCGGCACCCTCTCGCGCGGGCTCGACGTGAAGCCGCCGGTCTTCTTTTGCGGTGGGCCGTTCGCATTTCTGCCTATGCTTAGAAAGACCTTCCAGGAAAACCTCCATATCACGGATGCGGATTGTGTGGCCGTACCCGACGCCCGCGTGGTGCCCGCACACGGCACCGCCCTGATGGCCGAAACACAGTGCCCCGAGACAATCCCAATGCGTGATTTTCTGTATGATATTGAAAATCTGTCTATTGATAGTGATGTGCTGTTGCAAAACCGTATGGCTCCCTTGTTTGAGGATGCTGAAGTTTTTGCAAAATGGAAGCAGCAGAAACAGAACTTCTTCGTTCCTCGCGTGACGTGGGAGGATGTGAAAAGCCCTAACGTCTTCATGGGCGTGGACTCCGGCTCCACTACGACCAAATTGGTGGTGCTTGACGAGGAGGGACGCTTGCTCTATCGTGATTACCGTCCTAACAACGGCAACAGCTTCGATGCGTTTCTGCAGGCACTGAAAACCTTCAAGCAGACGTGCGACGAGCATGGTTTCGCCCCGCGTATCGTGAACAGTGCGGTGACGGGCTACGGCGAGAATCTGCTCAAGACCGCTTTCGGGTTGCACCACGGCGTGGTGGAGACCATGGCCCACTACTTGGGGGCGAAAAGCGTGTCGCCGGACGTGTCGTTCATCCTCGACATCGGCGGTCAGGATATGAAGGCCATTTTTGTGGAAAACCAGGCTATACGCCGGTTGGAGATCAACGAGGCCTGCTCGTCGGGATGTGGCTCCTTCATAGAGACGTTTGCCAAGATGCTGGGCTATCCTGTGGCGGATTTCGCGCGGATTGCCTGCGAGGCGCAACACCCATACGATCTGGGCACGCGCTGCACTGTATTCATGAATTCCAAGGTGAAACAGGCCATGCGGGAAGGGACGACGCCGGAGGACATTTCCGCCGGATTTGCCTATTCCGTGATTAAAAACTGTTTGTTTAAGGTTCTTAAGTTAAGAAAGATAGAAGAACTTGGCGACCATATTGTGGTGCAGGGCGGCACCTTCAAGAACTTGGCGGTGGTGCGTGCGTTGGAGCTGCTCACGGGCCGCGATGTACGCTTCTCCGACATTCCGGAGCTGATGGGGGCCTACGGCTGCGCTCTTTTTGCCAAGGAACAGCCGGTGACGCAGGCGCTGACATTGGATGAGCTGTTGGCTATCCGCGAGTTTGAAACGGAACAGCAGACATGTCCGGGCTGCGCCAACCACTGTACCGTTATCCAGTACAAATTCTCCAATAACCGTTGTTATTATTCCGGCAACAATTGTGAAAAGATTTTTGCCAACGAGTCGGAGGTGGTGCGCAAAGGCACGAATCAGCACCACGAGCGGCTTAAAATGCTGTTCCAGCGTCCGATAATACCCCAGAAAGAGGCTAAGTTCACGATTGGCATTCCGCGTGCGTTGGGTATGTTCGAGCTGTATCCCTTCTGGCACGCGCTGCTCTCGGAATGTGGGTTCCGTGTGGTGCTGTCGGGTAAATCAACAAACCCGTTGTACGAACAGGGTATCCATACGGTGATGTCGGAGAATATCTGTTTCCCGGCCAAACTGATGCACGGTCATGTGTATGATCTGGCGCAGAAGGGCGTGGACCGCATCTTTTATCCGTATGTTGTTATGGAACAAAAGGCTGACAATCAGGTGCGTAATAGCTACAACTGTCCCATTGTGGCGGGTTATTCCGATGTGATGAAGAACGCCATCGATACGGTGGAGCGTTTCAATATCCCGTTTGATGCGCCGGTGGTGTCGCTCAACAACGAGGAACTTTTGCGGAAGGGCTGCCAGTCCTATCTGCGCTCGTTGGGTGTGGACAAGAAGACCGCCGACCAGGCCATTTCAGCGGCCGTGAGGGCGCAGCAGTCGTTCATCGCGCAGCAGCACCAGCGGGCGCAGGAGATTGTGCGGGAGGCCCAACGCCACGACCGTATGGTGGTGGTGCTGGCCGGTCGCCCGTACCATGCCGACCCGCTGATCCAGCACAAGATCTCCGATGTCTTGTCCGATATGGGCATTGACGTGGTGACGGAATTTGTGGCCGATGAGAAGAATACGGATGTCTATAAGGAGCTGGTCGCGGTGACGCAGTGGACCTATCCAAACCGGATCTTCAAGGCGGCGCACTTTGTGGCTAACAGTCCGGATAATGTGCATTTTATGATGATCACCTCCTTCGGCTGCGGCCCGGACGCGTTTATTATAGATGAAACCCATGATATTCTGGATCGTAAGGGCAAGAGTTTCACGCTGTTGAAGGTGGATGATGTGAACAATATCGGCTCGTTGCGCCTGCGCGTGCGCTCCATGGTGGAGAGTTTGAAGTTCAGTCGCAAGATGGAGGTGAACAAGCCGTTTGTCACCACGCCGGCCTTCCGGGATGCCGACCGCCGGCGCACCATCCTCGCGCCCACGTTCGCGTCCGGCTACACGGAGTTCTTCCCCACCTTCTTCAAGATGGCCGGTTACAAGCTTGTGGTGTTGCCGATGGGCGACAAGGAGTGTGTGGATTTGGGCTTGCAGTACGCCAACAACGAGGTGTGCTATCCTGCCACCATTGTGGTGGGCAGTCTGTTGAAGGCGTTGCGCAGCGGGGAATATGATCTGAACGATGTGGCAGTTATCATCACCCAAACGGGTGGCCAGTGCCGTGCCACGAATTATATCATGTTAATAAAAAAAGCGTTGGTGGCCGCTGGCTTCGAGCAGGTGCCGGTGCTGTCGCTGGCGTTGGGCAATACGTTGGCCAACGAGCAGCCCGGATTTGTGGTGGATGCCAAAAAGTTAGCCGTGCCGGCGTTGTTCACTCTCTTGTTTGCCGACTGCCTGTCGCGTATGTACTACGCGGCACGTCCGCGGGAGCGGGAGCGCGGCATCGCCAAGAAGATCCAGTTCAAATACATTGGGAAATCCTTGCCGCTCATTGAGGCCCGGAATTACAAGGGCCTGCGCAAGCTCCTGGCCGAGGCGGTGAAGGAGTATATGGCCAACACGGACTGCCACAAGCCGCTGCCGCAGATTGGCGTGGTGGGCGAGATTTTCATCAAGTACAACGAATTCGGGCATCTGAATGTGCTGGATTGGCTCGCCGACCAGGGCGTGGAGGTCGTAGCCCCCTCCATTTACAACTTCTTTATGAACAGCTTTGTCAATCGGCATATAAACAAAAAGCTGAATATCAAGGAGGTGAACCAGCCGCTGTTAGTGTCGGATGCCATTTACAGGCTCATCTTCCATTATGCCAAAGTTTTTGACAAGATTTGTGCCCCGTTCCCGTATTACCGTCCGTTTGCCGACATGTTCCACGATGCGGAGCTGGCCTCGCGCATCATCAATATGGCGGCCAATTTCGGGGAGGGATGGCTCATTCCAGCCGAAATGTCGGCGTTGGCGGAAAGCGGTGTGAAGAATATCATCAGCTTGCAACCCTTTGCGTGCATCTCTAACCACATCATAGCCAAAGGTATAGAGAAGAAAATACGCCAGTTTTATCCCGATCTGAACATGCTGTTCTTAGATTTCGACGGCGGCACCAGTGAGGCCAACGTCTTCAACCGGTTGCATTTTATGATTGAGAATGAGTTGTAAGAATTTATGTGGTTGTGCAACGCTGTCCCGTTTTTTCACTATCTTTGCACACTCCAATATTTATAATGTGATTCATCTAGGAAGTGTTTTAACTGAATGGAATAAAAAAGATATTTATTATGAAAAAGATTTTATGTGTTTCATTTGCTCTGATAAGTCTGTTGACAACTGTCGCACAGCAAGCCGTTACGCTGACTTTCACTGGTCGCAACCAAAATAATGCCTATGTGCGGCTTGACAGTGTGAGGATCGACAATCTGACTCGCAACTGGTCAGAAACCATTGTGTTTCCGGATACGGTATATACTTTGAGGGTGGGTGTTGGCATTGACAACTATGCCGGTGCCGACGGGATGCAGGTGATGCCCAATCCTTTTGACGGTAAAACTCAAGTGAATGTGTATTCTCTCCAAGGGGAATTTGTGAAAATGATTGTGATGGATGTCAGCGGCAAGATATGTGCCGAATACAGCGGATATCTTTCGGCAGGTGACAACTATTTCGAGATACAACTCTCTACGCCGCAGACGTACGTCCTTTCCGTGCAGACTGGCGAGGGAAGTCATAGTGTGAAGATGGTGAACACCGGACGCTCGGGTGCGAACAGGATAAATCATATTGGGGTTGGAGCTCAAAATATGCAGTTCAGCATAAAAAGTACTTCATCCCATGGATTTGAATTAGGGGATGAGATGCGCTATCAGGGATACACTTTATATCTGGGTAATTTTTTGTTGAGCGTTCCGGAAACGAGAAACCAATCGACGGATGAAGAGATTGCATTGGAGTTTGACAATATCAACCTGCCGAATCTTAACTCATGTGGTGTGTCGATGGTGTTGCAGAATGAAACAGGTAGTGGCAGCCGTATAACGGAGGTTCGCGATCATGAAGGAAACAGCTACTCGGTGGTGCAAATCGGTAGCCAGTGCTGGATGAAGGAGAACATGAGGGCCACCACGTCGCCCAGCACGGGACACAGTATGGTGGAGAATCCGGCTTCGTACTCCACGACGGTCGAACGACGCGCCTATTATTATAATAATGATGTCAATAATGCCAGTAACGGTTATGGACTTTTGTACAATTGGAATGCAGTGATGGATTCGGAGAATTCTCCGATGATTCGAGGGGTCCGGCGTGGTATTTGTCCGGAAGGGTGGCATGTGCCGAAAAAAGAAGAATGGAGCATTTTGCAGGATTATATGTCGGATTATTACATGGACACATGTACAAACAGTACGGGTTATACCACTTCCGGATATGGCAGGGCTTTGGCGGCGAATGTGGGATGGCAGGCGAATGCGAATTCCACTGGTTGCGGTCTTGCTGATGACCTCGCATCCAATAATGCCAGCGGTTTTACAGGTCTTCCGGCTGGATATAACTCTGGTTCAAGTTTTTATGGAAAATATGGTACTTGCGAATTTTGGTCTTCATCGGTCGTGTTCAACAGTTTTAATTCTGTGACGGGTTATTATTATATTGGTTTGTATTTTTCAGGTTTGCAAGCACGTACTGCAAGCTCTTATTTTGGAGAGGCTTTACGCTGTATCCGGGACGGGGAGACTTACACTTTGCACTTTGAAGCCAATGGTGGAGCCGGTGTGATGGATGATGAGATCTTCCTTGAGGGGATTGCGGATTACATTTTCGAATGTGGATTCACGCGCAGCCAGTACGGATGTAAGGGTTGGAACACTATGGCTGATGGTAGCGGCACCAGTTACGCACTTGACGAATTAGTGACACTGACTTCTGACTTGACGTTGTACGCGCAATGGGGCACCTGTTACACGCTTTCTTTTGATGCTAATGGAGGTACTGGAAGCATGAACCCGCAATTTTTTGTGAGTGGGCTGTCCAATTCACAGCCTATCTCCCCGAATAATTTCAACAGGACACTGTATGTGTTTGACGGATGGAATACAAATGCTGCCGGAACAGGAATGTCGTACGCAAATGGGGATTCCATAGCCTTGACGCAGAATATGACTCTGTATGCGCAATGGCGTGCTGCCAGCACGGATGCGGAGAAGAACCTCACGTCCTGCGTGGTGACATCGGCTCATGCCAATGAGACCCAGAATGGTACCCGTATCACTGCCGTGAAAGACCATCAGAACAACAGTTATCAGGTGGTGCAAATCGGAAGCCAGTGCTGGTTGAAAGAGAATATGCGGGCCACCACTTCGCCCAGCACCGGTACGAATATCGTGGAACTGCCGTATTCTTCATTTTCCTATTCCGGGAAAAAGGCTTTCTATTATCAAGATGATACCACCAGTGCGGCTAATGGCTATGGCCTGTACTACAACTGGAACGCCGCTCTTGACACTTTCAACGTCGCATACGGGGAGTTGTCAACCTCCACTGACACTGCCGCATTTGTGCACATGTGTGTGGACGGCTATCGGCGGGGCATTTGTCCAGAAGGCTGGCATGTGCCCACCTACGGAGAGTACCATCAACTTCGCACCTGTGTGATGATGACCCCAGAATGGCTTTGCGGGAGCAATTATGAAAAAGCATTGTCCGCACCCGCAGGATGGAGTTATTCACCAACGAATTGTACATCGGGTAATGATATGATTTCCAATAACGCTACCGGATTCTCACTTTTGTCCACTTCAGAACCAAGAGGTGATGCCGGCACATTCTGGTCCTCAACCCAATTTATCGACAATCCCCAACGTACTCCGTCAGCCTTGATGGCATACATATCCTATTCTGGCAGTTCGGACTTAGATTGGTACACGTTTTTTTATGCAAAATGCCCGGTGCGCTGCATTCGGGATTATGCTATCGAACGTAATCCCAATGACGGACAACCTTGTGTGGGTGCAGCAACTGCAACAGACTTTGACGGCAATGTTTACAATACTGTGCAAATCGGTAGCCAGTGCTGGATGAAGGAAAACCTCCGTAGTACACACTATTCTGATGGTACTGCTCTGCTTAATGTGGATACCATTCCATTTAATTGGAATTCCTCACTGGACGTGAACTATGGATATTATCATCGGTCATCTAATTATAGCGCAGATACCATAGGCTTGTCATATTTATGGAATTCCGCTGTGCATTCTTCAGGGATTCCAAATCCGAATGTACCCGTCCAAGGGGTGTGTCCGCAAGGCTGGCATGTGCCTAATGTGACCGAGTGGCAGCAATTGGATAACTATCTTCGTACGCAGTGTGCCTATACGACGGATGGATCCCTTGACCTCACAACCACAAGTTTTTCCGCTGTCCCAGCACCCAATTTTAATTATCAGAGTGGAATTGAAGAATATAATTTGACAATAGAATTTTGGGCTTCAAACAGAGACTTTTATTATTATCCTAACTATTTTCGTAATCCTATAAAAAAAATAAACTCGAGTTTATTTACAACGTTTCATTATGTTCGATGTCTTCGTGATTAGTAACGCTGTCCCGTTTTTTCTCTATCTTTGCACACTCTAACAAAAAAACATATTATAATGAAAAAGCATATAATTCTGTGGCTTTTTTTGTGGGTTGCATTTTCCTTGCCTGCCCAGAACATGAAGGCCTTCATCAGCCACAAGGCCTACTGCACCGACAAAGGGCAGCCTTACATTGAGTTCACATTCATCGTGGGCGGCAATTCCGTCCAGTATGTTCGTAACGACAAGGGCCTTTTTGAGGCCGATGTGGATATCCGTGTGGATGTGATGCGCCAGGACACGCTGGTGAAAACCCTGCACTACATCCTCTCCAGCGAGCAGCTGGCCGATACCGCTGGCGTGGACAAGCCTGACTTTGCCGACATCCAGAACCTGCCCGTGCCCAACGGCGATTATTTCCTGCATTTCTACCTCACAGACAAACATAAGGATTCCTCTACGTTGAAATACATCGACCGCATTGTCCTGAACTTTCCGCCCGACAAGATTTCATCTTCGAGAATTTCTTTGTTTGAGGATATGAGTGCGCCGGTGTCACCGGGCTTGTATGTCAAATACGGCTTCAACCTGCCGCCGTTGTACTATAATTTCGTACCCGAATCCCAATACACGCTGCCCTTTGCCGTAGAGGTGTATGGCACGCAAAAGCAGCTGGGCGACAATCGTCCGCTGACGGCGAAATGCTTTGTGGAATTTGCGGACAACCATCTGGTGGCAATGCCCAACAATGTGATAACCAAAAAGCTGCATACCGATCCTGTGGTCCTCATCATAGACCAGTTCAACGTGTTCAAACTGCCGTCGGGGAATTACAATGTGGTGGTGGAGCTTTACGATGAGCACGACAGCCTCTGTCTGGTCAACAAGGTGTTCTTCCAGCGCAGCAATCCTTCCATGAAGCTGGATATCCACCAATATGACGATGTGGTGATTGACAACTCGTTTGTGGCCGACATGACGGACCGCAAGAAACTGGAAGAAAACGTGCGCTGCCTGTATCCCATCAGCAACGCCATGGAACGTGAGTTCTTCGAGCAGCGCATGAAGCTTGTGGAGACACCCCAGCTGCAGCGATTCTTCTATGCTTTTTGGCTGTCACGCAATCCGAACAATCCGGAGGCTGAATGGAAGAAATATGAGAAGATGGTGTCATACGTGCAGGAACGTTTCGGCAGCAAGCAGGTGAAGGGCTACCGTACTGACCGTGGGCGCGTCTATCTGCAATACGGTCAGCCGAACGATATTAAGGAGGTGCCGTCCGACCCCGTCACCTTCCCGTATGAGGTGTGGCATTATTATTATCTGGATGACCAGACGAATGTCAAGTTCGTGTTTTACGACCCGTCGTTAGTGGGCAACGACTACGAACTGTTGCACTCCAACAAGTATGGCGAGGTGCACGACACCAACTGGAAGATGCGTCTCGTCAAGAAGATACAGCCACAGACGGATATTTACGAGACGAATCCTGACAGCTATTACGGGGGTGAGATTGAAGAAAACTGGCGTTATCACTGAAATTGACGGCTGTGAAACGGTTCCTGGATTTTTCCTGTTCGCTTTTGGCTCTCATCGTACTCGCCCCGCTTTGGCTGCTCATCGCCTTGGCGATTGTGCTTGAGTCACGGGGCGGCGTGCTGTACCGGCAGAGCAGGGTGGGGCGCAATGGCCGCGATTTCACCCTCTATAAGTTCCGCACCATGCGGACCGGCTCCGACAAGAAAGGGCTGCTCACCGTGGGCGATCGCGACAGCCGTGTGACCAAGGTGGGCTATTTCTTGCGTAAATACAAGTTGGACGAGTTCCCGCAGCTCATCAACATCATCAAAGGCGACATGAGCATCGTGGGTCCGCGGCCGGAGGTGCGCAAATATGTCGATCTCTACACGCCCGAACAACGTCAGGTGCTCACCGTGCGGCCCGGCCTCACCGACTACGCCTCTATCCGCTACGTGCATGAGAGCGAAATTCTTGCCCACTCTGACAATCCCGAACAGACCTACATTGACGAGGTGATGCCTGCCAAACTCGCCTTGAACCTGGAATATATCCAACACCAGTCGTTAAAAGAGGATTTCAAACTGATATTCCAAACTTTTGCCGCCATCGTCCGTTGATTTTACCCATTGCTTATGAAAAAACTGCTTCTGCTTCCGATACTGTTATTCCTGATCACCTCGCTTCAGGCCGAGGGAGGCGACACGTTATTGTCCCCGTCAACGCGTTTCGGCGGGCGTGACTACATCCCGAAGTTCACGGCCACGATCCTTGGCCGCTACGAATACAACACCAACCTGAACAAACACCATTTCGAGTTGCGACACACCCGCATCGGGGTGAGCGGCAGCGTCCATCCCATGTTTTCCTATATGGCACTGGTGGACCTGACATACGGCGGGGCCTTTTCGCCGGTGGCCATTTTCGCCCAGTTCAAGCCCGTCAAAGGGCTCTCTATGCTCATCGGCTACGACAAGATGCCCTTCAGCAGCGAGAATCTGCTGTCGCCGTACCAGTATTATTTTTCCGACAAGTCGTTCCTGACGCAGAAGATTACGGCGTGGAGCGATGTGGGGGCAGTGGTGGCGTACCGTTGGGACAAGGTGGTGCCGTTTGAGATCAAGGCTGGCGTTTTCAACAGCGGTGGATTCCATAAGCAGATGCAGTTCCAGAAGAATATGAACTATGTGGTGCGCGGCGCTTTTGAATTTGTGAAGGGCCTGCGCCTTTCGTTCAATTATGCGGCGGTGAAGCCCGAGGCGCTCCGCATGCACAACACCGATTTCGAGCTGGCGTATGATTGGAACGGCCTGCATTTGGAGGCGGAGTATATATATAAATGGTATAATGGCGGACTCTTCTCTCCGACGCATGCGTTTTACGGTTTTACCTTTTATAAGATTCCGATAGAGAAAAAGTTGTTGAACCATGTGGCGTTGGGCGTGCGCTACGATGCCATCACGCCCAATTGCAACGGAAAGCTGACGGACGATGGCGTGTATGCGTTGGAACCGTTCCGTCAGAGAATCACGGCCGGAGTGACCCTCATGTTCGTGGAATCACCCCTCTGGGCGGGCATCCGTTTTAATTATGAAAAGAACTTCTTCCACAAGGGCACACCCTGCGACCATGACCGTCTGATTGTGGAATTGATCACCCACATATAATTTTTTTGAAAAAAATCAGTTTTATACCCAAGATTCTTCATTGAAATTACGTTTGTATTTATGAGTGCACCAAAAGATTCGGAAGTGCTGCAGTGGGTAGAAGGCTGTCGGAAGGGCAACCGTCGGGCACAACACAAGTTGTTCCGGCATTTCTACCCGGTGATGTACCGGTTGTGTATGCGGTACGCCAGCAGCACCGACGAAGCGGATGATATGCTCAACGAGGGTTTCTTGAAAGTGTTTTCCAACCTCGATAAATACAAAGAAGACGCAGGTTCTTTTGAATCGTGGATGAAACGGGTGATGGTCCATGCGGCGATAGACTACCGGCGCAAGTACGACCCCAAGGTGGATATGGCCGACCTGGCCGACTGGTCGGAGTCGGGTGCCATCGGTTACGATGTGAACGTGGCCGTGGGCAAGATGTCCGCCGACGAGCTGGTCGCGATGATCCAGAAGCTGCCCCCGATGACGCGGACGGTTTTCAACCTCTTTGTATTTGAGAACTGCTCCCACGCCGAAATCGCGCAGCAGATGGGCATCACGGAAGGCACCTCCGCGTGGCATGTCAATGCGGCCCGCACCCGTTTGAAAAATGAAATTGAAAAGTGGAATGAATTATGACAGAGTTTGACCAATTGATTAAAAACAAGGCTGAAGAGGCCCAATATTCTTACAAGCCTTCCGCTTGGAAAAGCTTTTTGGTTTATTCCGGCGCGAAGACAAGCACGCTCCTGATATGGGTGGCGGCTGCCGCCGTGGCCGTCTCCGTAGTGGCGGTCAGCACGTACTTCCTGCTCCGCCCGCAACCGCAGGAGCAGCCAACGCTTCCTGAAACGGAACCCATTGCCGTGTGCGTGGATACCATACCGGCAGATGTGGCGGATGCCGTTGAACCTCTGGCAGAGGAGAAACCGCTCCAGGTTGTGGTTACAACCCCGACGATTCTGCAAGAAGGGTTTGATTTGGAAGCGGAGTATGAGGCTTCCAAAGAACAATCTGTTGAAAATACGGAGCAGAAACCTGTCCCGCCGACAAACAACCCGCGTTTGGAGCCTGTTCGCATCATCGTGGATACCATCACCCGTATGGAACCCACCGACGAGGAGCTGCAGAACGGGAACAGCAACCTCTATTAGCGGACTTTCAGATTCCGAAGCTCTTCTTCCGACATACCGTATGCCTCCTTCCCTTTCGCGAGGCATTTTTCATATCCAGCTTTGTCTTTCAGTCTTGCATAACATTGCAGCTCGCTGTACCACAGGTCCCAAATCAGAGGAAGGCCATCCTCCGCCATCTGGAAAACGGTAAGCGCATCCTGGTATTTCTTGGCCTCCATATTGGCTTTCCCGTAAAATAACAGATAGATGGGATCGTCGCCGGTGTGGGGAATCAGCTGGTTGATGGTGTTTTCCGTTTCTGCCAAATGACCGTTGTTGACGTGGAACAGCAACTTGTGTAGCATCAGATAGCGTTCGTCCACGTCTTCCTGCTGCAGCTCGTCGATACGGGCGATGAAGTTCTTGGCATTGGTCTGGTAGAGGTTGGCGATGTAGAGCTGATAAAACAACGGATACTCCTTGAGTGCGTCTTTGTGTTCCGTAAGGGTCTTCAAGGCAGCTTTGTTCTTGTGCTTGATGGTCTGTTCTTCTGCCTGTTGCAGCCACTTGACATCCGACTCGGGGTTGGTTTGCAGCATCAGGTTGTACAACATGCTATATTGCACGCTGGTTGAAAGCATACACCCCAAGTTATAGATGAACCCGTCCTGCAGCATGAGCTTTCCGCCCACCGTGTCCACAGTGTAATCCGAAAAGTTGAGCGTGAAATTGTCGTAGGTGCGGAACACCACATGATGCTCCCCGTCTTGCTGGTAATAATGCACGAAGGTGAAGTCGCCGCCGTTGTTGACCGCATGCACGGCCTGTTCGCCCACCTGCAGGCACTTGTCGAAGAATGCTTCGCCGCCCTCCACATCAAAACCGCTGTTGACGATGGAGTTTTCGGACACCCGTTCGCGGATGTGGGCTTTGTTGATGGCTTTGTTGAAGGTCTCGGCATCGCCGTTGTGGACGGCCCAGACAATCCGTGCGGCGAGTGCGCTGACATGTTCCTCGTTCAGTGTGTCCACCGATTCGGAAGTGGTGGTTTGGGGATTGCCGCATCCGGTCGTGAGTTGGAAAATGACGGCTAATGCGCATACGGGGATTACAATATGCGTTAAGAGACGGGAAAGGATTTTCTTTTTCATAGTATAAAATGCCGAAATCAGGATGGCTTATTTTTTGTCTATAATGGAAATATAGGTGTAAATGGGGTAATGGTCGGAGGCTTGGAGGTTGGTGCAGACGGTGTGCCCGAAGTCGTTGTAGCGGTTGCTGTGGAAGATGTAGTCGATGCGGTAGGCGGGGAACGACTCGCCATGGTAGGTGCTGCCGATGCCTTTTCCGCTGCTGCGGAAGCTGTCTTTGAAGCCGTGTCCGATCTTGTGCACGCTGTAGGCGGCGGGCGAATCGTTGAAGTCGCCGCAGATGATCACTGGAAAGCGGCACGAGTCGATGTCGGCGCGCACGGCGATGGCCTGGTGTTGCCGCTGGTCGAAGGCACGCGAGATCTTGTATGTGAGCCTCTTGGCCTTGCTGTCAAACTCGGGGTCGCTATGGTCATTGTGCATCACGGCCTTCCCCGTCTCATAATCCTCGCTCGCAAGCCGCATGGACGAAAGATGCACATTGTAGATGCGCAGCGTGTCGCGGTTGTAGCGGATGTCCACGTACATCGACTTGTTGCTGGAACTGTCGCCCGTATTCACGATGCCGAAATTGACAATCCGGTATTTGCTGAAGATGGCCATGCCGAACTGGTAGTCCTTGAAATTCTTGTTGGGCAGATAGAGCCGGTAGGTCTTGTTGTTGTCAGAGATGCCGAGGGCTTTGAGGATTTCCTCTGTGGAATGGAAGCCCGTCTTGCGGCTCTTGTCTAAACTGTACTCCTGGATGCAGAGGATGTCGGGTGACTCCTGACGCAGGAAACGGATGACCGAGTCGTTCAGAGTGCGGCTGTTAGGCTCGTAGATGTTGAACGAGCGGGCGTTGAAGCTCATCACTTTGAGGCAGTTGGCGCACGTCTCAGGCTTGTCTTGAGCGCGGAGCTGGAAATGTTTGTCGATGTTGTTGACGTTTATCAGGATGCAGATGACGGGGAGCAATGCCCACTTGTAGTCGATAATCAGCCACAGGACCACGCACACCGCATTGACGAGGAGGATGTAGGGGAACAGCAATCCGCAGTAGGCGATGGCGTGCGAGAAGGTGGGGTGGATGATCTTCGCTAAATAGGAAAACAGGAGCATGCCCGCGGCAATGACGGTGAAAAGGATCAGAAGCCCTTTTCCCAAACGTAACAGGAAGAATATTTTTTTTGAAGCCATTATTTCTGGGAATGTTTGAATAAGAAATCCTTTTCCTCTTGACTCAGAGCATCATAACCTTTTTCGGAGATCTTGTCTAGGATGGCGTCCACATGCTGTTTCTCGGCGGCGCGGCGCGCATTGTACTCTTCGTCGCTCATTGGACGGCGACTCTCCTCCGAGACATAGTATTTCTCTTTCCGTTTTCGGAAATAGGATCTGTCAGGCTGGTAGGCCGTAGGCTGTTGGTCCATCTTGTGCCACAGCAGGATCAGGATGATGCCGAAGATCATGCCGCCCAGGTGGGCGAAGTGTGCCACGCCGTCGGTCGTCGTCAGGCCGGTGATGAGTTCCAGGGCACCATAGATGATGACTAACCATTTTGCCTTGATGGGAACCAGGAAGTAGATGAATATCTGGGCGTTGGGGAACAACATACCGAAGGCTAACAGGATGCCGTAAACGGCCCCGGAGGCACCGATGATGTTGAAGCTGTTGAGGATGTTAATCTTGGCTGTCTCTGCTGCCACCACGCAGTCGGACAGAGTACCGATGTTCGCCTGCAGCATGGCCGACATCTGTTGGAGGGCTTGGGAGTTCAGGTACTTGCCCGGGTTCTCGTTGACGAGGGTCTGGAAGGTGGCCATCGTTGGGTCATTGAGGAACTGGTTGAGCAGGGCCATGGTGGGATGGATCTGGAAGAAGATGACCGTATAGTGGACAATGGCAGCCCCGATGCCCGTGATGAAGTAGTAGATTAGGAAGCGCTTCGTGCCCCACAGGTTCTCTACGGCGGCTCCGAACATCCACAGTGCGAACATGTTGAAGAAGATGTGCTCGAAGTTGGCGTGCATGAACATGTAGGTGATGAACTGCCAGGGATGGAAGTCGGTGGCACCGATGAAGTGCAGGCCCAGCCACTTGTCCAAGTCGCAGGTGCCGGTCTTGGCGAATACAATAGTGGCCAGGAAGACCAATACGTTGATGATAAGCAGGTTTTTTATGCCCGGCGGCAGTATGTTGAAGCCGCCCATTTTGATTTCGTTGTCCATTATTCGGGAAAATTTGTGCCGGCAAAGACTGTTTGCCGAAGCGGCTGCAAAAATACAATTAAATTGAATATCTTTGCCGCCGTGAAATATACGGTTGTTCTTCCCGAATGCAAAAGTATGCGGATTCGTAATCTGCTGATACACTATGTCTTGACGGGCGATGTTTCGCCCGTGGGGAAAGATGCGCCTTCGGATGTGCGCGTCACGGCCTCGGCGTTGCGGACGATTCGCGACGCGGCGCGTGCGGGAAGTGAGGACGATTGCGCCACCCGTGTGGATGTGCGCGACTGCGGGGCGGCCTTCCGTTTCCTGATGGCCCTGCTGGCGGCCGCCCCCGGCAAATGGCTGCTCACCGGCACGCCACGCCTGTTGCAACGTCCTATCGAAGAGTTGGTTGCTGCGCTTCGAGAAATGGGTGCGCAAATTCGGAAGGAACCGGACGGATGGCTGATTGTGGGCCGCAAGCTGCACGCCGACACACTGACGGTGGATTGCACCCGTACCGGGCAGTATGCCTCCGCGCTGTTGCTCACCGCGCCGCTCACCGGCCTGCAATGCCTGCATCTGCTGCCGGCGGAGGTGCCGTCGGCTTCCTATATTCAGATGACACGCCAGATGATGTCCTGGACGGTGGATGTTCCGGAGCTGCCGTTTCAGCGTATGCCGCTGGGAGGCTTGGCCGACTGGAGCTCCGCACTCTTCGTCTATGCGTGGGCCATGCTGCATCCAGGCGCTTGTGCTCGGATGCCGGGACTTACGCTCAGGTCCATTCAGGGTGATTCCATCATTGATGAATGGTTCCGTGCGATTGGGGTGAGAAGCTGGGAAGATGATCAGGGCGTAGAGATTGTGGCAGAGCCTGTTGGTGCTCCTTTGCGGCGTGTGTTTCCCGTAGCCGACCATCCCGATGTGGTGCCGGTCATGGCCGCGCTGGCCTGCCTGCTGCCGGCGGAGTTCCGCTTTGAGGGAGTGCGAAATCTCGCGCACAAGGAGTCGGACAGGGTGGGGGCATTGGCCACGCAGCTGGCCCCCTTTGCCGACATCACGCGGCAGGCGGACACTTTGAGTGTGAAGGGGAAGCCGCGTTCGCAGTGGCCTCCTGTGCCGTATGAGCTCATGACCCTTGGCGACCACCGGTTGGCGATGGCGTTTCTGCTCTTCGGGCGAGACGTGCAGCTGGATGACGTGGCCTGCATGGAAAAGTCGTGGGGAACCTTGTGGAGGAAGTTGTCGGAGCAGGGCCTCATAACCGTTTGATTCTTGACAAAATAGAGGCTGTTTTCTTCGAAAAGGAACGGGGTTTTAAAGAGGTTTGCCGCAGGTTGTTTTATTATAAATCTGAAAATCAATAGATTAAAATTCAGTAGAAATTTAATTCACTATCATTCAGATAGTAAAAAAAGTGTATCTTTGCACGCTTAAAAAAACCGATTATTGTCCTTAATGTTAGTAAAAGGAAATTAAAAACATCGGGGTGCGTGGGTGAAGACGTATCCCCATTAAAAAACAAACAAACTGAAATGGATGCAGTAAGTTACAAAACAATTTCGGCGAATGAGAAAATCGTCAAGAAGGAATGGGTTCTGATTGATGCCCAGGAAGAGGTCGTCGGTCGTTTGGCTACCGTCGTGGCTCGCATACTGAAGGGCAAGAACAAACCCTACTACACACCGCATTTCGACTGTGGTGACAATGTTATTATCATCAACGCGGAGAAGGTCCGTTTTACGGGTCACAAGTGGAACGACAAGCAGTATGTCCACCACACCACGTATCCTGGCGGCCAGCGTTTTGCCACGCCCAGAGAGGTGATGCGCAAATATCCGGAGCGCATTCTCGAGCACGCCATCAAGGGCATGCTTCCGAAGAACCGTCTCGGATCCCAGCTTTTCCGGAACCTGCATGTCTATGTGGGCCCCAACCATCCGCATGAAGCACAGCAACCCAAGTTAATTAACATTAAAGACATCAAATAGAAATGGAAGTCATCAATACATTAGGCAGAAGAAAAACAGCTGTCGCACGTCTCTATATGAAGAGCGGAAGCGGCCAAATTCTGGTCAACAATCGCGATTACAAGGAGTATTTCTGCGTCCCCACGCTGCAGTACAAGGTGGAGCAGCCACTCCAGCTGGCCCAGGTCATGGGACAGTATGACATCAAGGCCAACCTCGACGGCGGTGGCGTCACCGGCCAGGCGGAGGCTCTCCGTATGGCTATCGCCAAGGCTCTCGTCGAGATCAACCCTGAGATCCGCCACGAGATGAAGGTGCAGGGATTCCTCCGTCGTGACCCGCGTATGGTTGAGCGTAAGAAACCCGGCCAACCGAAGGCTCGTAAGAGATTCCAGTTCAGCAAACGTTAGTCTTACAATATTTATATATTATCTGACGGAAGCTTGTTTAGTATCGAAACTGTGGAGATTTCCGACGAACTACTTCACAGTTGTTTTTAAGAATGTAAACAATTAAAAAAATCAAAACATGTCAAGATTACAATTCGAAGAATTATTGGACGCAGGTTGTCATTTCGGACACCTCAAGAGAAAATGGAACCCGGCCATGGCCCCCTACATCTTCATGGAGAAGAACGGTATCCACATCATCGACCTCTATCGCACGATAGAGAAAGTGGACGAGGCCGCCGCTGCCGCCAAGCAGATTGCCCGTTCCGGACGCAAGATCTTATTCGTTGCCACTAAGAAGCAGGCCAAGGAGACCGTCTCCAGCATGGTGCAGGAAATCGGTATGCCGTACGTGACCGAGCGTTGGCCTGGTGGTATGCTGACGAACTTCATGACCATCCGCAAGGCCGTGAAGAAGATGAGCGACATTGACCGCCTGATTGAAAGTCCCCAATTCAACAACATCTCCAAACGCGAACGGCTCCAGATCCAACGTGAGCGCGCCAAATTGGACAAGAACCTCGGTTCCATCGCCGATTTGAACCGCCTGCCTGCTGCAGTCTTCATCATCGACGTTATGAAGGAGCACATCGCCCTGGCCGAAGCCCGCAAGCTCGCCATCCCGACGTTCGCCATCGTGGACACGAACTCCGACCCCAGAATGGTCGATTTCCCGATCCCGGCAAATGATGACGCATCCAAATCCATTGCCGTGATCCTGAAGGCCATCTGCGAAGCCGTCAAGGAAGGTCTCGCCGAGCGCGAAGCCAACAAGGACGCCCAGGAGGAGGTTGAACCCGAAGTGGAGGAACAGGTTGAGGAGAATGCCGAGGAGAACAACGGCAGACGCCGTCGCATCACGCGCAACTCCGCAAGAAATTAATCATTAACTTTAAAACGATTGAAATTATGGCAACAATTACAGCTGCTGATGTTAATAAACTGAGACAACAGACCGGTATCGGTATGATGGATTGCAAGAAGGCTTTGGTTGAAGCCGAAGGCGATTTCGAGAAAGCTATCGATATCCTCCGTAAGAAAGGCCAGAAAGTGGCCGCCAAACGTGCTGACCGCGAATCCAATGAGGGCCGCCTCGTTGCGAAGACCAACGCCGACCACACCAAGGGTTACATGCTCTTAGTGGCCTGCGAAACCGATTTCGTAGCTAAGGGCGAGGAGTTCGTCAACTTTGTGGACGGTCTCCTTGACAAGGCTATGGAAGCTGGTATCAACACCCGCGAGGAACTTCTTGAAATGGAATTCAATGGCATGAAGGTTGCCGACAAGCTCACCGAGCTTACCGGCAAGACGGGTGAGAAACTCGAGCTCCCGCATTTCGACACGTTGGAAGCCGCTTATGTGGAGGCTTACAACCACATGGGTAACCACAAGGCCACGCTCGTCGGCTTCAATAAGAACGACGACAACGCCAAGGCTGCCGCTCACAATGTGGCCCTTCACATCACCGCCATGAGCCCGCTGGCACTGGACGAGAACGCCATCCCGCAGGAGGTTAAGGACAGAGAGCTTGCCGTGGGTGTTGAGAAGACCCGTCTTGAGCTGATCGGCAAGGCTGTGGACGCCGCTTTGAACAAAGCTGGCATCAATCCCGCCCACGTGGACAGCGAAGACCACATCAACTCCAATATGGCCAAGGGTTGGATCACGGAAGAACAGGCCAACCTCGCCCGTAAGATCAAGGAAGAGGAAGCCGCCAAGAAAGCCGCCAACCTCAATGAGGCCCAGATCCAGCAAATCGCCCAAGGCCGTCTGGTGAAATTCTTCAAGGAAAGCACCCTGATGTATCAAATCCTCGTCATGGGTGGCGACGGCAAGCAGAACGTGCGCGACTATATCCACGCCAACGACAAAGGTCTGGAGTGCACTGGCTTCGTCCGCAGACAGATTGGTGAATAACACTCTTCTTTAAGAGTTTGCCAAATTAAAAGCAGGCCTTCTTCGGATGGCCTGCTTTTTTTTTTTTGCATGGAAAAATACCCGTGTCGGAACCGAAAAATTCTGATTTTTTTATTTCAATAGTTTTTTGTATCTTTGCAACGCTCTAAATATATTCTCTAAAATGCGCAAAGAAGTTGATTTTCTGGTGATTGGTTCGGGCGTTGCCGGCTTGTGCTTCGCACTGAAGGCGGCGAACTATGGAAAAGTCTGTATGGTCACAAAGGCCAAGATGGACGACGGCTCCACCCGCTATGCCCAAGGTGGCATTGCGTCGGTGATATACCAGCCCGACACGTACGAAAAACATATCGAGGACACGATGGTGGCTGGCGACGAGCTGTCCGACCGCCACATTGTGGAACTCACCATCCGCGAGTCCACCGAACGCGTCATGGAACTGGTGGAGTGGGGGGTGGACTTCGACAAGAACAAGGACGGCAGTTTTGCTCTGGCCAAGGAGGGCGGGCATTCCGAGTTCCGCGTGCTGCACCATAAGGATATGACCGGCTACGAGATTGAGGAGAAGCTCATCCAGGCGGCCAAACGGCACAAGAACATCGAGATTATCGAGAACCGCATCGCCTTGGAAATCATCACGCAACATCATCTTGGTGTAGAGGTTACGCGCCGTTCGTCCGACATCACCTGCTATGGGGCCTATATTTTCAATCCGGAGACCAACTGCGTGGATACGGTGTTGGCGAAGATTACGATGATGGCCACGGGCGGTCTGGGCATGGTTTACGAGCATACCACCAACCCGCTTGTCGCCACGGGCGATGGAGTGGCGATGGTCTATCGGGCCAAGGGTGCCGTGCGCGGCATGGAGTTCGTGCAGTTCCACCCCACGTCTCTCTACAATCCCAAGGAGTCGCCCTCATTCCTCATCACGGAGGCTATGCGCGGTGCCGGTGCCATTCTGAAGGACGCGAATGGCGCTACTTTTGTTGAAAAATACGACGAGCGCGGCTCGCTGGCTCCCCGTGATATTGTGGCACGCGCCATCGACACGGAGATGAAACGTCAAGGCGTGGACCATGTGTTTCTGGACACCACGCTGATTCCCAAGAAGGAGATTTTTGAACATTTCCCGAATATTTATGCCAAGTGCCTGAGTATCGGCATTGACATCACCAAGGAGATGATTCCGGTGGTGCCGGTGGCCCATTATTCTTGCGGCGGCATCCAGACGGACGAGTGGGGGGCCACCTCCATCCGCAATCTGTACGCTTCGGGCGAATGCGCCTCTACGGGTTTGCATGGGGCCAACCGTTTGGCTTCCAATTCTTTGCTAGAAGCTCTGGTGTTCTCTCACCGTGCCTGTATCAAAGCTATGCAGACAATTCCCGGCATATCTTTCTGCCATGATGTGCCTGACTGGAACAGCGATGGCACTGTCCTGAATGAGGAGATGGTGCTCATCACGCAGTCGCGGAAGGAGTTGCAGACCATCATGAGCAGTTATGTGGGCATTGTGCGCTCCAACCTGCGTCTGCAGCGGGCCTTCGACCGTCTCGACATCCTCTATCGTGAAACGGAGGATCTGTATAAGAAATCCGTTCTCATCCCGGAGATTTGCGAGTTGCGCAACATGATCAATGTGGGGTACCTCATCATCAAACATGCCATGGACCGCAAGGAGAGCCGTGGGCTGCACTATTCCTTAGATTATCCACCGCATCATAAATAATCGCTTATGAAGAATTTTGAAATTCACACGTTAGGCTGTAAATTGAACTTCAGCGAATCGGCGGCCATCGCCGCCCGGTTGGAGGCGAATGGATGGCATCAGGGCGGAATCCCTGAGATCATCATTGTCAACACCTGCGCCGTCACGTCGGCGGCGGAGAAGAAGACCCGCAACCTCGCCTCGAAGCTCCATCGTGACAATCCGCTGGCCTCGCTGGTGGTGGTGGGCTGCTACAGTGCCCTGAAACCGGACCTTTTGGAAAGATGGTCCGGCGTGATCAAGGTGTTCGGCAGCTCGAACAAGATGAGTGCGGTGGACTTCATCCTCCAGCAGGAGGCCAAGCCGACACCGACATTCTTCGACGCCTATTCCGTGCACGACAGGACTCGATCATTCTTGAAGATTCAAGACGGCTGTAACAACCATTGCACTTTCTGCACGGTTTGGATTGCGCGTGGGAAAAGTCGCAGCGACAGCATTGACAATGTGCTGAAGAACATCAAGAATATCGCTGATGCCGGTGTGCACGAGGTGAACCTGACCGGTGTGAACGTAGGCGATTTTGGACGCGGCACGAATGATAACTTGCTGAAACTGCTCAAGGCAATTGTCAAGCAGAATGCCTTGGAGCGTGTGCGCATTTCCTCCATTGAACCGGAGGCTTTGTCGGAGGACATCATCAAACTGGTGGCCAAATCGCCGATTCTGATGCCACATTTCCATATACCCTTGCAGTCGGGCTGCGACCGCATCCTGTCCGACATGCGTCGGCGTTACACAGCGCAGGAGTATGCCGACAAGGTCCATTTCATCAAGAAACTGATGCCGGATGCCTGTGTGGCTTGCGATGTGATCACCGGATTCCCTGGGGAGACGGATGAGGAGTTTGAGGAGACCTATCGTTTCCTGGAAGAGCTGCCCGTCAGCTATATGCACGTGTTCACCTATTCCCGCCGTCCGCGCACCCATGCTAACATGATGGAGAACCAGGTGCCGGAGGATATCAAGCATGAGCGCACGGAACGTCTGCTGGAGCTCTCGCACGCCAAGAAAATGGCCTTTTATGCGCAATGTGAGGGCCAGACGCGGCCCGTTCTCGTGGAGTCGGAGGTGGTGGATGACCAGCTGACCGGTTTCACCGACAACTACATCCGTGTCACCCTGCCGAATGATGAGAGCCTTGTGAATACCATTCAAAAGGTAACCATAGAGCAATGCCGCACGATATTATAAGGCTGCAAAACGGTTTGCGGCTGGTCCATAAGGAGTTGGATGCCCCGATTTCGCATTTCGGGGTGCTGGTGAATGCGGGCACCCGTGATGAGTCGGAAGCACAGATGGGCATGGCGCATTTTGTTGAGCATACGATTTTCAAAGGCACCACCAAGCGGAATGCGTTCCGTGTCATCAGCCGTATGGAGGCGGTGGGCGGTGACATGAATGCCAGTACCTCCAAGGAAGAGACCTATTTCCATACCTCGTTCCAGTCGCAGGACTATCCTCGTGCGGTGGAGCTACTTTCCGACATCTTCTTTAACGCCACCTTCCCGGAAAGGGAGTTGGAGAAGGAGAAGACCGTTATTTTGGAGGAAATCAACTATTATAAAGATTCTCCGTCGGAGCTGATTTTCGATGATTTTGAGGATCTGGTCTTCTCCGGGCATCCGTTGGGAAAGAACATATTGGGCACCCGGCAGAGTGTGAAGCGGATGAAACGGGAGAGCCTTTTGTCTTTTATAGCCCAGAATTATACCTTGGACAATGTGGTGTTGTCGTCCGTGGGACGGATACCGACCAAGCGTTTGGTGAACCTTTGCGAGCGTTACTTCGGTTCCCGTCCGATGGTGGAGAGCACGCGTGTGCGCACGCCGTTCGGTCAGTACCGCCCACAGACGCGCATGGTGCGCAAGAATACGGCGCAGACGCATGTTATGATGGGCAATGTGGCCTATTCCATCTGGGATGACCGGCGTGTGCCATTCCTCCTGCTGACCAATCTGTTGGGCGGTCAGGGCATGAACACGCGTCTCAATATGAGCCTGCGTGAAAAACAGGGGCTCGCCTATACCGTGGAGGCCAACTACACTCCCTTCTCCGATACGGGCCTCTTTTCCATCTTCTTCGGCTGTGACCCGCACAACCGTGACCACTGCATGGAGCTGGTGGATCGGGAGTTGCGCAAGGTGCGGCAGCAGAAACTGGGCACCATGCAGCTCTATTATGCCCAAAAGCAGCTGATCGGGCAGATGGCCCTATCCAATGAAACCAAACTTAATGAGATGCTTGCCCTCGGCCATACCGCCCTCTTTTTCGACGAGGTGGACACGCTGGAGGAGAGTATCGCGGAAATCAGGGAAATCACCTCGGATGAAATATGCCGGGTGGCCAATGAGATATTCCAACGGGATGATTTTTCCGTTCTTGTTTTTGATCCCGCACGCGGTGCGTAATTTTTTGTTATGAAGAAAATTTGCTTGTTACTATTATATGTGATTATGGGTCAGGTTGTTATTGGTCAAGAAATTATACAGGAGCCATCCGACACGTTGTACTCCCCGTATTCGTTTGGTTTGGCGGAGGCCACTTCCGACATCGACCGCTATGACGTGCTGTATCGCACCCACACGGCTGCACTGAAAGACAGTGTCGGCGTAGATTATACGGGCATTGATTCTCTTAAAATTGAAGTCCCCACGAATGCGCGTCCCATCCCGCTGACCCCTTACACGGACTTCTCTGGCCTGGTGCTGACAGTCCGCAACACGTATAAAACGCTGTTCCTTTTCGAATTGGTGGGGACAGCATCGCCCATCGATGTTGAGAAGGACTTATTGGGAGGCAATGATTTTACCTCGGTGGAAACGCTGGCGGAGGGCACCAAACTCTTGCTCATTGAGGATGAGAACCTCTGGGTGGAGCGTCGTGCCGGACGCGATTACGGTGCCACCCGTAAGGATGTGCTCTTCCTGCGGAACGGCCGGGCGAAGAATACGCCGGTGGCCTCCTATCTGACGGCCTCGTCCAGTCCCAAATGCTATGTCTGCTCCGTGACGGACACGGTGCAATACATCCGCAATTTGACATTCGTGCGCGACACGGGCTCCACCTACAAGACCAAGTTGCTGAAAATCCAATATCAAAACAATGTGTTGCTGGAGAATATTGCCATCCACACGCCCTCCAGTACCATGACGGCGGATGCGGCTATCCAGATTCACGATTGTGCCAATATCACCATGAAGGATGTGACCATCAAGGGCACGTATTCCCGTAAGGATTATTATGGCTATGGGATTGAGATGAATAATGTGTGGAACTCGCAGTTCATACGCCTGAACGCACAGGCCAACTGGGGCATCTTCGGGACCAACAATCTGAACAAGGTGTCGTTGAAGGATTGCGACATCAACCGTTTCGATGTGCATTGCTATGGGAAAGATATCACCCTGACAAACTGTAAGTTCAGTAAGCTGTACAACCAGTTTTCTTCTATCTATGGAACAGTGAAATTCGATGGATGCCGCTTCAAGGATTTTGTGCCTGCTCTCTTTGAACCTTCCTATAATGCCTATACCGGTTTCGAGCTGGTTTTCCAGAATTGCGTGTTTGATGTTACCCGCACGCACAACTATTTGATCAGTGCGGGTTATTTGGACGATCGGATGAACAGCCGTCCGGAGCTGAATCTGAAATGCTGGCCGAATGTGGTTATCCGGAATATGACGGTGAATGTGCCCGACAACGTCGAAAAAGTTTATCTGTTTAATGTCAAAAGCCCTGTCTCTACAAAATATTCTGTCCGCCATATTGCTCAGGTGAAAATCGATGGTTTGGATTTCCATTATTCCGGCTCCGGTCATGCGGCGGATTTCATTCTTTCAAATTTGAAGGTTACGACGGAAAAAGGCTTCTCTTGCTCCATCAACAAACTGAATCTGCTTCCTGTTCAGGATCAGAAGATCGAGCAGAGCACGACAAAGTACCAGTATCCGGCGAGTTTGGGCTTCAACATCTATTCCAATAAGGCGCAGAACAGCTATACGGTTTCCAATTCCCGTCTGAATTATAATGTGAATATAAATGCCTCCTATACCATTCATTATACGGAATGTACATTAGGATTTGTCCGTTTTACCCCGAAATCCTCAACGGCAAGGCGTTATTATAAGAACTGTAAGATTTATCTGAACTGCAACGACGATCGCCGCTATTATATCGACAACCACGCAACCTACACGAATTGCCGTTTCATCCCATGTGATCCGTATCGGCAGATCGATTTTACCGGTACCAATAATGATGTGGTCATCTCCCAATGCAAGACAGACAAAAGCGGTCCGCTGTTTTTCAAGGGACAGCTCAACAACCAGGAATTGAAGGGCTTTGTGTTGAAAGGTGCCCGCAAGTAGGGTGGGGCTTTTAATGAAATAAATATTATTGTATGAAACAGGTTTTCATTTGTCTTGCCATAATGTGCGGCTTGGAGGCGGCATCTGCCCGCCCGATAGAGCGTCTTGCCCATCGGATTTTGGGGGCCGATGACACGAATTTTGTGTTCGTATGCCAGCCCGACACCTTGGATTATTTCCAGTTGGAGTCTGTGGACGGTAAAATACGGATTGTCGGCAACAATGACAACTCGTTAGCGATGGGGCTCAATTATTACCTGCAGCATTATGCGCATGTGTATGTGTCGTGGCACGCGCACGAGCCGGTGGAGCTTCCAAGCTCTTACCCGCTGGTTACGGAGCCGGTGCGCAGAGAAGCCCTTGTGAAGGAACGTTTCTTCCTCAATTACTGTACTTTCGGGTACACGATGCCATGGTGGAAATGGGAGCAGTGGGAGCGTTTCATTGACTGGATGGCGTTGCATGGCATCACGATGCCGTTAGCGATCACCGGGCAGGAGGCTGTCTGGTACGATGTGTGGAAAGAATACGGCTTGAGTGACGAGGAGATCCGTGGCTACTTCTCCGGTCCGGCGCATCTTCCCTGGCACCGCATGGCCAATCTCGATGGTTTCGGCGGCCCGCTGCCGATGTCGTGGATAGAGGGCCAGAAGGAGCTTCAGAAACGGATTTTAGAAAGGGAGCGCGAGTTGGGCATGACTCCGGTGCTGCCCGCCTTCGCAGGGCATGTGCCCGTCCGTTTCGCCGAAATGCATCCGGAGGCGGACATCAAACCGTTGAGTGCCTGGTGCGGCTTTGCCCCTACCCATTTCCTGAACTCCTCCGATCCGCTCTTCTCGGAGATCCAGAAACGTTTTATGGAGAAGGAGATAGCCTTGTTCGGTACCGACCATATCTATGGGGTGGACCCGTTCAATGAAATGGACCCGCCGAAATGGCAGCCGGAGTATCTTTCGGATGTGTCGGAAAACATCTACTACTCTTTGCGGAAGGCTGATCCCGATGCCCGATGGCTGCAGATGACGTGGGTGTTCTACTACAAGCGCAAGTCATGGACCACGGAACGCCTGCGGGCCTATCTGTCGGCGGTGCCCCGCAAGAGACTGATCCTGCTGGACTATTTCTGCGAGAAAACTGAGGTGTGGCGCACCACGGAATCCTTTTTCGGACAGCCTTTTATATGGTGCTATTTGGGCAATTTCGGAGGTAATACGATGCTGGTGGGCAATATTCACGATCTGGAAGAACGGCTGTCGGCTGCCTTGCGCGAGGCTGGACCCAACATGACGGGCATCGGTTCCACCTTGGAGGCCTTTGACGTGAGCCCGCAAATCTACGAATACCTTTTCAGCCGTGCTTGGGAATCCCATCCCGATGTGGATGCCTGGATGGCCGATTGGGCTCAACTCCGTTGCGGACATGCGCTTTTCAATGAGGAGTGGAAGTTGTTGAATGACAGTGTGTATAAGGACAAATCGTTTTACGGCCTTGGTACGCAGCTGGTGGCCCGACCGTCGCTGGAGGGACATGGCACCTACTACACGAAGCCGGCATATTCCTATTCCAATGACACGCTCGGCCGGATATGCAGGCAACTGCTTAGTTCGGTTTTGGATGTGCGTATGAAAGATGCGCTTCAATATGATATCGTGAACTTGATGTCTCAATGGATGGGCAACTATTTTATGACGGTGCGCGACAGTTTCACGGTAGCCTATAAAAACGGGGATTTAAAGGGGATGGCTCAACAGAAGAAGCTGGCTGACAGGCTGTTCCGGGATGTTGACAGACTGCTCTCCACGCACCCCTCCTTTATGCTCGGACCGTGGATTGAGGATGCTCGTGCGTGGGGCTCAACGCCGGCGGAGAAGGACTATTTCGAGCAGCAGGCCCGGACAATCCTTACAATATGGGGTGGTCCCGTCCTGAATGACTATGCCAACCGCATGTGGGGTGGACTGGTGAAGGACTATTATACCAAGCGATGGGATATGTTCTTCCGCGAGGTGATGCGATGTGCCCGCCAGGGGAAATCCTTTGATGAAAAAGCCTTTGATGAGAAACTTTCGGCTTTTGAGCAGGACTGGACTCGCCGCCACACGCATTATGCCGTTTCCCCGCGCAAAAACACCAGGGATGAGGCTCTTAAAATATATAGCTGTTATATGAGCCAATTTTATGGTGAGGTCAGGTGAGACGCACATGCTATAATTTTGTATCTTTGCCGCATTAAACCAATATATGTAAAATATGGATGATTCCTTATGTAACTTATTGATTTCCAAAGGACAATTGAAGCAGGATGTTTTTGCTGTCACGCTTGACGCCATGCAGATGTTTAAGGATTGTGCCAAAGGATTCGAGGATTTCTACCGCAACAATTATGCGGATGACCATGAAGATGTGCCGGTTTTATATACGAATAAGAACCAGTACCAGTTTCAGTTGAAATTTGCCGGCGATGTGCTGGTTTTCCTGATGCATAGTAACATCTTTGAGTTTTCGCGCGAGCACGAGGTGATGCGCTCCACCTATATCAAGGAGGACAAAACCCGTTCCTATTGTGGTATGATTCAGATCTTCAACTTCTTGAGTGATTCCTTCAAGTATAATCGTGTGAATGACTTGGGGTATATGATCGGTCGTATTCTGATTAATAAGGAGGGGCATTATTATATTGAAGGCAAGCGTGAGCTTTCGCGTGTGCTGAACAATTTCAGTACGAATCAGATTAGCAAGGAGGCGGTGGATGAAATTCTGCGTTCTGCGTTGACTTACACGATTAATTTCGATTTGTTGGTCCCGGATTACGAGGAAACCAAGATTATTACGGTGGACGACATGTTGCAGATTGAGGACCAGAATCTTATAAAGACTGGTAAACGTCTGGGATTCAGGTTTGAACAGGATAAGACGGAGTAGCTTTCTGCTTTTTTTCAACAGATTAGTTGAGCAAACGAAAAAAAGTGTATTTTTGCACCGTCAAAAAACGACGTTGATGGCGAGTTCGTCTAGTTGGCCCAGGACGTCAGGTTTTCATCCTGAAGATCAGGAGTTCGAATCTCCTACTCGCTACCAGAAACGCTGAAAATCACAGAATTGTGGTTTTCAGTTTTTTTTTACAGCTCATTGTCGAACTGTGAGAAATAATCCTCTTCCTCATACGTTTCTTCCACATTCTTAGCCGACTTCCGGATCTCTTCGCCGTAGCCGGTAAGGGCCGAGAATGGAGCGAACTGGGCGGCACGCGCTATCATTGGCATCTGTGGATGCTTTTTCGACACGTGGTGCGGAAGGTTGATGATATCGTCGTAATTTGTAGTCATGCTTTGTGTCCTCCTATCTGTTGGTTGCGGTCGCGGGCCGTGGCCCCATCCTCGAAATTCAAACCTCTCAGGATGGCGTTTTTCCCGAACTTCCGTTTGATGGCCAGCTGCGCCTCCTGAATCTTGCGTTCCTTTTGCAGAGCCGCCGCCTGCTCCTGTTTCTGCCGTTCCAACGCCTCGTAATCAGCGAAAAGGTCCAATTGAAGGGCATCCTCTTGTGTGTTAGCCAGTTGTTCGTCCATTACATGGCCAACGGTGATGTTCAGGTAGCGGACCAGCAGGTCGGGGTTTGCGATTCGGTCAAAGAGTTTGGCCGTTTCGTCCAGGATAATCTTGGAAGAAGAGGTGGCTTTGTCTAGTCGGGCGGTCCCGTGGGCGTGCTTGGGTACCTGCCGCCCGTAATGGTCCGTCGTGACAGGCCCCTGGTATTTCTCTCGGATGGATGGGTTGGTCAGGTTTTCAGCGTCATAGCTAATGCTTAGCATCAGCTGGTCGGTGACGAGCCGTTTGTCCACCAGCTTCAGGGACATGGCATCGGCCATCTCCAGCATGACCACGCGGGCTTTCTTGACGGGGTAGGGGGTGCTCAGCACCTGCCCGTTGCTGAATGAGTTGCTTTCGGGGCGGTAGGCCTTCACCAGGTCGAGGGTGCAGGGCTCCCAGCCCCAGGCGTGGTCGATGAGCAGCTCGGCATTCACGCCGAAAAGGCGGTACAGCAGCTCCTCGTCCCGGACGGAGCATCGGGCTATTTTGCCCATGGTGTCAATGCCGTATTGTGCCAGCCGGTTCACGGTGCCGCGTCCCACACGCCAGAAGTCCGTCAGCGGACGGTGGTCCCAGAGTTGGCGGCGGTAGCTCATCTCGTCGAGTTCGGCGATGCGCACGCCGTCGCTGTCGGCGGGCTGCTTCTTGGCCATAATATCCATGGCCACCTTGCAAAGATAGAGGTTGCTGCCGATGCCCGCCGTGGCGGTGATGCCCGTCTGGCGCAGCACATCGCGGATCATCGTCATGGCCAGCTCGTGGGCTGTCATGCGATAGTTCTTGAGATAATCAGTCACGTCGATGAAGACTTCATCGATGGAATAGACGTGGATGTCATCAGGGGCAACGTATTGGAGATAAGTCTCATAGATTTTCGCGCTGAAGTGCATGTAGTGGGCCATGCGGGGTGGGGCGGTGATGTAGTCCACCTCCCAGTCGGGATGTGCCCGCAGGTCGAGGTCGGAGACAGACTTGCCGGTGAGGCGGCGGTTGTGGGCCTGCATGCGGCGTTCGGCGTTCACCTGGCGTAGCCGTTGCACCACCTCGAAGAGGCGCGCCCGTCCGCCGATGCCGTACTGCTTCAGCGAGGGCGACACGGCCAGGCAGATGGTCTTCTCCGTGCGGCTCCTGTCGGCCACTACCAGATTGGTGGTCAGCGGGTCCAAGCCGCGCTCCACGCACTCCACCGAGGCGTAAAACGACTTCAGGTCGATGGCGATATAGGTCCGCTGCCGCTCTTCCATCTTTGTTTCAAAGGATTATGAAAATAAGTTTAATGGTACGAATGGGATGCAAAGGTACAAAAAAAGAATGCTTTTAGAAGAGAGACCAGATGGAAAAAATTGTATTTACAAAAAAAAGGACCGAAAGAATCGGTCCTTTTTTGTCATACGTGGTGCGTTGGTTACTCTTGCACGCATTCTACTTTTTGTGAAATCGTTTCCCCATCGATCGTGGTGGTCTGTTCGGCATTCATATCCGAACATTTGCCTTTTTCAATGGTTAAGGTCGTGTGAGTCACATAGGCGGGTTCATCTGGGAATTGTTGCGTGGAAGTGCAGTTGCAAGTTTTCTTGCATCCGGCGAACATAAAGGCGCTGGCAACAGCAACCAGTAAAAGAACTTTCTTCATTTTTTCACATTTTTTTTCGGACTCATATTGTTTTGTTTCCTATTTGATTGGCGAGCCCGCACAGCCTTTCAAATAGTGCTTTCCATCTTTTGTGGAAAGATTTGATGCGGCAAAAATACAAAAAATGAGAATATGTAAAATTTCAAACGATTTTCTTATATTTGCAGCTTCAAAATTTTTAGGGGTTTTATCCCGTTTAACCCGCATTATTACTAAAAAACCGATATATGCAAACTATCAATCCTCAAGAAAATTACGAGAAAAGCCGCAATGCCATCGGCTATGTGGACCGCAAGGAGGCCACGCAGGCCGACTACGACCGCATCGGCTTCATGTCCGGGCTGGAGGTGCACCAGCAACTGGCCACCAAAGAGAAACTCTTCTGCCGCTGCCCTGCCGGCATCTTCCAGAAACCCGACGAATTCGACGCGGAACTGTTGCGTCACATGCGTCCCACGCTCTCTGAGATGGGCGAGTATGACGGCACGGCGCTCATGGAGTTCAAAACCCGTAAGAATATCGTCTATCGCATCGCGCACCGCACTGCGTGCACGTATGAGGTCGATGACACGCCTCCGTTCCCCATCAACCCCGAGGCCCTGCAATACGCCCTTGAGATAGCCCTTGCCTCTAAGCTTAAAATCGTGGGCGAGGTGCACATCACCCGCAAACAGTACCTCGACGGCTCCATCCCGACGGGATTCCAGCGGACCGCTATCTTGGGTATTGACGGCGAGATACAGCTGAAGAACAAGAAAGTGCGCCTCATCCAGCTCAGTGTGGAGGAGGATGCCTGCCGCGAAGTGTCCGACATCGGCCATACGCGCGTCTATCGCACCGACCGTTTGGGTATGCCGCTGATTGAGACGGTGACCTACCCCGAGATGGTGAACCCCGACGAGGTGGAGGAAGCCTGCAACTACATCCGCTTCCTGAACCGCAGCACGGGCCGTGTGCGTACAGGTATCGGCGCGGGCCGTGAGGACGTGAACGTGAGCTGCACTGGCGGCACTCGTATCGAGGTCAAGGGTGTGGCCCACACAAAGTGGATTCCGGAGGTCACCCACGTGGAGTGCTTCCGCCAATGGGCCCTGCTTGCCATCCGCGAGCAACTCAAGAGCCGCATCAAGAAAGAGGATTGGAAAATGAGCTATACGGAATTGGATCCCAAGGAGTTCCATTTCTACTTCGACCCCATCACCGACGCCATCAAGAGTGGTGCTAAGGTGTATGCCGTGAATCTGCCGCAATTTGCAGGTCTGCTCTCTCATTTCACCCAACCCGGCCATCCCTTCTATAGCGAGTTTGCCGACCGTCTGAAGGTCATCGCTTGCTTAGAGCGTCCCAATATGGCCACCAGCGAGGATTTGGAGGATGTGGTGAGCCGCAGCGTCTTCGAGAAGGCCGCCAAGGCCATGAACGCTGGCGACAATGACGCGCAGATCATATTCTGGGCTGCCGAAGACGATGTGAAGACTGCTCTTGAGACTATCGAGGAGCGTGCCCTGATGGCCTTTGACGGTGTGCCGCAGGAGACCCGTAAGGCTCTGACCGACGGCACTACCATCTTCGAGCGCGTGCTGCCCGGCGCCGACCGTATGTACCCTGATACCGACTCGGCTCCTATCCCGCTCACCAACGATTATATCGAAGAGCTTCGCAAGAACATCCCCGATGCCGTCGCCGACCGTTACGCACAGATGGTGGCTTGGGGTGTGCCGCAAGACTGCTTCAAGTACATCTTCACCCACAATCTCTTCCCGATTATCAAGAAGATCGCCGACGAGCTCGGCTATTGTCCCAAATATCTGGGCACCTTCTTCGGCCAGCGCCTGAAACACGAGCACGGCCAGCATGGCAGTATCCCATTTTGTACATGTAAGCTCTACGACCTGTTCGCCTTCCTGAAGAAAGAGAACCTCGACAAGGGCATCGCGTTGGATATGCTGAAGCTGATGTTTGAGCGCCCGACGGCATCCTTTGAGGAACTGCTGAAACTTACGGGCTACGCCAAAGCTTCAAAGCAGGATCTTATGGAGCGCATGTTCCAGGTTGCCGACACGTTCAAACAGCGTCGCAATCGTAAGATAGAAGATGGCGCCGACCTTAGGAACACGATGCTTGGCACCATACGTCCGTTGGCCGTAGGTAATGTCTCGTTTTCTGAACTGGCCAATGCGATAACAACATTATAAACTGAATAATAAATTTGTAGAGACGCAATGCATTGCGTCTCTACAACAAACAATATTATATATGGACGACAAAACCACATTCCAAGGATATAAAGGAAGAGCATTGGAGATGCTCAAAAAATATGACGTTCACGTGTGGGACAAGGCCGAGGTTGAGACCACGCGCGGACACTTCTCGGGCAAGATCCTTCCCCGCGCCGAGAACACCGACGACATCCACATCGTGATGAAAGTGGCCACGGGCTACAACATCGGCATCGACATCGAGACGGTGACCGACATGAAGGGCGAGCGCGACCCGCAGCCCGTGTTCAAGATTCCGGAGAAGGAGTTCCCCTACACGCCCGGGCTTCCGCACGTGAAGCTATTAGGTACAGGCGGCACCATCGCCTCGCGCCTCGACTATCGTACCGGTGCGGTGATTCCCGCTTTCTCGCCTGGCGAGTTGTACGGCGCTGTGCCCGAGCTGGCCGACATCTGCAATCTGGAGACCGAGAAGGTCTTCGCCGTCTTCTCCGAGAACATGTCGCCTGTGGAATACAAGGCTCTGGCCCAAAAGATTGGCGACGAGATCAAAGCTGGCATTGAGGGCATCGTGATCGGTCATGGTACCGACACGTTGGCGCACACCGCCACCGCCTTGACATACATGTGCCAAAACCTGCCCATGCCGGTGGTGCTGGTCGGTTCGCAGCGCAGCTCCGACCGTCCGAGTTCTGATGCCGCATTGAACCTGATGCACGCGATGACGGCTGCCGGTCACGGCGACATCGCTGAGGTAATGGTCTGCATGTTCGGACCCACCTCCGATGACTACGGCTTCCTGCACCGTGGCACGCGCGTGCGCAAGATGCACAGCTCGTACCGTTCCACGTTCCGTACCATCGGCGACACGCCGTTAGCCACTGTGAACCGCAAGGACGGCGTGCAACCCATCAAGGAGGTTTATAACCACCGCCGCCGGGGCGAGCAGCACCGTCAGGTGGAGGTCATCACCAACTACGAGGACTACAAGCGCAGCATCGCCAAGAACGACCCCAACGTCACGCGCATTGTGCCCACCTTTGACGATCGTGTGGCCATCCTTTACTACTATCCGGGCATGAAACCCGATGTGTTGGATGCCTTGATCGACAACGGTTACAAGGGCATTGTGTGGGACGGCACCGGCCTCGGGCACGTCAACAAGCACATGTTCGATGCCATCCAGCGGGCCACTGACGCGGGTGTGCACCAGTACATGAGCGTGCAGACCATCTGGGGCTACACCCACATGTTCGTCTATGACACCGGCCGCGACATGATGGCGCGCGGCATCATCCCCGCCGACAACATGCTGGCGGAAAGTTCTTACATCAAGCTCGGTTGGGCTTTGGGCCTTACCAAGGACAGCGGTCAAAAACGAGAGGATGTGAAGAAGCTGATGCTCACTCCCATCAACGACGAAATCACCAAACGCGAGCCCTACGACGGCTACCTCGTCTATCAAGGCGGCGTGCCGGAAGTGGAGGAGTTCGTGAAGAAGGTGAGGAAATAATTTTTCCTCCCTTTCCCTCACACGATGGCCGCCACGAAATAGTAGGCCATCAGCCCCACGCAGACCAGCTTCAGGACGGTGCCGGTCATCAGGCCGACAAAAGCCCCCGAGCCGGCTTTCAGGGCCTGGCCCAGCGACATGCCCTCTTCGGTCCAGTGGGCCAGCATCTCTCCCGCGACGGCACCGACAAATGGACCGAGCACAATGCCCCAGGGCCCGAAGAAGAGCCCGGCCACCAACCCGATGGTGCTGCCCCATACGCCCGCTTTCGAGCCACCCATCACCTTCGTACCCCATACCGGGACCACCGCATCGAGGATTTGTACCACGGCGGTCACAATGCCCCAGATAATAAGGAATTTCCAGCTGAACTGGACCTTGCCGGTGGCGTGGAGAAGCCATATCCCGACGTATGCCAGCGGCACCCCGGGCAGTATGGGCAGAATGCATCCCACCAGGCCTGCCAGCAGACAAAGAGCTCCCGTGATGATCAGAAAGATGTCCATTTCAGTATATTTCGCATGAAAACAAGGGTTACAATCAATAACCGCTGCAAAAATATTCTTTTTTTTGTATCTTTGCCGCCTTATGAAACATATCCGAAATTTCTGCATTATCGCCCATATCGACCACGGCAAGAGCACGTTGGCCGACAGGCTTCTCCAATATACTAAGACCGTCAACGACCGCGAGTTCCAGAATCAGGTGCTCGACGACATGGATCTGGAGCGCGAGCGCGGTATCACCATCAAGAGCCACGCTATCCAGATGGAATATGTGTATAACGGGGAGAAATATATTCTGAACCTCATCGACACGCCGGGTCACGTGGACTTCTCCTACGAGGTGTCGCGCTCCATCGCCGCGTGCGAGGGCGCGCTGCTGCTGGTGGACGCCACCCAGGGCGTACAGGCACAGACCATTTCCAACCTCTACCAGGCTATTGATAACGACTTGGAAATCATTCCCGTACTCAACAAGATGGATATGCCCGCCGCCATGCCCTTAGAGGTGAAGGATCAGATTATGGACCTGCTCGGCTGCGACGAGTCCGACATCATTGAAGCCTCGGGCAAGACCGGCCAGGGCGTGGAGGAGATCCTGCAGGCCATCATTGAGCGCATTCCCGCCCCGAAAGGCGACCCCGATGCGCCGCTGCAAGCCCTCATCTTCGACTCTGTGTTCAACTCCTTCCGCGGCATCATCGCCTATTTCCGTATCTTCAACGGCACGGTTCATGCGCATGATATGGTGAAGTTCTTCGCCACCAAGAAAGAGTATGATGCGGATGAGATCGGCATTCTGAAGATGGACCGTGTGCCGAAGGACGTACTCTCCGCCGGCGACGTGGGTTATCTGATCACGGGCATCAAGACATCCTCGGAGGTGAAGGTGGGCGACACCATCACCCATGTGGCGCGCCCATGCGAGACGGCCATCGAGGGGTTCCAGGAGGTGAAGCCGATGCTCTTCGCCGGCATCTACCCCACAGAGGCTGACCAGTATGAGGAGCTGCGCGCCTCGTTGGAGAAACTGAAACTCAACGATGCCTCCCTGACTTTCGAGCCGGAATCGTCAGCCGCCCTCGGCTTCGGCTTCCGCTGCGGATTCCTCGGCCTGCTCCACATGGAGATTGTGGAGGAACGCCTCGACCGCGAGTTCGACCAGGACGTGATCGCCACCGTGCCGAACGTCTCCTACAAGGTGCTGACCACCAAGAAACAGTGGCTCGATGTTTACAACCCGTCGGGAATGCCGGCCCCCACGGAGATTGACCATGTGGAGGAACCCTACATCCGTGCCCAGATCATCTCCAAGGATGATTACATCGGCTCCATCATGAAGCTCTGTATCGACAAGCGCGGCTCGCTCGTCAACCAGATGTATGTGGCCGCCAACCGTATAGAGCTCACCTTCGATATGCCGTTGGGTGAAATCGTTTTCGACTTTTACGACAAACTGAAGAGCATTTCCAAAGGTTATGCCTCTTTCGACTATCATATCACGGACTTCAAGCCGGCTAGTCTGGTGAAACTTGACATTCTGCTGAACGGCGACTCCGTGGATGCGCTCTCTGCCCTCATCCACTCCGATAACGCGTATTCGTTCGGCCGTCGCATCTGCGAGAAGCTGAAGGAGCTCATCCCGCGCCAGCAGTTCGACATAGCCATCCAGGCGGCCATCGGCTCTAAGATCATTGCCCGCGAGACGGTGAAGGCCGTCCGTAAGGACGTGACGGCCAAGTGCTACGGTGGCGATATCACCCGTAAGCGCAAGCTGCTTGAAAAACAGAAGCGCGGTAAGAAGCGTATGCGTCAGATTGGAAATGTGCAGGTGCCGCAGTCGGCATTCCTCGCCGTCCTGAAACTGGATTAACGATACCTCCGGGAATGTCGTACGCACCGATTCAAACTCCTTTGCACGATGATTAGTTTTCTCACTGAGCTGTCGCAACATGTCCTGGCTTTCGGCATTCCGTTGGAGGACACTCTCTTTGTGCTGCCCAATCGGCGTGCCCAGCGTATGCTGTTGAAGACGCTGGCCGAAGAGGCTGGTCATCCGGTTTTCTCTCCCAAGGTCTGTTCCATCGACGAATTTGTCGGCGAGTTGAGCCCCCTGCAGAAAATCAGTAAGATGGAGCTGTGGGTGAAGCTGTTTGTCTGCTATCGGCAGATGCGCCCCGAGGTGCCGGTGGACTTTGACGATATCCAGACGTGGGCCCCCTCGTTCCTGAAGGACATCTCCGAGATTGACATGCAGATGGAGGACGGGCAGAGCCTGTTCCGCGATCTGGCCGCGGCCAAGACCTTTGAGATTCCTTTCGGACAGGATGATGTGAGTGCCGGGCAACAGGAAAAGATGGACCTGTACAATATGCTTGCCGACCTCTACGTACAATTCCGGCAGCAGCTGGTAGGGGAGGGCGTTGGCTACGACGGCCTTATCTACCGCAACTGCGCCGAGAAAATGGATGCGTATAGGGAGCGACTGACACATAAACACTATGTCTTTGCCGGGTTCCATGTGCTTACCCCTTCCGAATTGAAGATTGTGCACTATGTGAAAGAGCATTTCGATACCCGCTTCTATTTCGATGTGGACTCATTCTATTGTGATTTCAATAGGGAATCCCGTTTCACTACGGCCCATTTTTTAAGCAAGATATGTGAGAAGCTGGATTTGCCCAAAGAGAAAATCCTGTTCACGCATAGCCATTTTGCCGACCAGCCGAAACGTGTCCGCATTGTGGGGGCCGACCAGACCATGAACCAGTTGTATTGTGCGGTGGAGTTTTTGGAGCAGATCAAAGCGGAACAGGGAAATCTGGACAACACGGCTTTGGTGTTGGCCGATGAATCCCTGCTGCTTCCTCTGTTGACAACATACGATATGTCGGAGGCCAACGTGACGATGGGTTACCCGCTATCGGCCACACCGGTGTACGCGCTCATGGAGAACCTGCTGGTCGCGTACCAGACCAGCAGGCGCTATATGATGCAGAACGGCGGGCAGATGGTATGGCATTATGCGGATGTGGCCGCCGTGTTCCGGAATGTCTGTGTGCAGCGTTATCTGTTTGATGATGAGACGGAATACCAGCAGATGATGGAGAATTTGGAGAATTATCAGCATACGGCGTTGTATCCTGTCGGGGAGTTCCGCGAGGGGCTGCTTCCGTCGTTCACGGCGGACGAGTCGGGGGTGCTGCCCGCACTGATTGACTATTTTGAATGGATACTTTATAGAACCGACCATCCTCGTGACCGCGCTATGACCGGTTTGCTGTTGGACTGTCTGCGACAGGTGGGGAGTTTGCTGGCTCCATTGGCCGGTGTTGCGCCCTTGCCGTTCCACCTTGTACGCTTCGCCATCCACCAGCAGGCGGAGGCCCTCACGTTGGCTCTTCGCGGCGATGCCACCAAAGGTCTGCAGGTGATGGGGCTTCTGGAAACACGAACGCTGGATTTCAAAAACGTCATCATGCTCTCCGTCAATGAGGGTGTGCTGCCGGCGGGCATCAGTTTCAACTCGCTGATACCCTTTGATTTCAAATTTGCCGGTGAATCGCTGGAGAATTATCTGTACAAGGATCAGGTGTACGCTTACCACTTTTTCAGGCTGCTCCAACGGGCGGAGAATGTGGTGCTGGTGTACGATCAGAATGGAGACAGCCTGTCGGAGAAGAGCCGTTTTATTAGCCAGTTGGAGTTTGAGGTGCGCGAACAGCATCTTGACAACATCCAGTTGGAATACCCGTCCGTGGCGTTGCCCCTCCATCTGTCGGAGCCGGAAACCATCGTGGTGCAGAAGGATAAGCCGATCATGGACACATTGGCTCAATTCCAATTTTCAGCATCCGCCTTGAATGTGTTCATTAACTGCCCGTTGCAGTTTTATCTTAAGCACTTGTGCAATATCCAGCGTACGGATATCTTTACCAACCGGATGGAGAGCAATCTTATCGGATCGGTGGTCCATAGGCTGTTTGAGGATGTTTTCAATAAAATAAAAGACGAGCCTGAACATGCTTCGGAGTTTTTTGACAAGGCTATACAGGAGGTGGATGTGCAGATACGGCATCTGCTGGTGGAGGATGAGAAGTTCAGGAATATGTACAAGCTTCGTTTCAAGGAAAAAGATTTGGAGCATGGACGGGTGTATCTGGCTGCTCAGATGATTCGTAATGATGTGGTCAATTATCTGAAGATGGCCAAAGAGCAATGGACGAAAACGAAGATATCCATTCTGGGTAATGAGTTGAAACTCTCATTTTCGCTGCCATTGGCTCCCGAAGGTCCCTCTTTGATATTGAAAGGCACGATTGACCGCCTGCAGATGGAGGATGGACAATTGGTGATTTTGGATTATAAAACGGGCAAGGTGCATGAGGACAAGTTGAAGGTGGCGTTGAATGAGCTGGAGGATGATTTCAAAAATCCGGACTATGCGCAGTTTGTGCAGTTGGCATTTTATGCGATGTTGTGCCGCCATTCGGATCATGAGGTTTTGAATAAAGTTCCCGACAGGAATCGTCTGCAGTGTGGCATCATCAGCATCCGCGATGCGAACCGGCATGAGGATTGTCTGCATAAAGCGGAGGTGTGTGCCACGCGGGATGGGAAAAAGCTTGTAGCTTTGGATCCTTTGCTGACGGAAGACACCTTGCAGCAGCTAGAAACGGCCTTGACGGCGGTGTTGGCCAAGGTAATGGATTCCAAGCAGCCTTTTACGCAGGCTTCGGATCCGAAACGGTGCCTTTATTGTGATTATAAGCATATTTGTAATAGATAATATAGTAATGGATATGAAGAAGAGACTGCTGTTTTTCTCTTTTATTTGGATGATGTGCGGGTTGACTGCTCTCAATGCCGCGCCAGTGGACACGTCGGTGGCCCGAAGCGTGGCTTGTCATTTCTTCGGGCTCCGAAACCCGTCCCGAGCCGGACAGCATCCGACCGCCGAGTTGCGTCACGTGGAGACACGCCATGGGAATGCTTCTACCCACCCGCTGGCTGTCTTCTATGTGTATGATTTCCACCCGGGCTTTGTCATCGTGAGTGCCGACGACCGGATGGAGCCTGTCTTAGGCTATTCCGTAGAGGGTGATTATGATGCGGCGAATGTTCCCGACAATATGCGTGCCTTTTTGGAGGGCTATGCGGAAGAGTTGCAATATGCTGTGCGGACAAATTATACGCAGGATGTCCGTATGGCGGAGAAATGGCAGTCGATGGTCCGCGGCACATATCATCCAATATCCCGTAACCAGGCGGTCGTCGGGCCGCTGCTCTCCACCCGTTGGGACCAGAACTCGCCCTACAATGCCCTTTGTCCGGCGGTGTCCGGTGGTCCGGGAGGACATGCCTACGCCGGATGTGTGGCCACCATGATGGGACAGGTTATGCGCTACTGGGAATATCCCACACAGGGGGTTGGTTCGAACACCTACGTCAACAACGACACACTGTGCCCGGATACGATGTATGCCAATTTCGGGGCCGCCGTGTACGACTATAGACTGATGCCGGAGAAGTTGACATCATCCTCTTCCACCGCCGAGAAGAACGCCGTGACCACGCTGCTGCTGCATTGCGGCGTGGCCGTGAACATGTCCTACGGCGCCGACGGCAGCAGTGCCCACACCTCATACGTGCCAACCGTCATGCAGCAGTATTTCCGCTATTCAGCCAGCCAGTACCTCTCGCGCAACAATTACAGCAGCACATGGGTACAGCGTCTGAAGCAGGAGTTGGACCAACTGCGCCCCATCCCTTATAGAGGTTCCGGCTCGGGTGGTCATGCATTCGTGTGCGACGGGTATGACGATATGGACTATTTCCATTTCAATTGGGGATGGAGTGGCAGTTATAATGGCTATTATCTGCTCAGCAGCCTGCTCCCCGGCACCCACGATTTCAACTCCAGTCACGGAGCTATTTTCGGATTGTATGCCAATAAGGAGAGACTTTATGAGAATAAAAAGCACTTCTCTTTCCTCACGGAGGCGGGCACGGTCAGTGAGGCGCAGTCGATGCGCATCCGCACGGCCAATGTTTCAAATCCCCTGCAGGTGCAGACCACAGGCAATTTCCAGGTCAGCACCGATTCGGTGAACTTCCAGAGCGTTACCACCATGCCATCTGCAGGAGGCGTTCTTTATGTGCGCTTTTTGTCATCGGGTACCCAACAGGTGGAGCATGGCACGCTTTCGGTGATGGCGGATTCCGCTGTGGATGTGCTTTCATTGACGGGCATGTCGTATGTGCAGACTTGCAATCCTCCGCGCAATATGACGGTCACCTACCATCGGCCTGTGGTGGATTTGCATTGGGATGCTCCGCAGGCAGGCTCCTCTTCATCTCACGCAACGATGTCGTGGGATTCCATATCTTCCACCTCGTACCGTTATAGCCCCAACTATACCGTCACCATGTTGCACCGATACTGCGATACGGATCTGGTGGCCAAGCATGGCCAGTGGTTGACGGGAGTCTCTTTTTATGCGAAAAACGGTATCAACGATTGCCATGTGGTGGTGTATCAGGGTGGTTCGTTTGAAAACGGGATCCCTATACCTGGCCAGATGGTGGTGAATCAATCCATTCCGTTGTCCGCCCTTACCCACAACCAGTGGTGTACTGTGGCATTGAATACGCCTGTTTTGGTGGATGCGGCGCAGGAGTTGTGGATAGGGTATAAGATTTCGGTTGACAGCGGGTACTATGCCATGCCTACGGGTACCATCGCCCGTTATGTGCCTGAAAAGGGTGACGTGGTGGGCCGGCACTATTCTTCCGGGTCTGTGACTTGGAAGCTGTTCGGCAGTTCGAGGAATTTTTTGGTGAAAGCCCATCTGACAGAAATTCCAAGTCCGGTATCTTATTATAAATTGTTGTATGATAATAGTTTGATAACTGTTTTGCCGGCTACGGCTACGGACTATTCCTCGGTTGTTATAACGCCTGGACAGCACCAGTACACGCTGACGGCGGTTTACGGAAACCAGTGTGAGGCTTCTGTAACGGACTCGGTCGTGGTTCCCGAAGTGGTTACCTTAGTTGCATATCAGGAGGATTCCGTCTGCGCCAACCAGCTGCCGTATAACTGGTACGGTTCTGCTTTGAGTGTTGCCGGCCTGTATGTTGATACGGTCTATTCCACTTATTATGATACAATATTGATAAGACAGTTGAACTTGTCGGTGTTGCCTACTTTCCACACGGAGTTTGAGTTGGTGGAGCTGTCGGAGTATGAGTGGGATGGGGATTTGCTGACCGCCAGCGGCGACTATACGCACCATTATACCGCTGGAAACGGCTGTGACAGTGTGGTGACGTTGCATCTCACATTGACGGTCGGGGTGGATCCTATATTCGAGTCCCTTGTCTTTCAGGTTTATCCGAATCCTACGGATGGGATTTGTCGTGTGCGCGGGGAGGCACTTGCAGGTGCCACTGTGCGCGTGTACGACGTGTTGGGCCGTATGCGCCAGCAGCAGACACTCAATGCGGATACGGACCTGATTGACCTTTCGGATCAGGCTGCCGGCGTGTATGTGCTCCGCCTCGAAACCATAGATGGCCGGCGTGCGGTACTCCGCTTGTTGAAGAGATAGGGGAGTGCTGGGAAACGGAGAATGACGTTTTTTACTTTCCGCAAAAAAGAGAGAGGCGGCCCGCATGCGGGCCGCCTCTCTGACGAATGATAATAAAGCAAGTATGGGGAGTTAGCCCCTCAATTTCTAGTACATGCCGCCCATGCCCGGGTTCATGCCGCCGCCCATAGGTACGGCAGGCGTCTCTTCCTTGATTTCGGCCAGCACACATTCGGTGGTCAGCAACATGCCGGCGATGGAAGCGGCGTTCTCCAAGGCCACACGTGCCACTTTGGTCGGGTCGATGACACCAGCCTCGATCATGTTCACGAACTGGTCGGTGCGGGCGTTGTAACCGTAGTCGCCCTTGCCCTTGGCGATGGCGTTCACGATGACGGAACCCTCCTTGCCGGCGTTGGCGGCAATCTGACGCAACGGCTCTTCCAATGCTCTGCGCACGATGTCGATACCAATCTTCTGGTCTTCGTTCTCGCCCTTGAGGTTCTTCAGGCTGCTGATGGAGCGGATGTAGGCCACACCACCGCCCGGGATGATGCCCTCTTCGATGGCGGCACGGGTGGCGTGCAAAGCGTCGTCGTAACGGTCCTTCTTCTCCTTCATCTCCACTTCGGAAGCGGCACCCACGTAGATGACGGCCACGCCGCCGGCCAGCTTGGCCAAACGCTCCTGCAACTTCTCACGGTCGTAGTCGGAGGTGGTCTTCTCAATCTGGGCCTTGATCATGCCGATACGGCCTTCGATGGCGTTCTTGTCGCCCTTGCCGCTCACGATGGTCGTGTTCTCCTTGTCCACCGTGATCTTCTCGGCAGTACCCAGCATGGCAATGTCAGCATCTTCCAACTTGAAGCCCTTCTCCTCAGAAATCACCGTGCCGCCCGTCAGGATGGCGATGTCTTCCAGCATCTCTTTACGTCTGTCGCCGAAGCCCGGAGCCTTGACGGCCACGATCTTCAGACCACCACGCAGACGGTTGACGACCAGCGTGGCTAAAGCCTCACTGTCAACATCTTCGGAGATGATGAGCAGCGGACGGCCGGATTGGACCACTTTCTCCAGAATGGGCAGGAACTCCTTCATGTTGCTGATTTTCTTGTCGTAAATCAGGATGAACGGATTGTCATAAACGGCCTCCATCTTCTCGGTGTCAGTAACGAAGTAGGGGGAGATGTAGCCTCTGTCGAACTGCATGCCTTCCACGATCTTGACGGTGGTGTCGGTGCCCTTGGCTTCCTCGATGGTGATCACGCCCTCTTTCTTCACTTTCTGCATGGCTTCGGCGATGACCTTGCCCACAGCGTTGTCGTTGTTGGCGGAGATGGTGGCCACCTGCTCGATTTTCTCGTGGCTGTCGTTGATCTCCACCGATTGGCTCTTGAGGTTATCCACCACGGTGGCCACAGCCTTGTCGATACCGCGTTTCAGCTCCATCGGGTTGGCACCGGCGGTCACGTTCTTCAATCCTGTGTTGAAGATGGCCTGCGCCAGCACGGTGGCCGTCGTGGTGCCGTCACCGGCCTGGTCGTTGGTCTTGGAGGCCACCTCCTTCACCATCTGCGCACCCATGTTCTCGATGGCTTCTTTCAACTCGATTTCTTTGGCCACGGTGACGCCGTCCTTCGTGATTTGAGGCGCACCGAATTTCTTGTCAATAATGACGTTACGACCTTTGGGTCCTAACGTTACTTTCACTGCATTGGCTAATGCGTCAACACCTTTTTTCAAGCCTTCACGGGCTTCCCAGTTATATTTAATGTCTTTTGCCATTTTTGTTTTTATTTTAAAGATTAATGTTTATGATTTTTTGTGATTTGTGAATTGTGACTTGTGATTTGTGAGCAGTAATTAATTTTTTTTGTCTGATATCTTTTCCCCTAATCACTGTTCACTATTCACTGATTACTGTTCACTAATTAGCATATCGCGTAAATGTCACTCTCCTTCATGATGAGGAGTGTTTCGCCATCCAATTGGATTTCTGTGCCGGAATATTTGCCGTAGAGGACGGTGTCGTTCACTTTGACAGTCATGGGCTCGTCTTTCTTGCCCGGTCCGACGGCGATGACGGTTCCCTTTTGCGGTTTTTCCTTGGCGGTGTCAGGGATGATGATGCCACCGGCGGTTTTCTGTTCGGCTTCGGCAGGTTTTACTAAAACTCTGTCTGCTAAAGGTTTAATGTTACATTTCATAGTAAATGATGTTTTAAATTGTTATTGTTAGAAATTATTTTTCTAAAAAATTGCGCGGCAACTTTGCAAAATCTGTGCCAAAAAGATTTTTGATGTGACATATTGTCAGTATGCTCCATTTTTATATCTTTGCACCTCTTACACAACAGACAAATATTCTTTATTATGAATCGTTTAAAACTCTGTCTTATAACGCTCCTAACCGGTTTTCTCTCTGTCATGGTTTTCTCCTCCTCTGCACATCCTGTGGATTCTGCCATGGCGGAACTGGTGGGGCGGAATTTCCTGGGTCTTCAGCGTAACCAGACTGGCAATATGGCTATGACGTACGCCGGCCGGTATGTGGATGCCCAAGGCACGCCGGTATGCCATGTTTTCAATATTCCGGACAGGCAGGGTTTTGTGCTGGTCTCCTCGGATGATGTGGGCCTGCCGGTCCTGGGGTATGCGTTGGAGGGCGAATGTGTGCTGTCGCAGCTTCCCGCTCCCGTCGCTGCCTGGATGGATGAGTATGGACAGCATATCCGTCAAGGCATTGTCGCCGAGACGGAAGGTCGGGGACCGGATGCGGAGGTGCGTGCGATGTGGACGCAACTGCTCCATAACACGTACAAGCCTGTCCGCACGCGTGCGGTGGCTCCGCTGGTCACTTCCACATGGTCGCAGGGCGAGCCCTATAACAGCCTTTGCCCGGTGATTTCCGGCACGCATGCGCCCGTAGGGTGCGTGGCGTTGGCGATGGGACAGCTGATGCGCTATTACCAGCACCCACAGCATGGGGTGGGGCAGCACAGCTACGTGCACAACCTCTCCGCCAGCGGCTATGGTGATCTGGGACGGATCTCGGCCAACTTCGGCACGGCCAACTACCAGTATGCGGCCATGCCCGATGTGCTGGACGCCAATTCCTACCAGCAGCAGATCGAACAGGTGGGACAATTGCTCTACCATTGCGGCATCAGCGTTAACATGATGTACGCTGAAACGCACAGCAGTGCCTATATGAATATGGTCGCTGATGCGCTGAACACCTATTTCGGTTATACAAAGGGCTCTTACCGTTATAAATCCAACTACACGGATGCACAATGGATTACGATGCTGAAAAACGAGTTGGATGCCGGACATCCGGTCCTATATCGCGGGCAGGGAGCTAATGGGGGACATACGTTCCTCTGTGTGGGTTACGACTCGCAAGACTTTTTCTATTTCAACTGGGGGTGGGGTAGCGGTTCTGACGGCTATTTCGCCCTTTCGGCCTTGAATCCCTCCACGTATGATTTTACGAGCGTCCAGGCGGCCGTCTTTGGAGTGCAGCCCGATCCCTGCTATCCCTATTTTAACGCTTCCATCACGGGCAATACCACTCTGGACCATGCAGGGCTGAGTACGACGCTGACCGCCACGGGCGGCGCTTCGTACCAGTGGAGCACGGGCGAGAACACGGCTTCCATAACGGTGTCGCCGACCCGCCCGACACGATACAGCGTGACGGTAACCAACGCGTCCGGCTGCCAGCGGGTGTGCTCCACGTGGGTGACCTTCGCGGATGCCTGTTCGCTTACCATTGAAATGCACGATAGGGCGGGGAACGGCTGGGAGGATAACGCCATCGTGGTGATGCAGTCGGATGCGCCGATTGATACGGTGACCCTCGCCATGCTGGACGGCTTTGAAGGCGTGGCCGAGGTGCCGGTGGCTTCGGGCGACCTCTCGCTGAAATGGATTCAAGGATTCCATGGGGATGAATGCAACTTCACGGTGCAGGGACGCAATTTCCAGTACTCCGGCAATGGCCCGATGCCCACGGGTGTCTTTACAAGCACCGTTATGCGCTGCACCGACGACTGGTCGGTGGAAGATCATTCTGAAAACGAGACTTTTACTATTTATCCGAACCCCACATCCGACAAGGTGTGGGTGGAAGGCTTCCGAACGGAGACTGAAATCCGCGTGTGCGATATGTGCGGCCGCTGCCTGATGACCACACGCGAACCGTCGGTGGATATGTCACATTTTGCGCCCGGTATCTATATGCTTGAAATCCGTTGCAACGGACAAGCCCCTGTTTCACGGAAGGTGATTCGAAAGTAATATTCATCTTTTTTTATTTGATAATCTTTAAACCATTAATCTAAATAATATGACTAAATTCACTCATTTACATGTACATACACAATACTCAATTTTGGATGGAATGTCCAAGATTCCCGATTTGGTGGCGAAGTGTCTTCGTGTGGGCATGAACTCCATGGCTGTAACGGACCATGGGAATATGTTCGGCATCAAGGAGTATTTCGATTTTGTGGATAAACATAATAAGAAGGTAAAGGATGACCTCAAGGAGAAAGAGGCGGAGCTGGAGAAACTTACGGATGCGGATGCCGTGGCGGAATGTCAAAGCAAGATTGCGGAGCTGAAATTCCAAATCTTCAAGCCTATCTTCGGCTGTGAGGCGTATATGGCCCGTATGACGCAGACAAATCCGACGGGCAGTCGGCTGGTGCAGGAACACAAGGAGAACACCGGCGGCTATCACCTGATCCTTCTGGCCAAAAACGAGACAGGCTACCATAACCTGTGTAAAATCATTTCCAGCGCTTGGACAGACGGTTTCTATTCCCGTCCCCGTATCGACCGCGAGCTGCTGCAGCAATACCATGAAGGACTGATCGTTTCGTCTGCCTGTCTGGCGGGGGAGGTGCCCAAGGCGTTGCTTAATAACGATTATGAGAAGGCAAAAGAGGCCGTTCTCTGGTTCAAGAATCTCTTTGGCGATGACTATTATCTGGAACTCCAGCGTCATAAGACTGACAAGCCGGGCGGGGATCGGATGGTGTATGAACATCAGCAGATTGTGAATGAGGGTATTATGCGGCTTGCAGCGGAGACGGACACGAAGGTGATTGCCACCAACGATGTGCATTTCGTGGAGGAGGAACATGCCGAGGCCCATGATCGGCTTATCTGCCTGAGCACGGGCCGCAAGGTGGACGATGCGGACCGCCTGCATTACACCAAGCAGGAGTGGCTGAAGTCGCCGGAGGAAATGGCGGCCATCTTTGCGGATGTGCCGGAAGCACTGGCCAACACGCAGGAAATTGTGGACAAGGTCGAAGTCTTCAAACTTAAACATGCGCCCATCATGCCGATGTTTGACATTCCCACCGATTTCGGCACCGAAGAGGAGTATCGTCAAAAATACTCGGAAGAGGACCTGCGTGCGGAATTTGAACCCGACGAGGCCAGCAAAGGGCGTATCGAGAAGCTCGGCGGACTGGAACGGGTGTACCGTATCAAGCTGGAGGCCGACTATCTGCGCAAGCTCACCCTGGACGGCGCGGTCAAACGATACGGGGATCCTATACCCGAGGATATTATGGAACGCATTGATTTCGAGCTTGGTGTTATGCGTAACATGGGCTTCCCGGGTTACTTCCTCATCGTGCAGGACTTTATCGCCGCCGCCCGCAGCATGGGCATCTCCGTGGGCCCGGGTCGTGGTTCCGCCGCCGGCTCTGTTGTGGCTTACTGCTTGAAAATCACGGATGTTGACCCGTTGAAATACGACTTGCTGTTTGAACGTTTTCTGAATCCCGACCGTATCTCCCTTCCTGATATTGATGTGGATTTCGATGACGAGGGCCGTTACCGCATTCTGGACTGGATCACACAGAAATACGGCAAGGAGAAGGTGGCGCATATCATCACCTATGGCACGATGGCCACCAAATCCAGTATCAAGGATGTGGCCCGCGTGCAAGGTCTGGAGGTCGAGAAATCTAACCGCTTGGCCAAGATGATTCCCGACAAATTCCCTGAAGACTCGAAGACCAAAAAGGCTCCCAAAGTGAACCTGCAGAACTGTCTGGAGATGGTCCCCGAATTGAAAAAAGAGTATGAGGAGGGCGACCCAAAGGTTCACGACATCCTGAAATACGCCACCCAACTGGAGGGGACCGTGCGTCAGATTGGCATTCACGCCTGCGGTATCATTATCGGTGCCGAAGACCTCACCAACTTCGCGCCACTCTCCACCGTTAAGGATAAGGATACCAAAGAGGATATCATCGTTACCCAGTACGAAGGCTCTGTGATTGAGGACGTTGGCCTTATCAAGATGGACTTCCTGGGGTTGAAAACCCTGACCATTATTAAAGAAACATTATCCAACATCAAGAAATCCAAGGGTTTGGATATCGATATTGACAATATTCCCATCGACGATCCGCTGACCTACGAGCTTTATTGCGCCGGCGACACGGTGGCCACGTTCCAATTTGAATCCCCCGGTATGCAGAAATACCTCAAGGAGCTGAAACCGAGCAAGTTTGAGGATTTGATTGCTATGAATGCGCTGTACCGGCCCGGCCCGATGGACTACATTCCCCAGTTTATCGACCGGAAGCAGGGTAGGGAGGAGATCAAATACGACATCCCTATCATGGAGCAGTATCTGAAGGACACCTACGGCATCACGGTCTATCAGGAGCAGGTGATGCTTCTGTCGAGGTTGCTGGCCAATTTCACCCGTGGCGAGTCTGATACGCTGCGTAAGGCGATGGGTAAGAAGCAGATAGCCAAGATGTTGGAGTTGAAAGGAAAGTTCTTGGAGCAGGGTGCGGCCAATGGTCACGATCCGAAGGTCTTGGAGAAGATATGGGCCGACTGGGAGAAGTTCGCCGCGTATGCTTTCAACAAATCGCACGCCACCTGCTATTCGTGGGTCTCCTATCAGACTGCCTACCTCAAGGCCCATTTCCGTGCCGAGTTCATGGCGGCCAACTTGACCAACAATATCAGCGACATCACAACCATCAGCGAGTATATTGAAGATGCGCACAAGCATGGCATCCAGGTGCTGGGGCCCAGTATCAACGAATCGGACCAGACGTTCACGGTGGACAAGAACGGCGATATCCGCTTCGGACTGGCCGCCTTGAAGGGCGTGGGCAACAGTGCCGCCAACAGCATCGTGGAGGAGCGCCAGCAGAACGGCCCCTTTACCGACATCTTCGACTTCGTGTCGCGTGTGAACCTGCGCAACTGCAACAAGCGCTGTATTGAGACCCTGGCCGAAAGCGGGGCTTTTGACTGCTTCGGAAACATCCACCGCGCCCAGTTCTTCATCTCACAGGATGGGAAAACGAACTTCGTGGACAAGCTGATCGCCTATGCCACGAAAAAGCAGAACGGCCCACAGGACCAGTTCTCCATTTTCGATATGGATGAGACTGTGCAGGAGGAAGCCAATCCCGAAATCCCCTATTGTGAGCCTTGGACCACCTACGAGCAGGTGCGGCACGAGCGCGAAATTGCCGGATTCTATATCTCGGGACACCCGCTGGACGATTATAAGCCCATCATCAAGAATTTCACCAATGTGAATCTCACCAATCTGGCCGACATTCCCTATATGGAGCACAAATTCGGCAATGGGAAGCCCTTCAGCTTCGTGGGATTGGTGAGCGACGTGGTGGCCGGCCAGACCCGCACTAACCGCGAGTTCGGCAAGGTGACGCTGGAAGACCAGTATGGCACCTGGCAGTGGGCTATGTTCGGCAACAATTTCACCCAATACCAGCATCTTTTCCAACAGGGGAAACGCCTGTTCATCAAAGCCGCCCTCGATATTAAAATGTGGAAGAAGAAAGACGAAAACGGGGATGAGAAGGAGGAAAAGAGAATTGATTTCAAACCCTTGAAAGTCGTTTACTTGGAAGATGCTTACGAGCAGCTGTGCACGGAGGTGACCTTGCAGGTGAGCATCAAGGATGTGAACAGGGATTTGGCAATGGAGATAAAGGAACTTTTGGCCAAACATCCGGGTACCGTGCCGTTCAATCTCCGCATCTTTGAAAAGGGTGGGGTATTCTATGCCGATTTCTTTAATTTCTCCACCAAAGTGAATCCAGAATCCCTATTGTGTGATTTGGAACATCTTTCTGTAAATTATAATGTTGAATTGAAATAATTAAAGGAATAAATTAAGTGGATTATGATGAGAATTGTCAAATGTTATCTTACGCTTTTCCTTTGTTTGCTAACCTGTACGCTGGTGGCCCAGGATGCGGGAAAGGTGTATTATTATAAAATAGATGACAACATAGCCAAGCCGGCGTTGCGCAAGACGGAGAAGGCGGTGAAGGATGCTGAGGCGATGAAGGCGGATTATATCCTGTTGGAACTGAATACGTTCGGTGGGGAGTTGGATGCCGCCGACAAGATTCGCACGCTACTCCTCAATGCCCCGATGCCCACGATGGTCTGGGTCAATAACAATGCGGCCTCAGCGGGTGCGCTGATCTCTATTGCGTGCGACAGCATCTATATGGCCTCCGGCTCCTCGTTAGGGGCGGCCTCCGTGGTCAACCAGCAGGGGGAGGTCATGCCCGACAAGTACCAGTCGTACATGCGCTCGCTGATGCGTGCCACGGCGGAAAAGAACGGGCGCAATCCCGATGTGGCTCAGGCGATGGTGGACCCCGACGTGCGGGTGCGCGGCATCAGCGACAGCGGCAAGGTGCTGACATTCACCACGGAAGAGGCACTGAAGAACGGCTTCTGCGAAGGCATGGCCGACTCCCGCGAGGAAGTGCTGCGACAGGCCGGCCTGGAACACAGCCAGGTGGAGGAGCAGCATCTTTCCGGCATCGACAAGATCATCAATTTCCTGGTGAACCCTATTGTGAGCGGCATCCTGATCATGTGTATTGTGGGCGGCTTGTATTTTGAATTGCAGTCCCCGGGACTGGGTTTGCCCATCATTTTGGCCATCGCGGGAGCGTTGCTCTATTTCGCTCCCCATTATTTGGAAGGTCTGGCCGCGCATTGGGAGATTTTGGTCTTTCTGGCGGGCATCGTCCTGCTCATGCTGGAGTTTTTCGTCATCCCCGGCTTCGGGGTGGCGGGCGTGTCCGGCATCGTGCTCATACTCGCCTCGTTGGTGCTGGCCATGGTCTTCAATGTGGGCTTCCACTTCCATTTCGATCCCAGTTTTGATGCCGCCGCCAAAATCGGGCAGAGCACGGTGCTGGTGGTGGTGAGCGTGGTGGCGGGATTCTTCCTGTCGCTGTGGCTCGCCAAGAAGGTAATCACCATCCAGACCCCCTTCGGAACGATGGCCTTGAACACCGAGCTTGACACCGAGAAGGGTTTCACCTCGCAGGATATGCACCTGAAACAATATGTTGGCAGGGAGGCGGTGGCCGCCACCTTCATGCGCCCGGCCGGCAAAATCAGCATAGATGGTGAAATTCTGGACGCCACCTCGGAACACGGCCTGATAGACAAGGGCACGCCGGTCGTGGTGGTGAAGTTCGAGAACGCCCAGTTGGTGGTCCGCAAACGCTAAATCTTTACTTTTATTTGGAATATTATGAATGAAACCGCTGACATACGTGCCATTCTCCGCGACCTGCGTATCTGTGTGGTGATTCCCACCTACAACAATGCCGGCACGCTGTTGGAAGTCATACGAAACGTGTCGGAGTATTGTGCGGACATTTTCGTAGTGAACGACGGCTCCACGGATGCCACGCCGGAGCTTCTCAGCCGTCCGGATTTGCCGGCCACGGTGCTCGCATACATGCCGAACAAGGGGAAAGGCACGGCCTTGGTGACGGGTTTCCGAGAGGCCTTGAAACGCGGGTTCCGTTACGCTATCACCATTGACTCCGACGGCCAGCATTATGCAAGCGACATCCCAGCCTTCGCGGAGACGGTTGCCTTGTACCCCGACGCGCTCATCATTGGTAGCCGGGGGATGAAACACGACAATATGCCGCAGAAGAATACCTTTGCCAACAAGTTCTCCAACTTCTGGTTTGCGGTGCAGACGGGCCGGCGCCTGCCCGACACGCAGAGCGGATTCCGTCTGTATCCGCTGGACAAGATGGGCAATATGCGTCTGCTCACCTCCCGCTATGAGGCAGAGTTGGAGATGCTGGTGCGCTCCGCTTGGCGTAACATACCGATCATAGCCATTCCAATACGGGTGTATTATCCTCCTGAAGGAGAGCGCGTTTCGCATTTCCGTCCGGCTAAGGATTTCACGCGCATCAGCCTGCTGAACACCTTTTTCTGCTTTGCCGCCTTGCTCTACGGCTATTCTTCGATGCTTGTCCGGAAGCTTTTCAATTAGGATTGGCCATTGGTTAATTTTTTTGAGTATCTTTGCGCCGGCAAATCTTATGTTTGCCAGACAAGTAGATTTGACAGGTGCCTCGTCTTGTCGCGAGACCCGAATACATTTTATAAAATGCGATGATTATGACACTTCAAGAATTCCAGGAAGATCTTAAAAGAGGTATCCCCAGCACATTGCCGGAGGCGAAACCATACGATCCAACCGTTAACCACGCGCCCAAACGCAAGGAAATCCTGACACAAAAGGAGAAAAAGCTCGCCTTGCGTAACGCGCTCCGCTATTTCGACTCGTCACTCCATGCGGCGCTGGCTCCTGAATTTGCCAAGGAGCTGCACGATTACGGCCGCATCTATATGTACCGCTATCGTCCTGACTATGAGATGTATGCCCGTCCCATTGAGGCGTATCCCGCCAAATGCCGTCAGGCAGCGGCCATCATGCTGATGATCCAGAACAACCTGGACCCGGCGGTGGCCCAGCATCCCCACGAGCTGATTACCTACGGCGGCAACGGCGCCGTGTTCCAGAACTGGGCGCAGTACCGCTTAGTGATGAAATATCTGTCGGAGATGACGGACGAGCAGACGCTGGTCATGTATTCTGGCCATCCGCTGGGACTCTTCCCCTCCCATAAGGACGCTCCCCGCGTGGTGGTGACGAACGGCATGGTGATTCCCAACTACTCCAAACCGGACGACTGGGAACGGATGAATGCGTTAGGCGTGTCGCAGTACGGCCAGATGACGGCGGGATCCTACATGTATATCGGACCGCAGGGCATCGTGCACGGCACCACTATTACGGTGCTGAACGCCAGCCGCAAGATCGGCGGCGAGATTGGTGGCAAGCTCTTCGTGACCGCCGGCCTCGGCGGCATGTCGGGTGCCCAGCCCAAAGCCGGCAACATCGCCGGTGTGGTCTCTATCACCGCCGAAATCAACCCGTCGGCCACGCAGAAACGCTATGACCAGGGCTGGGTGGACGAGGTTCACTCCGATCTGGATGAGCTTTTCGAGAAGGTCAATGAGGCACGTAAGAACAAGGTGGCCCGCTCGTTCGCCTATCAGGGCAATGTGGTGGACCTCTGGGAGTATTGCGCCGCCCATGACATCCAGGTGGACCTGGGCAGCGACCAGACCTCCCTGCACAACCCGTGGGCTGGCGGCTATTATCCGGTGGGCATCTCCTTCGAGGATGCCAAGGTGATGATGGCTGAGCAGCCGGAAGCATTCAAGAAGGCAGTGGAGGAATCCCTGCGCCGTCAGGTGGCCGCCATCAATAAGCTGACCGCCAAGGGTATGTACTTCTTCGATTACGGCAACGCTTTCCTGTTGCAGTCGTCGCGTGCCGGTGCCGACATTATGAAGGAGGACGGTACGTTCCGATATCCGTCGTACGTTCAGGATATCATGGGACCCATGTGCTTTGACTACGGTTTCGGCCCCTTCCGTTGGGTCTGCACGTCTGGCAAGCCCGAGGATTTGGAGGTTACGGACCATCTTGCCATGGATGTTCTGAATGAGATCAGTGCCACGGCTCCGGCGGAGATTTCCCAGCAGATGAAGGACAATATCACCTGGATCCGCGGTGCGAAGGAGAACCATTTGGTGGTGGGCTCCCAAGCCCGTATCCTGTATGCCGATGCCGAGGGCAGAACTCGTATCGCTGCCGCCTTCAATGAGGCGGTGCGCGACGGACGACTCAGCGCTCCGGTGGTCATCGGCCGCGACCATCACGATGTGTCGGGTACGGACTCGCCGTTCCGCGAGACCTCGAACATCTACGATGGTTCCAGCTTCTGCGCCGACATGGCCGTGCACAACGTCATCGGCGACGGCTTCCGGGGTGCCACATGGGTGAGCATCCACAACGGCGGCGGCGTTGGCTGGGGTGAGGTCATCAACGGCGGCTTCGGCATGGTGCTCGACGGTACCGAGGAGAGCGACCGCCGCCTGCGCAGTATGCTCTTCTGGGATGTCAACAACGGCATTAGCCGCCGCGCGTGGGCACGCAACGACGGTGCCCTGTTCGCCATCAAACGTGCCATGGACGCTAATCCAAACCTGCATGTGACACTGCCCAATATGGCGGATGACAATCTGATAGACTCTATCTTCTAATCTGTTATAAAATCCTTATACTGAATAGGATGAAGCGTTACAGACTCTTCTTGTTGTTGCTATGCCTGATGGCACTGGTTGGCTGTAAGAAAAAACCGGAGCCGATTCAGATTACGCCCGACATTGAGAAGAACCATCTCCAGCGCAACCATATCTTCGGGTTCGTGAAGAGCATCCAGACGTCAACCTATATTTTGGTGGATGATTCGCTCACACTGGCTGACACCACACGTCTGACGTCGTTGCTCAAGAAACGGAAACCGGATGTGGTCTCGTACCAGCAATATAGCTCCGACGGTTTTTTGACGCGCTTCGTCAAGTTGGATGAGCATCGTGACACGCTGATACGCCGCGAGTATCACTATAACGACCTTGCGCAACCGACGCGTTGGGAAGAGTATGACTCCACCGGAGCCCAGGTTACGCACGGCAAGTATCTGTACGACCGCAACCACTTCCTGATCGGTGAGCAGATTTACAGCGGCGACAGCATCGCGATTGCCTTCTCCTATACGACCGACGGCATCGGCAACGTCATCACCAGCTCGCAGTCTTTTGGCGATGTGGTCACGCATACGCGCAACCGCTATAACGATCAGGGGCAGGTGTACAAGATCACCGAGTGCGAACCCAACGGGAAGGTCTTCAAGACCGTGACCATCGAATATGACAACTATGGCGACGAGGTCAACCGCTGTGTGTATAAGGCCGGCAACCAGATGTTGGAATATACCTATAATCAGTACGATCAGGACGGACGGCAGGTCAAGACCATCTACGAGGACCGTATCCATCACCGCAAGGAGTCGCGTCTGTATATGGATTTCGATCCGGAGAAGAACTGGAAAATGGAAGTCCTGGTGGAGGATAACAGGATTATTTCCGTGAGGAAACGGAAGATAAGTTATTATCCGGCGGACAATTAGAGGGAACTAAGAAACTAAGAAGTTAAGAAGTTAAGGAACTAAGTACATTGCATTTCAACTGTTAAACTTTAAATTTTTCAACTAATAATTATGGATCTAAGCAAAATTTTATCAATTACCGGAAAGGGCGGCTTGTTCAAACTCATTTCCCGCGCGCCCAACAATTTCATCGTGGAGTCGCTTGCCGACGGGCACCGATTCCCTGCTTTCTCGCATGACGGTGTGGCCACGCTGGACAATATCGCTATCTTCACCGAGGAGGGCGAGGTGTCGTTGCAGTCTGTTTTCCAGTCCATTTATAAAAAGGAAAACGGCGCGAAGAAGGAGATGCCGAAGGACAACGACGCGTTGAAGGCCTATTTTGCGGAGGTGCTGCCGGAATATGACCGCGAGCGTGTCTATGTTTCCAATATGAAGAAGGTTATCCTCTGGTACAACACCCTCGTTGACCACAATATGGTGGATTTGGAGGAGGAAAAGCCGGCAGAAGCTGAGGCATCCTCCGAGCCGGCAACGCCTGCGGAATAGCTTTTGATTGACGGATGGCCTGTGCCGGTGCGCTGAAGGCGGCGGCAGGTCGTCCGATATTTTTTCACATCTGATAAAATAATTGAGTATGAAAGAGGAATACAATCGTGAGGGACACCGGGCCTGGGTGGTTTGGATAAGCCTGATAGCCGTAATCTTGATGGGCGTGGGCATTTTCTTTTACTATACCTTCTTGAGGCAAACGCCGGCGGCGTTGATTCAGGTGGTGCCCAATGATGCTGTATTCCTGTTTGAAGTCAATGACCACGACGACTTTGTGCAGACGACCTACAAGGGCATCCAGCCCTGCCTGAACGAGTTGTTTGCCATGGACGTGTTGCCCGCATTCGAGACCGTAAGCGGGAAAATGGCCGCATCGGAGGAGCTGCCCCTGATCATTTCGGGGCACGCGTCAGAAAAAGGGCTGTCGTTGCTCTTCAACGCGCGGGCGGACAAGCATGCGTTCCGTAAGCTGCTCCGCTCGCTCAGCATCGATCCCGCCAATTACACCTCGTACGAACAGTACAAGATTTACACCTACGGCACGAATTATAAGAGCCTTAAGTTCGTCTATTTCAATCATGTGTTGTCGGTTTCCGATAATGTCGAACTGCTAAAAAAGGCTTTGATGCAGCACACACACCCGAAAAACCTGCTGTCGGACAAATCTTTCCGGAAATTGATTGAGGTGGCGGTGAAGAACCAGAAGCAGAACTGGCTGTTTGTCCATAATCCGGTTTATTTTGAATTCCTGTCCACTTGGTTCAACGAATCGGTGACCTCGGTCCTGGGGAAATTGAAAACGTTGTCCGAGTGGTCGGGATACCAGCTGCGCATCTCGCAGAACGAGGTGTTCCTGTCGGGGTATGCGACGGTTGACAATCCGAAGCTGGTCGATTTGGCGGGCTACAAATCCGTAGCTGAATATCCGGATGAGCGTATGCCCTTCAACACCATCTGGTATTATCGGGAGGCCATGCCGGACTATGCTGCGCATCGGTTTGCCATGCTCAATGATTCCAATGCCATCTGCCGTTTCCTGCTGGTCCCGCACGATACGTTAGGTAAGGCCTACAACCCGTTTGAGGGCAGCGCATGGACCGACAGTATGCGGTTGGCCTATCCGACTGGCATTTACCCGGTTACCGAAGATATCCAGATGCCGGACGCGACGATTTTCGGGACGGATGTTTACCGCTGCTTCATCGACCGCGACGGGTATTATGTCTTTGCGCCCTCCACGGAGGCGATGGACTTTTATTTGCGCGATTTGAGCCGAAATGGGGCGTTAGCCTCCAATCGCTACTATATGTTCGCCAGCACGAACACGGCTTCTGACAATCTGTTGGAATTCGATTATTTCAACTCCTCCTCGCAGCGACCGCTGCTGCGTTTGTTGTCTGACAAGGGCAAAACATCCTTCCTGGGGCAGCACTTGCGCGTGTTCTCCATTACCTGCAACGCGGTGGACGATGGTCTCGCCTCGGTGAACCTGTATGTTGGTCTGTAGTATGTTTTGGGGGTAGGGGGGCACGTCTCTTATTTATTATAAAACATTGTTGTAAAGATAGTGTGCGGGAACGTCCGTTATCCATATTTCACGGTTGACAACTATTTGTAAAAGCGTGAAATGGACCGTGCTTTTTCTTTACTTTTGTCTGCTAATTGTAGTTATTGACTTGTTGTGTCAAGGCAATAAATAATTGTTTTTATTGTTTATAGAATAAATTTTTGTGCTATGAAAAAAATATTGTTGCTAATGCTCTGCGTGTTGGGCGGGTTGTCAGCCTTCGCCCAGGCCGAGAAGGCCAAGTATTATATCGAAGGTGATTATTCCATCACTCAGGACCAGAATGGTCGCTTCGTTTATCAGCTTACCAATATCACCTCGCGCGGAATCACCTTCACTCCGGTGGAGACAATCTACGGAAAGGTGGAACCTGACGAGTCTATATCCTTCACCTTTGACAAGGCCAGCACCGACTATTCCGAGGGTTTCGCGGGTGGCCTGAAATTCTGGAAATGGCAGTATAACGGGAAAACCAACACATGGCAACGCGACAGCGAGGTGAAGGACGCCCAGCAGAATTTCGAGACCGACAAAGTGATGGTGGTGATGCTGGTGCTCGACTGCAGCACATCCCTCGGCGAGACTAACTTCGAGAAACTGAAAAACAGCGCCACCAAGTTCATCAACATCCTCTACAATGCCTCCCCCGACGGTAGCATCCGCCTCGGCATCATGGGTTTCAACACGATGGGTAACGCCGACAAGATGGTGCGCGAAATCGAACCCCTGACCGCCCAGTCGCGTGATGAGATGACCCGTTTCATCCAAGGTCTTACTCTCTACAACAATACAGCCCTCTACTACGCGATGCGTAAAGGCGCTGACATGATCACCTCCTATGTGGATAAACTTTCACGTCCCGATGCAGAGAAGTTCGACTACGCCTGCATGGTCTCCTTTACTGACGGTTACGACAATCACTCAATGGATCCTTCGTTGGGCGTTCCGGAAAAAGGTTTGGAAAACCCTTACTTCAAATATGTGCGCGACAATGTGGTGAATCGCAATATCAAAGGTTCCAACCTTAAAAGCTATGTGATCGCTATCCGCGGCAACGATGTGGCAGAAGACAATAAGTTGTATAAGTCTGTTTTCCAAGGGATTTCTTCCGAAGAACCCTTCTTGTTGGACGATTTTAGCCAGTTAGAGGCCCAGTTCGAGAAGATGGCCCAAGAGCTCATCAAGCGTTGGCAGAACCTGACCTGCTACGTGCCAAGTGCGCACCAAGGCAAGGTCCGCTGGACCCTTGGCAACGACTTTACTGCCACTCCAGTGGAGACACCCGTCGAACCTGTTATCGAGGATAAACAACCGCCCGCGGCAAAACCCTATAAGTCCTTTTTCGGATTGAACGCAGGATTGGATTTTGAAGTTGCACCTAAGTTCTTCGGCGGTCCCTCCGTCGGGTTGGACTTCGCTATTCCGAAGGAAAAATGTGCCATCGGCGGTCTTCTCTCAGTGGATTATTGCATTGCCGGCCCTACACGGTTGGATGTTGGTCCACTGTTCCTGTTCGGCGACTATATGAACGCCAAAGCTTTTATGTTAGGTGCTGCTTTGGATATGCGATTCCCGACTACAATGCTCAATCATGGAAAGAAACTGGAAGGTTATTTGTTTGATAGTGACCGTTTTGGTGCAGGAGTAATGTTGCGGCTCGGTCTGACTTTGCCCAGTCATCTCTATTTCTTTTTGGATGCCGCTTTTGGTGCAAACAAGTCATGGTATAATCCCGATGCGGCGACCCTTCAAGCAAATCCCACCAGTGTTTGGAAACGTTATCCCTACGTCAATTTCTCGTTGAACGTGGGCTATCGTTTCGGGAAGTAATGGATAGTTATATCTCAAAGGCATCCCCGGCGATGCCGTCGGCGAACCACAGGCCGGCTTCGGTAAGACGGAGCCGGCTTTCTGTTTCTGTGTAATGGGCCTGCGGCACATGGCTGTGGAAATACTCCAGCAGCGTATCGACGCGTGATGTGCCGAAACGATCACGCAGCGCGTTGATATCCAGACCTTCTCGTGTACGTAGCGAAAGCAACAGCGTTTCGTTGTACAAGGCTTTCTCATCAAGCATTTCGCGTTCCTCATAGAGACGGCCTTCCTCGATGTTGTGCAGATATTGGCTAAGGTTGGCCGGATTCCACTGGCGGCTTTTCCCGTCAAAGGAGTGTGCCGAGGGTCCGAGACCGAGGTAGGGCGTATGGTCCCAGTAGGCGGAATTATGACGCGATTCAAAACCCTCTCGTGCGAAATTGGAGACTTCGTAGTGGTGCAACTCAGAGTGTTGCAGCCGTTGGCACAGCTGTTCGTACTGTCGCGTGGCCTGATCGTCGTCCACAGGCGCGTGTGTGTGGCGTTGGATCTGCTTATAGAGAATGGAGTTCTCCTCGGGGGTGAGGGCATAGCAGGAGAGATGTCGGATGGGCAGCGAAAGTGCCGTTTCCATATCTTCGGCCCACTGGTCGTCGGAACGCTCGGACACACCGAAGATCAGATCGATGGAGATGTTGTCAATGCCGGCGGCGGCAGCGTTGCGGATGGCCTCCAACGCCTGGTTGGCCGTATGCCGCCGCCCCATGAAGCGCAGCACAGGGTCCTGGAAGGATTGCACGCCGACGCTCAATCGGTTGATGCCGAGGTCGTGCAGCGTGCGGCAGTATTCCGGCGTGAGCTGCTCGGGGTTGGCCTCGAGGGTGATCTCCGCATCCGGGGTGATCTGGAAAGTGTTGCGTAAGGTCTGTAGGATGCCGGCAAGTTCCTCGCCCGACAGCAGGCTGGGAGTGCCGCCGCCGAAATAGAGCGTTCGTACGGGCGTGCCGGCCAGATAACGGCTGCGCAGGCGGATTTCCCGTCCCAGCGCATCCAAATAGACCGCTTTCTGACGGGTGTTCGCCACGGAATAGAACCCGCAGTAGATGCACTTGCTGAGGCAGAAGGGGATGTGGAGGTATAGCATTGGGGGAGAGTTTAGAGTTTAAAGTTTAGAGTTTAGAGCTTTTAATTAGGGAGTTTCGTAGTCCGGAGAGCATTTTTGCTGTCTCCTCAAAATTAGAGCCTATATCAATAAGCTCGGTTTCAGATATATAACCAAAGTCGCAGGCTAATTGAAGTTCGCTATATGCTTCTAATAGCGATCCGTATGAAATTTCAACGAAGTGTACTTTTTCTTTTGCAGAAAACCGTCCGCCACCTTCCGCCAAATTCGCAACAATAGATACAGAAGATCGACGGAGTTGATCTCCCAACGCGTATTCCTCTTCGGAAGGGAATTTTTTCTGTAGCGTATAAATTTCTTTCACCAATTGTCTTGCAGATTTATAAACTGATAATTTTTCAAATCCAAAGTGTTCTTTCATGGTACTTTTTTTGTATCAATAACGTTAAAAACACGTTGATATTGCCTCCAAAATATTTTCCTGCCCTAAAACTACTCTAATCTCTTAACTCTCTACTTTCAACTTTTACAACAAAGAAAACCTCTCAACTCTCAACACTATACTCTCAACTTTTTTTATTATCTTTGCCACTTTGTTTTAAAAACGTGAATTAGAAACTAAAATCCAATCTATTAATAATTTAAATCAATTACTTATGGAAGAAAATCTTGTCAAGTATGTATGGATCGTGTTTTGCGCATCCATCGTCGCGCTGGGTTTCGCGTTCTTCTTCTATCGCAGAATGCTGAAGGAAGACGAGGGCACTCCCACCATGCGTGAAATCGCCTCGCACGTCCGCAAGGGTGCCATGGCT
>JAFYAW010000036.1 GCA_017540505.1 Bacteroidales bacterium | reverse complement strand
AAATCAACCTGCCGTACATCATGCCGATCGACGGTGTTCCGCAACACCTGGTGCGCACGCTCACCCGTGCCCAGTTCGAACAGCTGTGCGACGACCTGATCCGCGCCACCATCGAGCCGTGCAAGAAGGCTCTGGCCGACGCCGGCTATACCACCTCCGATATTGACGAGGTGATCCTCGTGGGCGGCTCCACCCGTATCCCGGCCATCCAGAAGATTGTGGAGAAATTCTTCGGCAAAACCCCGTCCAAGGGTGTCAACCCCGACGAGGTGGTCGCCATCGGCGCCGCCATCCAAGGCGGTGTGCTCACCGGCGAAGTGAAGGACATCCTCCTGTTGGATGTGACCCCGCTGTCCCTCGGTTTGGAAACCCTCGGCGGCGTGATGACCAAACTCATCGAAAGCAACACCACCATCCCGACTAAGAAGACGGAGACGTTCACCACGGCCGTTGATAACCAGACCTCTGTGGAAATCCACGTGCTGCAAGGCGAACGCCCGATGGCAGCCCAGAACAAGAGCATCGGCCGCTTCCATCTGGACGGCATCCCGGCCGCACAACGCGGCGTGCCGCAAATCGAAGTCACCTTCGACATCGACACCAACGGCATCCTCAGTGTGACAGCCAAAGACAAAGCCTCCGGCAAGGAACAGAAGATCCGCATCGAAGCCTCTTCCGGCCTCTCCGATGACGAAATCAAACGGATGAAGGCCGAGGCCGAAGCCAACGCCGATGCCGACAAAAAAGCCAAGGAGGAAATCGACAAGCTGAACGCCGCCGACAGCCTGGTGTTCCAGACCGAAAAGCAGCTCAAGGAGTTCGGCGACAAGGTGCCCGCTGACGACAAGGCCAAGATTGAGGCTGCGGCAGCCAAGCTGAGAACCGCACACGACAACAAGGATTTCGCCGCCATTGACGCCGCCACGGCTGAGTTGCAGGGCGCTTGGCAGGCCGCTTCCGCCAAGATGTACCAACAGGGCGGTGCCCAACAGCCCGGCGCCGACTTCAACGCCGGTGGATTCAACCAGCAGGCTGGCCAACAAGGTCCGCAGGGTGGTACCCACAACGGCAACGACGGAGAAGTCCAAGACGTTGATTTCGAGGAGGTCCATTAGAAATCACACTGTATAGACGCCATGAATCGCGTCTATACAAAACACCCCAACGGGTGCCGCTAAAAACGGTGCCCGTTTTTTTTAAACAATGACATAGAAGTTGACCTATCATTATCCTTATGGCATCGCAGGATGTCAATTATCATAGCTGAATGATTTGTTCTTCACCTATGATTGAGCGGGTGTCAGCAACGATCCATTGTCCGCACATCCGTGCGGGCATCTTAAAACTCCCCTTCTGTTGCAGAAGGGGAGTTGACTTCGTGCGGCACCAAGGTGCCACAAGCATTATTAACAATGGAAAAATGTCGCCATAATCTTCTTGGGTCAACTTCTATATCATTGCTTTTTATGAATAGACCTCTTTCGCCAAACAAAAAAGGGAAGGATCCCCTTCCCTTTTTTTTTGTAAATTATTTGCTATTGCGTTTATTCGCCGTCCGCCACAATGCGCGTGCCGCAAGTGTCGTCGCCAAGGCGGCCCGCTTCCGTGATGATGCAGGGATGTCCCGTCTTTTCCACGAACATGATGGCCGCACGCACCTTGGGGGCCATCGAGCCTTCCGTGAACTGTCCCTCGGCCAGATATTGCTTGGCTTCGGATATCGTGATGGTATCCAACGCCTTCTCACCCGGCTTGCGGAAATTGATATACACTTTCGGCACATCGGTAAGGATGTAGAACTCGTCGGCGTTGATTTCCACGGCCGTGATGGCAGAGGCAAGGTCCTTGTCAATGACTGCCTGCACGCCTTTCAGATAGCCGTCCTTCATGGCCACAGGAATGCCGCCACCACCCACCGTGATGACGATGATGCCCTGGTCGGCCAGCTGGCGCACTAACTTGATGTTCTGGATGCGGATGGGCTTCGGGGAAGCCACCACCTTGCGCCAACCATTGCCCTTGGGGTCCTCGCGATACACATCGCCGGTCTCTGCCTGATAGGCTTCCGCCTCCTCTTTCGTGACATACGGGCCAACAGGTTTGGTAGGATTCTGGAACAGGGGGTCGTTGCCGTCCACCTCCACATGAGTGAGCAGCGTCACCGTATCGCGGTCCCAGCCCTCCTCAGCGAAGATACGCCGGAATCCCTCCTCTATCAGAGCTCCGATGGAGCCCTGCGTCTCCGCCACACAGAAATTCAAAGGCATGTCCTCCACCTCAAAAGTCTCCTTGCCAGCCTTGTGTTGCAGCATGACATTGCCCACCTGCGGGCCGTTGCCATGCCCGATTACCATGCGGTAACCCGCCTTCAACATCGGGACCAGGCATCTGCAAGTTTCCGTAACATTCTCTATCTGTTCACGATAGGTGCCTTTTTGATGGCTTTTCAATAAAGCATTGCCGCCAAAGGCAATAACGGCGAGTTTGCTGTTTGTCATAAAGTTTTTAAAATTTATAACGGTTTGTAAAGTTCGGTAAATAGTAAATAGTGATTAGTGATTAGTGAGTAGTCAAAGCTAATAGCTAATGGCCAATGGCCCAATTCCTACCAGATTCTGGCCCGTTTCGCAGGATCCAGGAACATGGGATCGCCCGGCTGGATATTGAAAGCTTTATAGAAAGCGTCGATATGGGGCAGCGTGCCGTTCACGCGCCAGCGTCCGAGGGAATGGGGATCCTCTTTGGTGCGACGGAGAATCTCCTCCGGGCGGATGTTGGCGGCCCACACGGCAGCATACGCTAAGAAGAAGCGCTGTTCGGGCGTGAATCCGTCCATATCGCCCTTCACGGCACCGTCGGCCTTGGCCTTCTGGAATGCCGTATAGGAGACGTTCAGACCACCGTTGTCGGCGATATTCTCACCCAACGTAAAGGAGCCGTTGCCGAACACGCCGGGGGCCACCTCAATGGCATTGAAATGGTCCACAATCAGCTGGGCGCGCGATTTGAAGGTCTCCGCATCCTGCTCCGTCCACCAATCGGTGAGATTGCCGTGCAGGTCGTAGTTGCGGCCCTGATCGTCGAAGCCGTGCGTCATCTCGTGGCCAATCACCACACCGATAGCACCGTAGTTGGCCGCATCATCGGCGTTCATGTCGAAGAAGGGCGGTTGCAAGATGCCTGCCGGGAAGCATATCTCGTTGGTATTCGGCTCATAATAAGCGTTGACCGTCTGCGGGGTCATCTGCCACTCATCCTTATCGACGGGCTTGCCGATTTTGGACAGATGATACGCACTCTCGAAGCGGCGCGCACGCACCACATTGGCATAATAGCTGTCGTTCGTGATGTTGAGGGCACTGTAGTCTCTCCATTTGTCCGGATAGCCTATCTTCACACGGAAAGCAGCCAGCTTGTCCAAAGCGTTCCTTTTGGTCACATCGGTCATCCAAGTGGAAGCCTTGATGCGCTCGCCGAGAGCCCACTGCAGGTTCTTCACCAGCTGTTCCATGCGAGCCTTGGCCTCTGCCGGGAAATAGCTCTTCACGTACATCTGGCCGAGAGCCTCACCCAAGCAGCCATCCACGGTGCCAATCACACGTTTCCAACGGGGTTTGTTCTCCTGCTTGCCGGAGAGCACCTTACCGTAAAACTCGAAATCGGCATTCACGAAATCGTCGCTCAGATACGGAGCCGCAGCGTTGATGACATTCCATGCCAGATAGGCACGTATCACCTCCATATCAACCACCGAAAGGATGTTGTTCAATCCAGCGAAATAGGTGGGCTGGGCCACATTCAGCGTGTCAATATTCTTAAGATTCAAAGTTTGCAGATATTCATTGACATCAATGGCGGGAATCATATTCTGGAAATCCAGCGGCGTACATTTGTGGATGGTCTGATACGGATCACGGAGCGTAATCTTGTCCACAAAGCAGTTGGCCATCATAGTTTCCAATGCCAAAACGCGTTTGGCGAGCATTTTCTCGCGACCCTGGCAGTTGGCCAACTGGCTATAACCCGAAATCCGGAACATCTTGGCCATAAGGTTTACATATTCGTCGCGAATATGCTGCTGGTCTGCATCCAAATAATAGTCGCGGTCGCCAATGCCGAGGCCCGTCTGCCAGAGGTAAGCGATGGTCATATCGCTATTGTCGGGATCGGAGGAGCCGAAAAGACCGAAGAAAGGATTCAAACCTTCCAACGACATCAAGGCCAGCTTTTTGGTGATGCCCTCACGATTCAGAGCGGCAATATCTTTCAATTCACCTTGTATGGGCTGGGCACCCTGTTTCTCCAACTGCACAGTGTCCATACCAATCTTATAGAGATCACCCACCTTCTGTTCCACCGTACCGACGGCATTTTTCTGCGAAGCGAGCTTCAGCACCAGATCCTTAAGCTGTTTCTGGTTGTTTTCAGCCAGCACATCGAAGCTGCCGAAACGGGAATACTCATTGCCCAGCGGATTGAGCTTCATCCATCCGCCGCAGGCATATTGGTAGAAATCAACAGTGGGCTTCACGGAATTGTCCAGATTGGAAGCCACGATACCGGATTTGACTTTTTTGGGTTTCACTTTGGTGGTCATAGGGGCAGAACTTGAAAAAACGACAAACAAAGCCGCAAGAGACAGCGTCAAAAGGCAACTTTTTTTCATAGAATCTTATTAATTATCAATGTTTTAAAATAAAAAACTCCCCTCTTTCAAGGGGAGCGCAAATATACACTATTTTTTTGATCTTATGTCTTTCCAAATCTAAAAAGCGCCATCACTATTATTGCACCATCACCTTACGGATCAGGCGGCCTTTCGGCGTGGCGATTTCCATGAGATAGAAACCCTGCGACAGCTGCGACACATCCATTCTATGCTGGTTGTACCCGACCGTGGAGGGCAGTGACTTCGAGGAGACGACCTTTCCCGACGCATCCATAAGTCTCACATCCACCGTAGTGGACTCGTCCAGAGTGAAGGAGATGTTGAGATAGTCAGCAGCGGGATTTGGATACACCTGCGCATCACGCACGCCGTGCTCATCATCCACGCCAGCGATAGCGTAATACTCAAAATTAAAGCCGTCGCTCTGATCCCAGTTGTCGGCCACAAAAACAACACGCATCTTCGGGAAAGTGACATTGTATGTGCCCGACGGCAGGTTATTGTTATCGAAACGTTTATAGAAAGTGGGCGGGTTGGTGGTATTGTCATACACATCCACAAAATCACCGCTGCCGAGGTCGAATTTCGGGAACGCGAAAGCATAGCCGCTGATGTAATTTATGGACACATTCCAGGTGCAATTGGTTTCGGGCGAGTAATCCTTGCCCACCGCCGTACCATCGGAAAGAATCGTATGCCAATCTGTCACATTGGTTATGAAATCGCAGGGCGTGAATTCACCCAGCTGGCTCTTATAACTGATCAGGAAACCATAATAATCCGTATTCGTTGTCTCATTGCCCGTTGTGGTGAACGTAATCAGCACGCTGTCGGCATTCACCGTATAAGTGGCGGTGGGCACCTGATTGCCGGTAAGGGAGACTTTCACGCCGGAGGAGACTTCCGGACCGTTGTAGATCGTCACATAGTCCACATTCGGTTTCAGGTCGAGACGGTCGAAGGAGAACGTGTAGCTGTTGGCTCCGGGCGCGGCCACAATCCAAGAGCAGTCGGGATTCGGCTGGTAAGGTCTTGCCGTCTGGGAACCATCGGACACATAGCCGAAGGTGGCCGTATTGCGCTGGCGTTGCACACAAGTGCTGGGCGTGATAGCCCCTGACGGGAAAATGTTCGTGATGGCTATGCAGCCACTATTGAAGCTGCTGCCGCCTACGGTGAAGTTATCCATAGCAAAATAGGCATTGGAGCCTCCACCCCACCCCCAATTGATATGGAAGCGGTCGTTGTCATCATAGTCGTCCAACACGAATGCGTGTCCGCCCGAGCCATCATCGGGATGTCCGGAATAGAGGATTGGGCGGCGGTGGTCAATTTCACTCTTCAGCACACTGATATATTCTGAGACAAGCGCACCCGGGTAGGAATCCCGCACATACTTGGTGATGCTCTGGTCGTAAAAGAAGTTCTCATACAAACGTCTGGCGGCGGTCTCCGTATAAGCGCCGGATCCTGTGGGATTGTAATTCATCTTGATGGAGACGCCCACATGGTAGGCGAGCTTAGCAATCTCATTGGCATAGGAAAGCGGTTCATTGCACATGGCATCCCAGTTGTAGGTGTGATGGGCAAAGTTCACGCTCTGCATCCCATAGCCCTGAGCCGCATACATCGAAGCGCCCTGTCCCTGTCTGGGGTGCCGATGGTAGTTCATAATCTGCGCCGTGGCCAAGGCCGTACAGCCGTTGGGCACGCGGAAGTCGTAATACGGACCCGACGCCACATCCCACGGGCAGTAGGTATTGTAGTACATGTTCTGGTTCCAGCGGGTCGTGAGCAGGGGGCCGCGGACGGGTATCTTGGAGACCTTCGGCACGAACTCGTCGGCCAGATAGCGGTCCCAATCGGCGGCATCGCGCGGAAGCGCACCCACCTTGGCCGCCTCCACGCGGCGGGTCTCCGACGCATAGCCGGCAAAGGCACTCTTAACGGGCGGTATCGCCTCATAGTCATCTTCCAGCGAATAGGCCAGCACCGGCATCACGGACTTGGAGGCGGAAACCAGCACAAAGCCGTGCGGAACCAGTGCGAAACGGTACAGATAGACCATACCGTCCGCATCCGCGACGGATTCCTGCAGGGTTGCCGACAGAGCGGCAGCCGCCTCCGGGGAGGTCTTCTCGGTCAGGAAACGCTGGCAGACCTTGGTAGCCTCCTCCGCCGTAACCGATTGCGCCGACATCCTGCCGGCCATAAAAACGAACAGGATGCCGACCACTATGGCAAACAGCCCGTTAAGAGAGTCTCTTTTCATATTCTTGATTTTAAAAATGCAACAATATATAATATGTATTACAGACGATCCACGCAGTTGAGGTCCTGGAAGGCCACCTTCAGGCGCTCCACCATGGACTTCTCGCCTTCACGAAGGAAGACACGCGGGTCATAATACTTCTTGTTCGGCTTGTCCTCGCCTTCGGGGTTGCCGATCTGGCCCTGCAGATAAGCCTCATTCTTCTTATAGTAGTTCATGACGCCTTCCCAGAATGCCCATTGCGTATCGGTGTCAATATTCATCTTGACGACGCCATAGCTGATGGCTTCCTTGATCTTGGCCGGTTCGGAGCCGGAGCCGCCATGGAACACGAAATTGACGGGATTCTCCGCCGTACCATATTTCTCCTGGATGTATTTCTGGGAATTGTGCAGGATGATGGGCTCGAGTTTCACGTTGCCAGGTTTATATACGCCATGCACGTTGCCGAAAGAGGCAGCGATGGTGAAATTCGGGCTGATCTTGCTCAGCTCCTCATAGGCGTATGCCACATCCTCGGGTTGGGTGTAGAGACGGGCACTATCGATACCTGTGTTGTCCACACCATCCTCCTCGCCACCGGTGATGCCGAGCTCGATTTCGAGGGTCATCTCGATCTTGGCCATGCGGGTGAGATATTTTTTGCAAATCTCAATATTCTCTTTCAGAGGCTCTTCCGAAAGGTCCAGCATGTGGGAGCTGAAGAGCGGCTTGCCGTATTGGGCATAATATTTCTCGCCAGCATCCAAAAGGCCGTCAATCCAGGGAAGGAGTTTTTTGGCGGCATGGTCGGTGTGGAGCACCACGGGCACGCCGTACATCTCGGCCATCGTGTGCACATGCATGGCACCGGAAACCGTGCCACGGATGGCTGCCGCCTGACCGTCATTGCTCAAAGACTTCCCGCCGAAGAAGACACCGCCTCCATTGGAGAACTGGATCATCACCGGGGAGTTGACCGTCTTGGCTGCTTCCAGCACAGCGTTCACAGAGTTCGTTCCCACCACATTCACGGCGGGCATGGCGAACTTACCGGCTTTCGCGATTCTGAAAATTTCCTGTAAATCTTTTCCGTAAACCACTCCGGGTTTCACTTTGCTTAAAATCTTTTCCATGTCTTTCTACTGTTTTTTATTGTAAATCAAAAAATTATCTCTTATGTTTCCTTTTCCAAAGCCATCCCACCACCTTTGCCCCCACGGACAAGGCCGTCACAAGGCCCGGCTTGTTGGACAGGGCCGAGATTTTGGACAATCCTGACGACACATTGTCGGGCACGTTCCGTTTGCGGAATGTGGCGATGCTGACGACACGGTTCCAGAGCCGCTTCAAGGTGTCCACATCATCCTGATAGGCATCAAAGTCGCGACTGAGACGACTTTCCTGTTTGGTTATCTGCTTGCGCAGCTGCGCCTTACGGAGGGCTATCTCCTCCAAATTCTGATAAGGCGACGATTTGGTGCGATTAGTCATGGTCATCTCCTTCCTTGTCAAAAATAACCTCCACCGGCGTTTGCGCTTCTTCCGGTTCCGAGGTTCCCTTTTCGGAACGGCCATAGAGGATACGGCTGAACTTCCGGATCAGGGGTTTTACGAATAACATATCCTTATAGTGGAGCACCACCAGTATGATGACCACAAACAGGGCGCACACGATGGTGTAGGCCCATCCGGCATTCAAGGCCAGCGTAAGCCAACTGATCAGCGCGGATGAGAGGTAGATGAGCACCGCCAACGCACACACCACGACTATCAGCATGGACAAGATCACCGACAACAACTGCGACGACTTCTCCAGCAGTTCGAGCTTGAGCAAATCGTAACGCTGGGACAAGTAGGTCTTCACATCCTTGATTGTCCGAGCGTTACGTGGCGAATCTTTGGAAAATAGACTGAAGATATCCATCCGGCGGGAAATTACGCTTGAACGTCTTCTTCCTCCATGTCATCCAACAGGTCGTCCATCTCCACTTCCTCCTCGGTGGGAGCAGCACATCTCTTGCTTTTCAGTTTCTCGATGATGCGGTCAATCTCCTCCTTGGTCATTCTCTTGGAGACATTGGTACGGATTTCCTTACCTTTTTCTGTGGTGAACAACAAGGTTACACCTACTGCAGCTGCAGCACCTGCGGCAAACGCCAAAATTTCTGTTGCTTTCATAAATGTGTGTTTTTAAGTTGTGATTTGTTATTTTTGATTTGTGAATTGTATTTAAGATTTTTGAATTAACATCTCTAAACTATAATCTCTCTACTCTATACTATTAATTGCCAATTTTTCCGAAATGACTTGCGCCGTATATGACCGTTTCCGTTCCACCAGTTTCTCGGGCGTACCCTCGAATACGATCTTGCCGCCTTGGTCCCCGCCTTCCGGCCCCATATCGATGATCCAGTCGGCGCATTTGATGATTTCGGCATTATGCTCAATGACCACGATGGTGTTATTGCGTTCTATCAGGCGGTTGAATGCCACACATAATTTATTTATATCGTGGAAATGAAGTCCCGTAGTAGGCTCGTCGAAGATGAAGAGCTTATTCTGGTCATCATCGTTGAGCGACAGATAGTAGGCTAACTTCACACGCTGCGCCTCGCCGCCGGACAGCGTAGCCGAGGACTGGCCCATTACCAGATAGCCGAGGCCCACATCCTGCAGCGGCATCAGCTTGCGGATAATGTTAGTGGTCATGTCGTTCACAGGAAGGCCCTTGAAAAAGTCGAGAGCCTCCGATACCGTCATATTCAGAACGTCGGTGATGGTTTTGTCTTTCAGCTTGATATCCTGGGCTTCCTCTCGGAATCGGCTTCCATTGCACGAAGGGCACACCATCTCCACATCCGCCATGAACTGCATGTTGATCCGGATAACGCCTTCGCCCTCACACTCCTCGCATCGGCCACCAGCCACATTAAATGAAAAGAAGCTGGGCTTGTAGTTACGTTGCTTGGAAAGAGGCTGGCTGGCAAACAATTCACGGATATAATCGTAAGCCTTTACGTAGGTTACAGGATTGGAGCGGCTGGAGCGTCCGATAGGATTCTGGTCCACGAACACCACATCCGAAATCTTGGTCAGGTCGGCATCGATTCTCGAATAGCGTCCGGGTTTCAGATTCCCCTTGTTGAGCATCTTCAGCAGGCCGGGGTACAGCACATTCGCTATCAGGCTGCTTTTGCCAGATCCGCTGACTCCCGTGATGACCGTGAAACACTCCAACGGGATTTTCACATCTATATTCTTGAGATTATGCTCTTTAGCCCCAATGATTTCCACATAATTACGCCAATGTCTGCGACGTTTGGGAATTGGAATATAACGGCACAGCTCCTGCGGATAACCACCTGTCATCCCACGCAGATAGGAGGCCGTAAGGTTGTCCGGCACCTTCATCAGATCATCTATCACACCGGAAAAAACTATTTCACCACCGTTACGTCCCGCTTTGGGGCCGATATCTATGATGCAGTCGGCGGCACGGATGATAGACTCATCGTGTTCAACCACCACCACGGTATTGCCAATGTCACGCAACCTCTGCAGCACCCGTATCAGGTTCTGCGTGTCGCGGGAATGCAGCCCGATGCTGGGCTCGTCCAACACATACAGGGACCCCACTAAGCTGCTACCCAAGGAGGTGGCCAAGTTGATACGCTGGGCCTCCCCGCCCGACAATGTCGATGTGGAGCGGTCCAAGGTAAGATAGCCGAGGCCCACATCATCCAACAGTGCCACGCGGTTGGCGAGTTCCTTCACCAAACGGGATGCCACCTCACGCTCATAGTCACTGCTGTATTTGAACTCCTGGAAAAAGGTTTTCAATTCCGAGACGGGCATAGCCGTCAGCTCCATGATAGAACGTCCCTTCACCTTCACATAATGAGCATCCTTGCGCAGGCGAGTCCCGTGGCAGTCGGGACAGATCTCCCGTCCGCGGTACCGGGCCTGCAGCACCCGATATTGTATCTTGAACGTGTTGGCCGCCACAAACTGGAAAAACTGCGCAATACCATCCACATGATGCTTCTCATCCCCATACCACAAAAGGTCGTACTCCTTTTGGCTCAAATCCTCAATAGCCCTATGGACAGGGAAATCGAGGCGGGAGGCCTGGCGGATGAACTGGCGTTTCCACTCGCTGAGCACGTCGCCATGCCAGCACGCCACCGCATCATCGGCCACCGACAATGTCTTGTCCGGGAGCACCAGATCCGGGTCCACGCCCTCTATCATGCCCGTGCCGGAGCAGGTCTTGCACGCGCCGTATGGGTTGTTGAAGCTAAACAGGTTGACACTCGGTTCCTCGAAGCTCATTCCATCGGCCTCGAAGAGATCGCTGAAAGTCTTTTGAGAGACGTTTTCGCCCTCGGTCTGGATGACACACACCCCCTTTCCTTCAGAGAAGGCTATCTGGATGGAGTCCGTCAGACGGGCGATGTTGTCGGCTATCTTCTCCGACTTGAAACGGTCCACCAGCACGAACATGCCCGACTCGCGGGTGGCCTTGCGGCCTTTCAGGAACTCGTCAATCTCGTGCAGCTGCCGGTTATAGACCACACGGCTGAAGCCCTGCTGGCTGAGGATGGCGAGCTGTTCCTTCAAAGTGCGTCCTGACGGCAGCACCACTGGGGCAAGCACATACACTCTCCTGCCTTCCGGCACGTTCCGCACGTATGCCAACACGTCCGACACGCGCTCACGCCGCACCTCCTTGCCAGACACTGGCGATATGGTACGTCCAATGCGGGCGAAGAGCAGCTTCAGGTATTCGTATATCTCCGTCACCGTGCCCACCGTGGAGCGCGGGTTGTGCGACATGCTATGCTGCTCGATGGCGATGGCGGGCGGTATGCCCGTGATGGATTGGACTTCGGGTTTGTGCATCCGGCCCATGAACTGGCGGGCGTAGGAGCTGAGACTCTCCACGTAGCGACGCTGACCTTCGGCATACAACGTGTCGAAAGCCAACGACGACTTGCCCGACCCCGACAAACCAGTGATGACCACCAGCTTGTTGCGCGGTATGTCAACATCTATGTTTTTCAGATTGTTGACCTTGGCACCCCGAACTTCAATCACCTTCTGACCCATCAACTCAAAATTATGAAAAGGAATAGCATGGCCGGAATGACGGCTAACAGGATGGAATCAAAACGGTCGAGCATCCCACCATGGCCAGGGATGACCTTACCGCTATCCTTAACGCCGGCGTTCCGCTTGAAGGCGGATTCCAACAAATCGCCAAAGGTGCCGAACACGACCACGATAGCCGCAAAACAGACCCATGCCCATATCGGCATGTGGACACGACCGAAAAAGGGAATGCTGGGGAACACCACCGCCGCTATCACGGTGAAGACAAACCCCGTAACCGTCCCTTCCCAAGTCTTCTTAGGGGAAATCCGCTCGAACATCTTCGTGCGGCCATATAATGTACCACCCAAATAGGCGGCTGTATCATTAATCCATATCAAAAGCAAAAATGCTAATGCCATCGGCTTGCACCAGACGGCAAAAGCGACCATCATCGCCAACGGCACGACAATCCAGATGAACCCGAACAGAGACTTGCCGATCTGCTCCACCGGACAAGCCCTGCGGCGGAAGATCTCCACGATAGAGAGGACGATCGAGAGCAACATCATCAACAGCGGAATCATGAGAAAGACGGACATCAGGGTTTTCATGCCCGGCGTAAACAGGAATGTGCGTGGCTGGAGCATGTAATAGCAGGCCACGGCGAACAAGAACACGCTGAAGGCCATCATAATATAGAGAGCGGGCTTATCTTCAGGACCGCAGGTGATCTTCGAGAACTCATACAATCCGAGGCAGGCCACCACGCAGAGGAGGACATCCATCAGCACAGGGTAAAAAACACCGGCAATCATCAGGGCCACATACACGGCACCCGCCAACGTTCTAACGATCAGATTCTTCAGTTTGGGATTCATATTGCGTTTCGTTTGAGTTATTCGATTCGGGTTGGGCGGATTCCTGAGGATGGCTCTCCTCCACCATCATCAGGATAAAACGCGGATTCTGCGGGGTGAACACATCGGCACCGTCCGCCTTTTCCGGCTGCGACGGGCAGATGAACTCCGTGATAGTGTTCGGAGTGTTGTTATTACGGGAGAGCTGGTACGTCAGGGCATCCTCCATATCCCGGAAGATGCAACGCTCGCGGGAGACCACGATGATGTCGCGGGCGAGGTTCCGGACGGAGGGATAAAGTGAAACAGAGGGCGTGAAGCCGATGGCACCGGTACGGGCAATCAGCATGTCCGAGAAGAAAAGCGCGGCATCCACCGTCTCCATGGGGTTCACCGCCGTGACATGGCGCACATGGTGCTTCAGCAGGAACTGGCCCAGATTGGGGCTGGTGTTCAACAGCGTACCATACTGCTGACCCTGCGCAATCTTGATGAGGCGGGGAATCAGATTCTCCTTGGTGCAAGGGATGTACTTGCCGCCGGCGCCGCGGAAATGGCGGACGAACTCCACCAGCGGATGCTCCTGCGATGTGACGCCCAATCCTGAACTGAGATCCGGCGGCACCGTAGGATAGGTTTTCTTATAGGCCAGGCCGTTACGAATGTTCCGACGGATATTCTCCTTATCCGTCAGAAGTTGATTTCCCATCGAATTGCTGTTGCTTGCCATATTCTATTCGTTTTTATCTGATTCTGTAACAATGATGTCTGCGTTCCCATCAGGAATTGACGGTTCATCCTGTGCCTCAGAGGGTGCATCCTTCTGGAATGGACGCGGTCCCAAGATACGCTCCACATCTTCCGTGAAGATAACCTCGCGCTCAATCAGCAGGGAGGCCAGTTCATCCAGTTGATTTTTGTGAGTGGAAAGAATATCTTTGGCACGCTGGTAGCAGGATTCTATCAACGTATGGACCTGTTCGTCGATTTCGCGGGCGGTCGCCTCGCTATAGGGTTTGGTAAGACCGTATTCCTGTTGTCCCGTGGAATCATAATAGCTGATGTTTCCGATTTTTTTATCCAAGCCATAATAAACGACCATGGCATACGCCTGCTTGGAGACGCGCTCCAAGTCGTTGAGGGCGCCGGTGGAGAGTTGTCCGAATACGACATCCTCGGCGGCGCGGCCACCCAGGAGAGCCGTCATCTCATCCAGCAGCTGGTCGTAGGTAGTCAGCTGGCGTTCCTCGGGCAGATACCAGGCCGCGCCGAGGGCCTTGCCACGCGGCACGATGGTGACCTTGACTAACGGCGAGGCGTAACGCAGCAGCCAGCTCACACAGGCATGGCCGGACTCATGGTACGCGATGGCTCTCTTCTCCTCGGGGGTGAAGACACTGCCCCTGCGTTCCAGACCGCCGATGATGCGGTCCACGGCGGCCAGGAAGTCGGCCTTTTCAATATGCGGTTTGTTATTACGGGCGGCAATCAGGGCCGCTTCATTGCACACATTGGCAATGTCGGCACCAGAAAAACCAGGGGTCTGTTTGGCGAAGAATTCCAAGTCCACATCGGGACCGAGTTTGAGGTTGCGCACATGCACGCCGAAGATGCCGCGACGCTCGTTGAGGTTAGGCAGCTCCACTGTGATCTGGCGGTCAAAACGCCCGGCGCGCAACAAGGCCCGGTCGAGGATGTCGGCGCGGTTGGTGGCGGCCATGATGATGACACCGGCGTTGGTGGAGAAGCCGTCCATTTCGGTAAGCAACTGGTTGAGAGTGCTCTCGCGCTCGTCATTGACGCTGGACATAGCGTTCTTGCCGCGGGCGCGACCGATAGCGTCAATCTCATCGATGAAGATGATGCAGGGGGCCTTCTCTTTTGCTGTTTTGAAGAGGTCGCGCACGCGGGAGGCACCCACGCCCACGAACATCTCCACAAAATCGGAACCCGACAGGGAGAAGAAGGGCACTTTGGCCTCGCCGGCGACAGCCTTTGCCAAGAGGGTCTTACCTGTTCCCGGAGGGCCCACAAGGAGTACGCCCTTGGGTATCTTGCCGCCCAAGACGGTATATTTCTGCGGATTCTTAAGGAAGTCCACCACCTCTTCAATCTCAAACTTGGCCCCTTCCAGACCGGCCACATCCTTGAACGTGACCAGCTGGCCCGACTTCTCGTCAAACTCCTGCGCCCGCGACTTGCCGATATTGAAGATGCTGCTGCCGCCCCCCGGGCCGCCACCACGCATGAGACGCGTGGAAAAATAGAACAGAAGCAGAAGCATCGCCAGCGGCAGGATCCAAAAGACAAGATCAACGCCCCAGCTCTTGCTATTGTCCTGCTTGGTGGGGAAGTCATATTCACGGGCCACCTCATTCACATTCAGCGTGCTGTCCGAGGCCAGATCCTCCTGCACTGCCTGCGCCTTCACATCCTTCAGGTTCTCATTGAAAACCTGCAAATCGGTCACGGTGAGGTAGTACTGCGGACCGTTCACATTTTCCTTGATTTTCTCATAGGCGGGATTGCCCTGCAGAGCCTCCTTTTTCAGGAACACATTGATGCGGTCATCTTTCCGGACATATTCCAAATGGTCGATTTCCTTGTTCTGCACCATGTGTTTGAACGACATGTCATCGGTTTCCACCGCTTGCACGCCACCTGCGGCATACATCCAATAGGTGATCAGGGCGATGCCAAGGAGGGCATAGATGATAGTGACGACGGGGATTTTCCGTTTGGAATCTTTGTTCTGACCGGATCCAAACGGCGAGTTGCCCCCTCTGTTGTTGCGTTGCGGATTATTAATCGGCATAGGGTTTCAGATTGAGAGGTTAGAAAGATTGGACATCGGCATCACTCCAGAGCGACTCAATGTTGTAATAGGCTCGGGCTTCGGGTTGGAAAATGTGCACCAGCACATTGAAATAGTCCAGCAGAATCCATTCACAGTTCTCCAGTCCCTCCACATGGACGGGTTTCGTGCCCGCAACACGTTGTGTCTGCTCCTGAACATAATCGCACAACGTTTCCACATGGGGTTTCGAATTTCCCGTGCAGATGATGAAATAGTCGAAAAAAACATGGTTGAGTTTTTTCAGGTTGATACATTTTATATCAACACCCTGCTTTTCAATAAGTGCCTGAATTATAAGCTCATCAATATTCCCCTCATAGGGAGTTCCTTCAAATTTGACTTTTTTTCTTACGGTCATTACCTTCATATTTATTTTAGCGGGCAAAGGTACATTTTTTTTTATATTTTTGCAGCCCTAAAAAACACAATCTGAAATGATGAAAAAAGTACTCTTTTTTTTGACGGTTTTGTCGTTGGCATGGATCGCCAACGCTCAGGAAGATGTTACGGCTCTTCCGTATTCTTTCACCCATAAAGATGTATCCTATTCCATTGACGAGATGACGCTGCCCGCAGTGAACCGCGAAGCACTGCTCTCGGAAGATGCGCAGAACATCAAGAACGGAACCCCCATGCGTATCGGCGTCAACCACCATGTTGGCTACACGTTCGACAACTGCGGACGCACAGACATACTGTCCAATGGCGCGAAACTGTGGCGACTGGGGATCAAATCGGAAGGGGCCGTCTCCCTGTCCGTCTATTTCTCCCAATTCAACATCCCGGAAGGGGCCACCCTGCACATATACAACGGCGACCGTTCCCAAGTCACTGGCACATACACCAATGCCGACATCCAGCAGAATGGCATTCTTGTGTCTGACGACATCGACGACGACAATCTGGTCATCGAATACTACGAGCCTGCCGATGTGCTATACCACGGCACCATTATGATCGACCGTATCAGCCACCGTTACCGCGACATCAGCAAAATACCCATGTCGGATAACGATAAAGCACTCTCAGGAAGCTGTCATTTCAACGCCTCCTGTCCGGAAGGCAACGGCTGGCGTGACCAGATCAACTCGGTGGTCCGAATTGAAATCACCTGCTCTGACGGCACCTATCTCTGCTCTGGCGCCCTGATCAACAACACACGTTATGACAAGACCCTTTACGTGCTCAGCGCCAACCATTGCCTTAATGATGACATGAACAGCACATTCAAATTCTTCTTCAAATATGAAACGACATCCTGCGATGTGAACGAATACGGATTCGTCAACCAATGGGTGAAAGGCGGTGCCATCGTCGCCACCGACGGGCTTCAAAACAGTTCCGACTTCCTGCTATTGAAGATCACCGGCAACATGAACAGAATCAACTTGGACGATGTCTTCTTCGCCGGATGGGATGTCAGTGGGGCTGCCTCCGTGGGCATGGCCATCCATCACCCGGCAGGTGACTTCAAGAAGTTGAGTATCCCTAAGGCCGTATCCTCCAACTATTACAACGGCTACTGGACGACAAGCTGGTACGTCAACCCCCAAAAGGGCTGCACAGAACAAGGTTCCTCCGGATCGCCCCTGTTTAATGGCAAGAAGCTCATCATCGGAGACCTCAGTAACGGATCCTCCTCCTGCAGTGAGCCTTGGGGCACTGACAACTACGGTAAGATATCCTATTCTTGGACGAACAACAACAACTATAACAACGCGAAAAAGCTCAAACCCTGGCTGGATCCTGACAACACCGGTGTAACCTGGATTCCAGGCATGCGCTATGACGGCACCATCGTGGGTGTGGAGCAGCACGATGCTGACATCCGCACCTTCAGCATCTACCCGAACCCCTCAACGGGCCAAGTCTCCATCCAAGGGCACTTCGATGCCGAGCAGGGTATCTGCAACGTGTACAATATGATGGGGGCGAAACTGGGCTCCTACAATGTGAACCTCGAACCTTCTTTCTCCATGAGCTTCAACGACCTTCCCAGCGGCATCTACGTGGTGGAAATCTTGGGCGGCACACACACATACAAGAGCAAAATGGTGATCACCCGTTAGAAGTGGACAGCACAACGCTCCTTTCAACGGCCTATCTCCCGCCCATAGAATACTTTGCCTGCCTGATACGGGGTACGGCATGGGTGGACACCCGCGAGCGCTACCACAAACAGAGCTACCGGAACCGGGCCTGCATCCTTACCGGCAACGGTGTCCAGACGCTCACCGTACCTGTGGAGCATCGTACCGGGCCAACTCCCATCCGCGATGCCCGCATCGACTACAAGATGCCCTGGCAGCGCACACACTGGCGCACCATCGTCTCCGCATACGGCAACAGCCCCTACCTCCTCTACTACCTCGACGCACTGAAGCCCTTCTACGAGAAACATTTCGAATTCCTGTTCGACTATAACCTGCAACTGACTGATACTATCCTGCGCATGATGCGCATCCCTGCGGACCTGCATCTGACGGATGAGAACACTCCCCCGACAACTTGCGACCTGCGGGAAGTCATCCATCCGAAGAACGCCTCGCAACCAGACTACCCATTCCGACTGCGAAACAAATACTACCAAGTTTTTGAAGACCGCTACGGTTTTGTCCCGAATCTCTCCATCCTCGACCTGCTGTTCAACACCGGCCCTGACGCACCCTCCTACATGAAAGCACAAACGGACCCTTACACCTCCTGCTGATGAAAAAAACGAACCTGAATTTCGGAGAACGCATCTTCCATCTGATGAAACAACTGGTGGACAAGCTCACCTATTCCAAAGACTTGTTTGCCGATGACGTGTGGAAGTTGCGGGTGTCGAAGCAGTTCCGGCAGAAGGACAAATACGCGTCCCTGCACAAGAGGCTTTTCGCCTTTTCCTTCAAAGAGGCCGATGATTTTTACAAATACCTGTTCATCATCGTCATGGCGGCCATGCTCATCAACATGGTGCTCATGAGCCGAACCGTGGGAGTCTCCACCCGCGAGCTGGAGCAGAACCATTATTCCGAGCTGGTTTACAACCATTTCCACCATATCGGCGACACAGAAGCCTACAAGGAGCATCCGTTCTCCTCCACCCAGGCGCAATACATAGACCTTATCCTCTTCTCGTTCTGCAAGGCACTGAATATCCAGGACATCTTTATGGTCAAGCACATCACCAGTGCCATTTTCGGATGGTTACTCATCCTGTATCTGTCCATTCTGGTTTTGAGGGCATTCCGTTGGCGGGCGGCGTTTTTCACCGCATTCTTCCTCCTCATATCGCCCCGTTTTCTCGGATATTCCCTCTGCAACGTGGTGGATGTGACCTTCGCCTTCGGCTTCATTTTTGCCATCACACAGATCTACTATTTCTGCCGCGAGCTGCCCACCATACGCATCTACCGCATCGTCAAAATAGTAATAGGCACGCTGATAGCCCTCTCCACCTATAACGCCGGATTCGTATTGCTGCATTTCCTGTTTATCTTCACTCTCCTGAACTTCCTTCTCTACAACCCCATAAAGAAATTCTACAAATGGGAATACCTGAAACCGCTTCTGCAATTGCTCGGGGTGGTGTACGGCATCTCCCTGCTGATCATCTGCATACACTGTCTCTGCACGCTCTTTCTCACCACCTCGATGGTGCCGCCGCGCCAGGCTTTCGTCCTGTTGGCCAACAACTACCCGCTGTCCGACAACCAGCTCTTCGCCGGCCATGAGATCGGACCGGACAACTTCCCGCGCCGTTACCTCATCCAGTACCTTTTCATCACCATCCCATCGGTCGTACTCATGGGTTTCCTCCTGTTCTTCATTTTCTTCAAAACGGCTGTCCGGAATCTGAAACCCTACTCCATCTTCATCTTCCTGTACGCCTTCTGCTATTGCATCATGAAGGTGAAAAACCTCTACATGAATCCCGACACGGCATGGGCCATCTACTATTTCATCTACCCGCTCTTCATGCTGATCGCCGTCAGCGGTATCGAATGCACACTGGAAAGCATCCAGGACCGGTACACCAACTTCGTCATCATCGCCATCATCGGCCTGCTATCCTTCATGCCCATCCGACATATTGCCTACAACCATCCACTAACCACCCTCTATTTCAACGAGTTGTCCGGAGGTATCCATAATGCCTACGCCAAATACGAGCTGGACTACAACGACCAATGCAACAAAAAGGCATGTCAGTCCATGCAGACATATATCCACCATGAGGATGTGGGGCAGCACGTCAGTCAGGAGCCGTTCCTGCTGGCCACCAACGGCAACGCGGCCTGCGACATGTTTTTCCACGCTGACAGCAACATCGTCCTTGTCCACACGCCCTTCCTTGCCAACGACACCACCTGGGACTATTATCTGTATTTCTGCCATGACATTGCCGCCACGCAGTTGCGCAACGGCATGTGGCCAGTGGACACGCCGTTCACCACCCTTGACATTGAAAACAAACCCATTGTGGCCTTCTACAAAAACCGCTACCGGGCGGCGCAGCGGGCCCACAACGACAGCATCGCCAAAGCCGTCACCGACAGTCTGACCGCACTGGCCGACATGGAGGGAATCGAAAAATAATGTACTTTTGCGCAAAATTACAAGAACAGAATTATATTACTACAAGTATCTCATTATATGATTGAATACAACACCAAACGGAATAAGCTCGCCATACGGGAGTACGGACGCAACGTCCAGAAGATGGTGGAAGATGCGATGGCCATCCCGGACCGCGAGAAACGGAACGAGACCGCGCGCGCCATCGTACGTGTCATGGCCCAGCTGAGCGAGGTGAAAGACCCGTCCGTTGCCAACAAGAAGGAATCTCTGGACTATTGGCACAAACTATGGGACCATCTCTTCATCATGTCGGACTACAAGCTGGACGTGGACGCCCCGTTCCCGAAACCGGTGCCGGATGTGACGGAGAAAACAGTGGTGAAACCGGATTACAACAAGCATCATATCGCCTTGCGCACGTATGGGCGCAACATGGAAAACATACTCAAGGAGGTGGCCGGATACCCTGCGCCGGAGCGTGACCGCATGGTCGCCCAGCTGGCCAACCACCTCAAAATGATGTACCTGACCTACAACCGCGATTCCGTCAACGACGCCCTCATCGCCCGACAGATCTTCGAATTGTCTGGAGAGAAAATCACCGTACCCGAAGGCTTTGTCTTCGCCACCACCGGTGAGCTGCTGCAAACAGCCAACAGCAACATGGCCTTCTACGTCACTCCCGACAAAAAGAAGAAAACGCCCATCACCCAATGAACATCCTTGACGTAAACGACGTTAGCAAGCAATACGCCCGTCATCTGGCACTGGACAGGGTTTCCCTCAGTGTGCGGGAGGGTGTGATTTTCGGCCTGCTCGGTCCCAACGGGGCGGGCAAGACCACGCTTATCCGCATTCTGAACCAAATCATATACCCCGACTCCGGCAATGTCCTGTTCAAAGGGAAGCCCTTGTCGGCAGACGACGTGCGGCAGATTGGGTATCTTCCCGAAGAGCGCGGCCTCTACAAGAAGATGAAAGCCGGCGAGCAGGCCCTCTATCTGGCCCGCCTCAAAGGCATGGAACGTATGGAGGCCCTCAACCGCCTGCACCACAAATTCGAGGAGTACGGCATTCTGGACTGGTGGAACCGTCCCGTGGAAGAGCTCTCCAAGGGAATGCAGCAAAAAGTGCAGTTCATCACCACCACCATCCACCAGCCGGCGTTCCTGATTCTGGACGAGCCCTTCAGCGGCTTCGACCCCATCAACGCCAACCTGCTGAAAGAGGAGATCCTGAAACTCAAGGCCTCCGGCACCACCATCATCCTCTCCACGCACAATATGGCCTCGGTGGAGGAGATCTGCGACGAAATAGCCCTCATCAACCAGGCACAAAAGATTCTGGAGGGCAATCTCTTTGAAATCAAAAACCGATTCAAAAAGAACATCTTCGCTGTGGAAGTGGCAAACGAAGAGAACACCTTGGCCGACAACCTCCAACATGATTTCGAGGTCATCCAACGGCAGGCACTCCCCCACTCCATCCGCTACGACATACGCCTGCCGGAAGACAAGACGGCCAACGACCTGCTCAACGCCTGTATGCGCCACAGCAACATCCTCTCCTTCCACGAGACACTTCCCTCCATGAACGAGATTTTCATCGAACAAGTAGAACATTTCAACCAACAATGCCATGAAAAAGAATAACCCCGTCCTGCTTATCATCGCACGAGAATATCTCACACGTGTACGGAAGAAATCCTTCATCCTGCTGACCATCCTGCTGCCCATCCTGATGGCGGCCATCATCATGCTGCCGGTCCTCCTTATGATCAACAGCGAGAAAAAGCAGCACACCCATGTGCTGGTGGTGGATGAAACGGAGATTTTCCTCAATGCGTTTGAACCGAACGACAACGTCACGTTCAGCTACGCCTCCGGTGACATCAACACCTTCAAGCAGGATATCCTCCAGAACGACAAGTACAACTGCATCCTGCACATCCTTGACAATTCGCAGGCCCTGAAATCGAACCTCTATTACAAAGACAAAGTGCCGAACAGCCTGCCCTCCTATATTGAGCGGCAGATGGATGACATCTTCTTCGACCGCATCCTGCAGGACTCGCTGCACATCAATCCGGCCCAATTCGAGAAGCTCCAGGAGCTCACCAAAGCCGATGTGACCACCATCCAGATGGATGACAAGGGCAACGAGCGCGAGAACATCGCCGAAATCAACGAGGTCATCGGCATGGTGTGCGGTTTCTTCATCTACTTCATTATCATTATCTTCGCCAGTCAGGTGCTGCGCGGCGTGTTGGAGGAGAAGACCAGCCGTATTGTGGAGGTCATCGTCTCCTCGGTGAAACCTGTCCAGCTGCTGATTGGCAAGATTGTCGGCATCGCCCTGGTCGGCATCACGCAGTTTGTCATCTGGGTCATGCTCACCTTCGGCATCCTGCTCGTGGCGCAGATAGCCGCCCCGTCGCTGATGTCCGGTTCCGTTCCCGAAACCGCCGTCCCGGGTGCTGAGATTGCCGCCGACACTCTGCCCGCCGACTTCAGTATCTTCCAGAAGATCAACGAGTATTTCTCCGTCTCCTTTGGCGAAATCATCCTGTGTTTCTTCTTCTTCTTTGTGGTCGGATACCTGATTTACGCCTCCCTATACGCCGCCATGGGTTCCGTGGTGGACAACGAGAGCGACTCGCAGCAATACACGCTGCCCATTACCCTACCGCTACTGCTTTCCATCATTGTGGTACCCTCCATCGCCAACAACCCCAACGGCAGTTTGGCGTTCTGGTTTTCTATGATTCCGCTCACTTCGCCAGTCTCCATGCTCGTGCGCCTGCCCGCCGGCGTACCCTTATGGCAGGTGTTTCTCTCTATGGGACTGGCCGTCGCCTTCCTTGTCTTCTGCATCTGGTTCGCCGCCAAAGTCTATCGGATGGGCATCCTGATGTACGGGAAGAAAGTCAGCTGGCGGGAGATTTTCAAATGGTTGAGAAAATGAAAAGAGTGCTGTGTTGGATGATGCTATGCCTGACTGGTTTGTCAGCCTATGCGCAGGATGACAAACCGACAGAGACGCCGAAGATTGACTCGGCGATGGCCATCTCGCCCGCCTACATGCCCGTTTCGGAAGCCTCCTTGTCCGGCACCTTCTTCCTCCCGTTGCAGTACGAACCCATCGACACCACCATCTTCCACACCTCCGACTACGATCCCTTCTACCACACACAGAACCTGTACCAGACCCTCGGCATCATAGGCCAAGCCCATAAAAACATGATTTTCGGATACGACCGCGAAATCGGATTCTCGCTGATCACGTTGCCATATCCTCTTTATTTCAAAACGCAGAAAGACTTGAAATTCTACGATTTGGAAACCTCTTTCACGAATCTCGCCTACACCTACGGAACCACGATAGAGCTGACAAGCGAGCATCACTTCCGAGCCACTCACGCGCAGAACTTCAAACATGTGAGCTTTGCCGGCAACCTGTTCGGATACAGCAACAAAGGTTATTTCATGCGACAGGGCACCAACCTGATGGCCTTTGACCTGCTGCTGCATTACCAGACACCCCGCAACATATACGGATTCACCACCTCCTACATCTTCAACCGGAGCAAATACCAGGAGAACGGCGGTCTGAGCGACTACCACTCCTTTGCCGACCGTCCCGCGCGTGACACCAACGCCATGCCGCGACTGGGCAGTTACAGCGTGGTGTTCAAGGAAGCCGCCTCTACCATCCTTACCCACGACCTGCTATTCCAGCAATACGTGAACATCAAAGACAAGAAGGACCGCTACTACGGCACGCTGAGCCACAGTTTCCAGTTCAAAGCCACCAAATGTTCCTTTTTGGACGAGAATCTGAACAATGAGTTCTATCAGGACCGCTATTTTCTCAGCACAGACACCACCTACGACACGCTCTATTACCACCATTATATCAACACGCTTCAATGGTCGAACTTCGACCCGTTGACGAGAATCAGCGAGAAAAACTACGCCCTGCACATTGCGGGCGGCATCCAGCATGAGTTTGTGAAATCCCGCCTGCCCCGTTACATCGCTAACCATTTCTCGTTGTTCGCCCGCACCCATATCCGACTTTTCAAGGTGTGGGACATTTACGGATCCATCTCCTACTCGTTCCTGAATTATACGAAAGACGATGCCATCGCGGACGTGTCAGCCACCTTCGCCCTCAACCGGAAATGGCGGCACTACCTCGGCTTTGCCGCCGGCTTCTACCGCGTGTCGCCCGATTTTTTCTTCACCCATTATTATGGGAACAACAACTACTGGTACCACGAGTGGCCTAAAGAGAACAACCTCAAACTCAGTGCCTTCTACACCATCTTTGACTATAAGCTGAGTTTCAATTACTTCATGCTGAACAACTACCTGTTCATCAATTCAGACTATCTTCCGCAACGTTCCGAAAAGAGTATCAACGTGGTACAGCTCAACCTGTTCGCACCCTTGCGGCTGAAAAATTTCAAGATGGACGTCAACATGTCACTGCAGCACGCCACCCAATCCTACGTGGCGGTGCCGCTGTTCACCGGCAAGCTGTACGCCGCATACTGTTTTCGCATCTTCCGCAACCGCCTGAAACTCATGGTCGGCGGCGACATCATGTACAACACCTCGTACTATGCCGATGCCTACAATCCGCTACTACACCAATTCTACCACCAGGAGAGTGAGAAGGTGGGCAACTACCTCTACTTTGACGCCAACCTGACGATGCAGGTGCAGCGCATCGCCTTCTTCTTCCGTGCCGGCAACATCATCGCCGGAGCCTTCGGCTACGACTACTGCACCACCCCCAACTACCCGATGCAAGGCCTGAACTTCGAAGTCGGTATTACGTGGAAATTCTATGATTAACAATTAAAACAATAAGCTTCACAATAGAGCTCAACACATTGTCATTTTAAATACTTTTACATATTACAAACATTATAAACAATGAATTATCGAATCGAAAAAGACACGCTTGGCGAGATGCGCGTTGAAGCGGACAAATTGTGGGGTGCGCAGACACAGCGCGCCATGGAGAACTTCGTCATCGGCAAGAAGAAGATGCCCATTGAGATCATCTACGGCATCGCCACGGCCAAGAAGGCTGCTGCATGCGCCAACTGCGACCTCGGAGTTCTGCCCATCGACAAGCGCGACCTCATCGTGGCCGCCTGCGACGAGATCCTGACCGGCCAATGGGACGACCAGTTCCCACTGCACATCTGGCAGACCGGTTCGGGCACGCAAACCAATATGAACGTCAACGAGGTGATTGCCCACCGCGGCCAGCAGCTGCATGGCGGGAAACTGGACGACTATCCGCTCTACCTCTCGCCCAATGACGATGTCAACAAGTCGCAGTCCACCAACGACATCTTCCCCACGGGCATGCGTATCGCCGCCACCAAGATGCTGCTCATGCACACCATACCAGCCATTCTGGACATCATGAAAACCTATCAGGAGAAGATTGTCGAGTATGCCGACATACGCAAGATCGGGCGCACGCACCTGATGGACGCCACCCCGCTCACCCTCGGGCAGGAGCTTTCCGGCCACCTGTCGCAAATCGAGCACGGCCTGGACACGCTGCTGAAGAGCATGGAACACCTCAAGGAGCTGCCCATCGGCGGCACGGCAGTGGGCAACGGCATCAACGCCCCCGAAGGCTACGACAAGCTGGCCCTCCAGTACATCAACACCTTCACTGGACTGGATTTCGTGAACACGCCCAACAAATTCGAGGCTATGGCCTCCCACGACTCGCTGGCGGAAGTCTCCGGTGCACTGAAACGCTTGGCCATCTCCTTCATGAAAATCGCCAACGACTTCCGGCTGCTCAACTCGGGCCCGCGCTGCGGTATCGGCGAAGTGGTGCTGCCTGCCAACGAGCCCGGTTCTTCCATCATGCCCGGGAAGGTGAACCCCACACAGTGCGAGGCTCTCTCGCAGGTGTGCTGCCAGGTCATCGGCAACGATGTGGCCATCACCACGGGTGCCATGCAGGGACATCTGCAGCTCAACGTCTTCATGCCCCTCATAGGACGCGACCTGCTGCAGTCCTCCCGTCTGCTGGCCGACGTGATCCGCTCCTTCAACGACCATTGCCTGAAAGGCATCACCCCCAACCGCGAACGCATCCGGATGCACCTCAACAACTCCCTCATGCTGGTCACCAAGCTGAACCCCATCATCGGATACTACAATGCGGCCAAGATTGCGCAACACGCCCTCAAAGAAGGACTCACCCTCCGCGAAGCCGCCCTGGAACTCAAACTAATCAGCGAAGAAGACTTCGACAAGGTAATGAAAATGGATTAATAACAGTTGAGGGATGAGAGATTAGAGTTGAGAGATTTTTCACAAATCCCACTCTAAACTCTAAACTTTAAACCCTAAACTTTAAACCCTATGCTAATAATTCTTGCTGCCTCCCTGCTGCCCGTCATCGTTCTTCTGGTATATATCTATCGAAAAGACAAATACCAGAAAGAACCGTTACCCATGCTGCTGAAAGCCCTGTTGGGCGGCGTGCTGGCCGGCATTTTAGACATCATCCTCCTTACGACTTTCCGGTTCGCGGGAATCACAACCTTTTCTAACGAGCTTCAAAATGCTTTGTACCAGGCATTCTACCAGGCGGCCATGCCCGAGGAGTTCTGCAAGCTCTTCTTCCTCTATCTGTTTGTCTGGAAAAGCCGCTATTTCGACGAATACTATGACGGCCTCGAATATGCAGCCTGCGTGGGCCTTGGATTTGCCGGATTGGAGAATCTCATGTATGTTCTGGAAGGGGGAATTTCGGTGGCGGTGGGGCGCGCGCTGTTCGCCGTACCCGCCCATTTCTTCTTCGCCATCATCATGGGCTATTTCTTCGCCTTCGCCAAATTCAGACCCTGGAAGAAGAGCACTTATTTGGTGCTGGCATACATCTGCCCGGTCATCCTGCACGGCATCTACGATTTCATCCTGATGTACAACAACCTCATCCAGGAGACCAACACCGCCGTAGCCGCCCTGCTGAACATCGTTTTCTACATCTTCTTCATCTTCGTATGGAAAGTCGCCGCCCGACGTATCAACACGATGTCGGGACAATAACAATGATTACCGTCTGCTGAAGAAGAAGTCGCTCATCACGACGCGCACCAGCACACCATAGTTGAACGTGAACTTATTGCCATCCCGAAATTCGGGGTTCGGTGAGTTTTTCATCTGATAAATGCCCGTACGCCCCATATAGCAATAGAAGGTGGGATCAATGGACACGCGCTTGTTGAAGGCTATCTTCAATCCCGCCGCACCAGAGAATCCGAAGCCGGGACCACCGTATGTAATATCGTACGTTTGCGCCCCAGGATAATACGACTCACCATTATAGGGATCCAACAAAGTATATTCCTGTCCGACCGCCTTCCCGTTTTTATCCAACAGCACAGCTTTAAAGGATTTGGCTTTCGCATAGTTGAACTGGACACCCAACTCCAAGAAAGGCTTTACATTTTTATGTACTTTAGAGAAAAGATAAGAAGCTGAAAAATCAATGGTGGAACGATCCTCCTTACCCACTATTGCCATCACAGGAAGACGCATCTCATTACCCAACAGCTGATCGGAAGAAAGCAGGCACTGGGCCGATGAGGTCAGGCGGCTGAAGGAGTACGACAACGACAACCCCCATCCTTTGCGAATCTTGTAGCGCATGCCCAAGGCAATCAACATGCTCAACTTGTAGTGGTTATCCCAATTGTATATATCCGAACCGGGATCCAATTCCAAAGATGCACTACCCATTTGCAAATCATGATAATATTCATTTATAACCTGATCCATCTCATCTTTCCAATATTGATTTGAAAAGATGTAGTACAGGTTATTTTCATTCAGATTGCTGCCATTATAATAATTGGCATTGAACTTATTACCGATGAACATACCGCCTCCGATATAGAAATCGAAGCCCCGATCGCACCAGGTGGTGTCGGAGAAATGGATGGGTATAACCTCCTGCTCCGGCTGGGCAAAAAGGGACAGCGTGAGCAGGCTTGTCACGGTTAGCAGAATCAGTTTCCTCATATAATATATTTATTGTAAAAACGGTATCCGTTACAGATGGACGCACTCCTTGTAGGCATCGGCGGCGGCCTCCATAATGGCTTCCGACATGGTGGGGTGCGGGAACACGGAGCGGATCACTTCCTCGCCGGTCATCTTGTTGCGGCGGGCCATCACGGCACCGGCGATCATCTCAGTCACGTTGTCGCCAATGAGGTGGCAGCCGAGCCATTCACCCGTCTGTTTGTCAAAGATCACCTTCACCAAGCCGTCGCGACTGCCAGCAGCCGTAGCCTTACCTGAGGCGGTGAACGGGAACTTGCCAATCAGCACCTCACGGCCCTGTTCCACGCAGGCGCGCTCGGTGAGGCCCACGGATGCGATTTCCGGTGTGGTATAGGTACAGCCCGGAATGTTGCCATAATCAACGGGTTCGGGATTCAGACCAGCGATTTTCTCCACGCACACCTCGGCCTCATGCGAAGCCACATGCGCAAGCGCGGGGCCATGCACAATGTCGCCAATGGCATACACACCATCCACATTCGTCCGGTAGAAGTCGTCCACCACCACCTTGCCGCGTTCGGTCTGCACGCCGCACTCTTCAAGGCCGATACCTTCAATATTGGTGGCCACACCCACAGCGGAAAGCACAATGTCGCACTCAATCTCCGTAATTTTCTCCTTGGCGTCCTTCACGGTGACCACACATTTGTCGTTCACAAGGTCCACCTTCTCCACTGCGGCGGCGGTCATGGTCTTGATGCCGGCCTTGCGGAAGCAGCGGGCCAGCGTGGCGGCGATGTCGTCGTCCTCCACGGGCACTAAGCGGGGCATGTATTCCACGATTGTAACCTTGGTGCCCATCGTAGCATAGAAGTAGGCGAGCTCGCTGCCGATGGCACCGGAGCCCATCACCACCATCGTCTCCGGCAGCGCGGGCAGCGTGAGGGCCTCGCGATAGCCGATAATCTTCTTGCCGTCCTGCGGCACGTTGGGCAGGCTGCGCGAGCGGGCGCCCGTGGCCAGAATCACATGGGCGGCCTCATAGACCGTCACCGTGCCGTCAGCGGCAGTCACCTCCACCTGATGGCCCGGCAGCAGTTTGCCGAAGCCGGCGATGACCTCCACATTGTTTTTCTTGAGCAGATACTGAACCCCCTTGCTCATCGTCTCGGCCACCGTGCGACTACGTTTCACCACCGCCTCGAAGTCCGGCTTCACGGCACCCTCCACCTGCAAGCCGTACTCGGCGGCATGCGACATATACTTATACACTTGGGCCGACTTCAGCAGCGCCTTGGTGGGAATACAGCCCCAATTGAGGCAGATGCCGCCCAATTCGGCACGTTCCACAACGGCAACCTTCATATTCAACTGCGAAGCGCGAATGGCAGCCACATAACCGCCGGGGCCGCTTCCGACCACGATTAAATCATACGTATTCATATTTCTGCATTTTATTGGATTAATTCTGAAAAAGCCTGCAAATGTACATAATTTTCAAAAACGCTCCAACCACGAAAACAAAAGCGGAGGCATTTCATCGAACGCCTCCGCCTAAAACCATTTATCGCATGAAAAAGCAGTAATGCCGTTGTATGGTTACCGCATGTCGTTCACCTCCACCCCCGGGTGTTGGCTCTTGTCGAACACAAAATAGCTGTCCGACAAAGTGACATTGGGCTTGAATTGCTCTATATAATAGGTATATACCGTATTGTCCTTGTCATACATCGCGATACGCAGGATATTATGGTTGGCTTTGTTGACAAACAAACGGATACGGTAATACGACTGGTTCGTCTTGGGGGTGAGGTCCACTAACGAGACCGACTGGTTGCCGACAAACTCATCCCGTATGAATTTGGCCCGGAAATGACGGTCCCAATTGCGCAGAATGCGCTGCGGATTCATCATATTATCATCATCTTCCGGATCATACTCATAGATGGAGACCTCATTGGTGGATTTCTGGTAATTCCAGATGTTTTTCCCGTCACAAAAGAAAGACTGCCCATTGTAGGATGTGCGGTATTTGTCCCCTTTGATGGCGAAATCGCCTTGGAATGTGTTCAAGGTCTTATTATCCTTTGTCGCTTTCAAGGTATAATGGAACTGCATGGAGGTGTATGACTGGTACTTGGTGGAGACAGTCTTCAGCAGGTCGCCAGCACCGCCGTCCACATTCTGAGCCGGCACATTCCATGCCAAAAGAATAGCGATGAACAGGAAAAGGGTATTTTTCATAATCGTTGTTTCAAAAAAGTTCCTTATAAGGTTTGCAAAACCGAATTGCGAAAAAAACGCGGAATAGGATGCTTTATTGTGGCAAATGTTTAACAGCCGTTCCGATTAAAGCAGTCCCTTGCTGGCCAGCAAATCGCGCAACTGGGCTTCGGTCTTCATCAGCACCTCGCGGGGCTTGCTGCCGTTGGCCTTGCCCACAATGCCAAACTCGGAGAGCTGGTCCATGATACGTCCGGCACGGTTATATCCTAACTTCATACGCCGTTGTATCAGGGATGTGGAGCCCTGTTGCGTCTGCACGACCAGCACGGCGGCATCCACGAACAGCGGGTCTATCGCGTCGCCACCCGCATCATCGTCCCCATCATCGAAATTGCCGGCATCGCCTGTCGCCGGATCGGGCACGTCAGGCAACTCGTATGGATGCAACAGCGGACTCAGCTCGGACTTCTCCTGGATGTAATTGGCAATCTTCTCCACCTCCGGCGTGTCCACGAAGGCACACTGCAGACGGATGAGGTCGCTACCCGTGGAGATGAGCATGTCGCCCTTGCCAATGAGCTGGTTGGCACCAGTGGTGTCGAGAATCGTCTTGGAGTCCACACCCGACTGCACGCGGAAGGCGATACGGGCCGGGAAGTTGGCCTTGATACTGCCCGTGATGATGTTGACCGACGGACGCTGGGTGGCGATGACCAGATGGATACCGATGGCGCGGGCCAGCTGTGCCAAACGGGCAAGCGGCTGCTCCACCTCGCGGCCCGCAGTCATAATCAGGTCACCGAACTCATCGATAATCAACACTATATACGGCAGATAGCGGTGCCCCATCGCAGGCGACAGCCCGCGGGAACAGAATTTGGCGTTGTACTCCTTGATATTGCGCATACGCGCCATTTTCAGCAAATCGTAACGGTCGTCCATCTCCTTGCACAGCGAATTGAGCACGTGCACCACCTTCTTCACATCGTTGATGATGGCCTCCTCCTCATCGGGCAGCTTGGCCAAATAGTAATTCTCAATGGCCGAATAGAGCGTGAACTCCACCTTCTTGGGGTCAATGAGCACAAACTTCATCTCCGCCGGATGCTTGGTGTAGAGGAGTGATGTGATGATGGCGTTGAGGCCCACGGACTTGCCCTGACCGGTGGCACCGGCCACTAACAGGTGCGGCATCTTGGCCAAATCCACCACAAACGCCTCGTTACTGATCGTGCGTCCGAGACCGATGGGCAACTCATATTTGTTGTTTTGGAACTTGTCAGAGGCGATAATCTCCTTCATGGAGACGATGTTGGAATTCTTGTTAGGAACCTCAATACCGATGGTACCACGACCGGGTATCGGGGCGATGATACGGATTCCCAATGCGGCCAGGCTCAAAGCGATATCATCCTCCAGATTCTTGATCTTGCTGATACGCACACCCTCATCGGGGATGATTTCGTACAAGGTCACCGTAGGTCCGATGGTGGCGGTAATCTTCCGGATTGGGATGCCGAAACTCTTCAGTGTGGCCTCGATGCGCTTCTTGTTGTCTAACAACTCGCGTTTCATCAGCTCCTCCGTAGCCTCCTTGGCAGGATAGTCGTTCAGCAAGTCTATCGGCGGGAACTCGTAAGTGGACAATTCCTTGCGCGGATCGTATGGTTCCAGATTCTGGACCTCCTCCGGCGTGAGCGGACGCTCTTCATCCGTCGGCTCTTCGCCCTCCTCCTCAAAATCATCCTCCAAGTCAAGCGTCTCCTCTTTCATCTCATTGGAAACCAACTCAAAGGGAACTTCCGTCTCATCCTTCACCGGCGTGAACGGTGATTCCAGATTCTCCGTCCGGATATCCATATTCTTTTCTGTTTCAAACTCCACCACATTGGCCCCATGGTACTCCTTGCTGAGGCAGCCGTGGTCGCTCACATAGAGGTCGTCCAAGTCCTTATGCCGGGTTTCCGTCTCTTGATCGGTGGTTTGTTTGCACTGCTTCCAGGTCTTGCGTTCCGCCGGCGGGTTCTGTTTCCGCTCCTCGATAGAGGTCTGGATACGACCGAACCATTCACTCAGGGGTATGTCGTAACATAAGATAAGGATGATGACTAACAGCACGGCAACTATGAGGTAGGTAACCACCTTCTGCACTGAGGCGAGCAGGAAGGTGTCCACCAGCGTGCCGAAATAGCCGGCCACGAAGGCATAGTCACCATCGGGGCGCACAAAGAGGCCCAGGAACATGGAGAGCCAGGCCATGGTAAGTATCACGTTGATCGTTGTCTTCAGCAGATTCACGGGGGACTTGCCTACAGTCAGACGCCATCCATAGAGGAAGAAAAGGAATGCGAAGCCAATGGAGCTGACGCCAAAGAGGTCGTTGACGAAGAAGTAGGCCAGATAGGCACCCACCGTGCGGGCGATGTTGTGCGATGCATCCTGCCCATCCGACAAGACGAAGTGGATGTTGTTGTGCGCATGGAAGTAAAACGACACGATGGACACGAAAAGCAGCAGGGCGAAGCACATCAGCAGCACGCCATAGACCTGAATCATGCGCGGGCTTTTCAGCTGCTGGAAAAAGGAGCCTCCCCCCGACGATTTCGGGCTGCTCTTGCGTTTGCCTTTCGGGGTGGAGCCTTTGCGGACCTTGGCATGGCGAGTGTTTACAGGCTTTGCCGCCTTGGAGTTTCGGGTAATGACTTGGCTGGTAACTTTCATTTACACAGGAAAATTTATAAAAATGAGGAAAATATTCTATTATGACGCAAAATTAGTATAATTTTATCTTACTAATATCGTTATGTTATTCGGAATATGAACATATCCATGTTAGAAAAAAACAGGTCAGATAGGATTCTATTCGGCTCATTGATATTATTTTTGCTCAAAATTTTTAGCTATGCATCATTTATTGTTATTACAGGCCGATTCCGGTGCCATGCCGGTTGTTGCCGAGCAGGCCTCCCAAGTGCAGGAGACCTCCTATTTCCAACTTGTATTCGCGCTCAACAGCTTGTGGATCATGATTCCGCTGTTCCTCATGTTAGGCTTCGCCATCTACCTGTTTGTCAAAAAGCTGATGGTGCTTAACCGTGCCTCCAAGGAGGAATACAACTTCATGAACAACATCCGCGACTTCATCCACGATGGCAAGCTGGATTCCGCCATGGCGCTCTGCAAGGGCAACGACAACCCGTCGGCCCGCCTGATTGAGAAGGGCCTCACGCGCATCGGCCGTCCGTTGGACGACGTGCGCACCGCCGTTGAGAATGAGGGCAACATCGAAGTGGGCCGTTTGGAGAAGGGTGTGTCCGCGCTGGCCACCATCGCCGCCATCGCCCCGATGCTCGGCTTCCTCGGCACCGTAGTGGGTATGGTTTCCGCCTTCCACAACATGGCCGCCGACCCCAACAACTTCAACATTGGCACCCTGTCATCCGGCATCTACACCGCCATGATCACCACCGTGGCCGGTCTTATCGTCGGCGTCATCGCTCTGGTGTTCCACAACATGATCGTTTCCAAGATCTCCAACGTGGTCTATATGCTGGAGGTCCGCACCACCGAATTCATGGACCTGCTCCATGAGAACGTCTAAAAACGCTCCGCCATGGCTATCAAGATGCAAAACAAAATCGATACGACGTTCAGCGCCACCTCCATGTCGGACTTGGTGTTCCTGTTGTTGATTTTCTTCATGCTCACCTCCACGATGGTCTCCCCGAACGCCATCAATCTGGTGCTGCCGAAAAGCAACACGGACAAGCAGCTCGTATCCAAGAATATTGAGGTCTATATCAACGAGGACCTCCTCTACTTTGTCAATCCCGAAGGCTCCAAGGCGCAGCCCATCCCCTACGAGGAGCTGCTGCCCGCCCTTCAGGATGCTGCCGCCAAGGACAACTCCGACATGAAATCCATCGTGCTGCGCGCCGACAAGAGCGTGCCCGTGGAGAATGTGGTTGCCCTCATGGACGTGCTCAACGAAATGAACGAAGCCTACCCGGAAGGGGAACGCTATAAAATGGTTTTAGCCACCGAAGGGAAATGAGAGAATCGAACGAGAATAGAAAAGACACTATCGTATCCTGGGGAACGACGGTCGGCACAATGGCACTCATCATCGTGCTGCTGCTTGCCTTCGGCCTGAAGTCCCAGATTCCACCTCCACCGCCCAAGAAGACCTTCTACGTAGAACTGGAAGCTCCGACGGGTGGTGGCGGCGGCGGTGGCATGGACGCTCCCTCGCCCACCCATTCCCGCCAACCTTCGGCACCCAACTACGCCACCCAGAACGCACAGGACGCGCCCTCCGTGGCACACTCCACCCAGAAATCCACCACCCCGACTCCCGCACAACCTAAAGTGGACCAGTCCGCCATCTTCAAGGGCGGCAAGGGCGGTAGTGGCAGCGGTGGCGGCCAAGGGTCCGGCATCGGCACGGGCACAGGCTCCGGCCTCGGTCCCGGTGAAGGTGGCGGCTCCGGCGGCGGCATCGGCTACGGCACGGGCAGCAGAGGGATGACAAACGTCATTAATACAACTGTTTCTGAAGAGGGACAAGTAAGTGTGGAGGTTCATGTGATGGCAGACGGTACCGTTAGCGAGGCCCGCGTGGTGAATACTTCGAAAAACAAAACTACCATTACCAACCGCCTCATACAGCAGCAATGCGTTCAGGAAGCAAAACGGGCTCACTACAAACCCGGGAAAGAGGAATTAAGAATAATTTTATTCCATTAATAAACGCGAAGGGCGTGAAGGACGCAAAGTGTTCGCAAAGTCTTTATAGACCATTCACAATCCGCTTAATTCCCTGCTTCATCAATTCCACATTGAAGTTCATCAACAATCCCAACTTATAGCCTCCAAGTCGAAGATATGTCAACGTTTGCGCCATGTGAATACCTGCCAAAGCAGCCACGCTTTTTGTTTCAATCACCACTTTCTGATCAACTAATAAATCAATCCGAAAGGCGTGCTCAATAACGATATCGTAATATATTATAGGTAAATATTTTTCCTTCTCTACCCGCAAACCTCGAGATAGCAACTCATAAAACATACATTCCTGATATGTCTTCTCCAACAATCCCGGTCCCAGATACTTATGTACTTTCACCGCAGCATCCACAATAATCCGCGCCAATTCATTCTCGCTCATAACCAACCATTTTTAACATAACACTATATATAAAACATATATATCATTAAATTATTGTATCAAAAACAATAAAACTTAAAATAATTTTACTAATCCCCATAAACCTTTGCGCTCCTTCGCGTCCTTTGCGTATCATGTACAACTCCCTCCTCGAAGAAATATTCCACGCCTACCCCATGTACCACAAAATCGGGTCGGCGGCGTATAAAGAGGGCCTCGAGAACATCGAAGCCCTACTGCAAATCGTAGGCAATCCCGAAAAGAGACTCAAGGCCGTCCACATCGCCGGCACCAACGGCAAAGGCTCCGTGGCCCATCTCACCGCCTCCTACTGCCAGGAACGCGGACTGAAGACCGGCCTCTTCACCTCCCCACATTTGGTGGACTTCCGCGAACGCATCCGTATCAACGGGATGATGATCTCCGAAGAAAAGGTGCTCGAATTCTTCCAGAAATTCAAACCCTCCTTCAACAAACTCGAGCCCTCCTTCTTTGAGATGACCACCGCACTTGCGTTCTGGTATTTCGCCGAGAAACACGTGGACATCGCCGTGGTGGAAGTGGGCCTCGGCGGACGGCTCGACGCCACCAACGTGCTCTCCCCCATCCTCTCCGTCATCACCAACATCACGCTGGAACACACCAACCTGTTGGGCGACACCATCGCCAAAATCGCCTTCGAAAAGGCCGGCATCATCAAACAGGACACCCCCGTGGTCGTGGGCGAGTTCCATCCGGAGAGCTATCCCGTCTTCACCGACATTGCCAACCAGAAGAACGCCCCGCTCTTCCTCGCGGAAAATAATTTCACCGTGGAAGGCAACCTGTCCGACTGCAAAATCCTCGATGTGGAAGGCAATACCCTATACGAGCACGTGCATACGCCCCTTGAAGGCGAGTACCAACGCAAGAACCTCGTCACCTTCCTGCAAGTGGCGGAGCTGCTCCAGCAAATCATGCCTTACGACAAGGACATCACCGTGCCGGCCATCGAGCGGGTGGCTTCCAACACCGGCATCTGCGGACGCTGGCAGGTGCTGCGCCGCGAGCCGCTCACTATCTGCGATGTGGGACACAATCTCGGCGGGTTGACCCTCACCATGAAGCAATTGGCCGACATGCCCTGCCGGCAACTGCGCATGGTCTTCGGCATGGCCGCCGACAAGGACCTTGACCATATCCTACCACTATTGCCCCAAAAAGCCAAATATTACATCTGTCAGGCACCCACCAACCGTGCCATAGCTGCAAAGGATTTAACCACTCGCCTGACAGCGCTCGGATTGTCGTGCACCACCATTCCCGATGTATATGAGGCCTTCCGGAAAGCCAACAGTGATGCCGCACCCGACGACCTTATCTTCATCGGCGGCAGCTGCTTCGTAGTAGGCGAACTACTATCACATCTTCGAACTTCTTAGTTCCTTAACTTCTTAACTTCTTAACTTCTTAACTCCTTCCCCTTCCCCGCACCTTGGCCCCTTTTTATATCTTTGCGTCATCATTATAAAACAGCAGAGATGCAGGCAAAACAGTTTTGGACGAAGGCGTATCAACGGAACATCGGGAAGATGATCGGGACATGCTACCGCTACGTGGGAAACCGGGTTGTGGCTGAAGACCTTGCGCATGAAGCATTCCTGAAGGCCATTGAAAAGTCGGAAAGCTACCGTCGTATTGGCAGTTTTGACGGGTGGCTAATGCGCATCAACCTCAACACCACACTCGACTACCTGCGCCGACAGCCGCAATTCCTGTCTGTGGAAGAGTCCGATGTCGGGACAACTTTCGTCGCGTCTGAGCAAACCGATGCGGTTATTGAGGATACATCGGATTTCACGTATCAGCTCAACAACCTTTCCGAATCGGAGATTCTGGATGCCGTATGTGCCCTACCCGAACGCCAACGGACAGTATTCAACCTGTATGTTTTTGAAAACAAAACACATACTAAAATATCCGAAATGATGCAGATTGGCGTTCGCAGTTCAAAGCGATACCTGTCGGAGGCTCGGACACAGTTGCAAAACACATTGAAAGATATGGTTCATCAGAAAAAGAAAGGCCTTATGATATTGCTTCCAATCCTTCCGTGGAAATCGCACGCCATGGACCGGTTGTGTCGTGCAAAGCTGCAACATCTGACGTTGTCGCCCGACACGCCATCGCCATTGTCCTCGCTCAATTGGGCCACAGCACCCAAACCAGGTGTTTGGATGGCCATCACCGCCGCCAAAGCCCCCACCGTTGCCACAGGAGTGGTCGCCGCCGCCGTAACCGGCTCCGTCATAGCATATCAAGCACATCCCGTCCAACAGTCAACCCTTCCAACTGCACACGAGCCTGTATCAACTACAGGCATCATTACGGATTCTACAACTGTTGACAACACCGTCATTATTGAAAAAGAATTCATTGAATCTGATTCTACCGACATCGGAACGCGACCCAGCGCATCCGCTCAAGCCTTACATCCTGAACAGCAAGTAAAAGGAACCGAATCATCTGTTTCACCATTGCCTACAGAGTCCCGTCCGTCCGTGCCGATTTCATATCATAGCCTGAAGAAATTCGAACGCAACGGTTATTACGGTCTCCAAGACGAAAAGAAAAATGAGGTTGTATCTCCGAAATACACTGACATTCAGCCGTTTGACGTATATAGGACCGGTTGGGCAATGGTGGAGATATTCGGGTTTAAAGGGTTTGTTGATACGTCTGGTAAAGAAGTGGTACACCCGCAATACGAGGAAATAGGACCTTTCGTATATCAAGAAACAGGTCCATATATGCGTCAAAAAATAGCATTGGTCCGAAAAGGCAACTTTTACGGTTTCATTGACATTTCCGGTAACGAGATTGTGCCATTGACCCGTAAAAGAATTGACCAACTTCCAAGAATCGATCGCATCACGGGAGAAGAGGTAAGACTGTAATCATTATCTCTAAAATATGAAGGCTCAAAACATAAGTTTCAGGTTTCCGAAAATCTAAAAGCTCACGTCTCAAATCTAAAAACCGCCCCATGAGAAAATCAATATTAACCATCGCAATCCTACTGTCGGTCGCCGTGTTATCAGCCCAGTCGCGCATCATTTCGGATTTGGATGCTTTTACTATTGTGGATTTAACATTTAAAGGAAATGTAATTATCAGACAAAGTGCCGAAAGACATCAAATCACCCTAAAGTCCAATGACAACAACCTAATAGAGAACACACATATTGAAGTAGTTAAAGGGAAACTGTTCATTACCATGGCCGGTTCTTTCAATTCGAAAACGAATACAAACATCCAGATGGAAATTCTTCTGCCACATTTGGAGGGATTGTACATACGCGGCACGGGAAATGTGGAATTAGCCGGAGCGAAAGAACAGAATCTGACAATCATCAACTCAGGAACAGGCGTTTGCACCATTTTATCACTAACGGTTGAAAAATCCTTAGAGTTGCACAACACGGGCACAGGCAACATCTTTGTCCACAATTCCGGCACCATTTGGCAAGAGACGCTGCTCATCAATAACTCCGGTGCCGGCAATGTGAACATTAGCGCAGGTTCCGTCAGCAATTCATTGATTGTGAACAACAAAGGCGCGGGCAACGTTTCGGTGAACCTGACAAGCAACCCAACCGAAGAATTAGTACTACAAAACACAGGGTCAGGCAACATCAACATTCAAAATGTTTCGGCGAAAAGAGCGGAATTGCGGAACCAGGGACCCGGCAACATGACGTTTCTGAATGGAAATGCGAACGAAATGACGCTCATCAGTGTCGGTGCCGGCACCACTAACACCCAGCTTATGAAGGTCAAAACCGCGCATATTACACACAGCGGTTCCGGCAATGTTATAGCAACCGTAACGGACACCGCCTATCTCACCAACAAGACGAGCATCGGGAATGTAACCATACACGGCGGAGGAAAGCTCGTGTGGTAATCCCCCCCTAACTTCTTAACTCCTTAACTTCTTAACTCCTTAATTTCTTAACTCCTTAATTTCCTCCCCTTATCGCAACAAAAAAAGAGGACAACCATTCGGCTGTCCTCTTCATTTTTGGGACTAATCTGTCGATTAGATGATGCCTTGAGCTAACATAGCTTTTGCAACACGCATGAAACCGGCGATGTTGGCACCTTTCACATAGTTGATGGTACCATCAGCCTCACGACCGTGCTCAACGCACATGTCGTAAATGTCGTTCATGATCTTGTGCAGTTTGGCATCCACCTCAGGAGCCGTCCAGTTGATGTGGCCGGCGTTCTGGCAGATCTCAAGACCGGAGGTAGCAACACCACCGGCGTTGACAGCCTTACCAGGTCCGAACGGAACCTTGGCAGCCTGGAAAGCGGCGATAGCGCCGGGTTGGCAACCCATGTTGGAAACCTCAGCCACGTATTTCACACCGTTGGCGAGAAGTTCCTTAGCGTCATCTTCGCTGAGCTCATTCTGGAAAGCGCAAGGCATAGCGATGTCGCACTTCACGCTCCAAGCCTTCTTACCGGCCGTGAATTTGGCTTTGCCAGGGAATTTGTCAGCCATGTCTTGAACTTTGTTGCGGTTGGAAGCACGCATGTCAAGCATGTAATCAATCATTTCCTGATCGATGCCTTCCGGGAGTTCGCACACGCCGTCGGGACCGGAGATGGCCACAACCTTAGCGCCGAGTTCGAGAGCCTTCGTAGCGGCACCCCAAGCCACGTTGCCGAAGCCGGAGAGAGCGATACGTTTGCCTTCCATCTTGTCGTTCTGTTGTTTCACCATGCGCTCCACATAGTAGATAGCGCCGAAGCCGGTAGCTTCCGGACGGATGAGGGAACCGCCCCAGCCATAGCTCTTGCCGGTGAGGGCACCGGTGGAGTGCTCGCGGGCCAGTTTCTTGTAAGCGCCATAGAGGTAGCCGATCTCACGACCGCCAACACCCACGTCGCCGGCAGGGCTGTCCTGATCCGGACCGATGTTGCGCCACAATTCATACATGAAGGCCTGGCAGAAACGCATGATTTCAGCGTCGCTCTTGCCAACGGGATCGAAATCGGAACCACCCTTGCCACCGCCGAGAGGCAGATTGGTCAGAGAGTTTTTGAAGATCTGTTCGAAACCTAAGAACTTCAACATGGAGACGTTAACAGCCTTGTGGAAACGAAGTCCGCCCTTGTATGCGCCGAGAGCAGCATTGAATTGGACACGGTAGCCGAGGTTGGTGCAAACCTCACCCTTGTCATTCACCCAAGTCACGCGGAATGTGAAGATACGGTCGGGCTCAACGATGCGCTCCACGATCTTGGCAGCCTCGAATTCGGGGTGCTTGTTGTATTCTTCCTCAATGGTTTCCAGGACTTCGCGAACGGCCTGCAGATACTCATTTTCACCAGGATGTTTGGCCTCCAGGTTGGCCATGATTTCATTTACTTTCATATTATTGAAATTTAAAATTTAGGTTAGTTGTGATAACTTTTTCCGCTTTTGAAAGCGGGTGCAAAGGTATAAAATTTATTTTGATTTCCAAGCCAAATAAAAAAATGTTTGTCAACATCTTCCATATTGGCAAAATGACGATTTTTCCACGATGTCACAAAACCCACCAAGCGAAAATAATCCTATTTTTGCCCCCCGATTCTGAATATATGGCAAAAACAGACACGCAAATACCGCTCTCCTTCACCCCTTTCCACATTCAAGACAAATCCCTGTTCCAGCGCATCATGCAGGGAAAGGGACGAATATGCGACCACACCTTTGCCAACCTGTTCGCCTGGCAGCAGACCTTCGGCAACCAATGGGCAGAATACGGCGACCGTCTGATCGTGCGCTCACGCACATCCGCGCACGACAAGCTCCCCAAGTATATGATCCTACCCGACATTCTCACCCCGCAGCTTCCGGAAATCCTCCGTCTGATTGAGGAAGATGCCGACACTCGGGATTTCTGCCTCGTACAACTTTCCCCGGAGGAGACCCAACACCTCAAACAGCTCTGGCCGGATCGATTCATGTTTGACTCGCCCCGCGAAATGGCGGACTACATATATAATATTAGTGATTTCAACTCTTTTCACGGACGGAAACTGGCCGCCAAACGCAACCACGTGAACAAGTTCAAATCATTATATTCGTATCATTATAAAACACTTACCCCCGACATGTTTGGCGAATGCCTTCGGTTGGAACGAATATGGCGCTCCGAGGCGCATGAGGACAGCGTTCAGTTGGGTGAAGAGGAGAATGCCATCCGCCTGTTCTTTGATCACTATGCGGATCTTGAACTGACCGGCGGAGCCCTGTTTGTGGATGATCATCTGGTGGCTTTCACCTTCGGTTCCCCCGTCAGCGGGAACACCTTTGACATACACATTGAGAAGGCAGACATCCGTTATGAGGGGGTATTCCCCATGGTCAGTCAGCTTTTCGCCCAGCACCTTCCTCCTCAATATCAGTATGTTAATCGTGAGGAGGATTTGGGATTGGCCGGATTGCGCCAATCGAAGCTGTCGTACCAGCCCCTACGTCTGGAAGAAAAATTCTGCGCCCGCCCCCTGACCGACGATCTGCATGACATCATCCGACTATGGCGCGACTGTTTCCACGACGAGACAGCCTTCCTGCACGCTGTACTTTCACGCTTTTATGACAACTCGCGCCTGTTTGTGCGAAAAGCCGACGGGAAGATCATCTCCTCCTGCCTGCTGATACCGTGTGACACTCCAATGGGCAGAATAGGGTATCTCTATGGCATTTCCACCGCCGAGAGGCACCGGGGGCAAGGTTTGGCGGCACAGGTGACCCAAGAAGCCATCGCACACGCCCGCAGCCAGGAGATGGCCGCCGTTGCCCTTATCCCCGCCGACGAAGGGCTGCAGTGCTATTATGCCCGTTTCGGCTTCGAGCCGCACGCCTATCCGATACGCTTCGCAAATGACTGCGACCTTGGCACTGGCGACCCCACCAAGGATTATCCCATGTTCCTGAAACTAAAAGACTACCCTATTCCGGCAAAGGAAATCGTATGCACCCCATTGGGGAAATAAAGAAGAAACCAGATCGTCTGAAAGAGTATTTCGCAACATATTTTTTTGTACTTTTGCGCCGCTCAAAAAAACGAGCGGATGTGGCGTAATGGTAGCCGCGCCAGACTTAGGATCTGGTGGCGAAAGCCGTGGGGGTTCGAGTCCCCCCATCCGCACAAGGCGACGAGCGAGGGTTATGAGCCCTCGTTTTTGTTTTTAATACAGCACGGAAGACAAAAACACCCCGCTCTTTTCGGAACGGGGTGTCATTGTGTTCAAAGCAGGGATTCTACCCTACCTTATTAATATAAGAAGCTCAACAGGATACCGGCGGCGACAGCACTACCGATCACACCGGCCACATTGGGACCCATGGCGTGCATCAGCAGATAGTTGGTCTTGTCGTACTTCATGCCCTCCACGTAAGACACACGGGCGGCATCGGGCACGGCGGAGACACCGGCGTTACCGATAAGCGGGTTGATCTTGTTGCCCTCTTTCAAGAAGAGATTCAAGAACTTCACGAAAAGCACACCCGTAGCCGTTGCCACCACGAAGGAGAAGGCACCCAGCACGAAGATCAGGATGGACTTCGGCGTGAGGAAGTTGGTGGCCTGCGTGGAGGCACCCACCGTAAGACCGATGAGGATGGTCACGATGTCAATCAGTGGACCGGAGGCCGTGTTGGCCAAACGTTTGGTCACACCACACTCTTTCAGCAGGTTGCCGAAGAAGAGCATACCCAACAATGGGATACCGGACGGCACGAGGAAAGCGGTGAGCAGAATACAGAACAGCGGGAAGAGCACTTTCTCACGATGCGTGACGGCGCGAGGCGGGCGCATGCGGATGAGACGCTCCTTCTCGTTGGTGAACAGACGCATGATGGGCGGTTGGATCACCGGCACCAAGGCCATGTAGGAGTAGGCCGACACAGCGATGGCACCCATCAGGCTCGGAGCCAACTTGGAAGACAAGAAGATGGCGGTAGGACCGTCAGCACCACCGATGATACCGATAGCACCGGCTTCCATAGGCGTGAAGCCCAGGAGCAAAGCGGTGGCGTAGGCAGCGAAGATGCCGAACTGCGCGGCAGCACCCACCAAAATCAACTTGGGATTCGATATCAGGGCCGAGAAGTCCGTCATGGCCCCGATACCGAGGAATATCAATGGCGGATAGAAGCCCTTGATGACGCCGAAGTACAGATAGTTCAGCACGGCGCCGTTCTCATACACACCGATTTGCAGACCGTCAGTGAACGGGATGTTACCGATAATCATACCGAATCCGATGGGCACGAGAAGCATCGGCTCAAACTCTTTGATCACACCCAACGCGATAAAGAACAAGCCGATACAAATCATGATGATATGGCCCCACGTGCAGTTTCCGAAACCGGAATAGCCGAAGAACTGGATGAGACCCTCTTTAAAAAATTCAAACATTTCTTTCTGATTTAGTTGTGTAACTTGTTGTTAAACGTTGGATTATTCAAAAACCACGAGTACATCGCCCTCCATGACAGAGTCGCTACGGTGCACTCTCACCTCCTTGATTACGCCATCCTTCTCGGCATCGATGTTGTTCTCCATCTTCATGGCCTCGAGGAGGAAGAGGCGTTGGCCGGCCTTCACGGCATCGCCCTCCTTGCAGAAGACGTCCAAAATGGTGCCGGGCAGCGGCGACTTGAGCGTGGCACCGGCGGATGTAGCGGCAGCGGGCGCACTCTTCACGTTGGCCGGGGCGGCGGCAGGTGCACTCTTCTGGGCACCGGCATTCACCATCACCACGGGCTTCACCTTCACGGGAGCCTTAACCTCCGTCTCCAGTTCCACCGTATAAGGGGTTCCGTTGACCTCCACATTGACAGCATTGTTTTCTATATCACCAACTTCGACGGAATACTTGTTACCGTTGATCGTAAATTTATAATTTTTCATACTTCAAAATCTTTTTTAGGTTATTTTCTTTTTAACGGGGTTCTCTTCATGGTGAGTTCCTTCTGAGCCCACGGAGAATAATGCTTGGAGGGCATGTTGATGGTGATGACCTCGCTCTCCTCGTCGTGCATGCTGTTGAAATGCAAATGCAACGCAGTGGCGATGGCGGCAGCCTCCTCACCGGTAAGCTGCTCATCATCCTCCTTATTCTCTTTCACATCCGCCACATTGGCCACGGTCGGGGGCTCCGTCTTCTTGGCATTCTTCTGCGCCAGCTTCTTGGAGCTCCAGCCGAACAGCTTCAGCATCGCAAAGATAAGAATCAAAGCCGTGAACACCACTGACATGGAGATGATAGCCAGACCGATACCGTACGGATCATCGCGTTTCAGACGCTCCTGTTTGGAGACCTTGGTGCTGGTGACATTGGAAGAACCCGGCGTGAACTGATTGAGGAATCCTGCGTTATCGGTGATTCCATCCTCTAACAGACCGTATGAGAGCGTAGTGTCTATCAACTGCTCCTTCGGGTAATACATCAAGTCGATCAGATCCTTTCCGTCAGCGGAAATAATGGCGATATAATTGGTTTTGGAAGTACGAGGGTCGAAATTCACGTGGAAAGTGCCATACAGCGGCTCGGCATCCAGATAGAAGACAATGTAGGTACGCTGGGGCATATTGGTGTTAATGTCCGTCTTCGGGATGCGGTACCAATGCTCCGGCTCCACGCCGCCTTTCTTCTTTCCCGCAGCGAAACCGGTCGTGTCGTCGGTCAGATAACAGCCGGCGAGGTTGACCGTGTTGTAGGCCGTATTGAAAATCTCAACCCAAGGCACATGACGACCGTATTCATCGTCAAAGTTGTCTGTATTCTTAATCAGAATCTCGTTGAAGCGCAGGTCGCGCACCGACTGTCCGAAAGTGGAGCCGGCGATGAGCAGGGCTGCAAACAAGACCAGATATTTGGTAAATGATTTCATAAAATGTTCGAATATTTGGGTTAATGTGTAGAGACGCAATGCATTGCGTCTCTACGGTTTATGTTACAACGGCAGATTATCGTGCTTTTTAGCCGGATTCTCCAGACGTTTGTTTTTGAGGGATTCGAGGGCGCGGATCACGCGGAAGCGGGTGTTGCGCGGCTCAATCACATCATCCATGTAGCCGTACTGGGCAGCCACGTACGGGTTGGAGAACTTGTTGCGATAATCCTCCACCTTCTCGTTAAGGAAGGCGGCCTTCTCTGCCGGATCCTCGATCTTCTTCATCTGGGAACCGTACAGAATCTCAGCGGCACCGCTGCCACCCATGACGGCGATCTCAGCCGTAGGCCATGCGTAGTTGATGTCGCCACGCAGATGCTTGGAGCTCATCACGCAGTAGGCACCACCATAGTTCTTACGCAGGGTGATGGTGACTTTGGGAACGGTGCATTCGCCGTAAGCATACAGCAGCTTGGCACCATGCAGGATGATGCCGCCGTACTCTTGGCCCGTGCCAGGCAGGAAGCCGGGCACATCCACCAACGTCACGATGGGAATGTTGAACGCATCGCAGAAACGCACGAAACGCGCACCCTTGCGGGAGGCGTTGATGTCGAGCACACCGGCCAGATATTTGGGCTGGTTGGCCACAATACCGACCGACATTCCGTTGAAGCGGGCGAAGCCGATCACGATATTGGGAGCATACAACGGCTGGATTTCCAAGAACTTGCCATCATCGACAATGCCGTTGATCACATCCTTCACGTCGTACGGCGTGTTCGGATTGTCGGGAATGATGGAGTTGAGGCTGTCCTCCAGACGGTTGATCGGATCCTCCGTCGGCTCGTAAGGCGGTTCCTCCATGTTGTTGGACGGGATATAGCTGATGAGCTCACGCAGCATCGCGATACCCTCCTCTTCGTTCTCCACCGCGAAATGGGCCACACCGGACTTCTTGGAATGCACCGTGGCACCGCCAAGGTCTTCCGTGGTCACATCCTCGTTGGTCACCGTTTTCACCACCTTGGGACCCGTCACGAACATATAGCTCGTGTTCTTGGTCATCATGATGAAGTCGGTAAGGGCGGGGGAATAGACCGCACCACCGGCACAGGGGCCGAAGATGGCGGAAATCTGCGGAATCACGCCGGAAGCTAAGATGTTGCGTTGGAAAATCTCGGCATAACCGGCCAAGCTGTTCACACCCTCCTGGATACGGGCACCGCCGGAATCGTTGAAACCGATCACCGGAGCACCCACCTTCATGGCCTGGTCCATCACCTTGCAGATCTTCAACGCGAAGGTCTCGGAAAGAGAACCTCCGAACACGGTGAAATCCTGGGAGAACACATAGACCAGACGGCCGTTGACGGTACCGTAACCGGTGACGACACCATCGGAGAGGTATTTTTCCTTCTCCAGACCGAAGTTCTGGCAACGGTGTTGAACAAACATATCGAACTCCTCGAAGCTGCCTTCGTCGAGGAACATCAGGATGCGTTCACGGGCAGAATACTTGCCTTTGGCATGTTGCTTCTCGATTCTGTCCTGACCGCCGCCCAAACGAGCCTTCTCGCGCAGGGAGAGCAGCTCGTTGATTTTATCTTGCATTGTCATAAATTATTGATATTTAGTAATTTGTAATAAAATAATATTCGATTTTTGTAAATATTATACCAGCTGCAAAAATAACTTTTTTTCGGCATAAAAACAAGAGGGGGGAAAACGGTTTACGCCTCGTTTTTTATATGCACATCCATCTGGTTGAACGGTATTTCCAAACCCTCCTCGCGGAAAGCGTTGTAGATGCCCTCGTTAAGGGAAAAGATGGCCTTCCAATAGTTCTCCGGAAGGGTCCATGCGTACAGGCGCATGTTGAGGGAGCTGTCGCCGAAATTCTCCAGCGTGGCGAACGAGGCGGGCTCCTGCAGCACCAAAGGGTTCTCGGCGGCCACGCGCAGCATCACAGCCTTGGCCTTTTCCACGGACATGCCGTAGGCCAGCCCCACGTCGATGGACACGCGGCGTTGCGGCAAATTGAAATGGTTGACCAGCGACTTGGTGGCTAGCTCGGTGTTGGGCACGATGATTTTGCGAGCATCGTACGTGCGCAGCGTGGTGTTGAATATCTGGATGTTATCCACATAACCCGCATACGATCCCTGTTCAATGTAGTCGCCCACCTTGAAAGGTCTGAGCAACAAGATGATGACCCCGCCGGCGAAATTCTGCAACGTGCCCTGCAACGCCATGCCGATGGCCACACCGGCGGCACCAAGGATGGCGATGAACGAGGTCATCTGGATGCCGAGGATGCCCATCACCGTGAGGACGAGCAGCACCTTCAGGATGATGTCAATCAGCGAGTGCAGGAACTGCTGCAACGACGCATCGACCTTGTGGCGGTCGTACGTCCGCTTCATGAAACGGTTCAGCAGGTTGATGAGCTTCCAGCCCACAAACAGCACGATGCAGGCCACAATCAGCTTGGGCACGTACTGGAACACGATATTGTTTAAGAATTGCTTCGCCCCGCCGGCGAAAGACTCCCAAGTGGTAAGAGTTGTTTTTTCCATAAGACTGAAATGTTTTAGCGTCTGAATTTGTTGTTAGGACACCCGCCTACTTCTCAAACAAGTCATCCAATGTCAATAGTTTTTGTATATGTCCGGAATATTCGTTGTAGGTCAGGCCGAAAGTAGTAATCATCGTCAGATGCACAGCCCTGTTACGCGGCAGATTTTCCACCAGTAACTGCGTGCGCTGACGGAGTTTGGCATCGTAGGCCTTGTCGATAGTGAATTCTGATTTATAGAATTTCATCTCGCAAAGGTTCACCACACGATCGGCTCTGTCTATGAGCATGTCGATCTGCGTACCGGATAATCCATCATCCCCCTGTATATTCCAAGCAGACTCACGAGAAGTCACTGCACCAACACCTAACGCATTCTTTATCTGCTGGATATGAGTGAAACACACTTCCTCGAATGCCACACCTTTCCACGAAGAAATCGATTGAGCATTTTGGTTTTTCTCCCAAAAATCCGGATCACGGATGTCAAGACCCTCCTTGAATTTTGAATAAAAGAGACAAAAATTATCCACCAATTTGTAACGTTCCTCTCGTTTTTTCCCACCGAAAGGCACATATTTCGCGACAAAATCCCCAGCTTCAAGTGCAGCCAGCATTTTAGATAATCCACCCCCTTTGGGAATACCTGTTCTGTCTGCAATTTCCTCTCTTGTGAAACCACTATGACGGGAAGCTAACAGATGGATTATCTTCTTATATGTTTCCGGATTGGAAAACTGAGAGGAAAATAATCTGTCAAACTCGTTATTCAATTTTGCATTTTTTGCAAAAAAGAGAGTATCAATGTTTTGTCCTATACTGAGACCCTTACGGAAAAATCCCAAATAATAGGGGATTCCACCAACTGACATATAGGCTTGGACGACATCGTAACGGGTAAGCTGAAGCCCTGCAGCTTGGAAATACTCCTCGCACTCGCGTAACGTAAAAGGCGACAATTTGATTTCGTAGGTGAGACGACCATACAATCCGCCATGACTATTGATGAGATTATCCTCTATCCATGAAGTCGCGGAACCACAAACCACCAACATCAGATTATCACGACCGGAGCCCCATCCGTTCCAGAAATGCTCGAACGCCGACATGAAGCCCGAACGCGGGGTGTCTAACCAAGGCAACTCATCAATAAAGACCACCTGACGCTGCTGATTATCCAAACTTTCCAGCAATTCCTCCAACTGAAAAAAAGCATCAAGCCAATTTGTGGGAGGGATTGAAGCTTCCAACCCATATTTAACCAAAGAATGATGAAAACTCTTCAATTGATCTTGAAGCAGATTAGAATTCCGAGACTCCAATGGGGAGATACCCGTATGGTAAAACGCCATCTTACCTTCGAAAACATCCTTTATAAGGAATGTCTTCCCCACTCTTCTACGTCCATATACCGCCACAAATTCAGGCTTTCCACTTCGATATAAGGTCATAAGTTCCTCTTTTTCAGCAACTCTTCCAATCATATTAGTCATAGTTAATTGTTTTTATTCCGCCGCAAAAATACAAAAAATTCGTTCACGGCAAAACAAAGGCACACTATTTATCCTCAATTAAACAAAAATATCGTTCGTGGCAGATTAGCGATACGCTATTTGTCCCCAATTGAATAAAAACATCGTTCTCGGCAACTTTGAAAAAGAAAACACTATTAATCAAACGTGTACGCCACGCCCACATACAACACATTCTCCGGATTCTTCACCTGGACCTCGTTGTCAGAGCGAAGGAAGAAATCCAACGAGTGATGCTTGTTGATTTTATACTCTAAGCCGACGACGGAACGGAGCTGGTCGATGATGTTGTCACCGGGTTTGTAAAGCCGCCACCAGAACTCTTCGGACAGATGCAGCTTGAGTCTCGTCTGGGGAATGGACCACGCAACAGACAGTCTGTTACGCAGATAGGTCTTTGGATTGAACTTGTAATCGCCGCGCCGCTCATCGCGGAACGTGGTCTGCGCCATGCAACGCCACCCCACCTTCCAGGCCCCGAATTTTGGCGCAACAGTCACAAAGCCCTTGATACGATGACGGTTGTCGAAAAGCTGGTCCTCCCGGTCATGGTAGTTCAGGAAGTCGTACTCCACCCCCACTTTCAACCGTTTTTTCCAGAAGGTGTAATCCGTGCCCACCCCGACTTTTCCGCGTGCGTAATGGGTGAAATTGGCATCGAAACGCACATCGCCCTCCGCAAAAAAATGCCACCCCTTCATGATTTTCAGCTCATACCCCACCCCGAGCACGCCGCCCGTCTCAAACGTCTGCGCGCACAACCACATCGGAAACAATCCGCAGAAAATCAATATGATGGCCCGTATCTGCCGCATGGGTTAAAAGTAGTTGTCCGACTTCACCTTGGTCATCGTATTGACTGTATTATACTCCCCTTTGGCCGGTGTGTAATGAATTTTGAGATATGCAGTATCTTTCAGGAAATTGATATGGCCAACCTCCACTTTCAGGATTTTCAGACCGGTACGCTCTTCCAAGTCCGCCTTCAGCTCGGCTTCCCGTCCCGCCTTCACCAACTCGATTTTCTCATACAGGATGATTTTCGTGTCAACGCGGTGACGCTCGCCCAAGAACTCGAACAGCCAGACGGCAACCACCACTAACAAGTTGGTGACTAACAGCTCCGTATAACTGACCGTCATGGCCAAACCATTGATTACCGAGGTGCCGATAACCACAAACAGATAGGTCATCTCGCGGATGGGAATCTGCTCCGTCCGGTAGCGGATCATGCCGAAGATGGCAAACAATCCCAAGGCGAAGCCGATCTGCACCTTCACATTGTCCATCAGGAAAATCAGAAAGAAGATAATGATGGCAAACAGCATGAAGGTGAAAAAATAGTCGCGACGGCGGCTCTTGCGATAGTAGAATCCGCCGATAATCACCCAGCAAAAGAGCAGGTTAAGGGCAAAGCGGAGCAGCATCTGCCACAACGACGGACCATCAAAAAAGGGAATACCGAACAGCTGGCCCGCGCTGTTGACGGTCTCCATACCGAACTCCCGCATAATTTCGGGATCATACTCTGGGAATGAGGATTGTAGCATGGCGATTTACGATTTACGATTTACGATTTACGATTTGGGATTTACGATTTACGATTTGGGATTTACGATTTGGCTGTTAACTCTAATCTCTAAACTCTATACTCTATACTCTAACGTCCGCCCAAGGATCCGGTTCACATACCGCACCTTCTCCTTGAAACGGTTGTATTTTATATGATTGTCGGTGAGGATCATACCGAAGCAATACTTGCTGAGGCCCTTGGGCTGCACGCGTGCGTCACGGAGCAGACGTTTGAAGTCGGACGACTGGTTCCCGTCCTGTTTCACTTCTACGATGACAAGTCCGGAGGCATCCGCTTCGTTTTGGGATTTCAGGTTTTTGAATTTCACATCATAATCAATGGTGATGCGCTCGGTCTTTGCCCTGTTAACCAATGTGATACGATGAAACTGGTTCTGCAGGCGCGGACTCATCGGCTTATCGGTAACCCAGAAACGTTCCTTCACAAAAGCCTCCGTTTCCGGATATTCATAAATGCCACCCCATTGTGATTGGGGAATTTCGATGCGTTTCTTTTTCGTGCGTCCGGTGTTCATCTTGTTCTTGATCTCGCAGAAACAAACACCCGAATCCACATATTCGCGCTGGCGAAGTTTCTGACGGTGCAGCTGGCGGTTGTGATGGATTGTGTAGGTCACCGCATCCTCCGTATCGAAATAAAGGGTCTTGTACGAGGCAACACGTCTGCCAGCGATCTCCTGCACATAAAACAGGTCGGACCAGCCTTCGGCCAGCCGCAAAAGCGTCTGTTCGTTGAGGAGGTACTTGGTGTCGGTACGGTTCATCAGCTTCACCGCCCCCATCTCCTCCAACGACAAAGAGTCCATCCCTTCCAGGATGGTCTTCACCGCCCGTATGGCGTCCGAATCCGTGTGGGCATCCTGCAAAAACATCTTATCGGATATATTCAAACTCCTTCACCGACTGCAACTTACCATTCGGAGCGTAATTATACTGTTTCTTTTTCGTGCCATCGGCATTATACTCGAATTTACGGATACGCACCGGCTTGTTATGCTCGTTATAGACCACTTCCCGCGACACTTTTCCGTTATCGCCGTACTCGTACGTGCAGCGGGCCTTCATCGTGTTGGAGGATGTGTATTCTACATCCTCGATCTTACGTCCCTTGGCATCGTATTTGGTCACATGGTCCAGGAATCGGGGGCCTTTGCCGGCATCGCCGCGGTTCCACTCCTTGACAGTCAGGTTCTTGCGGGCCTCCTGCTTGGATGTCTGCGCAAATGCGCCCACACACAAGAGCAGAAGCACCATTATGATCAGCATTTTTTTCATTTCTCTATTATATATAATTGTAACTATTGGGTTAATCTAATTTTTATATCCAACTGATATTCAAATTAATACACACTTCCAAAAACAAACATCATACAAATTGGGTTCAAAAAGCACCGTCAAAATGGTTTGGCGGTACCGGGATTAAAATTGAATATGCCTCAGCATTTCGGGGGCAAAGATAGTGTTTTTTTCGATTTGCGGTTTATGATTGGAGATTAGGTGTTGGGAATTGGAATTTGGGACATATGTTAATTGTTAATGCCTGAATAAGGTTGACCGTTTGTCCCATTCTTCTTATTTGATTCACTTGATTTAATTCTCTATTTTTTTGCAGTTTTTTTTTAATTGCAGAGTTTGATGTGACGGCCCCGGGGGACTGGTATATCAGACACTGCAAAAGTAAATTTTTTTTCGAACTGTACGGGGGACATCCTATGCAGCTTAATGTGAGGTTTCTCATTGTTGTAAAGAACCACAGCACGGTCAACCCCGGCAACGAGTTCATCATAGCTGTTAATGTCCCAATGTACCAGATAGTTGTTCTTTATCACACCATTGACCCTCTCTGCCTTCCCGTTCTCCCAGGAGTACTGACACATGCTGTTCTTGAAGTGGAGCTTGCCGGTCAACTCCAGGAATTTCTTGGAATAGTACTGGCCGCCTCCGTCAGAATGGAAGATCAGTCCGTCTAGAGAAAGCCCTTTGCGAAATCCGACCGCCATCTCCAATGCGGGCAAGACCGTGTCCTCCGTGAAAAGCCTCCGCGACACGCTGTAACCAACAATCATACGGGAGAAGGCATCCATTATGAACGTTATGTAACAGAACCTCCTGTTGACCGCAATATAGGTTATATCGCTCTGCCACACCTGGTTGAGCCGCGTTGTCGTCAGACCCTGCAGCAGATTCGGAAAGCGGACGACCCCGCTACTGTCTGTCGTCCGGCACGGGTTCGCCGTACGGGTGGACAACAGGTGCAACTCGCGGCAGTACTCCTCGAACCGGTCGCGTCCGATGCCCTCCGGAAGCATCATGTGGTAAATGTCGCGCACGCCCATGGTGGGATGGTCGGCTCGAACCTGTTCCACAATCATGCTCACATAGGCGAGTTCCTCCATCCTGCGGTCCACCGCCACCCGGTGCTTGTGAACCGCCTGCTTGCTGATATTCAACACCCTATACATTGCATTCATTGAATATGGGTAATCCATCATATGTTCTCTGAACCACTGGATGACTGGGTGGAAAGTTTTTTTTTGATGTCCACGTGGTACATCTCCTCCGCAAGGTCGATCATCTTGTCTTTGAAGTCTATCTCTATCTGCTTCTGGCCGACAATGCGCTCCAATTCCGCAACTCGCTTCTGTAACTCAATGATCTTCAGCGTGTCGCTCTCCGTCTCAATGATGAGACGTTCCTTTTTCTCTTGCATACTTCCATATTTTTGACGCCACAGGTCAATGCTGCGCCTGCGGACTTGGTACTGGCGGCAAATATCGACAATTTTGGAAATCCCGCTCTCTATTTCCAGGACTTTCTTTCTTTTGAAGCTCTCGCTGAAACGACGCCTGATGCGTTCCTCTTTTGTTAATTTTTCCATGTTGACTCGCTTT
>JAFYAW010000021.1 GCA_017540505.1 Bacteroidales bacterium | reverse complement strand
CGAGAAACAATGGAATTTCATGATTGCCATCGCTAAAGAGGGCAGTGTGACACAAATCACATCAGCGGAATTTTTAAGAAAATACAAAATTGGAACCCCTTCAACCGCCCGCAAACAAACTGACTCTCTGTGTGAAAAAGGATTGTTGAATGCCGAGACCTCTCTCCACAGCACTGAATACTCGGTCAACGATGTTTTCTTTTCGCATTGGTTAGAACGACTTTGACATTTTTGTATTATGCCCACCACATACATCTCCAACACCGACCATTACAACCTCGTCCTCTCCCGCGTGGCCTCCGTCAAGAAGTCGCTGTGGATTGGCACCGCCGACATCAAGGACCTCTACGTGAAAGTCGGGAACGGCACGCTGCCGTTCCTTGCCGTGCTGGCGCAGCTGGTGCGGAAGGGCGTGGAGGTACGCCTCATCCACGCCAAGGAGCCGGGACCAGCCTTCTGCGAGGACTTCGACAAGTACCCGTCGTTGGCGAAAGGGCTGGAACGGGTGCTCTGCCCGCGTGTCCACTTCAAGATGCTGGTCTTCGACGGCAGCGCGGTCTATTTCGGCAGCGCCAACCTCACCGGTGCGGGCATCGGGATGAAGGGGGCCAACACCCGCAACTTCGAGGCGGGCATCCTCACCGACGAGCCCGAATTAGTGCAGCAAGCCATGCAACAGTTCGACGAGGTCTGGATGGGACTGCACTGCGGAAAGTGCCTCCGACGGAAATATTGCGGGGATCCGATAGTGTGATTGCACCTCGCAGGGTGATCATTCTATTTTCTACTTCTAAGATATTTGTCATAGTGCCTTATTTTGATGATTAAGAATATGTTTGAGTTCCGCAATCTCCTCACGTAATCTCTTTATCTCTTCCTCGTTCTCGCGCTTTATTGAATGCTTGAACTTGAACATCGCCAGGTTTAGTTCAAAGGATGTCTCGCTACTCTGTACCGGCAACACGTCAGTCATCAAGTCCTCCACCAATTGTCCGCCCCGCTGGAGCAACGTTTTCTGTTCAACGGAATTATCCTCCTGTTGGGGAATTTCAGTCATCACCTGCGACAGTTCCCTCAATTTCGCGTAAGCCTCAACGATGGCAATAGTGGTCTCTTCTGCTTTCGGACTCTTCAATATTGTGGCCAGCATATAGAGCCCGCGCTCTGTGAAGGCTTTGGGTATTTGCCTTGTCTTTTGAAATTTTGCGGTCAAAATTTTTGACCGCAAAATTAAAAACTCCTGATTGTCAAGCTGTAAGATATACCCGTTCGGGAATTTGCGAGGGTTGTTTCTAACGGCCTGGTTGATTTCTTTGGTTTGAACCCCGTACAGTTCCGCCACATCTGAATCCAGAATTACCTGCTGACCTCGCAGGGTAATCATTCTGTTTTCCACTTCCAAGATGTTTGTCATAGTGCTTCATTTTAATGATTAAGAATATGTTTAACTATTTGGCAAATATACAAATACAAAATACTGGTGTCAAGACTCTTATAAATATTTTTCAATATTGATAATCAATCATTTACAATAGTGATTTAATGATTTAACATTTATTTGTTAATTATTACAATTGATTTTCGCAGTATTTTTCAATTTTGAGCGCAATGTCAACACTGTTTTTGGGTTTTCTTTATCCACGCCAAGGAGCCGGGTCCGGCCTTCCGCGAGGACTTCGACAAGTTCCCGTCGTTAGCGAAAGGGTTAGAGCGGGTACTCTGTCCCCGTGTCCACTTCAAGATGCTGGTCTTCGACGGCAGCGCGGTCTATCTCGGCAGCGCAAACCTCACTGGCGCGGGCATCGGCATGAAAGGGGCCAACACTCGCAACTTCGAGGCGGGCATCCTTACCGACGAGCCCGAAATCGTGGAACAGGCGATGAACCAGTTCGACGACGTGTGGATCGGCAAACACTGCAAGTCCTGCAAACGGCGGAAGTTCTGTGCGGATCCGATAGCGTGATTTGTCATCGAAGGTGTGCCATGTTTTTGCATATTACTTTTTATGTGGGTTGTTCTATCTCCAAAATCCCCCATGATGAACCTGTATCAACACGCAAAAAATGCGTGTTGATGAAGTCAGGCATCTGTTAAACACCATCTATATCTTGAGAGAGAGAATAACGTGCATTTTTTGCACGTTTACCTAAAGTTGTTCCAAGTTTTCGCAATAAAGAGAGCGAACTTGACATCGAGACCACGTGTGCAAAATTTGCACATAGGGGTGCTGAAGACTTATCTGATTAACGGCCATGCTTCTCTATCTGGTCACCAAGAACCACTCGTTCAGCGACGGCAACAAGCGCATCGCCGCCACGCTGTTCCTCTGGTTCCTCAACAACAATGGCATACTCTATCACGAGGACGGCACCAAGCGCATTGCCGACAACACGCTGGTGGCCCTAACCCTGATGATTGCCGAAAGCAAACCGGAGGAAAAGGATGTGATGGTGAAGGTGGTGGTGAATCTGATAAACAAGAACAATTAATCCGGCGCGGGCATCAGGACGCAGATGGCTCCATTGGCACCGTTGTAGAGACGTTGCACGCAATATTGTAGAGACGTTGCACGCAACGTCTCTACAGATGGTTATTTCCCATTCCGCTTCGCCACTACCTTGCCGATCCGCGACATCTCAGCACGCAAGCTCTTAGGCGACAGCACCTCGGCGGTCTCGCGCAAGGTCAATAGTTCCTGGATGAAGTCGAAGGTGGGGCGCAGGAAGTAGCTGAAGACCGTGTACGTCTCCGTGCGCTCGACCTCCTTCTGCGAATGATGCAACGGCAAGCTGCGCAAGTAGTTGGCCTGATAGCTATCCACCTTGAGCTGGATCAACTGCGGCTCCTCGTCGCCCACGATAATGCCGAAACAGCTGCTGAAAAAGTCCTCGGCATCAAAGTCATTCGGCATCGTAAAGGTCTCGAACTCAATATCGATGTCCAACATTCTGTCCAACGCGTAAATCCGCAACGGACATTCGCCATACTTGGCCAACAGATACCACCGCCTTTTGAAATATTTGAGCGCGTAGGGCTCCACATGATAGAGATTGGAAACACTACCCTCTTCCACCCAAAACGGCTTGTAACTGAACGTCACCATATTATTGTTACGCATAGCCTCCAAGATGGCAGACACGAACTCCTGACCGGAGGGAGTGTCCTCCATGAGCACACGGTCGCGCAAGGCCACACTCTCGCTCAGCTGGTTGCTCAACGACAACGCATCGAACACCCAACGTTTGAAACCCGTGGCCTCCTTCAGGTCTCCCCTATCGGCAATGCAATACTTGTTGGTGCTTTTCTTGCAGTCGATCCGGATGCCAAACAGGTCGAAAATATCCTTCCGATGGTTCATAAACGTGCGCCACGCATACTCATCCCCACCCGAGAGCAAATCATTCTCTTTCCATTTCTTGGAGATTCTTGAATAGGTAATCCCCTCATCTCCAGCCTGATTGATGGTATCTATCAACCAAATGTACCGTCTGATCAAATCTTTTGTCATAGTCATTGTTTTTAACGCCACAAAGATACGAAAATACTATGAAAAATTATGGCATAGTATATTGACGAGATCAATTAACTAACAAAAAATAATTTTTCCACCAGAAACGACCAAAACAACTTAACAACACAGAACAGTATTCGTATTTTCCAAATAGCCTTTCAGAACGTGATATTCAATGAAATGCGGATGCCGTTTTTCTTCCACCCTTTCAAATCCTTCGCGTAGGAAAGGCGGCGCACGTAATCGATGCGGAGCACCTGGAGGATGTTTTCAATGCCGGCGGTAATCTCCATATACGGCACTTTCCCAATGGGCGAACAGCCGTCGGGCAGCACATACAGTCCGGGCGTGCCCGCATTCGGGATATTCTTGGTGGCAAGTCCGCCATATACGCCATTAAAGGAAAGAACCTCGCGCAGATTCAACCGGTTCCATAAGGGTATGCGGTTGAATATCCACCCTTTCAGGTGGTATGTAGCGTATAGGGCCACATATTTGTCCATGACAAACTCCATCGGCCGCAACAAGCAGAACGTATTTGGCGACAAGAACACCGACCGGTTGCTCGGTGGGGCGAACAGCTTCGTGAACGGCACCCGGTTCCACACGATACCCCCTTTCATCTCGGCGTCGATATGTCCGAAGGCGGAGAGCCAGAACCGTTTCTCCACCGACAATTCCGTCCGGTTGCACCAAGTGCGGCCATCCATAAGAGCAGAGGTGTGCGTAAGCTGCAGCACTGGGGCGTTTTTTGAGAGTTTAAGGAGATTGTCCTTCCCCGACTGGTTGTTGTAAATACGCTCCCCCGGAGCCCAGCGTAGCGTCACACCCCATTCCCAATTGTGGAAATCAGTCAAGCGGGTGATTGTCCCGTCCGCATTGATTCTAAGGTAGTTCAATGCTCCGGCGGCCTCGCAGTGCTCATATTGCAACCACGTGTCCACACGGACTCGGCACGGCCACTCGCGCACATAACGCAGCTTGCCACGCCGGACATACTGCGCCGCCGAAGCAACCGTATCCACCATGTATGACATCAGCAAATTATCGCGATCCATGTAGGTGAAACTCTGCCCCAACATCTCCAGATCATAACTAGTACTCAGGTAAAGGGCGTTTCGCGGAAACTCATTGGGGTGACGTTCTTTCTTCACAAAACTGTGAATCAACGTGAAATTGTACTTGAGGCGCAAATCCTGGCAGCCAAAGGCAAAATACTCCGTAAAGAACCAGCGGTCATGCATTTTGGCGGTGGTCATGCCCCCCAATCGGAACCGAAGCCCTTCAATCGGATTGTGACTGATCATGTTGTACACCGGACCGATGTCAAAGAGGCTGCTTTTACGATCCCAGGTGGTGGAGACATAGCCCGTGGCGACAATCTCTGCCGTTTTCTCAAGTGCTTTGAACAATGGCAGCCGGCGCAATTCTGTCGAAATGCTGTCCATAACGGACTCTTGGGGGGTCAATGGTTCCGGCCGCATCCTCCTCCATTGCCAGTTTTTGTACCGCAAATTGGCAGCCTCCGCCTCCGAGCCGGCCGCCGACAACGAATCCGGAATAGTCGCTCCCATCTCATATTGATACCACAGCGTGTTCTGACGGACATATATCCGCTTCATCTTCTTCCTTTTAATTAAAGAAAATGAGGCGAATGTCTGCGACGATTTTGGAGCCCAAAGAGAACTGTCAATTTTCATAAAATCCTGTTCAACAATCAATTGTCTCACAAAATTCATATTAATATCGATGGGCACATTAATGGTGTATTTCTTCAGGGCATATGTGCTGTCGTTCACGATGTACAGACGTCCGGTAAAGCCGAAACTCTTGCTGTTTACCGGCGAAAACGTAAGCTCGATGCAGGAGACACTGTCCACGTTCACCGTGTCGGTGATAAAATAATGATAATATGTGGTGGCGATGGTGGATGACAAAGGGCTCACGAACTTGTTGAGCATCAGGTCTATGTCATTATCGAAAATATCCACCTCCGTAAACATGGCATCCAGATTAGTGCCTAACCCTTCTTTATCAAAAGCCTCATCCACGCCTTGCATTCGTCGGGCATACAAATAGTCCAAATTCCTGCGTGGCGATTTCTGGTAGTAATGGTCCGATAGTGTCTCCCGAAGGGAAAAGGTCAGTACCGGCATGGTGTCCGTCCTGATGGTATCCACGTATTTTCCCAAAAAGGAGAGCTGCCTGTTAAAACCGTTCTTCTCAAAATCCATTTGAAATCGTCCATACGACATCACCATCTTCTTGTAAACCTTTGATTTATAAGAATCTACAGATTCAATACGGTTGTCGTTTTTGTGTTCAATCACCTTCTCCACCAATTCCACCGCCGGATTCCCTTTGCGCACATATTTCTGCTTTCGTCTTTTAGAGACCACCACCTCCTGCAAGGACTGGGATCTGTTGATAAAAATGTTCCGCTGTTTCTCTTCTTTCCCAACAATCAATGTATCCGATGGATACAATGCATAACTGACAATCAGGGTGTCGGTCTGTGAAAATGGAAGCTTGTAGAAACCACGTGCATTGGTGAAGGTTCCCACCGCTGTATTGAGCCACTGCAGCCTCGCCATGTACACCGCTACCGTATCGCCATTCTCATCCGCCGAGAACACCCTACCCTTCAACTCCTGTGCCGACACCTGTCCGACGAATATCCACGACATGAGCCCCCACCCGACCATTCCTTTCAGAACAGTCAGAAGCCGACCTTTAAAAAATCCCCTTATCTTGCACATCGTGTGGAAAATAATATTCATCAACGCATATTTACAACAATTATTGGAAAACAACGAAAGAAAAAAGGAGTCAGATATCCATAATCCAACTCCTTAATTATAAATTGTTAATTGATAATTGTTAATTCTCCAACTCCTCTTCAATGGCCTTCTTAATCAGTGCCACGAAGTCATTGAGCGGCATGGAACCGTCGTTGAGGTTACCATGACGACGTACGGAGACGGTGCCTTCTTCCTCCTCCTTCTCGCCCACGATGAGCATGTACGGGACCTTGGCGGTTTCGGCATCGCGGATCTTGCGGCCGGTCTTCTCGCTACGCTCGTCGATGTAGCAGCGAATGTCCTGCTCGTCCAACGCGGCCTGCACCTTACGGGCATAGTCCATGTACTTCTCGCTGATGGGCAGAATAACCACCTGGTCGGAGGTGAGCCACAGCGGGAAGTTGCCACCAGTGTGTTCCAACAACACAGCAACGAAACGTTCCATGGATCCGAACGGGGCGCGGTGGATCATCACCGGACGCTTCTTCTGACCGTCGGCATCCGTGTATTCCAGCTCAAAACGCTCGGGCAGGTTGTAGTCCACCTGTACGGTGCCCAACTGCCACTCGCGTCCGATGGCATCCTTCACCATGAAGTCGAGCTTCGGTCCATAGAAGGCAGCCTCGCCCTCCACCTCGATGGTGTTCAGGCCCTTTTCGGCAGCGGCCTCAATGATAGCACGTTGCGCCTTCTCCCAATTCTCGTCCGTACCGATGTACTTCTCCTTGTTGTTGGGGTCGCGCAGGGAGACCTGAGCCTTGTAGTTTTCGAATTTAAGGGTTTTGAAGATATACAATATAATATCTATAACCTTACAGAATTCCTCTTTGATCTGGTCGGCGGTGCAGTAGAGGTGCGCATCGTCCTGTGTAAAGCCGCGGACGCGCGTCAAACCGTGCAACTCACCGCTCTGCTCGTAGCGATAGACGGTGCCGAACTCCGCCAGACGGAGGGGCAGTTCCTTGTACGAGCGCGGACGGGCAGCGAAAATCTGGCAGTGGTGCGGGCAGTTCATCGGTTTGAGGAAGAACTCCTCGCCCTCCTGCGGCGTGGTAATCGGGCGGAAAGAGTCCGCACCATACTTGGCATAGTGACCGGAGGTCTTATAGAGGTTCACGTTACCGATATGCGGGGTAATGACCTGCTGGTAACCATACTTCTTCTGCACTTTACGCAGGAACTGCTCAAGGCGGTCGCGCAGGGCGGCACCCTTGGGCAGCCACAACGGCAGACCCTGGCCCACGAGCGGGGAGAAGGTGAAGAGCTCCATCTCACGTCCTAACTTGCGGTGGTCGCGTTTGGCAGCCTCTTCCAACAGGGCCAAGTACTCATCCAATTCTTTCTTTTTCGGGAAGGTGACGGCGTAAATACGCGTCAGCTGTTTGCGTTTCTCATCACCACGCCAGTAGGCACCCGCCGTCTTGAGCAGCTTGATGGCCTTGATGGCGGAGGTGTCGTGCAAGTGCGGACCGCGGCAGAGGTCGGTGAAGGGGCCGCTCTCGTAAAACGAGATCTGGCCGTCTTCCAAACCGTCAATGAGTTCCAACTTGTACTCGTCGCCTTTCTTCTGGAAATAGTCAAGTGCTTCAGCCTTGGGCACTTCACGGCGCACAAATTGGATTTTCTGCGCGGCCAGCTCCTTCATTTTCTCCTCAATCTTCGGAAAATCCTCAGACGAGATGGGATAGTCCATGAAGTCAATATCGTAGTAGAAGCCCGTCTCGATATGGGGGCCGATACCGAACTTCACGCCGGGGTACAGCGATTCGATGGCGGCCGCCATGAGGTGTGCGGAACTGTGCCAGAAGGTGTCCTTGCCTTCGCGGTCGTTCCATGTGAAGAGGGTGAGGGTGGCATCCTCGCGGATGGGTTTGTCAAGTTCCACCATTTGGTCGTTCACTTTGGCCACCAGCACGTTACGGGCCAAACCTTCACTGATGCTTTGAGCCACCTCGTATGGGGTGATGCCCTGTTCAAATTCTTTTACAGAGCCGTCAGGTAGTGTGATTTTTATCATAATGTAAATAGTTTTATATTCCTAAAAAAGGGCTGCAAAGATACGAAAAAGATGCTACAATCCGACGAACAAATATGGTTTCTTCACCGACTATAAATACAAATTGGAATCCCCGTAGCTCAGGAACCGGTAGTCATGCGCCAGGGCATGGCGGTAAATCCGCCGCCACTCGTCGCCCACGAAGGCCGAGATGAGCAGCAGCAGCGTGCTCTTGGGCTGGTGGAAATTGGTGACGATGCCCTGCACCATGCGCAGCCGATAGGTGGGCAGGATGATGAGGCTCGTCGCCGCGCGCAACAGGTCGGTGTGCTGCGCCTGCATGTGATCGTGTATCGCGCGCAGGGAATCCTCCACCGACACCTCGCGCAAAGCAGCATCGTCGTAAATCTCCCACTGGGAGACGGTAAGCGGATCAGGACGCCCGAGCTTGAGCTTGGCCCCGATGATGAACAGAGACTCCATCGTGCGGGTCACCGTGGTGCCCACAGCAATGTGCCGCTTGGAACGGCTGGCGAGGAGCTTCTCCACCACCGCCTCCGGGATGACTATTTTCTCCTCGTGCATATAATGGTCCCCGATGGTGTCAGACGAGACAGGCTTGAACGTGCCAGCTCCGACATGGAGCGTGATATAGGTGGTGTCAACGCCCTTATTGCGAAGGGCTTCCAGCACCTGCGGGGTGAAATGAAGCCCTGCCGTGGGTGCCGCCACGGAGCCGTCGTAACGGGCATATACCGTCTGGTAACGCTGCTCATCCTCGGCAGTAGCCGCGCGCTTGATGTAGGGTGGCAGCGGCATCTTCCCATAATGCTCCAGCCATTCGGCAAAGGAGACCGTGGCATCGTCCCACTCGAACGTCACCTCGAAAGTACCCTCCACATTCTCCCCTTTCGTGGCCGTCACCACCAGCTCTTTTCCGTCTAATGACACATGAATCCCCAACGGACGTTTCCATTTTTTCGCATTCCCCACCATACATTTCCAGGTCACGCAACCTGTCTGCGCGAAGGCGGTGGCCGGGTCGCGACTCGGAGCCAGCGGCTCCAGGCAGAAAATCTCTATCGCCGCACCCGTCGCATTGTGCACCAGCAGGCGGGCGTGGATGACCTTCGAATCGTTGAAGAACAACATATCGTTGTCGGTCAGGAAGTCGGGAAGGCTGTGGAAGTGGCTGTCTGTCAGCTCACCATGGCGATAGACCAGCAGCTTTGAGTTGTCGCGCTGCGCCACAGGGAAGAAGGCGATGCGTTCCTCCGGCAACGGGTAGTCGAAGTCTTCTATTCGTATGTTTCTCTCTTCATTCATAGCGGCGGCAAAGATACGAAATTCGCCGATTGCAACCTTTTGCCTCACTGACGTGGGAAGCAACCCGATTTTTTCGTATTTTTGCACCTTTAAAAATTCCCTATACAGAATTTATGAGTGCCGATTATATTTTTGAAACCTCGTGGGAGATTTGCAACAAGGTTGGCGGTATATACACCGTTCTCTCTACCAAAGCTAAGACAGTAGTAAAACAATATGGAGACCAATACATTTGCATCGGTCCGGACCTTTCCAAGGAGCAGAGTGAAGACTTCATCGAAGACGCAAACCTCTATCGCAACTGGAGGGAGATAGCCCAGCAGGAAGGGTTGAAAATCCGCATCGGACGATGGAACATCTGCGGTTCTCCCGTTGTAATTCTGATAAATTTCACTCCATTTTTTGAAAAGAAAAACGAGATCCTGACGGATTTCTGGCTGCATTACAAGCTGGACTCCATCGCCGGACAATGGGACTACATCGAGCCTGCCCTGTTCGGCTATGCCGCCGGCAAGGTGATCGAAAGCTTCTACGATTTCCACTGCAGCTCCATGGACAAGATCGTTGCCCATTTCCACGAGTGGATGACGGGCACGGGTATCCTGCATCTGAAACGGCATGTGCCCCAGATTGCCACGGTCTTCACCACGCACGCCACTGTACTGGGACGCTGCATCGCGGGCAACGGCCTTCCGCTTTACCAGGACCTCCAGCAATACAACCCGCAGGACATGGCGAACCGCTTCGGCGTTCAGTCCAAATTCTCGTTAGAGTATCTGTCGGCGGACCATTCCGATGCCTATACAACCGTCAGCGGCATCACCGACCGTGAGTGTGCGGCCTTCTTCAGCCGTCCCGCCGACGTCATCACCATCAATGGTTTCGAGAACGACTTCGTGCCCGTGGGCGAGGCCTACGAGCAAAAACGGAATCTCGCCCGCAAAACCATGCTGCACGTCGCCTCGTCGCTGATGCAGCAAAAACTGGACGACAACGCCCTGCTTGTCATCAACAGCGGCCGTTTCGAATTCAAGAACAAGGGTATTGACGTCTTCATCCGCAGCTTAGCCGCCCTGTCGGCCACCCATCCCGACCGCCAGATCATCGCTTTCCTCACCATCCCTGCCGGCAACAGCGGCAAGCGCGTGGAGCTGCTGGAACGCATGAGCCGGCCCATCGGCGAACAACCCATCACCAACGAGTTCGCCACTCATGTGCTCCACAATCCGTACAATGACCCCATCCTCCGTTCCCTGACGGAGCATAAACTATACAACACCCCCGACAGCAACGTGAAAATCGTCTATGTGCCTGTCTATTTGGACGGCAACGACGGCATTTTCAACCTCTCCTACTACGATATGCTGATCGGCTTCGACATCTCGGTGTTCCCCTCCTACTACGAACCCTGGGGCTACACGCCGTTAGAGAGCATCGCCTTCGGCATCCCGACCGTGACCACCTCGCTGGCCGGCTTTGGTCTGTGGGCCCGCGAGCATGCACACGAGCCTTCGGGCGTGACCGTCATCGAACGCACCGACACCAACGACAACGACGTGGTGGAGGCCATCGCCGCCACCCTTTCCGAGTTCAGTCGAAAGAATGCGGAGGAAATCAGTGCCATACACACATCCGCCATGCTGACAGCACAGGAGGCCCTTTGGTCCAATCTTTACGACAACTATCTGAAAACGTACGATATAGCCCTCTCCAAGAGCGAATCCCGTTATCCCCAATATCAAAACAAGACATCCAAATTAGGTAAAATGGTACAACACATCTCTCGTGAAACTCCCGATTGGAAACGTATTTCCATCAAATCCCATCTTCCATCATCCCTCAACAAGCTGGAGGAAATCTCCGAAAACCTCTGGTGGAGCTGGAATTATGAAGCTCGTGAACTGTTTGAAGAAATAGCAGGCCCCACCCTATGGAAATCCTGTCAGGAGAACCCCGTACACCTGCTGCAGGTGCTGCCGCTAGATCGGCTGACGCATTTCTCCGAAAACAAAGCCTATCTGGAGCGTCTTGATCGTGTGTATCAGGCCTTCCGCACCTATATGGACACGCCCTGCACCCGCCCGGAAAAGAAAGTCGCTTATTTCAGCATGGAGTTCGGCATCAGCAATGAGCTGAAGATTTTCTCCGGAGGCTTAGGCATGTTAGCCGGTGACTATCTGAAGGAGGCCTCCGACAGCAATGTGAACATGATCGGGGTGGGTTTGCTGTACCGTTACGGCTATTTCACCCAGCAGATTTCCGCCAACGGCGCACAGGTAAACCTTTACCCGCCTCAGAGTTTCTCCAAGCTCCCCATCTTCCCGTTGAAGGATGAGAACGGCAACTGGCGCAAGGTAAGCCTCGCGCTCCCAGGCCGCAACCTGTACGCCCGCATCTGGCGCGTCAACGTTGGCCGGATTCCATTGTACCTGATGGATACGGACTTCGACGAGAACTGGAACGAGGACCGCGGAGTCACCGCCACCCTGTACGGGGGCGACGTGGAAAACCGCCTCAAGCAGGAGATCCTGCTCGGCATCGGAGGTATGCGTATGCTGAAGATTTTAGGAGAAACGCCGACCCTCTTCCACCTCAACGAAGGTCATGCGGCCTTCCTGAGTCTGGAACGCGTCTATGACATCATGCAGAACGAGCACGTCAACATGTCGGTAGCCACGGAGATGGTGAAATCATCCTCCCTGTACACCACACACACGCCGGTTCCCGCCGGTCACGATGCCTTCCACGAAGACCTCATGCGCACCTATTTCGCCACCTTCCCGGCACGCTATAACATCACCTGGGAGACCTTCATGGGCTTCGGACGAAAGCGTGACGACTACACCAACGACAAATTCTCAATGAGTATCCTGGCCTGCCATTTCTCGCAGGAGGTCAATGGGGTGAGCCGCATCCACGAACGTGTGTCGCAGGAGATGTTCGCTGACTTGTACGAAGGTCGTTTTGCCGAGGAATCCCACATCGGATACGTCACAAACGGTGTCCACTACCCCACCTGGACGCACAAACGCTGGCAGAAACTTCACGAGGAGGTCTTCGGTCCCGGATTCGCCGCCGACCGTTCCAATCCCGACCATTGGAGCCGCATTGAGTCGGTGCCGGATGCCGACATCTGGAGCATCAAAGACGACCTCCGCAAGGAGATGATCGCCGCCATCAAGCCTATGCTCAACGATCAGATGCGCCGCCGCACCGAAGCACCCGCCCTGATTGACAAGACATTAAAATCCATACGCGACGACGTGCTCACCATCGGCTTCGCACGCCGCTTCGCCACCTACAAGCGCGCGCACCTGCTCTTCAACAACGAGGAGCGTCTGCGCCAGCTGCTCTGCCATCCGGACCATCCCGTCCAGTTCGTCTTCGCCGGCAAGGCCCACCCGCACGACAAGGCCGGCCAGGACCTCATCACGCGCATCATAGAGCTGGCCCGCCGACCCGAATTTGTCGGTAAGATCATCTTTGTGGAGAACTACGACATGATCCTCGCCAAGAAGCTCGTTTCCGGCTGCGACGTTTGGCTCAACACACCCACACGCCCATTAGAGGCCTCCGGCACCTCCGGCGAAAAGGCCGTTATGAATGGCGTGCTCAACTTCAGCGTCCTCGACGGCTGGTGGGCGGAAGGCTATGTGCCTGGTGCCGGCTGGGCCATCAAAGAGCAGATCACCTACGAGGACAACCGCCTCCAGGACGAGCTTGACGCCTCCACCCTCTACTCCACTATTGAAGAGGAGATTATGCCTGCCTTCTACAACCGCAACGAGCAACAGGTTCCCACGGCATGGGTGGCTATGATGAAGAAATGCTTCGCCACCATCTCGCCCCATTACACAATGAAGCGCCAGTTAGACGACTATTACGACAAGTTCTACCATAAACTCGAAGAGCGTCACGAGCGTCTTTGCGCCGACAATCTCCACGAGATCCGCACCCTGCTCAAGTGGAAGGAGCATGTGGCCACCAACTGGAACAACATCTCCCGCGTGGAGCTGGTTTCTCCCACACAGGCCAACAACGTCTTCTATGTGGGCGATGATCTCTCCTTAGAACTCACGCTGAAGATCGGGGCCCTCAAACCCGAAGACCTCAAGATCGAACTGATTTTCGCCAACGAGGAGAACAACGGCCGCATCCGCTTAGTGAGCAAATACCCCTTCACCATCCAACGATGCGAAAACGGCATCGCCGTATATCGTTGCAGTCTGAACGCCCGTAACGTGGGCCTCTGGAACTGCGCCATCCGTATCATCCCGCAGCACCCGCTGCTGCCGCATGACCTGGATTTCAATTTGGTGAAATGGATGTAGGGCAATTAACAATTAATAATTAATAATTAATAATTAACAGTTAATAGTTGCCGTATTAATTAGGATTATGAGTGAGGGTTTCAAGGTGGAGATGCCATACAAGACGGTGATTGTGGCCAATGGCACGTTTCCGTCATGTTCGCGAGCGCTGGATTTCCTGCGGCACGCCGGACACATCATCTGCTGCGATGGGGCTGTGAGCAAACTCACCGCCGCCGGCTTCTCTCCCTCCGTGGTGGTGGGCGACCTGGACTCCCTGAGTCCGGACGAGCGGCAACGCTGGAGCGACAGACTCCATCCAGACTACAGCACCGAGTACAACGATTTGCAGAAAGCCCTGAAATACGCCATTGCCCAACAGCTGGACCACATTGCCCTGTTGGGCTGTGCGGGCCTGCGCGACGACCATTTCATCGCCAACATCAGCATCATGGCAACTTACAGCCAATGGCTGGATCTGGTCATGGTCACCGACTACGGCATCTTCAATGCGCTACGCCAGACCACAACCCTACCCTCCGTACCGGGCCAGCAGGTATCGGTATTCGCCAAAGACGAACAACTCCCACTCACCTTCCACGGACTCAAATACCCCGTCAACAATCGCTGTTTCCACCATTTGTGGGAGGGCAGCCTGAACGAGGCCACCGGCAACACCTTCACCATTGAGATGCATGGCAAAGGCGTGGTAGTGGTGTATAGGAGTTTAGAGTTGAGAGTATAGAGTTGAGAGGAGTTAAGGAACTAAGAACAAATCCCAATTCCCAAAATCCAACGGCCAACAGCCAATCTCACGTCTTAGAACCGATCCAGCACCTTCCGTGCCAAATCGCACATCAGGTCATGGTAATCGTCGAGGAATTTGCCCGTGACGCGGTTGGCGATAATCAGGCAGACGGTTAAGGGGTTATGTCCCAGCACATTGCCCAATCCGTAGATAGCCGAGCACTCCATCTCCATGTTGGTGATACTTCTCCCTTCGTATTGAAATGACTCTATCTTGCTGTTCAGGTCGGGATAGGCCAATTGGGCACGCACCTGCCGACCCTGCGGGCCGAAGAAGCCCGGTGCACTCACCGTAATACCCTGGTACATGTCGTATCCAATGCGCTGCAGCAGCTTGGCGGATGCCGGTGTGCAATACGGGCGCGGCAGCTTCGAACTCCATCCGGTATGCGCGATGAAAGCATCCACCAATGCCTCATTGCTCCAGTCGCCATGATCGTAAAACTGCAACACACCGTCAATGCCGAAGCCCCAAGCGGAGGCCACGGCGCTGCCGCACGCTATATCGGGCTGCAGCGCACCCGATGTGCCTATACGCACCATGTTGAGCGTCCGGTGTTCGGGTTTCACCTCCATTGTGGCGAGGTCAATGTTGGCTACGGCATCCAACTCATTGAGTACAATATCAATATTGTCGGTGCCCATGCCGGTGGAGATGACCGACACGCGCTTGCCCTGACATGTTCCAGTATGGGTGATCAGTTCGCGGTTCTGCTTGCGCACCTCTATGGTGTCGAACAAATCGGAGATCATGCTCACACGCCCCGGGTCGCCGACTAAAATGATATTGTCGGCCAGTTCCTGCGGGTGCAGATTGAGATGATAGATGGCCCCGTCTTGCTGTTTGGGAAGTTCGGATGCTGGTATTTTCATAATGTTATGTTTTTTATTGTTTCACTACTGTTTTCGTCACAATGCCCTTGTCGGTCTCTATGCGGACCATATAGGTGCCGGAGGGAAGTCCCTTGATATCGATGGCCGCCGTCTGCCCGTCAGCCGCCACTTTGCGGAGCAGGCGTCCCTGCAGGTCATACACGCACACCTCCTTCATTGCCGCCATGCCCGACTGGATAACAAATTTTCCGCTATTCGGGTTCGGATACAACGTGATTTCGCTGGCATACGTCTCAACGCCCACGTTGCTGCCATAGTAAAAGGTCTTCTCCACCGAGCCTTGTGCTCCCGTTTCCGGATCCTCCACCTCCAGCTTCACGCGGATGCTGTCGTAATGGTCGGGTGTGGGCAAAGCCAGCACCGGATTATGCTCGTCTTGGGCAAAACTGGTCCATGCACTCCCCTCCTTTTTCCACGACCAGCGCAGACTGCTTACCGGCACGATCATCGTGTCGGAAGGCACATTATAGGAGCCTGCATTAAAAGCAGGTGTGATTTCAAATATCTGGCTCATATCATTGAACTGGAACACCGTCATCTGGGCGGAATCTTGCTGCGCGGCGGAAAAGTCCGCCGTGATATCCGATGTATGCGGACGCACCTCATACACAAACGGCACGCCTGTTTGCGACTCCATCTCACAGCGGTAGTAGGGCATCAGCTGGTTGCGGGGAATCTTCACTTTGTACTGGTTATTCGTAGTCAACATCACACAAGTGTCTTTGTTCAACCCATGTTTCCAATGGTAAGTGTTGGCGTCAAACCCCCAAGGCACTGAAAGCTCCACCGTATCCGCTGTCTGAAGAACCTGTATTTTTCCCGGCACCATCTTGGCCGTAAAATAGCAATAGGCATAATGTGCGCTTGGAGTACATCCTCGAAGGATTATCTTGAACTTAACTGGTGTATGAGTCCTTGCCTGCTGCATCAAATTAAACGCCACGGTCACATATTTTGTGGATACAATTCTACTATATCCTGAATTACACTCATAACTGGTAAAATTGTTCCCCGAATAGAAAGCCGAAGGGGTCATCTCAGCAGGACGGACCGATGGACCATCACTTCCCTCCGCCTGATAAAAATACCGGGCATACGGCCAATTCACGTTTAACGGACAATTCAGATTATTATAAAGCGTGTTATTCCCATTTGTAATATAATCGCTCGGATAATAGCCCAACGGTAACAGGGCATTGTGATCAGTATTGTTCTCCGACACCTGAATCAGAACAGACGGGTTCTGCGCACGCGGATGGTTGGGTGCCTGCAAAACGCACTCATACGCCACCAACAAGACAGGATTAAGGGTATCCGGAATAAACGAGTACTCCATTTTTGCCGACTTGGCACTACCGCTGGTGTTCCCGATCCGCATGACGGTATCCTCGTAATGGAAACCCGAACTCACAGGATAATCAGTACAATTCCAAGCCAATGGGAATATAGGCAGGTAAACGCCTGTACTATTATCGCAGGCTTGGTTATCCGTCGGTGAACTCGTATTTGAAGGATTGGTCATCAATTGATGTGACGACCAGCCACTTGCCACACCCAAAGTATAAAAGGGGCCATCTGTGGTAGCTGTAGCCGTGCTCTGAGACGGATATGTACCGTTATACGCTCTTGCCCAGCCATTGGCCTGGTTGCAGGTTGCCGGATCCACCATAAAAGTTTTGGGTGACCCCTGCATAACGCCGTTCACCACGGGTTGTGCGGAGAGAGACATTGCCGTTACTGCTATAAGAAGTACAAGTGTAAGTCTTTTTTTCATAAGGGTTATTTTACAGGAACAACATAAACATAATTATTATTTGCAGCGGCAAAGATACAAAAAAAGCGGGCCCGTTACCGAGCCCGCCCATATAGTCCGTAAGAATTATTTTCTTCTTCTTTTCGGTTTGAGGTTGTGTTTTGCAACGAAATCGTCGAGAACTTCCTTGAGGGTCGGGGTACCGATCTCCTGGAGTTCGTAACCAACCTTGACAACGGGTTGTTTGATCTTGATGAAACGAGGCAGGTCGATAGGCGTACCGATGACCACGGCGTCGCACTTGGTGTTGGCGATGGTCTTCTCGAGGTCCTTCATCTGCTGTGCACCATAACCCATGGCCGGGAGGAGCGTGCCGATGTTCGGATAGCGCTCGAAGGTGGTGGTAAGCTCACCAACCGTGTAAGGACGAGGATCCACGAGCTCGGCGGCACCGTACTTCATGGCGGCAACCGTACCGGCACCGATCTTCATCTCACCGTGGGTCAACGTAGGACCGTCTTCCACCACGAGGACTTTCTTGCCCTTGAGGAGTTCCGGCTTGTCCACCGTGAGGATGGAGGCAGCGTCAATCTGCTTGGCGTTCGGGTTGATCTTGGCGAGGTTAGCACGCACCGTGTTGATGTTCTCCAAAGAAGCGGAGTCGATCTTGTTGATGACGATAACGTCAGCCAGACGGGCAACCACTTCACCGGGATAGTAGCTGACTTCAGCACCGGGACGAAGAGGATCGGCCACACCGATGGTCAGGTCGGGTTTGTAGAACGGGAAGTCGTTGTTACCACCGTCCCACAGCACGATGTCACAGCCGTCGGGATCTTTCTCGGCACCAGCCATCTCAACCCACTTGCCGGTTTGAGGATCTTTGGTCTTGCCGCCCTTGAGGATAGCCTCCTAGTCAACACCGGCGTAGATGACGTTACGTTTGGTCACCACGTGCGGTTCATACTCTTCCATCTCCTCGATGGTGCAGTTCTGATACTTGAGGTCATCAACACAAGCGAAACGTTGGACAATCTGCTTGTTCAAATCGGGATCGTACGGCATCGGGTGACGAACGGCGACGACTTTGAAGCCCATACCGACAAGGTATTCAATGATTTTGCGGGAGGTCTGGGACTTACCGCAGCCCGTACGGGTAGCACCAACGGCGATAACGGGTTTCTTGGAGGGGATCATCGTGTCCTTCGGGCCCATCAGCCAGAAGTTGGCGCCAGCGGCGTTCACGATAGCGCTCACACCCATCACGTATGAATAGGGCTTGTCGCTGTATGCGAAGACACAATCGTCAACATCATATTTCTTGATCAACTCGGTCAGCATGGATTCGGGGTAAATCTTAATGCCCTTCGGATACAAATCCTCGCCGGCCAATTCCTTCGGATACATACGGTCGTCGATACCAGGGATCTGCTCGGCCGTAAACGCTACAACATTGTAGTTTTTGTTGTGGCGGAAGAAGGTGTTGAAATTGTGGAAGTCTCTTCCAGCAGCACCAATGATGATGACATTTCTTACTTTTTTCTGCATAATAAACTGGGTTTAAAAGTTATTAATGAAAATGTGATAGAATTTCTTTCAAAAAAGCGGTGCAAATGTACAAAAAAAATCCCAAAAAAAATTCACAAATATCTGTTCATAATAAAAAAAATGGCCAACTGCCGAAACCGGTCAGTGGGCCACCATTCTCGTCTGGTTGGCGACGCTCTCCTGCTTGGCCTTCAACTCCTCTTCACTCAGGCCGATATAGCGGTCGCTGAGCACCTGCATCTCGTCGTCCAACTCCATCAGATAAGGCACTCCCGTGGGTATGTTCAGCTTCACAATGTCCTCGTTCGACATGTTTTTCATGAACTTGATGATGCCGCGGATACTGTTTCCGTGGGCCACAATCATCACCTGCTTGTATTGGCGCAGGCTCTCCACGATGCTGACGTTCCAGAGGGGGATGATGCGGCGCGTGGCATCCGAAAGGGACTCGGTGCCGGGGCGTGCCGCGCGGTACTTGATGTCCTGATAACGGATGTCGAACTTGGGATGGCGCGGGTCGTCGTCCGGAATCGGGGCGGGTGCCACATCGTAACTCCGGCGCCACAGTGTGACCTGCTCCTCACCATAAATCTGGACGGCCTGCTGCTTGTTCTGTCCCTGCAACATGCCGTAATGTTTCTCGTTCAACCGCCAGGTCTTCTCCACCGGCAGCCACAGCCGATCCATCTCCTCCAAGACATAGTTCAACGTCTTGATGGCCCGCTTCAGGAAAGAGGTGTATGTATAGCGTATATCCAACCCCGAGTCGCGGAGGATGCGGCCGGCCTGCTTGGCCTCCTCCACCCCCTGCGGGGTGAGGTCCACATCCGTCCATCCCGTGAACTGATTCGACAAGTTCCATTCGCTCTGCCCGTGCCGGATAAGTATAAGTTTGTACATTATGTATGGTTTATGATGGTTTATGGTTAATGGTTAATGGTTATTGGGATTTTGATGTTAGGAAATTGGTAAGGCCTTAATTTCTTAATCTCTTAGTTTTCCAACCCAAAATCTCAAATCTTATTATCCTTATCGGGAAAGAGAATCCAAGGCTTGAAATGCTTGGCTTCCTCGAAGTCCATGGAACAATAGGAGATGATGACCACCACGTCGCCCACACACACTTTGCGGGCGGCGGGACCGTTGAGGCAGATCACGCCGGAATCCTTCGCCCCTTTGATGGCATAAGTCTCGAAACGCTCCCCATTGTTCACATCCAGCACCTGTACTTTCTCATTTTCAATTATATGGGCGGCCTCCATCAGGGTTTCATCAATGGTGATGCTACCCACATAGTTCAAATCAGCTTCCGTTACGGTAACCCTGTGTATTTTGGATTTTAACAGCTCAATTGTCATTGTTTTACAATATAACTATTATGGTAAATAACGATAGTTTTGTATTATTTGTAACGAATGTTGTCGATGAGACGTACTTCCCCCACATATACGGTGATAAAGCCCATCACGCCGTCGGCATCGTCCAAGGTCTGCACGCTCTGCAACGTCTGCGCGTCGGCAATTTCAAAGTACTCCAACCGGAATTCCGGCACCTTGTTGATCTCCGTCTCCACGAAAGTCCGGATCTCGCGCACATCGGGTTGCTGGCGCGACTCTTCCAGGATACGGTGGATGTTGGCGGCAGTCTCAAACTGGTGCGGGGTGAGACGGCGGTTGCGGGAACTCATAGCCAGTCCGTTGGGCTCGCGCACAATAGGACAGGGCACAATCTCGCTCTGGATGTTGCACTGGCGCACCATCTCGCGGATGACGGCAATCTGCTGGTAGTCCTTCTCACCGAAGTAGGCCTTGTCGGGACGCACCCACTCCAACAGACGGCGCACGATGACGCCCACCCCGTTGAAATGGCCCGGACGCGCTGCGCCTTCCATCACCTTCTCCACCGGACCGAAGTCGTACACCTCCGACGGCTGCACTGGGAACACCTCCTCCACCGACGGCGCGAACACGTAGTCTGCATCCTCGCCAATCAGCTCCAAGTCGCGCTCCAACGTGCGCGGATACTTGCGCAGGTCGTCAGGGTTGTTGAACTGGACCGGATTGACAAAGATGGAGACGAATACCGCCTCATTTTCCTTACGCGCCCTCCGGATGAGGGACAGATGGCCTTCGTGCAGGGCACCCATCGTCGGGACCATGCCAATGGTCTTGCCAGAGGCCTTGACGCTTATGGCTGTTGCCAATAATTCTTTTACGGTATTAATTACTTGCATAATTTCACTTCACTTTGAAAAAAAGCGGGCAAAGATACATTTTTTTCGCGTCTCTATCGGATATTTTCTTCCACCATCTCCTTTAAAGAGGCTATCACATCCGGATCGTTGATTGGCATCCCGTCCAGCACTTCATATACTTCGTCCGTATCCAACGTATAGTCAATCTCTTCGTCCCTTTTGTAATGGAAGATGAAATGGATTTCCGGATGTGCGGAGATGGTCAGCACTATCGTACCGGCCAGATCGCCCATGGGCGGCGTGTCCAAATGGGTGAGCCCGAAGACGGCCGTCACCGTGGTGCCCACGCCCACTTCGGACTGGATATCCATCGAGCCGCCGGTCATCTCCGTGTTCTGCTTCAGCAGCGGAAGTCCCAATCCCACCTTGCGGGTGGTGCGCGTGGTGAAGAACGGATTCGTCACCTTCTCCACCATCTCCGGCGACATGCCGCAGCCGTCATCCTTGAAGATCAGCGTGAGCGTGTCGGCCTGACTGTCCAACAGAACCTCCAGGGTTATCGTGCTGGCTTTCGCACGGGTGGAGTTCTGCAGGATGTCCATGATGTGCATCGACAAATCCTTCATAGCGCTATGCGTTAAGCATTTGGTAAATCTTTCCAGCCACCTCAAAGGTCTGCTCGGTGGTACCCAAAACCGGAATCTCCTCCTCCTTGGCTTGTTCCAGCATATCCTCGTCAGGCTTGTTGCCCTTCACCAGGACCACACAGGCCAGTTCCTTCAAGGAGGCGATGGCGATAACGTTCTTGTGCGTCTGCAAGGTGATCCACACGTTGCCCTCCTGGGCAAAGCCCATCACATCACTCAACAGGTCGGAGACGTAACCGCCCTGGATTTCCGTGTCCAGATTGTTTTCACCGCAGAAAACGGTGAGATTCAATTGCTCAATAAGGTTTTTTACTGTCATTGTATGTTTAGTTTAAATGTTTTAAATGTCCTCTATCAACTCTAATCTCTCAACTCTATACTCTAAATTTCCAAAAGCACTCTCCGTCCGTTCTCACCGTGCAGGGCCATGCGTATCTCCTCAAAGCTGCGGGTCTCCATTTCCAGATAGCAGGTGGCGGTTCCCACAATATCCGGCAGATGCGCATCAGAACTTCGGGTGAACATCTTATTTTTCAAATACTTGTGTACTTTTAAAATCTCCTCCTTGTTGCCATGTTTCGACAATTCCACCGCGTCATACTCCAGATCAAACGGGATAAAGCCGAGCTGGCTGATGAGGCTGGTGGTGGTTTTGTCGATGTGGGCGGGCACGAACAGGCCGCCTAAAGAATGGACGAAGTTGGCAATCTCGTTCACCGACTGGTCCAGTGCAGAGGTCAGCAGGCGGGGCTCCTCATACACGATGTTGAAATCCTCGTCAATCTGCACCTGATCGCCGAAGACATCGGGATTATTGGGCGTGTCGGGCAGATGCGCGTCGAGGTAGGCCTGCAGCTGGTCCAGCGTGTCGTGGTCGGGCATGTAGGCCAGACAATGCGCTTCCTCCTTGGTGGTTATTTCCGCGCCGCACAGCACAAAGATGTCGCGATTGTGGGAGTAGTGCTCGGCCAGGCGGCAATGGCGCGTGGCGTTGTGATCGGTGATGGCAATCACATCCACCCCCCGTTCCAAGGCCAAGGCGATGATGTTGTCGGGGGTCATCTCCAGATCACCACAGGGCGACAAGAGTGTATGTGTGTGCAAATCAGCTTTGTAAATGTTCACGACAGCGTTTTTTCAAGCGGGCAAAGATACAAAATTTTCCGCTTTCAAAACTCGATGTAATGGCGTAGTTTCTCCATCAGTTCGGGATAGGCGTGCGTGATTTGCTGCAGCTGCTCGAAGGATTCGATGCGCCCGTGCCGCTGCCGGTAGTTGAGGATGGTCTTCGTCAGATAGACGTCGAAGTAGGGATGCGACACCAGCTCCTTGTACGTGGCCGTGTTGATGTTGAGTTTTCGCACCTCCGAGGGCCGCACGAAGAAATACTTTTCCAGCAATTCATCCCCAACATTCTGGAGCACATATACCTCTTTGAGCTGCGAGAGCGAGTAGAAGCCTCCCAGCCTGTCGCGGTACTCCACCAGGCGGGCCGCCCGCTTGCTGCCGAACTGCGGCACCACCAGCAAATCGGTGCTGTCGCAGCGGTTGAGGTTTATTTTCTCGATGGCATACAGAGGCTCGCGAGCGGGTTTTCGCCCCTTCGAGGTGTCATAAGCCGTACGGTAGGATTTGTATTCGGGATAATTTCGTGCGTGAGCACGCTCTGCCGAGTCGGCCAGCCGCGCCTGCTCCTCTACAAACAATTCAAAATCCTGTGCATAAGAAGCCAATGGGAACGATGTTCCCTTGTTTGCATCATACAGATAATAAAACAGATAACTTGCCAAAATCAGGGCCAGCAGCACCAATGCCGCCACCCATTCGCCTCCCGTAAGATTCAGTTTGTCTTTCATATTGCAAAGATAATAAAAATCTAAACAACATGAAAGAAACTGTTTATTTTTTTATTTCCAAACCATATTCCCGGAGGGCGGCGTTGAGGTTGTTGTCAAATCTCTGCTTGGAAAGCACCACAATATAGGCACCCGTATCACCCAAGGTATAGACATTCTGCTTATAGGGATCCTGTTCCAAGTTGAAATCGTAGCGGTTGATGCAGCCGTCGCGGAGAATGGCGGCATAGTCGCACGTTTTGCCTTTGCGGACCACATTCTTGAGTTCCCCCTTCATCTGGTAGGTACCCTCCTCTTCGGTCATCTTCATAGCCAGATAGCAATAGGATACCATATTATAGTTCTCAATCACGAGTTGTCTCGGATTATTGGCGCGGAGCGTTTCCACCTGCTGGCGGCTGAGATGCTTGTACAGCATGTCGTCCACATGAATATCCGATGTCTGCGCGAATCCGCACGCGCACACGAGAGTCATTAGCAAACCGGTTAATATCTTTCTCATATTATATATAATATTGTATAGTTACCTTTACAGCAAAACGATTATGCGTTGTTTTGCCTCCAACGCATAATCGTCATATAGGGTTAAAGTGCCCGACTATATCTATCTGAGAATCGTCATAGAACCGTTGTAATTGACGGTTTTGGCTTTCCCTTTGAAGTAGAAACTGTAATAATAGACGCCATCACCCAAGCCATGGCCATCGAAAACCTTGCTACCCTTCTCAATCTTGCCGTCGCGGGCGAAAGTATCGTAATTTTCAGCATAATATACCCGATTGCCCCAACGGTCGAAGATGTAGAGCTTGTTGTTCCGGTATTTGTCGGGATCCTCCGGGTTAATGTTCGTGCTCATATTCTGGATAGCGAACACGTCGTTGATTCCGTCACCGTTCGGTGTGATCACATTGGGGAATTCCAGATCCTTGTCCACGGTGACCGTATGGACGATCTCGCTGGCGCAGCCAGCTTCGGTCTCAATATGCAGCGTCACGTCATAGTCGCCCCACTGAGTGTAGGTGTGCTGCGGGGAGATGTTCTCGGTGTCACGCTCGCCATCGGCGAAATCCCAGTAGAAAGTGGTTCCGGGAGTGCGCATGACCGTGGAATCGGAATAGTTGATGAAATTGACCAGACCGTTGTTCTCCGCCATAAGGGAGATGGCGGGGTCGGCCTCAAACTCAGCGAGCGGCTGGGCATTCACGGTGATGTAGCTCCATTTCAGCAGGGAGTCGTTACAGCCTTTGCTCGTGCTACCGTACAGCAGGACAGAATAGACACCGGGATCCACCAATTCGAAGGAGGGCTCCTTCTGCGTGGAGCTGTTGGTATAGACCAACCCGTTGGGGGTCTCGCGATAGACATACCAGACGTAATCTACGTCATCGGGGGTGGTATTATTTGTAAACCTCAACTTCAGTGGTGCGCATCCGGCAGTGTCGCTGGGTCTCACATCAAACTCCGGTATCGGGTTCACCTTCACATAAACGGTGTCAGCACCTTTGCAGAAGAGAGTCTGGCTGGCGTTGCTGGTCGTCACATCCACCGTATATTCGCCTTGGGTAACCACGTTGATAGTCCGGGTGGTGGCACCGGTATTCCAATGATAAACAGGATTCAAACCGACGGTGTCGGCATCGAGGGTGAGGATTTCGCCGATGCAGATCTCCTTGTCGGCGCCCAGATCCGGACGCGGGGCGGGGGTAACCTTCACCACGGTATTGGTATCATAGTGGCAACCGAACTCATCCACCACACGAATCGTATAGTTGATGTCACCGGCGGTGTCGGGAATCACATAGCTGCCTGTGGCGCCGGGACCGATGATATAGGTCGTGTCCACCTGCACATTAAACTGCCAGTCGGCAGGTTGCAAGTGCGGGTCAAGGGCCATCTCCCAGCCGCAGATGTAGCCGTTATCAATGCCCCATGCATCCACCACTTGAATACTCCATGTGCCGTTGAGCGGGCATCCGATGAGGTTGGCGAAGGAGCCGTCCGGGTGATACACATTGGTCATATTGGCCACATTGGTAGAATCCACAAAGGTGGATCCGGAATAGGAACTTCCGTATGGGCTGTTCACATACACGTGATTGCAATTCTCATACACATAACCGTTACCGCAGGCGTACTGGTAGCCCTGGTTGGTGGCGTTGGACCAGCAGTAGTTCCAGCATTGGCCCATCGGGCAACCTACCCCATTGCAATTTCCTGAACAATTATCAGGCTTGTAATAAACTCCAAAGTGGGCATTTGACACTCCCGCACCGGCGGCCCATCCCTGTTCGGATGCCGGCACAGCATTGGCACAGGAACCCGAAGAGGAACCTGCATACTTCTTCAACAACGACACCCGTTTCTGGCTCGGACAGGTAAGATTAATCCAAAGATCGCCGACATAAGAATGCTCAATGGAAAGCCGAACATAAAGGATATCGTTGGCCGATGTAACCGTAGCACTTGGGGCAAATGCGGTGAAAGTCACCGGCGACGTATAGGCGCAACTGCCGTTGCATATCTGGCCATCGGGCAGGAAGATAGTGTCGGACACCGCTAAAGAGGTGGCCTGCGCACTACCGATCGTGTCCAGCTGCACCGATGAGATATAGTCGTAACCCGTAGTGAAGTTCACCTCCTGTCCCGTACAGATCTCGGGCATGGTGGCGAGGGATCGGATGGGGTTGTCGGAGGTTCGGATACGGAACACCTGGGGAATATAGGAGATGCATCCCGCACTGTCGGTGATGCTGAGGGAAGCGTCAAAACCCCTCTTCGATTCAAAGTAATAGTCAACGGCGTTATAGCCAAGGGAATCAAACTCCGCAACGCCAAGATCCCAATGGAATGTGGAGGTGGCATCCGTCTGCGTGTAGCTGAAGTAGTTGTCAGGATACTCGCCGTAAGCCACCAAGTGCAGCGTGTCGTACGGACAGAGGTCAATATAGTAGAAACCGTCATCAGCCAACTTCGGGTATTTGTTGGAGAGTACCGTGTCGAATTTCACGTTGATGCGCTGGCAGGGAGCGTCACACCCAGTAAGGATGTCAAAGCCCGCGCCCTCGCCGGAACCGTCCGTCTTCAACCGGAGGGTGATGGCACCCGTCGGGTTGGTGATGGTGGCGGCATACTTCAAGGTGGCCGCCGCTATCTGACCCACAATACCATTGTTGAACACATCCAAAATCGGCGACTGCGTATTGGGACCATTGTAGATGAAGAGCGTATCCGAAGGATGCACGTCAAACGTCTGCAGGTCAATCTCCACCGTCACGGCACTGTTGCTGGAGCTGTTGGAGTAAATCGTCAGCGTGTCATCCCGATTAGGCGCATAGTCCGCCGTTATGCCGCCATAGTCATGCACCGTCATGGCACATCCCGTGGCCGTATGGGTGGTACCCTGCCCCATATTGATACTCTGCGCCTGAACGAGGTTCAGGGTGCAGCCAAGAACTGTCGTGAGGAGTATGAATATTTTTCTCATCGTATGTGTTTTTAAATAATTAATAAGCATATTGATTCAAGTTGGCTTCCATTATTTGGTTGTAATCCGCTTTGGAAATCACATAGACATAGTAACCAGAACGATGCAATGGGAACACATTGACAAGGGTGTTGTCCTGCGGCAGGTTGAAGTCCTCCGGATCAACCCGACCCGTGTGGATGATCTCATCCTCGTCCACTGTGACCCCCGGTTTGGCGTACTTCTCCAGAAAGCCCATGTTCTGGCTTGGCCCCGCCGGCATCTTGGCCCCGAATAGGGCATAATTGCACATCCGGAAATTCAAACGGAACAGCTGGGCGAAATCCTGCTGGTACATCTGCTCAATTTCCGCCTGGGAATAATGCTTGTACAAATCCTGGCTCAATATCAAGTCGGATTTCTGATATTGCGCAAAACTTGTTAACACACAAAAGATTACGCTAATTGTAAAAAAGATTTTTTTCATATTATGAACATAATTTGTAAAACGTGCAAAGATAGTAAAATATCGTTCGCCTCCACACACCATCCTTCTCTTTTTTCAACATTATAGTCGTAAAAAAGATTCCGTTTGTTACAATTCCTTACAGAAAAAAAATACTCAGAACGAAACGGCTGAAAAGGCCATGTTTCAGAGCATTCCGGCATCGGCCATGCGGCGAAGGGTGGCGGCCACCTCACCCTCGTCAAACTCCAGTGCCAGCGTCTCGAACAGCTGCTTCCTGTCGGTGATGCCGGCGGCGACAAGCTCGCGGGTGCGGCGGGCGACGGCCTCTGCCGCGGCGGGTGCGGAAGATTTCTTCCTGCGCAGGCACACGTCGCACCCGCCGCAGGGGGTGCTGTCCGTCTCCCCGAAATAGTTCAGCAGCAGCTGGCTGCGACAGATGTTCGAGGACGTCACGTAATGCTTCACCGCCAGCATCCGCTCCTCCGCCTTCCGTTTCCGTTCGGCATACACCTGCGGCTCGAAATAGAGGTAACGCTCATCGATGCGGTCCTGCACGAACACTAGCAGCGGCACGGCACTTTGCGGATGGTACGACAGCACCCCCGCCTTGCTTAAATGATGCAACCGTTCCACCACCTCCTCATCGGTCAGGGAGCATCTCTGCGCCAGCTGGTGCTCGTCAATGTTGGCGTAACGGGAGAACACACCTTCATAGGAACGCAGCAGCAGCCTTATAAACTCTGCATCCTCCTCATGGGTATCTTCATAGCGGAGCAGCTGGTCGCTCTCATAGTTGAAACGGACCTGGGATTTCTCCCGCAAATGTTCCGACAGCACAATTACGCCAGCCTTCTCCAAAAGCTGCAACGCATTGAAATACTGCACCACATCCATCTTCATATCATGTGCGCGCTCGGCAAGGTTGAAGGGATGCAGCGTATTCTGCCCCGCCCCTATCTTGATGTAATAGTGCTGGCACAGCTGGCGATACACTTCCCGGACCTTTTCCAAGGGCGGGAATGCCAGTGTGAAGTTGCGCTTAAGCTGGCGCAGGTCGTACTCGTCATACAGCAGCACGGCCACAGAAGAAAGACCGTCACGCCCGCCGCGCCCAGCCTCCTGGAAGTAGGCTTCCAGCGTGTCGGGAAGGTCCAGATGGGCGACAAAACGCACGTCGGGCTTGTCAATACCCATACCGAAGGCGTTGGTGGCCACCATCACGCGGATGCGACCCGCCATCCAGTCGTTCTGCCGTTTGTCGCGCACTTTGGCATCCATGCCGGCGTGGTAGCATTCGGAGGGCACGCCGTGCTTGGTGAGAAACTCCGCCACCTCCGCCGTCTTGCGGCGGTTACGCACATACACGATGCCCGTACCCGGATAGCGGTTGGCAATACGTAAAAGCCGGCCGTACTTATCCTCCTCTTCCACCACAAAATAGGTGAGGTTTTCCCTTTTGAAGCTCTTACGGAACACATTCTCGGACGGAAACCCCAACCTCATCTGGATATCGCTGACCACCTCGGGAGTGGCGGTAGCCGTCAGGGCCAGCACCGGAGCCTTCGGGAAGATTTTCCGGATCTGCGCAATCTCCAGATACGGCGGACGGAAGTCGTAGCCCCACTGGGAGATGCAGTGCGCCTCGTCCACGGCAATCATCCGGACCGGCATCCGGGCGAAATTCTGCCGGAAGGTGTTGGTCATCAGGCGTTCGGGCGACACATACAGGAAGCGGCATTCGGAATCAAACAGGGCCGCGGAGAGGGCATCCTCGATTTCGCTGCCGTTCATTCCGGAATAGATGGCCACCGCCTTGACATCCCGTTCCCGCAGGTGCGCCACCTGGTCCTTCATCAGGGCAATCAACGGGGAGACGACAAGACAAAGGCCGCCCATGGCGATGGCGGGCACCTGGAAGCACACGGACTTGCCGCCGCCGGTGGGCAGCAGTGCCAGCGTGTCGCGCCCCTCCAGCACCGAGAGGACAATATCCTCCTGCATGGGGCGGAACGTGTCATAGCCCCAGTATTGCTTCAGTATCTGATGAATCCGCTGTGAGGTGTCGTTTTTCATATCACGGCGGCAAAGATAGCGAAAAAGAAGACAAGAGGCACGTCAGATAGAGAGTTTGAGTCCGATAAAGAAACATCGGGGCAGCAAAGGTCCGTAAATGTAACCGGAGTCGCGGTTCAATCCCACCTCCAGATCTTGCTGATAGGAGTTGGTGATGTTCATTACGCCGCCGTTTAGTTGCAAAACGCAGGTATGGTCATCCTCTTCACTCGGCACGAAGCTCTTGTTGTGGATATGGAAATCGTATGCCACGCGGGCATTGAGCGTGAAGAATGTGGGACTGGTCTCCAGCACAGGCTTCTCCGTCTCATGCGGTACAAGCATGGGGCCGGTGAGGTTGCCCGACAGCGACAGCGACAGGGTGCGCCATGGCACACTTTCTAAAACAAACTGTCCGTAAAGGTTGGGGGTGCGCAACATCCGCTGTTCCATAGGCGCATCCTCGTTCCACTGCACCGGTTCGCTGAAACTCCCCCGCTGCCAGGTAAGGCCAAGGGTGGCCGACATCCATTTTTTCCACTTCAAGGACACCTCGGCATGCGCGCCATACACACTGCCTTTATCCGCGTTGTAGCGTTCCACCCATGTAATATCCTCCTCGTCGGTAATATAGCGGGTAGCAAAGATATGATTCAAAAACGTGTAGAAGCCTTCCATCAGGAAATCGCAAGTAAGGGAGCCTTTACGGAGGATGTAGTCTGCCGACAGGGTGGCACTATGCGAGCGTTCCTCACGCAGGTCGTCAGCAAGAGTGTTGACGATACGCACACCTTCTGCCATGGCCACATGAAGATCCTCATCATACGTCTGTGGTGCCCGGAAACCGGCGGCATAGCCCACCCGCAACGATAACGCAGGCATAGGATTAAAGCGCACGTTCACCCGGGGCGACACCACAGGAGGACGGATCAAGGAGTGCTTGTCTAACCGGGCCCCGACCAACACAGCCCACTGGTTGTTCTTCCATTCGTTCTGCACATAGCCACTATAAATGTGGATTTTCTGCTCCATGTAGTTTCCGAAACCCGGCACCGAGTCGTTAAGATAGTCATAGTTGTATTCAGCGCCGACGGTCATCTCGGCGGGCAGGAACCAAAGTTTCCGGAACGAGTAGGTGTAACGGGCGCCCGCCAGAGCGGTGAAGCCATAGGTATAGCCATAGGCTTTGAGGGCGTTCTCCAAATCCTCGGAAGTCTCTTCGCCACACCCACCATAGTAGCTCTCCCTAAGAGTGTTCTGCAAGGCCACATAGCCCTCCACACAATGTTGCCCAAAATGCCCGTGATAGGCCAGTTGGCCGCTGTGTATATGATGTTTGGCTCCTTCGGAGATATTGGACTCGTGCGGCTGCAGATTCAACCTATTGCCACCTCTATGTTCATCATGGATAGTGTTATAACTCACTGTCAGCTTGGAGTTAAGCGACGGGCGCCAATATGCGTTCATGCCCAAGGCAAGGTTATTCAGCTTGGGGATGTCGCTGTAACCGTCAGCATTATGGTCGTATGCATCTCGATGCCGATGCTGGCCGAAAACATTCACGCCGGCACGGCGATTGCGACCAAGCACAGCAGCATTGAATCCGGTGGCGTTGTCCAATGAGCGCGTGCCGCCAATAGATGTGAGCGTGTGACTCACAGAGGCGGAATTACGTTCTGCCTCCCGCGTGATGATGTTGATGGTGCCACCCACTGCCGAAGCGCCAAACAGGGCACTGCCACCTCCCCGCACGATTTCCACCCGCTCAATCATCTCGGCGGGAATCTGCTCCAACCCATAAACGCCCATCAAGGAGGTGAATACCGGACGCGAGTCTATCAGAATTTGGGAATAATGACCATCGAGGCCGTTAATACGCACCTGCGTGAAACCACAGTTCTGGCAGTTGTCCTCCACCCGCACACCTGTGGAAAAACCAAGCCCCTGCGCAAGGCAGACGGCATTGGTCAGCTGCATTGTTTCGCCCGAAATCACCTCCACAAGGGATGGGGCATACTGCTTGACAGTCTGCTGACGGTTGGATGAAATCACAATCTCATGCATTCGCACTGTATCCTGCTTTTCAGTCACTTGCGCCGTAATGCAAGCGACTGATGTCCATACCATTATGGCAAGGACCATATATTTTTTTATCATATATTATTCCTTGAAATGTTGTTAAATAAAATCAGAAGAGCATTTCTGCTTCCTTCCATATAAAAAAATATGTTTAACAACAAGGCGGCGCACGTAGCAAGTAATAAGCCGGCATTTCCTGGCCTACAGCAGACTCAACAATCCGATGCGACAACAGCCGACCAGTGAGGGAAAAACAAGCCCGCGGCAAATTCGGAGCAACGACCTTTGAAATGGAGAAATGGCATATCTGACAATCGTCGTCATTTGTACCAATCTCCATTCCGAAAACGGCGTGACTTTCATGATGCTGTGACAGCAATTTGCCATCCAACGGGCAGACCTTGTCCTCATGCATAACGACTTGATGGTGGTGGCAGGATTTTGTCACCGTCATCACACTGAATGCTACCAGCAGCACCCAAGCCATTAACTGAATCGAAAGTCTTTGAACCTTTTTCACGGCGGCAAAGATAGCGAAAAAGAAGACTGGTTTCAAAAGACAACAGACAGGGATTAATATCAAAACACACATTAATATAGAGCATTGTCATTCAGGTTTTTATATAATAACAGCACAAACTCTGTCTCACAAAAATCGTTAAAAAGGAAAATATTTGCGGAAAATATTGTATATTTGCCGCCTTAAAAATTGAAGCAATGGGTAAGAAGAAAAATTTTTTCCATATTATAGTTATCTTTTTATGTGTTGTCTGTTTGTGTGCCCTCTCCTCCTGTGGCAGTTCGCGCAATAACACCAAATCCACGGCGTCCTATTCCAAGAAACGGACACGCCACCAGCCCAACTGGAACCACACCACGTCGCAGACCACCACGTACTACATAAAAAAGCATAACACCCATAAAAGCCACAACCGCTAACCGATCTTGTTTTATTTATCACCTATGAACAACCGCTCTACTATTCATATAGTACTATTTGTATTGTTTTCTGTCATCCTGATTCCGCGCCTGACAGCCCAGGATGACCACCTCCAGTTCAGCGTCGTCAACGACACAGCCCGTATGGAGAACGCCGTTCCCGAAGACTCTTTGGGCAACCTTCTTGGCATTGACGAGGATTCCGACCTTTTCGACAACGTGGACCATGGTGACGGGATGCTGTTCACCTATTTCAACTGGATGCCGGGCTACAACCTGTACCAGAATTTCGACATCATCCGCATCCACTACAAGCATGTGGGTTCCGCCCCCCGCGACACGATAGACCTGCGGGGCTACCATCATCCCGCTAACTACCGGATCACCTCCAACTACGGCTGGCGGCACAAGCGCATGCACCGCGGCGTGGACTTGGGCTACCCCACCGGCACACCCGTGGCCGCCGCCTGGGACGGTATGGTGCGCATCTCTAAGGGCAGCAACACCGGCGGCTATGGTAACCTCATCGTCATCCGCCACGACAACGGCTTAGAGACCTACTACGCCCACCTGTCACGCCGGCTCGTCAACCCGGGCCAGATCGTCAAGGCGGGCGACATCATCGGCCTCGGCGGCAACACCGGCCGCTCCTACGGCTCGCACCTCCACTTCGAGATCCGCTACCTCGGCAACGACTTTAACCCCAACCGGTTGGTGGACTTCGACAATTTCAAGCTGAGATTCGACACCCTCTATGTGTCCGGATACAATGTCTCCACCCCGGCTCCACCCACCGAGGAACAGAAGGCCGCCGCACAGCAGAGAGCCCAGACCAGCGCACAGTACTACAAGGTCCGCAAAGGCGACAATTTAGGCAGAATCGCCCAGAAATACCATACTTCTGTCTCCAAAATCAAAAAACTGAACCATCTGAGGAGCGATTTCATCCGCGAAGGACAGCGTCTGCGCGTCCGATAACCCGATGCTATGAAGCCGCACACTCTTTTCAAGTCCACCATCTTTCTGGTTTTCACCTGCCTTGCCTGCCACCTTCCGGCGCAAGACCTTACCGAGGATTACAGTTTCTTCCGCAACCAGGACATCTCCGTGTCCCGTGCGAGCCATACGCTGGAACTGCCATGGGCCGGCGGCATCAATGGCGTGCGCTTCTCTGAAATAGACCTTGACCTGGATGGGGTGAACGACCTGTTCGCCTTTGAAAAACACGGCAACCGCATTCTTCCCTTCCTGCGCCGCAACAACCGCTACGTGTATGCGCCCGAATATGCCCGACGCTTCCCCGACCTCCACGACTGGGTCATCCTCAAGGATTATGACGGCGATGGCCAAGCCGACATCTTCACCTACGGACTGGCCGGCATCCGCGTGTTCCGAAACACCTCTGACACCGCCCTCTCTTTCCATCCAATAACCGAGCAGCTAACTGCTTTTTACTATAACGGATATGTGAACATCTACGCCTCGCCGGACGACTATCTCGTAATTGATGACATTGACGGAGACGGTCACCTTGACATTCTGAATTTCTGGGTCTTGGGCAAATATGTACACCACCTGCGCAACTATAGCAACGATCCGAAAGTTTTTGACTTCCATCTGGAATCCGAATGCTGGGGGCATTTCGAGGAGGCTGCCGACAACAACATCATCACCCTGAACTCCGACTGCGGCAGCAAAAGCGGGGACAGGCACACGCGCCACACCGGATCCTCCATGTTGTTGCACGACTTCGACCACAACGGGTTGCCCGACATCCTCATCGGGGATGTGGATTATCCGAATCTGATTCTGCTGTACAACCACGGCACCCTCCAGGAGGCGCGCATGACCGGACAGGACACGACCTTCCCCGTCGGCAATCCCGTGCACCTGTACTCCATGCCGGCACCCTCGCTCATACAGCTGCCCGATCAGGGCCACCCTACCCTGCTGGTCTCACCCTCCGACCCGTCTCTGGCCAAATCGCAAGACCTTAACAGTGTGTGGCGTTACGATTACGACACACTGCTCCAGCAATACACACTCTCCAACACGGCTTTTTTACAAGAGGAGATGGTTGACATCGGCAGCGGTTGCCATCCTATACTATACGACTGGAACAGCGACGGGCTTACAGACCTCTTCCTCGCCAACTACGGAAGCTACGACAGTTCACATCTGGCCAACGGATTCCTGACCTCCTTTTTCTCCTCCTCCATACAATATTATCAAAATGTGGGCACCACCCATCAGCCGGCGTTCCATCTGCAGGATACGGACTTTGGAAAATTGAAATCCCTGAATTTCAAGGCTCTGCACCCGACATTCGGCGATTTTGACGGGGACGGACAACCAGATATGCTTTGCGGGCAGGAGGACGGCACACTGCTGATGGTTCCGCACCAGCGACTGGTCACTGGAACTGGCGATATTATCCCGAACTATCAGAACATAGATGCGGGCAAATTCAGCACTCCCGTCTTCTTCGACCTGGACCGTGACGGGCTCAACGACCTGATTATCGGCAACCAGCGCGGGCTTTTGAGCTATTACCGGAACACAGGCACCGCCACAATTCCCATCTTCACGCGGATAACCGACACCTTGGGCGGCGTGGACGTGCGCAATGCCGACCAATCCTACCACGGCTACAGCGTGCCCTGCCTTTACCGCGATTCGTTGAACGGGACCACGCTCTTCTGCGGCAGCGAACAGGGACTTGTCTTCTACTACAAAAACCTTGACGGGCATCTCAATGACGTGTTCTCCGCCAACGGCGCACTCTGGGAGAGTGCGAATGCCGACTGTCAATATTGTGCGTCACCTCTTCGGGAGGGACGGCGCGTGGGGGCCGCCGTCGCCCGTTTGGACTATGACGCCATGCCGGAAACCCTCGTCGGCAACTATGCGGGCGGGGTCACATACTTGCAGGGCCGCACACCCGTGATGCACCACGCAAGCGTCCCGTCGGGGCACACGCCCGCCTTCAGCATCTATCCAAACCCCACCAGAGACATCCTGCACATACGCAGCGAGCAGATTCCCGTTGAAAGCGTGGTCGTGTACGACATGTTCGGAAAAATGCTCCTCCGCAGCCACGACAACATCCTCCGATTGGGATCATTGCCCAACGGAATCTATATTCTGGAAATAAATCATTACACAAAAATAAAAGTGATAAAAGTCGGAAGATGATTTCCCCGCCGTATCATTACAATATATTTATATAAGTTTAGCAACATGCAGATATTCCATCACGACCAACCCATAGAGATCCAATCCAAGGAAGCCTTCGACCGGTTTGCCCGCGATTTCCGTATCATCCACGCCGCCGGCGGCATTGTACACAATGACGCAAACGAGATTCTGATGATTTTCCGCCTTGGAAAGTGGGATTTCCCGAAAGGGAAAGTGGAAGAGGGTGAGCAATGGGCAGAGGCCGCCCTGCGGGAAGTGCAGGAAGAGACTGGCCTACACAACATCACCCTCGGCGAACCGCTACCCAGCACATTCCACACGTATGAGCTGCGCGGCGAGCCCATCCTGAAAGAGACGCACTGGTACGCCATGCAGGCCCCCAAGCAGCCACTCACTCCGCAAACCGCCGAGGATATCAGCCAGGCCGTATGGGTACCCTTCGGGGAGGTGGACATCAAGATGCAGAATTCCTACCCTTCGCTAACGGCGTTGTGGAGAGAGGTGTCCGATGCATTAACACGATGAATTTCTGACACCCTGAAAAAGAGCATTCCATTTTTCCCCACCATAGAATTTAATATGCAGGAGAAGGATTGCGGGCATTGGATAATTTTGTATTTTTGCGCCCTCAAAAAAAATGGGGATGTAGCTCAGCTGGTAGAGCACTTGGTTCGCAATCAAGGGGTCGCGGGTTCGAATCCCGTCTTCTCCACAAAATCCGCTAAAGTATGACGAAAGTAAAGACTACTGTGGGCAGGCGTTGGGCAAAGTTCTGCGGATGGCTTCTCAAGAAGCTGGGATGGACGAGTGTTGGCGGCATCATGGAGGGCAACAAGGCCATCGTGCTGGGCGTGCCGCACACCTCTATCATGGATTTCCCCATCTGCTATCTTTTTTATGCGCAGTACGGCACGTTGGCGCACATCATGATCAAGAAGGAGTTCTTCTTCTGGCCGTTAGGGCCCATCTTGCGTGCGTTGGGTGGCGTTCCCGTGGATCGCAGCAATGCGGCAGCCTCCATCCGCAGCATCATCAAGACATTCAATGAAAATGAGTTTTTCCATCTGGCCATAGCCCCCGAAGGCACGCGCAAACCCGTGAAGAAATGGAAAACGGGTTTCCATTTGATTGCCAGACAGACCGGCGCGAAGGTCTATGTGGGCTACTACGACTGGGGCCGCAAGGAGATTACCGTGGGCCAGGAATGGCAGCTCACCGACGATGCCAACGCCGACCTGAAACGCATTCAGGAACATTATTCAACCTTAGGGTTGCAGGGACGTAACAAGGACGGTTATATTACCGGTTAATGGTTGTTGTAGAGGCGCGATATTATGTAGAGGCGCGATATTATGTAGAGGCGCGATATTATCACGCCTCTACAATGGTTAAAATAATGGAAATAATTTTATGGCAAAACGAATCAAATCCCCCTATAAGGAACGTAAAAAATACCGTGAGAATTATTGCAACACATTGAGTAAGGTGGTTGAATACACGTCCACCAAATACATGGATCGCACCATGGCGCAGTTCGTGGACGGAGGCCAGAAGTACACCTACGGCAGTTTCCGAGAGAAATGCATCATGCTTTCCACCCGAATGTCGCGTTTCGGCATCAGTGCCGGCGACAAGGTGGCCATCCTTTCGCAGAATATGCCCAACTGGACGTTAGCCTTCTTCTCTGCCGCCGCTTTCGGTCGTGTGGCCATCCCCATCCTGCCGGACAGCTCCGAGAACGAGGTGACCAACATCCTGACACACTCCGAGAGCAAGGTGATATTCATCTCCCAAAGGCTCCGATACAAGCTCAGCCAGGAGTGTTTCGACAAACTGACCCTGGTGGTGGACATTGAGACGTTGGAATTTGTAAAGCGTCGCAAGGAGGATTTCCAGTGCAACGGTTGGACCAAGGAACCGCAACCGGATGATCTGGCCGCTATTCTGTACACTTCCGGGACCACGGGCAAGGCCAAGGGTGTGATGCTGAGCCACCGCAACTTGTGCCAGAATCTGGTGGCCTCGTTCAAGGCGCAGCCTTGCTACAAGACCGACCGTTTCCTTTCCATTCTGCCCATGGCGCACGCGTATGAGATGTGCGTGTCGAGTTTCTACTCCATGTATGTGGGTGCTTGCTGCTATTATTTGTCCAAGCCGCCCACCCCCTCACTGTTGATTCCCGCCATGCAGAAGGTGAAACCAACCATCATGCTTTCGGTGCCGCTCATCATAGAGAAGGTTTACCACAACAGCGTACTGCCCACCATCCAGAAGAGCCGTTTGCTGTCATGGATGGACCAGCATCTTCCCCGCTTGCTCTATTGGTTCATCGGCAAGAAACTGATTCGCACCTTTGGCGGCAAATTGAGATTCTTCGGTGTAGGCGGTTCCAAAATCGACACCAAGGTGGAGGAGTTCCTCATCAAGAGCCGTTTCCCGTATGCGGTGGGCTACGGCCTTACCGAAACAGCACCGCTGGTTTGTAATGTCATCGTCACCAAGCGCAAACGCCTCGGCTCCGTGGGTGTGGCTTCCTACAAGGTCGATATCAAACTCGACAATGTGGATCCCAAGACGGGTGAGGGCGAATTGATGTGCCGCGGCGACAATGTGATGCTGGGCTACTATAAGGATCCCGAACGCACGCTCAAAGTTTTGGACGAGGACGGCTGGTTCCGCACGGGCGACATCGGCTATATGGACAAGGATGGCTACTACTATCTCAAAGGCCGTCTGAACAACACCATTTTAGGGCCTTCCGGTGAGAACATCTATCCGGAAGAGATTGAGATGGTGATTAACGACATCAAAGGGGTGGACGAATCCCTGGTGATGGAGGATAACGGCTCTTTGGTGGCACTGGTGAAGTTTCAGGACTATGTGCTCAACTGGGATCAGGAACGTGAGGACCAGTTCATTGAAAAGATTGAGTCGCTGAAGAAGTCGGTGCAGGACTTCGTGAACCGCACAGTAGGCAAGAACTCCAAGATTGACAAGGTGGAGGTGATGAAGGATCCGTTTGAGAAGACGGCCACCCAGAAGATCCGCCGCTTTAAGTACAGCAAGGACACCACCACGGAAGAGGGCGCGGAGAAGGAGAAGAAGCAGGAGGAACGCGAGCGCGATCAGGACGACGCCTGGGCGGAGTCAAGGCCGTAATGCAACATTTATTTGCGGGAGGGAGTGTGTTTTTTTTCAGATTACCAAAATAAAATAATCCCTTCCGGAATATTTTTCAAGATTCTTTCCAACAAAAGTCTTGGCATTTGTTTTTTATGTATTTTTGCACGCAAAAACTAAAAACGTGCAAAATGACAAAATTTAAGACAGGCGATAAGATCAGACAGGTGGCTGCGGAGCTCTTCCACAAATATGGTTTTGAGAAGACCTCCATGGATGATATCGCACATTTGGCGCACAAGGCCAAACGCTCCATATACTATCATTTCGGCAACAAGGAGGAGCTTTATTGCACTTCTGTCCGGCAGGAATTGGAGAATATCCAGTCGCAACTGCAGCTTGTGGTGCAGGACGATACGCAGAAGGTTCTACCCCGGCTGAAACAGTATCTGCTGCTCAGGGTGGAGCTGATGGCGGATTCCAAGGCCGTGATTGCCGCCATGAAAGATAGACAGCTCACCGCCAACACCTATCGTTTCGAGGAGTTAGGACGCATATACAACTCGTTTGCCGCGTGGGAGCATACGCTATTCCGCAATGTGTGGTTTGCCAAGCCTACGGATGAGCCCAGATCGGTGGTGGAGCAACAGGCGACGGCATTTGCAGATATGCTTCAGATCACCCTTAACGGCCTGACCCATTCGTTTTTCGTGGAAGGGAAATATGAGGAGTATAAAAACTCGTATGCCTTGCTGGTCAATTTGATAGTGAACAGTATTTTCCAGAATTTCAACCAGTTATATCAGAATCAAAATCAACAATAAAATCGTTAGATATGAAAAGATATTATGTAATAATAACCTGCCTCCTGTCGATGCTTTTTGTGTCGTGCAATCGTAGTGAACACCAGTTCGCCGGCGATTACAGCTACAAACTTTCCGGTGAGTTGACCGTTGTGGAGGAAGACGGATCGTCATCGTATGTCATGGTGCATAAAAACGGTCAGATGCACATTCTGGAGGATAAGACCAGCCGTGGTCGGGTAATCATCACGCTTAATGAGATGAACGGCGGGGCTTACACGCTGACGGCCAGGGTGAAGGGAGACTCCCTCCTGCTGAACCCGTATGAGATGAGCACGAACCTGCTGACGGCACAGAGCCTTCCGCTGAATGACGACAATTCGATTGTATGCCGCTTCCATGTGACGGGCAAGGGTGTGCGCAATGGTGATATGCTGATGTTGGAGGAGCAATGGGATGGCTATCAGAGCGGCAACACCGGTATCCGAATGACGGGAATGGAAATGACATTGCTGGCAGAAAGGAACTAATCGTTATGAACAGGATGGTTATGCGTTTTTTACAATATAAAATAAAGTATGGGATCCTGCCGATGGCGACAGCACTGTTGCTGTTGCCGTGTGCCTGCCGGCATGTGGAGAAGGTGGAAAAATCGGAACCCATCCGCGTACGTGTGATGACGATTGACACGGTGTGCAGCGGCATGGTGCGCACATACGTGGGTGAGGTGGAGGAGAAAACATCCCTTCCGCTCGGCTTCGCCGGCGGAGGCAAGGTGGAACGCGTATATGTGCGCGAGGGCGACCACGTGCGCGCGGGACAACTCTTGGTGACAGTGAACGCCGCCACGGCCCGCAACGCCTACAATTCGGCCAAAGCCCAGCTGGACCAGGCCGAGGATGCCTATAAGCGTCTGAAGAAAGTGTATGATCAGGGCAGTCTGGCAGAGGTGAAATGGGTGGAGATGCTTACCACGTTAGAAAAGGCGCGTTCGCTGGAACAGATTGCCAAGAAGCAGCTGGCCGACTGCGAGCTGTACGCGCCGGCCTCCGGCGTCATCGGGAAGTGTAATGCCGTGGCGGGCGTGAGCCTGATGCCCGGAGAACCCGCCGTAACTCTTTTGGATATGAAAGAGGTGGCCGCCGTGTTCACCGTCCCCGAAAATGAAATTGACCGTATCCCCGTGGGAAGAACCGCCACCATCCTGATTCCTGCTCTAGAGAACATGACATTGGAAGGGAAGGTGACGGAAAAGAGCATGACCTCCAATCCGGTGTCCCACAGCTACAAGGTGAAGGTGTCCCTTCCCAATGCAAAGGGTAAGTTCCTGCCTGGCATGGTCTGCAAGGTTTACATGGAACAGTCTGACCAGATGGGCTATGTGGTCCCGGCGAAGGCTGTGCAGACACGGCCGGAAGGCTTGGCGGTGTGGACCGTCTCACACGGAAAAGCCTGCCGTCGCCTGATCTCCTCCACGGAGTATGTGGCCGACGGTGTGCTGGTGAAGGAAGGCCTCAGGGCTGGAGACACAATCGTAACCGAAGGATATCAGAAACTGTATAACCAGGCACCAGTTGTTTGTGAATAGAAAATATTACAGGTAAACAAGCAGGCTATGCGTCAGAAAGGGAATCACATATTGTCAGCTATGCGCAGTCACGGCATCATATTTTTCATCGTGTCGTGTTTGGTGCTGTTCGGTATTTTCGGCTTGACGCAGATGAACAAGGACGAGTTCCCCCAGTTCACCATCCGTCAGGGCGTGGTGGCGGCAGTCTATCCCGGTGCCTCCGCTCAGGAAGTGGAGGAACAAGTAACGAAGCCCTTGGAACGGTTCCTCTTCACCTACCAAGAAATTGACAAGGAGAAGACCTACTCGGTGACGGAGAATGGGATTGTGTATGTGTATGCCGAATTGCGCACCTCGGTGAAAGACAAGGACGGGACTTGGTCGAAGATACGGCACGGCTTGCAGCTTTTCAAGAAGACCTCGCTGCCGGCCGGTGTCCTGGAAATCGTGGTGGTGGATGATTTCGGAAACACCTCTTCCATGCTGCTGACGGTGGACTCGCCGGAGCGGACACCCCGGGAGTTGGAGTCGTATGCCGAGCAGCTGTGCGACAGGCTCCGTACAATTCCCGAGATGGGCAACATCCGTATCATTGGAAAGCAGCAGGAGGAGATCGCGGTGCTCGTTGACCAGGAAAAATTAGCGGGCTACGGAATCAGCCAGCGGGCCTTGCTGCTGGAACTGGCCACTCAGGGTGTGCGTACGGTCGGGGGCGTCATCGAAACGGAAGATGGCGAGGCCCAGGTGCATATTGCCATCCCGTACCAGTCGGAATATGAGGTGGGTGAGCAGATCGTGTATGCCGACCCGATGGGCGATGTGGTGCGCCTCCGTGATATCGCAAAGATAGAACGCCGCTACGCCGCCCCGACCAGCTATATCCGATATAATGGCACATCCACGGTCCTGATTTCCATGGAAATGGCTCCGGGTAACAACATAGTGGCTTTTGGACGGCAGGTGGAGAAGAAAATCAACCAATGTCAGGCGGAGCTGCCCCCGGATGTCAGCATGCACAAGATCACCAACCAGCCTTCCGTGGTGAACAAGTCGGTCATGTCCTTCCTGCGCGACCTTCTCTTCTCCATCCTTGTGGTGATTGCCGTCATGTTGCTGCTGTTCCCGCTCCGGACGGCCTTAGTGTCGGGGTCCAGCGTGCCGGTGTGCACCGCCATCACCATGGGGCTGATGTACATCTTCGGCATTGAGTTGAACACAGTGACGCTCGCCGCCCTGATTGTGGTGTTAGGCATGATTGTGGACGACTCCGTCATTGTGATTGACGGTTATACGGATATGCTGCGCAGCGGCCATTCGCGTTGGTACTCGGCCTTCAACAGCACCCGGGCACTCTTTGTGCCCATGTCGTTGGCCACATTGGCCATCTCCGGCATGTTTTTCCCCATGACGCGCATCATCACCGGACCCTTAGGCGACTTTGTGCAGCTGTTCCCATGGACAGTCTCTTTCGCCTTAATCTGCTCCATCTTTTATGCGGTTTGGATTATACCTTATTTATCTACAAAATTTATAAAACGGAATAAAGACGGCCACGCCCCCAACCGCTTTGAGGAGCTGCAGAACCGTTTCTTCATCCTCTTGCAGAATATCTATGATGATGTGCTGCAACATTGTTTCCACCATCCGAAAACGGTGATCACCATCGCTGTCGGGGCAATTCTGTTGGGGGGATTCCTGTTTACCCGTCTGCAAATACAAATGCTGCCCAAGGCCGACCGGAACTGTTTCGCGGTGGAGATCCATCTGGCGGAAGGCAGCACCCTGAAACAGACGGCGGCGGTGGCCGACTCGTTGGAACAGGTGCTCCGCGCTGACAATCGTGTAACCTCTGTAACCTCCTTCATCGGCTGTTCCTCGCCCCGGTTCCATGCCACATACGCCCCCCAGATGGCCCATAAGAATTATGCGCAGTTTATCGTAAACACCACTTCCGAGAAAAACACCCTGAAAATCATTCAGGAGTATTCGGGACGCTTTGAACATCATTTTCCCAATGCATACGTCCGTTTCAAACAAATAGATTATCAAGCTGTTAAGAATCCCGTGGAGGTGCGAGTCTCCGGGAACGACTTCGATGCGATGAAAATGTTATCGGATTCCCTGAAGGACTTTATGAACACCTTGCCTGAACTGACCTGGGTGCATTCCGACATGGATGAGACATCCCAGCAGGTGAAGGTGACGTTGAAAGGGGATGAGGCCACCCGGCTTGGAGTGAGCCAGAGTATGCTCTCCATATACCTGTCGTCGGCCTTGGAAGGTCAGGCACTCACCAGTGTTTGGGAGGACGGATACAAGGTCCCGGTGAAGCTCTACACGCAACAGGCTGCCGGCACGAGCGGATATCTGGGTTTGGAGGATATGCTGGTCCCGACATCCATTCCGGGCACATGGGTCCCGATCCGGCAAGTGGCTGAGGTGGGCCCCGAATGGCACGATGCCGTCATCAACCGGCGCAACAGCATACGGACCGTGACGGTGGGGGCTGACCTGAAGTACGGTTGCAGCCAGCCCAAGGTGATGGACAAAATCGACCGATATATCCACGAACACCCTGCCTTCACCCAATCTGACAATTTGACCGTCTCCTACGGTGGCCTGACAGATGTGAACGGACAGGTGATTCCGCAGATTGTGCTTAGCTTCATCGCCGCCGTGCTGGTGCTGTTCCTGTTCCTGCTATACCATTTCGGCAAGTTGGACATCGTCTTCCTGACACTGTCCGCCAGCCTTATATGCGTCTTCGGTGCCTGTTTGGGTTTGTGGCTCTTCCAGCTCGACTTCAGCATTACGGCCGTTCTTGGCGTGGTGAGCCTTATCGGCATCATTGTCCGTAACGCCATTATCATGTTCGAATATGCGGAAAGCTTGCGCAAGAGCCAGCATTTGACCTCGGAACAGGCTGGTTTTGAGGCAGGGAAGAGAAGGATGCGCCCGATTTTCCTGACCTCCGCCACCACAGCCCTTGGTGTGGTTCCGATGATTGTGGCCCACACCTCCCTTTGGATGCCCATGGGTGTCGTCATCTGCTTCGGCACCATCTTCTCCCTTCCTCTGGTGGTGACGGTGTTGCCGGTGGCCTATTGGCAGATTTTTAAGAATGATAAGAAATGAGACTGTTTCCCATCTGTTATAATAATATGGTAAAAGATGCTATGATGAAAAAAACAATAGGTGTGCTCCTTTTTATGGCTCTAATGTGGCCTGCGATGTCTCAGCATCTGACCTTGGACAGCTGCAAGGCTTTGGCACTGCGGAATAATGTCGCGGCCCGGAATGCCGATTTGCAGGTGGAGGCGGCACGCGAGGTGAAGAAACAGGCCTTCACGAAATATTTCCCCAATGTGAAGGGTTTTGCCGGAGGGTATTATGCGCTGAAACCCCTGTTTGAATATACGATTGATGATATTGATAATGCGGCGGCACGCCAGTGGCTGCACAACCTCTATTTTGAATACGGGGCGGCAATGGGCTTGCCCAATTCGATCTCGTTTTTCGAAAAAGGCATGAGTGTGGGGGCTATGGCCGTGCAGCCCATCTTCATGGGCGGCCAGATTGTGAATGGCAACCGCCTGGCCCAAGTGGGGGTGCGGGCAGCCGAACTGCAACGCGATCTCTCCCGTGACGAATTGCTCCTGCAGGTGGAATCCTACTATTGGCAGGTTATATCTTTACAAGAAAAGGAACAAACCCTCCATCAGGCCATGACTTTTCTGGACACTCTTTCCCGTGATGTGAACACGGCGGTGGAAGCTGGTCTGGTAACCCGCAACGACCAGTTGAAGGTGATGTTGAAACAGAACGAGCTGGCCTCGAACCGTGTGCGCCTGACGAATGGGATGCGGCTGGCGAAGATGGCTTTGTGCCAACAGCTGGGAATCCCCTACTCGGATGCGTTGCTGTTGGTGGATTCTGTAATGGATGTTCCGGCAAGTGACTTGGGAGATGTGAATGTACAGACAGCGGTGCAGAGTCGCCGGGAGGCGGAACTGCTGGATTTGAATGTCCGGGCAGAACAGCTTAAAAAGAAGATGGCCTTGGGCGAGAATCTGCCGCACCTGATGGCGGGCGTGGGAGCTTCATACGGCAATCCCGTCATTGACCGGTTTTCGGCCAATGGTTTGGCCTTCGCCACCCTGCAAGTGCCCATCACCGATTGGTGGGAGGCCTCGCATAAGCTTCGCCAGCAGCAGATTTCCGTTCAGATGGCAGAAAATCAGCGGGAGGATCTGATGCAGAAGATGACGTTGGAAACCCAGCAGGCGGTGAACAAGGTGATAGAGGCGGAAGAACAGGTGCAACTGAAGCAGACGTCCGTACAATATGCCGAAGTAAACAGGCAGACATACAGGGTGAATTTCCAGGCGGGGATGGTGCCCGTGTCGGAACTTCTCGAAGCGCAAACCCTATACCGCCAGGCACAGGACGAGCTGATTGACGCCAAAATCGAATATTGGAAAGCTCTCTCTGCTTTGCAACGGCTGCTTCCCCGAGAGTAATTGTTTCTAACGGATACACTTTTCGCATTTGAAGGCAGTGCCGTTGGTGCGCGTGCCGGAAGCGATGATCTTGCGGTTGGACGCATCCTTGCGCCACAAGACGGTTACACAATTGTCCTCCGTTGAGGTGATGAACCCGCCTTCCGCCCGCCATTGGAGGATCTGTATATCCTCTTGCTTGAGCTGGTAGGACCCGGGCTTCTTGGCCACGGGCGTGATATTCGCAATTCGGGTGATCTCCTTATAGAAGAAATCCTGCATCTTGTTTTGGATGAAATAATACCAGTCGTTGGGATGCCCCTGCTTATCCTGATACGGCGAGTGTCCGGCCCCTTGGATCGGGTAACACTCGTTCCGGATTTTCAGGGAGTCCAGCCGTTTGTGGATGGACTTTGAGCCGTACATTTTATCGAAGAACTTTTCTCCGATGTTGGAGATGTTGGAGAACGGGATACCCTGGTCGTAGGGTACGATATTGTCATCGGTCCCGTGAAAGGAGATGACGGGTATGTGATGCCCGTTCAGCTCGTCAAGGTCATAGACAGCTCCCCACATGTTGGCCACAGCCCGAATATGAAAAGAGGGATGGAGCTTGTTGCCGGAGGCTTCAAGGTTGCCGCATTTGCTGTCTAAATGCTGTTCAAAGACAAAGGGCGGGCGTGTGCTGTTGCGCATGAAGGTAACGGCCAAAGCCGTGATAGATCCGGCACTGGTGCCCCCGATGAAGATGTTGTCCGGGTCAATACCGTATTCATCGGCATGTGCGGCCAGGAAACGTATGGCGGCGTGAGCATCCTGAATAGCCTCATAGCCGCATTGCAGGATGGATGCTTTTGACAATCGGAATCCCATACGGTAGTTGACGGAAGCGGTCACATAACCAATTTTCGCAAAATGCTCGCACCATTTTGTCATGGTCTCCGCCCCTTTATCCCCGAAATAGAAAGCACCGCCGTGCATGAGAATAAGCAGAGGTCTCTTGCGGATAGTGTCTTTGTCGGGCAGATACAAGTCCAAGGCCAAGTCCAGATTCTTTTTGGAGGCGGTTTGTCCAATGCCTTTCACGAAGATTTTCAGGTACTTCTCTTCTTTGATGGGATAAGAGCTCCAAAAGCCTCGCGCCTGCCCGTAAACCACATTTTCGTTTTTTTCTACAGAAAATGTTTCCTCCTTGTATCGTTTGGTGGAATACTCCTTGAAGGGAGGCTCCACATACTGCTCGAAGGCGAAATCCATCTTGTTGATTGGGTTTGCGGAAGGGGAAAAGGTGCCGAAGATGGCGGTTTTGCCAATGGTGATCTTAAATTTGAACGGAATTTCTTTCCCATTGGAAGAGTAAATGTATCTTCTTTTTTTAAGAAGGATGGAAAAGGGTTTCGGCGAGAGCCATTCGGTGGTACCGATGCGGTAATAGCGACCGGAAATGCCGTTGGGGCTTATCTTGTCAATCTTGAAATAGAATGTGCTGTCCTCTATCTCCCCATGGTAATAATGGATGGTGTCCAACTTGTTGAAGTCGAACGAGTCATGATCGTCCACCTCCAGTGTCTGGGAGGTCTGGGGAATACGGCCCTTGTGCTGTGAGGCCTTGTCCTCATGGCGACCGTCACGACATGCGGACATCCCCAGCAACAGGATGCCGAATAGAAGAAGTGTCCGAAACCGGTACATGGGTTTTATCTGAGAATGGTAAGTGACCCGTGGAAATGAATGGTTTTCGCCTTTCCTTTATAATAAAAATGGTAGTAATACACGCCGTCGGACAGGTTGGCTCCATCGAAGTATTGTGTTCCGATCTCTATTTGTCCGTCGCGGGCGAAAGTGTCGTAGTTTTTGACGTCATAAACAATATTGCCCCAGCGGTCGAAGATAACGAGCTTGTTGGTCCGATATTCGTCAGGATCCTCCGGGTTGATATTGGTGTTGAGGTTCTCAATAGCGAACACATCGTTGATCTGGTCCCCGTTGGGGGTGATGATGTTGGGGAACTTGAGATCCTGTTCCACAGTCACGAGGTGGGTGATCTCGCTGGAACACCCCGATGGCGTGGTGATGGACAGGGTCACGTTATAGTCTCCCCATTGTGTGTAGGTGTGTGTGGTGTTGCTGAAATTGACCGTGTCGGTCTCTCCGTCACCGAAATCCCATTGGAAATGCGAACCAAGGGCAAACATATACGGGTCCGCATAGTTAATGAATTTCACTTCACCGTCATTCTCACTCATCATGGAGATATCCGGGTCGGCCAGAAACTCGGCGATAGGCTGGTCGTCCACATTGAAATAGTTCCATCGGTACAGGGAATCCTGACATCCGTATGGGGTGGTTATCGTGAGGGTGAGAGAGTATTTGCCACTGTTTTCCAAACTGAAGGTCGGCTCCCGCAGCGAGGAGGTCTGCACCATCACACCATGTCCGTCATAGATAGTCCATTTGCAGGTACAATTTTCCGGAAAAGAGTGATTCGTGATGCGTACGACAAGAGGGGCACATCCGGAAGAGTCGGAAATGTCAAAATCAATTTCAGGCATGGGTACAGATGTCACGTGGACAGTATCCTTTCCGTGGCAAACGATGTTGAAATCCGAGTTGTAGGTTTCGGTGGTGACGCTATAGTCACCTTGGGATACAGCTTGGATGCTCTGGGTTTTGGCACCGGTATTCCAATGGAAGGAAGCCCCAGGAGGTACGGAATCGGCTGTAAGGATGGCAATTTCGCCCTCGCACAGGAAGATGTCATCCCCCAAATACGGTTTCGGACTTTGCGCTACCATCACCATAACGGTAGTGTCGTACAGACACCCGTATTCGTCCACAGCATTGAACGTGTAGGGCTGTTGGCCTGATACAGGGAAGCGGATGTGGTAGCGGTCGGCACCAGCCCCTGTGACGAAAGTGGAGTCCGTGCTAACCACATATTCCCAGGTTTCCGGCAGCAAGGTGGAGTCAAGAGCCAACTCCCATTCTGTGATGTAGCCGTTGTCGCCGCTCCAGCCGTCGATAACCGTGATGGCCCAAGTGCCATTCAACGGACATCCGATAAGCTTGGAGAAAGATTCGTCGGGATGGTAAACCTGACTCATATTGACAGTATTGGTGGAGTCGATGATGCCGTTGTGCATGTTGACGGACTCATAGACATGTCCCAATCCTCGGGCATAACTGTACCCGTAGGCAGGGTTGGTGTTGTTCGACCAGCAGTAGTTCCAGGTGGTTCCGATGGGGTTCTTCTCAGGGTCGCACTTGTAGCCGCTGTTGTTGGCGTAGCCGATTACACCGAAGTGGGCATCAGGCTTCACGCCGCTGGTCTGCAGCCAGCCCCACGGCAACGGGATGGTCCCCGCACACGAGGCAGACCCGGAACTGCCGTATTTGTTCATAATCTTGACACTCTTGCCCGTGGGACAGGTAAGGCCGATGTAAAGGTCTCCCACGTAGGAGTGCTCCATCTTCACCCGCAAGTACAGGATGTCGTCAGCACTGCGGATGGAGTCCGTGGGCGAGAAGGCGTTGAACGTCACAGGCGACTGGTAAGCACAACCGGAGCCGCAGTTCACACCGTCAGGCAGGAAGATGGTGTCCTGCACCCGCAGAACCGCCTCCTGCTGGCTTTCCACAACATCCATCTGGACCGTGGAAAAAGACTGGTATCCAAAGGTGACATCCATCTCATCTTCTGTACACACCGGACCGATGTCCTTGATGTGGATGATGGGCGAACGAGATGTGCGCACACGGAACATGAGCGGGTTTATGGAAGTACAACCCGCCACATCGGTGGCACTGATGGAAACATCGTAACCACGCCCCGAAGAGAATTGGTAGTCTACGGTATGTAGGCCCACACTATCGAACATATCCAACCCGAGGTTCCAGGAGAACCGGGTGGTGGCATCGGACTGGTTGTAGCTGAATCCGTTGTCAGGATAGACACCCCTGACGACAAAATGAACCGTATCGTAGGAACAGACATTCATGTAATAGAAGCCATCAGGCTCCAAGGTGATATTATGAGAGGAGTGTTGCGGGTCAATCTCGACAGACACGCGCTGGCACGGGGCCACGCAGGTGCTGGTAATGATGAAACCGGTACCGACTTGGGAACCGTTGGTCTTGAATCGGAGAGTAAGAGCACCGGAGGTATTGGTGATGCTGGCCGTGAACACCATGCTTGCAGACGTGTTGGAGGCCACCAGCGAATCGTTCAGCTTGCCAAGCAGCGGAGCATTGATGCTGTTTCCATCATAGACATAAAGGGTATCGGACGGATGAACGTTAAAGGAGGACAAGTCCACACTGATCTGCACACTGGAGGCAGCAGTGTTGTTGGAATACAGCGTAAGCACATCGTTCCGATTATTGGAGTAGTTGCCGTTATTACCACCATCATCATAAATCAGAAAGTTGCAACCCGTTTGCGAGTTGGAACCACTACCCATGGTGATAGGGGTCTGTGAAAACCCCGACAGACAACAAAAAAGCAAAATGCAAAAAGGAAAAAAATATCTCATTTGCGCGTCAAATTAGAACAGCGCAAAAATATGAAATATTTTTAATATTTGCAAGGGCAAAATTTGTGTCTGAAAAAGACATTTATTTCGGTTGCAGTTTCACAAATGGAATGAGCATCTCTTCCATGGAAATGCCTCCATGCTGGAAGGTGTTCTTGTACAGGTTAACGTACTGGTTGAAATTGTTTTGATAAGCGAAAAAGTCGGTCTTGGTTGCGAAGATGAACCGCTGGGTCATGCTCTCCTTGGGCAGGAAAGCCTCGTCCGGATTCTTGATCTCGAACACCTCTTTTTCCGGATAATTCATGTTGCTGCGCCCCACCTTGTATCGGAGATTCGTGTTCACATCGCGCTCACCCACCATCTTGATGGGACGGTCCACCTTGATGGTCCCGTGGTCGGTGGTGATGAAAACAGGGATTTTGCGTTCGGAGAGATATTTCAGCATCTCCAGCAGGATGGAGTTCTCGAACCAAGAGGCTGTCACGCTGCGGTACGACTTCTCATCATCTGCCAACTCACGCACCACACCCACATCCGTGCCCGCGTGCGACAGCATGTCCACAAAATTGAACACAATGACGTTCAGGGGATTATGCAGCATCTGGTTAAAATTATCGAAAACCTTACGCCCGAAGTCCGCGTTGAGGATTTTCGTGTAAGAGTATTTGATGTTCTTGCCATAACGCTTCAGATATTCGCCCAACAGCTGCTCCTCGTACTGGTTCTTGCTGCCGCTGTCACCCTCGTTCAACCAGAATTGCGGGTACTTCTTGGCGATGACAGAGGGCATCAGGCCGGAGAAGAGGGCGTTGCGCGCATAGTGGGTGGCCGTGGGCAGGATGCTGTGGCAGATGCTCTCCTCATCGATGTAGTAGTAATCGTGCAAGATGGGGTAGATGCTGCGCCACTGGTCGTAGCGCAGGTTGTCGATGACAAACAGGAAGCAGGATTTGTTCTCGTTGATATACGGGAATAGTTTGTCTTTCAGTACCGTGTGCGATTGGAGCGGTTTCTCCACACTCCGACCGTTCACCCAGTCTATATAGTTGCGCTGCACAAACTTGGAGAACTGGATATTGGCCTCCTCCTTCTGAGCGGCCAGCATCTCGGCAATGCTGCTGTCCTCGATCTTCTCAATCTGGAGTTCCCAGTTGACAAGCTCTTTGTACAACTCCTCCCATTCCTGAATGGAAAGCCGGTCGGAGATGCGCATGGAGAGGTCGCGGAAGGCCTGCTGGTAGTCCACCGTCACCTTCGCACTCACAATCTTCTTGTTATCGATGTTCTTTTTCAGACACAGCAAGATCTGATTCGGATTCACCGGCTTAATAAGGTAGTCGGCGATATTGGAACCGATGGCATCCTCCATGATGTGCTCTTCCTCACTTTTGGTGATCATCACAATAGGGATATGCGGATATAGTTTTTTCAGTCGCTGCAGCGTTTCCAGACCGCTCAGGCCGGGCATGTTCTCATCCAGAAATATGATGTTGACAAATTCTTTCTTGAGGATTTCCAATGCTTCAGTGCCGCTTAATGCGGGAAGCACTTCATAACCTTTGGATTGCAGAAAAAGGATGTGGGGTTTGAGAAGGTCGATCTCGTCGTCGGCCCAAAGGATTCTTACATTCATTCGCGTTTCTTTTTTAATACGGATGTGAAACGCGTTTTTTTTGAAAATATTATTGTGGGGTCTGCATTTTTTCCACTTCTGCCCGAAGTGATTCGGCGAGTGCGGCACTATCGGCTTTCGCATACTCCTTATGCTTGGCGGCGACAATGTCCGATGCTTCGGTAAGCAGTTTCTCGGCCTGGTCCTCATCCCCGAGGTAATAGTTTATGGAACTGATAAACTGCGGGCGGGTGATGCCGTAGCGGTTGAACATCTCCTTGTAGAGGAACGGCGGAATGTAGCAGCGCTCAAAAGTGTCGGTGAGCACCTGGATGTAACTTTCAATGAGGTAGCATTCGGCAATCACGTTCACAATGACCTTTCGCGGAATCAGGTCGGCGGGCTTCTCCTGCACCTGTTTCTTGTGGCAGCCGGCCACGGCGAACAGGATGCCTACTATCACGAAATACAGCACTGTCTTCTTCATCTCTTATTGGTCTTGATGGGTTTCTATGGGCTGGAGTCCGATTTTAATCCCCTCTTCCAGCATACGCTGGAGGGCGGCCTCGCGGGTGTTTTCGATTTCACAGTCGAGGATCGCATTGCAAACCCCCTCTTTGATGATGCCGATCTCGCGGCACGGATTCAGCCCAAACGCCTGCATGATGTCCTGCCCGTCGATGGGCGGGCGCCAGTTGCGCTGCTGGTCCTTCTCTTCTATCTCCTTGAGTTTCTGCCGCACATGCTCGAAATTGCTGAGGCAGCGTTTGATCTTGGCGGAATTCTTGGAGGTGATGTCCGCCTCGCACAGCATCATCAGGTCGTCGATATCCTCGCCGGCCTCGAAGAGCAGCCTCCGGACGGCCGAGTCGGTGACGGTGTCCTCCACGATGGCGATGGGCCGCAGATGCAGCGACACCAGCTTCTGCACATATTTCATCTTCTCGTTGGCTGGCATGTGCAGACGGTGGAAGATCTGGCCCACCATCTTACCGCCCACGGCATCGTGCCCGTGGAATGTCCATCCCACTTTCGGATCGAAGCGCTTGGTGACCGGCTTGGCAATGTCGTGGAGCAGGGCGGCCCACACCAGCCACAAATTGGTGGATGACATGGCGATGTTGTCCACCACTTCCATAGTGTGCAAGTAATTGTCTTTATGGCCTTTACCATTGATAGTCTCCACACCTTTCAAATGTTCGACTTCCGGAAGAAAGCGTTCCAACAGCCCGCTCTCGTCCAGCATACGGATGCCCTTTGAGGGGCGCAGGCAGTGCAGAATCTTGTTAAACTCCTCAATGATGCGCTCATTGGAAATGATTTCCAAACGGTAGGCGTTGCGCTTGATGGCATCAAAAGTGTCGGGGTGTATGTTGAAGTTGAGCTGGGTGGCGAAGCGTATGGCGCGCATCATCCTCAGCGGATCGTCCGAGAAGGTCTTGTCAGGATCGCAAGGGGTGCGGATAATCTTGGCGGCGATGTCCTGCAATCCTTGGAAGGGGTCAACCAGCTCGTAGGCGTTCTCCCCATTCAGGGCGATGGCCATGGCATTGATGGTGAAGTCGCGACGAAGCTGGTCGTCCTCGATGGTACCGTCCTCCACGATGGGCTTCCGGGAGTCCTGGCGGTAGGATTCACGCCGCGCCCCCACGAACTCGATGTCGCAGCCCTCATAGTGGAACTGTGCAGTGCCGAAGTTCTTATAGACGTTGACGTGCATGTTGGGGGAGATGAGGGCGGCGGTCTGCTGCGCCAGCCGAATGCCACTGCCCACCGTCACGATGTCAATGTCCGTGTTATGCCTCCTCATGATGAGGTCACGCACCACCCCACCCACCACGTAGGCCACCACGCCAATCTCGTCGGCGGCACGCGCCACGATGTCGTAAATGGGATGGGAAAGGTCGGATTTGTATCGCATAAGAGGCTGATTGAATGGAAAAAAGCAAATCTTGGTTTGCAGCCGCAAAGATACTTAAAAAAAAGATATTTTCAATTGCCAATTATCAACGCTCCTGAAACGTTCCACGAGCTGAAACTGCCGCCTTCCGGCGCACCTTGCGGGATGGCCACAGTGAGGGTGTGCCTACCCGGACGCAAACCGGTGAGGTTGAAATAGACGGGCTGCGTGGCAGTACCCGGACACCACCCCGACCGAGAATAGTCGGAGGAGGACATGCCGTTCCAGAAGTTGCCCGAGGCGGGATTCAGCGTACGGTAGGTGCCGCAATCACTCCGCCAGGGCGTGTGCGTAAACATGGGCTTCCCGTCAATCAGGATGGTGTTGACCTTGGGCACGAACTCGTCGCCCCGGTCCCAGCCGCCGTGCCCGGTGCTGATGTAGCGAAGCGTAAGCTCGCGGGCACCTACCGGCACCTCGAAGACGACCGTCAGACTGTCTGTGCCGAAAAGACGCCCGTAATTCTGCCCCGCCATCTCCATGATGTTGCAGGTATTGAAAAGAGGTGTGATGAGGACCTTGGCGGAATCTGACAGGTCCCAGACATCCTCTTCAGGATAGGCTTTCAGACGAAGCGACAACTTGTGCCCACCAGCATCGTAGTTGCCAATGAAAGCCCCGATATAGACATCTCCGTCCAACAACGGCCCCAAATCGCTGATGTCTTGCTTGTAGCGGACCTCCTCGGCCCATGCCTGATTTTCCAATTTCCGATACTCATTATACTTCCGCACACCAAAAGGGGTAAAGAAACGGACTAATTCGACGGGCGGGTCGTATGTCTCGTCGGCAATCATCCCCGGATAGCGTTCCCCAGCCTTGTCGGTGAAATAGGGAAGTATGCCGATACTGTCACGCAAGGCTTGCACCATCGAAAGGGCTTTGCGGGCAGGCAGGATGAACACTGACCCCGTCCGGTCGTAGGCATCCCCGTTGGAGTATTCGGTTAATTCCGCAAAAATCCGGTAGTGCGACGGAAGTCGGTCGAAGTGGATTTTTTTCAGAATGACGGTCCCGTTGGCGAAGCGAAGCGTCTGGTCGTAGGGCAACTCCCGGGGCTTCTCCAATTTGGGGTTGAAACAGATCTGCTCATCCTCAAAGATGACGTATTCCTGCGTGAGCCGCTCCACGGTCAACTTCCGCATCTCCTGTGTGGTCAGCTTGGTGCCGAGGCTATTGGGAAGAATCTGTTTGATCTTGGAGTCCTTCCGTATGCTTGTCAACTGGGTGACATAGTTGCCGTTGCGGCAGAATTTGACCAACACGCCGGGCAAGCCTGCCGACATGGTGACGGGCGACACCTGTAGATTCTGGTATGCGGTGACCCAGCATTCGATTGCATTGGAGAAGGAAATTATCGAGTATTTCTGGCAGGGATAGCCGTTGACCTTTCCCGAAAGTCCGCCTTCCCATTCATACTCAAGAGGGATTTTCGATTCGGTATAATAGGAGTCGGTGTCGGCGAAAACAGTCTGGGCGAAGATGGCCGACTGGTCAAGTTCCACGTAGGTGATGTGCTCGGCGGTGCCGGGGATGGGCAGTCCGTTTTTCGGGTCTGTATTGCGGATACTGTATTGCCGGCCGTTGACGATCACTTCGGTATGGGTGGTGTCAGTGCCGCCGATGGAAAAGGTGACGTAGGTCAGACGATATTGGCCATTGCAAATATTGAATAAGGGTAGTAAAAGGCTGAAAAATAGGATTTTGTTGATTTTCATATTTCAGAATGATAATAGATGTTACGGATGAAGGGTTTGCTGGTTCATCAGGATGGCGTTCACTGTGACGATGGCGGCCATGGCTTCCACCACGGGCAGAACTCGAGGCGCCACGCAAAGGTCGTTGCGGTCGGAGCCTTTGAGGATGGCTGGATTTCCCTCGAAATCGATGCTTGGCTGGTCGAAGCGCACCGACGGGATGGGCTTGAAGGCCACGGAGAACCACACGTCCTGTCCGTTGGTAATGCCGGCCTGCACGCCGCCGTCATGGTTGGTGCGGAAGTTGAAATCTGGATTCTGGAGGTCGTTGTATTCGCTGCCGCACATCTCGGCGGCGTGGAAACCTTCGCCGATTTCGAAGCCTTTGGCGGCGTTGATGGACATCATGGCGAAGGCTAACTGAGCGGAGAATTTGTTATAGACGGGCTCGCCCAGGCCGGCGGGCAGGCGGTGGATGCGCCCGCGCACCACCGCCCCCACGCTGTCGCCATCGCGCGCAGGCGTGCCGGTGCGCAGCACTTCGCTGCTGAAAGTGATGCCGTAGGGCTGCAGTACTAATTTGGCGATGGCGCCCGCGACCACGCGGCAGACGGTCTGCCGCGCGGATGCCCGCCCGCACTGCTCGTTATCCGTGTAGCCATATTTCTTGAAGTAGGTGTAGGAGGCGTGTGAGGGGCGTATCACATGCCGGTTCTCCTCGTTGACCCGCACATCCCGGTTCGGAATCCGGAATCGGATGGCCTCGCCGGTGGTGTGCCGGCGCTCGTCCACGCCGGATAGGAACGTGACGGTGTCGGGCTCGCGCCGGCGGGTGGACATGGCTTCTGTATTGGGGGCGCGGCGGTTCAGCTCGCCCTGGATGAAGTCCGGATCCAGGTATATGCCGGCGGGACAGCCCTCCACACGCCCCTCTAAGGCGTCGCCGTGCGTGTCGCCCCAGTCCGTCAGCGTGAAAAACGTTCCAAAAGTGTCTGTGGAAAGTTGTACCATATTTTTTCTATTTAAAGTGCAAAAATGGCCAATGTTGGCCGTTGCTGCAGTTGAGTTGTAAAATTATGCAAATGTACATAATTTCTGAATATACACAAGCATAAGAAAATACCGTATGTAGAGACGTGCCAAGGCGCGTCTCTATGAATAACAAAGGGAAAAACAGTTTTATTCTAAAATTTTAAGATGTTTTTTTATGAAAAAAAATGTATCTTTGCCATTCCGTATTGTGGCGTTTTATTTGGAATGCCGTTTTACGGTTTTACACATTATTACATAAGAAAAACAACAAAAAACGAACAACATGAAAAAGTACAAATGCAACGTCTGTGGCGTTATTTTTGAAATCGCCGACAATGAGGAGCCCGTATGTCCCGTATGTGGCGTGGGAATCGATGATCTTGAACTGATAGAGGAGACCGCTGCTGAGGCTCCCGCCAAAGCTAATCCGTATGCCGGCACGCAGACGGAGAAGAATCTGGAGGCAGCATTCGCCGGCGAGTCGCAGGCCCGCAACAAATACACCTATTTCGCATCCAAGGCCAAGAAAGAGGGCTACGAGCAGATTGCCGCCCTCTTCCTCAAAACCGCCGACAATGAGAAAGAACATGCCAAACTCTGGTTCAAGGAACTGAACGGTATCGGCAGCACGGCCGAGAATCTGGCTGCCGCCGCTGATGGCGAGAACTATGAGTGGACGGACATGTACGAGGGCTTCGCCCAGACGGCAGAAAAAGAGGGTTTCTCCGAGTTGGCCGCGAAATTCCGCATGGTGGCCGCCATCGAGAGACATCACGAGGAGCGCTATCGTGCCCTGCTGCACAACGTGGAGACTGCCCAGGTGTTCGCCAAGAGCGAAGTCAAAGTGTGGGAATGCCGCAACTGCGGCCATATCGTGGTGGGCACCAACGCACCGGATGTCTGTCCCACATGCGCCCATCCCCAGTCTTTCTTTGAAGTGAATGCCGAAAATTATTAATAGTTCATTTAATATTAACATTTTAAAGTACGGAAAATTATGAAAAAGAGACTCTTCTTGTTTATGATGTTGGCTGTTGTGATAGCCGCTTGCAAACCCGATCCAGAACCGGAACCGGAACCCGTACCAGAACCCACTCCGTATGACAACCTGAACCCGCAGCAGAAGACTTGGGCGCTGGTATTCAACTACACGGCCAGCTGGTGCCAGTATTGTGGCCAATGGGGTGTGCCTACCATGAACAGGTGTATAGAAGGTGGCGATTGTGTCGGATTGGCTATCAAGGCTTCCGGCGACCCGGAGGCGGTGTCCACCGGATTGTGGAACTCGTTCAAGTCAGACCGCGGCCAAGGTGCCGGCACCCCCAGCTTCTTCGTGGGCAACAGCACCCAGAATGTGCAGTCGCAGGCCCCAACGTATTGTCAGAACCTTCTGGGAACATATTGCTATATGGGGCTTGACGTGTCGCACGAGATCAAGGACGGCAAGATGCTGGTCTATGTGAAGACACGCAACTACGAGAGCATCCTTAATATCCATGATTTCTATATCGTGGCTTATCTGATGGAGGATGGTCTGCATTATACCCAGAAAGGCAGCTCGGATCCGGATCCGGTGCACGACTTCGTGGTACGTGAGGCCTCTTCCGGGGATGACTATTTCGGCGAACAACTCTTCTCCAACGGCGATCAGAATGCGGAGTTCACGCACACGTTCTCCTTTGACATGAAGAGCAAGTATACGCCCGAAAACTGCTATGCTGCTGTTGTCGTCTATAAGAAAACCACCAATGAGCCGGTGTACCAGTATGTGAATTGCCGCTGGAGCCGTAAATAACGAATAACATCCTTTCATGCAAATATCAAAACTGCGGAACATCGGCATCGCCGCTCACATTGATGCCGGCAAGACCACTGTGTCTGAACGCATCCTCTTTTTTACGGGGGTGAACCGGAAGGTGGGGGAGACCCACGACGGTCAGGCTACGATGGATTTTATGAAACAGGAGCAGGAGCGCGGCATCACCATCGCGTCCGCTGCTATCACGGCCCAATGGAACGACCATCAGATCAACTTGATAGATACGCCGGGCCATGTTGATTTCACCATCGAGGTAGAACGCTCGCTGCGTGTGATCGACGGTATGGTGGCCGTGTTCTGCGCTGTGGGCGGCGTGGAACCCCAAAGCGAGACGGTGTGGAACCAGTCGGAGAAATACCGTGTGCCCCGCATCGCCTTCGTCAATAAGATGGACCGCACGGGTGCGGACTTCGCGGAAGTGGTCTCCCAGATGAACAAGTACTTGGGTGCCAACGCGATGCCTATTCAGATGCCGATTGGTGCTGAAAACGATTTCCTCGGCATGGTGGATCTGGTCTCCATGAAAGCCATCACCTTCCAGGACAAGCAGCGCATCGTGTCGGACATCCCGTCCGAACTGATGCCTGCTGCTACGGAGGCGCGCCGCCATATGATTGAGATCTTGGCGGATTACAACGACGATATCGCCATGCTCTATTTGGATGATACCGAGATTGAGGAACAGCTTCTCAAAAAGGCCATCCGCGACGCGACCATCAAGCTGCTGGTCACGCCGGTGCTGTGCGGCGCCGCATACCGGAACAAGGGCATCCAGCTGCTGTTGGATGCCATCGTGGATTATCTGCCATCGCCCATGGACTTGGGCAGTGTGATGGCTCATGACCCCAACGATGAGGAAAAAATCATCCAGCGAAACCCCTCCAATAATGAGGCATTCTCCGCCCTGGCCTTCAAGCTCATCAACGACCCTTATGTGGGGCAGCAGACGTTTATCCGCATTTTCAGCGGGAAACTGACGAGTGGAATGAGTGTGTTTAACAGTAACAGAGGTAAATACGAGCGGGTGGGGCGCATCTTCCGCATCAAGGCCAAAGAGCGGGAAGAGATTACGGAAGCCGGTACGGGCGAGATAGTGGCCTTGGTAGGCATGAAGTTCACCCGCACGGGCGAGACCCTCTGCGACGACAAACAGCCTGTCCTCTTAGAGTCCATTTCCGTGCCGCCAGCGGTCATTGAGATGAAGGTGATTCTGGAAGACAAGAAGAGTCGCGACAAATTAGGCGAGACCTTGGCTAAACTTTGCAACGAAGACCCCTCTTTCCACTCCCATTTTGATGAGGAGACTGAAGAGACCATCATCGCGGGCATGGGAGAGCTGCATTTGGAAATCCTCGTGGAGCGCATCCGTGACGAGTTCAAGGTGCCGATTTCTGTGGGCGAGCCGTCGGTGTCGTTCCGCGAAACGCTGACCACGGCGGTAGAGCAGGCCTACAAGCATGTGAAGCAGAGCGGTGGCAAGGGCCAGTTCGCCAATACGGTCATCCGTTTCGAACCAAATCCCGGGAAAGGGTTTGAATTTGTGGACGTTACCAAGGGTGGTGTGATCCCCAAGGAGTTCATCCCCTCGGTGGAGAAAGGTTTGCGCAAGGCGATGGAGAAGAGTCCCATCGCCGAGTATCCCGTGGTGGATGTGCGCTGCGTGCTGGTGGACGGAAGCTACCACCCGGTGGATTCCAGCGACATGGCTTTCCAGCTCTGTGCTGCGCAATGCTTCAAGCAGGCGTTCCGCAAGGCCAACCCCATCATCATGGAACCGGTGATGAAGATTGAGGTCAATACCCCGGACGACTACATCGGGAATGTGACCCGCGATCTCAACAAGCGGCGCGGCCGCATCGAGAATATGCGCCGTTTCCGTAAGGGATCCCAGAAACTGGATGGTTTCATCCCGCTGATGGAGATGTTCGGCTATGCCACGGCCCTCCGCAACATCACGTCCGGACGGGCAAACTACTCCATGGAGTTTTACCAATACCAGCCGATGCCCGCAGCCAAACAGGAGGAAATCATTGAGAAGGTGAGAAGTGGGAAATAGGGAGATTTTGCGTCTGGCGGTCCCGAGTATTGTGACCAACATTACCGTGCCGTTGTTAGGCATGGTGGATGTGGCCATTGTGGGCCATATCGGGCAGGCCAGCTACATTGCGGCCATCGCGCTTGCCACGATGGTCTTTAATTTGATTTACTGGAACTTCGGTTTCCTGCGTATGGGCACCAGTGGGCTCGCGGCGCAGGCGTATGGTGCGGGCGACAGGGCTGAGTGCCTTCATGTGCTGATGCGAGGGATGGCCATCGCGGGGGCGGCGGCCGTGCTGATTATCGCCCTGCAGTATCCCATTGCGCTGCTGTGTAAGAGGTTCATACAGAGCACGCCGCAGACCATCGAGTTGATGCTCACCTATTTCTTCATCCGTATCTGGGCGGCGCCTGCCACCTTAGGACTGTATGCCCTCAAGGGCTGGTTCATCGGGATGCAGAACGCCAAAGCCCCCATGTGGATTGCCATCCTGCTCAATATTATAAATATTGTATGCAGTTTGCTCTTTGTGTTTGTGTTCCATGCCGGTATCGCGGGTGTGGCTTGGGGTACGGTCATCGCCCAGTATAGCGGATTCGCCATGGCGGTGGCCATCTGGCTGTACCGTTACGGCGATATGCGTGGCGAGATCAATCTGCGCGAGAGCCTGAAGATAGCTGAGATGGTCCGTTTCTTCAAGATAAACACCGACATTTTCCTCCGTTCGCTGTGTCTGTTGGCGGTGTTCTCGTTCATTCCGTACATTTCAGCCTCTATGGGGGATGAGATTCTGGCAGCCAACACCTTATTGATGCAGCTTTTCATGCTGTTGTCGTATATCATGGATGGGTTCGCCTACGCCGGCGAGTCGCTAACGGGTCGCTACGTGGGTGCGCGTGACGGCGTTGCCCTGCGGGATGTGGTACGGCGGCTGCTTGTCTGGGGCCTCGGGCTGGCGACGCTGTTCACCCTTTTGTACGCGTTGTTCGGACGCGGACTGCTCTCCATTCTCACCAACGACAAGGATGTAGTGGACACGGCGATGCAGTATATGCTCTGGATTGTGCTGGTGCCCTTTACGGGTTTTGCGGCGTTTATTTTTGATGGCATCTATATCGGGGCCACAGCCTCAAAAGCCATGCGCGACACTATGTTCGTGGCCACAGCGGTATTCTTTTTGCTCTATTATGTTTTGCATCAGATGTTTGGGAACCATGGCTTGTGGCTGGCCTTTATTGTCTTTTTGATATTGCGCGGTGCCCTGATGTTCATGTTTCGCGAAAAGTATATTTTAACGGTTGATTCTTAAAAATTATTATTAAAAAATTTTTTAATCACATACTGATTATAAAGAAAAAATTGTATTTTTGCCGCGGTTAAAAATGAAGAGGAAGTTATGGAAGGAAAAATACAAAATGCAGCATCGGAGTGGGACGGTCTTAACCAATTGTTACAATACAACACAGATATGACCGAAAAGACCAATCAACTGACTAAAATGCTTCGTGAGGAGCAACGAAAGGAGTTCTTGAATCTGAAACAGACTTGCGAAAAAAGACATTCTGATCATCAGGATGTTTGGGATATGCTTCGTGAGAATCAACGGTTGCTGAGGGAGTCTTCAATAAGGCGCGAACGCGAATGGAAGGAGGCGGATGCAAGGTACGAACGTGAACGGCAGGAAGCGGCTAAGAGGAATGAAGAATATGAGCGCAAAAAGCAGGAGGAAGAGGAAAAGTATAAACGTGAGCGGCAGGAATTTAACAAAGAGATGGAAAGGATGCATCAAGAAGCGGAGAAACAAAACCGGGAACTTCGCGAGCAAATGAAGGTAACCGATATGAAAATCCAGGAGATGTCAAGGCGTTTCTTCTCCACTACAGGACATATAATTGAAGGTTTGATGAGCTCCGCATCAATGGAGATGTTCCAAAAAGCGGGCTTTGACGTGTATAACAAGGCCAAGAATCTCCATCACAAGAACAAAAGCCTGAATGCGGAAATGGAAATTGACGTGCTGCTCTCCGGCGACACCACTGCCGTGGTGATTGAGGTGAAGGCGAGTTGCGACCGGAAAGACGTTGACCATGTGTTGAAGCAGATGGAAAGGTTCAGGCTTTTGTATCCCGAGTACCACGACAAGGAGGTGGTGGTAGCCATAGCTGCCATCAACTATGAACTGGATGCGGACATCTATGCCCATGAGAAAAATCTGGTGGTGGTTCGTGCCGACAGCCGCAATGTGTTCATGATAGACCCCTACGACATGGCCGTGCTGCAACGGTTCTAACTGCCCTTTTGCACGTCAGATTCTTCGCACAGGCCGGAACATCCGCAGTCGGTGGTCTCAAACTCCAACGTGACGTGACCGACCCCTTTCTCCTTTAGTTTGGATTTCAATGTCTGTTTCACCTGCTCCATGTTTTGCAGGTCGTCTGTCACCACATGGGCAGTGAGGGCGTTTTCCGTGGTGCCGATGGCCCAGATGTGCAGATGGTGCATCCCAACCACGCCGTCGGTGTGCTCGAAGATTTCTGCAATTTCTTCATAATGAATCTGTTCTGGAACACCATCCAGGGCCAGACGGATACTGTCTTTGAGCAGGTCCCAAGTGGCAAAGATGATGATGACGGCCACTGCTAATCCGATAATGGCGTCGATTACGTACCATCCGGTGAAGTGGATAAGGATGCCGGAGAGGATGACTCCCACGGACACAAGCGTGTCGGCCACCATGTGCAGGAAGGCCCCCTTGACGTTCAGGTCCTTCTTGCGGTCTTTCAGGAAAAGGTAGGCGGTGAACCCGTTGACAAGCACACCGACCGCCGCCACGAGGGAGATGATGCCTCCTTCGATGGGTTGCGGATGAATCAGCTTTTGGATGCTTTCTATTATGATAAAAAGTACCGCTCCGCACAAAATCAACGCGTTGAGCAACGATATGAGAATGGTGCTCTTCTTAAAACCATAGGTGTATTTTTGGTTAGAAGCAACCCCTGAGAGCCGGAAGGCAATCATAGCCAAGGCCAAACTGACAACATCGCTGAGGTTGTGGGCGGCATCGGAAACCAAGCCCATGGAATTGAAAATGAGACCAAAAACAGCTTCCACCAGCACGTATGCCACGTTGAGGATAATGCCGATCTTAAAGGCTGTGTTCAACTGGGAAGGGAGCGTATGGTGCTCGTGATGGTGATGATGTTCGTGTTCGTGATGATGGTGTGACATGATTTTTTCTTTTTGTTAAAACAGGGACGGAAGAAAACTCCGCCCCTGCCTGAAAAACAATAATAAAACAACAACTAATAATTTATATATTCTTCTGATGATCAATTAGTTAATACAAATCCCGTTTTGCAGACGGAAGAGTACGCAAAAGTACAAAGAGTTTCATGGGTTACTATCCTCATTTATGGGGATTTTAAAGGATAGGATGCTAAAATTGGGGAGGCCATATATGAACATTATTCGTCCAGCCTGCAGAATGGAGGAATTTGCTATTTTTGCCGACATGAAACCCCTTGGGAATATCCTTGCGTTTCATTTGTTTTTTTATTTGTAAAATCCTGATTTTTATAATGATTCAAGATATTTTAAACAAGACAATTCTAGAAAAAGAGGATATCGTGCAACTGCTTGCCACGCAAGGAGAGGAGATGAAACTGCTTTTGAAAACGGCTCTGGAAACGAAGCTTTCACGCCTTGACAACCGTGTACACCTGCGCGGGCTTATCGAGATGAGCAACATATGCCGCAAGTCGTGCCTCTATTGCGGAGTGCGCAGCGACAACAAGAAGGTGGAGCGTTACACCCTGTCGGAGGACGAGGTGGTGGCGTGTGCCAAGCTGGCCCACCAGTTGGGCTACGGCTCCGTGGCCATCCAAAGCGGCGAGCGCAACGATGCGGCCTTCGTGGACAGCATCACCCGCATATTGCACCGCATCAAGGAGATAGACAATGGAGCATTGGGCGTCACCCTCTCTTTAGGCGAACAGAGCGAAGACGTCTATCGCCAATGGTTCGAGGCCGGCGCGCACCGTTACCTGCTTCGCATCGAATCCTCCAACGAGGAACTGTACTACAAAATCCACCCACACGACGAACGCCACGATTTCCACAAACGGTTAGCCTGTATCGACAGCCTGCTCCGCATCGGCTACCAGACGGGCACCGGCGTAATGGTGGGACTACCCTTCCAAACCTTGGAGATTCTGGCTGAAGATATTCTGTTTTTCAAAGAAAAAGACGTGGCCATGGTGGGCATGGGGCCCTTTATCCCCCACCCTGACACGCCGCTGTACCAATACGCCAACCAGATTCCGACCGTAGAGGATCGGATAAATCTCACACTCAAGATGATAGCCATCCTACGGCTGATGATGCCGGAAATCAACATGGTGGCGGCCACTGCCAACCAGACCATTGACCCCATGGGACGAGAAAAGGCCATCATGGCTGGCGCCAATGTCATCATGCCCAACCTCACCCCCAACGAATACCGCGAGGACTACCTCATCTATCCCGACAAGGCCTGCGTGAGCGACAAGCCCGAGGAGTGCTTCTCGTGCCTCGACATCCGCATGAAGGCCATCGGCCACGAAATCCTCTACAACGCCTGGGGCGACTCGGTGGCATTCACGAAAAAAAAAGCTGCCACAACGTGACAGCCCTGCATTATTAGAATATGTAAACGTAATCCTTATTTGGTGGCGTGGGGACATTTATGTTCACCATTGGCAGCACCCTGACATTTATGTTCACCGTTGGCGGCTCCTTGGCATTTATGCTCACCGTTGGCGGCACCCTGGCATTTATGTTCACCATTAGCAGCGCCCTGGCATTTGTGTTGGCCATTAGCGGCTCCTTGACATTGGTGTTGGCCGTTAGCGGCTCCTTGGCATTTGTGCTCACCATTAGCAGCACCCTGGCATTTGTGTTGGCCGTTGGCGGCACCCTGACACTGGTGTGCCGGAGCAGCAGTCTTCGAATCAGCACAGGTTCCAGCATTACGGCAGCAAGCCGGCAATTTGGCGCGGGCAGCGGCATTGGCCTTGAAATTATCCGCATCGTAACCCAAGTCGCTTACCTGCTGGCGGATCTGGTCGGGAGTGGTCTTCTTGGCATCATACGTCACCGTCAGCTTGGCCGTGGTTTTGTCGTATGTATAATCCTTCACACCCTTGAAGAACGGGACATTCTCTTTGAAACGGTCCACACACTTCTGGCAGTTTTTGGAAGCATTTGTCTGGATGGTCACCGTAGTGCCGGTCTTGGCGGCAGGAGCATCGACTTTGGTCTGGGCGGTCGCACCCAACGTAAAGATGGCCATAAGAGCCACGAATAGAATCTTTTTCATTTTTCTGTGTTTAATTATTATTTGTATTAATTTGATTATCCAAAAATTGATTAGAGTATCATATTTACGATTGGTTTAACGCATTCATTCTTATTTTAGTATAACCCGAACGCCCACATAGCCCATAATGCCGGTGATGGGCGCATACACCACGGTGGCGTCGAAATTGTCGCTGAAGGGGTTCTGTACATCGATGATAGGATTCTTTTGCTTGTAGTTCAGCAGATTCTCACCGCCCACATAGAGTTCCCATTTCCGGAATTTCTTGGTTACCTGCGCGTTCATGATGCAATAGGTAGGAGCATATTCGGGAAGCGTGCTGGCCGGATTGGCCGACATGTCGGGCAAGTGCTGCGGGCCATGCACCTGAAGCGTGAGGTTGAACTTCCACTTGTCGAAACGGGTGCTGTAGTTAAGGTTGACGAGTGCTTTGTGGGGGCTCATCAGATCCTTCTGGCGCATCACGCCCTGACGCATGTAGCGCACGTCGTTGTAACGGTAGGCCAACAGCATCTCAAAGCGCTGGAAGGGTTTGAGTGTCAACTCTATCTGCGCGGAATGCGAGCGCGAACGGTTGCCATATCCATTATAGTCGCCATTGAGGGCGTAATAATGAACCTCGTGTACGTTCTGGTCCAAATCCACAATCATCTGCTGGACAAAATGGGTGTAGAAATAATCCACAGCCACCGAAGCCTTCCCGCCCGGCATATTAAACTGATAAACCATACTTGCCCCAGCATTCCAGGCCTCCTCAGGCTTCGCGTGCCCGTCCAAACAGATGTCCCGAGATGACAATAGCAACGACTGATTCTCGGCGAAGAAGTGTGAATTCCGGTAGCCCTTGCCCGCCGAAGCACGAACTGACAAGTCTTTGGTCGCCTGCCATTTGAGATGCACACGCGGAGTCCAGAACAGCTGGTTGATGCTTTCCCAGTTATTCGAATGCTGTCTGTCGCGCACCATATTGTAATCCAAACGCATACCCGCCATCACCACCAATTTCGGATCAATAACGTAAGCGTACTCGGCAAAAACACCGGGAATCAAGTCATGGTGGTGAGGTCTGTTATAATCGGGAATCAAGACCAAGGGGGTCGGACTATAAACAAACGGATCAACATCATAATAAAGTTCATTCAAGCAATCGAACTGCAGGCTGGCACCCGCCGTCAGTTTATGTCGTTCCTTTGCCCCGAATTTATTGGAATACAAGACGTTTGCATAAACGCTATGCTGATTCCCCTGATAATCCTTACTACCATAGTGCGCATTGAGCCAATGTCCCGTATAGGAGACAATCGTCCCGATGCTCTCGTGTTCGCCCTTCAGCAGGAAACCGTTCTTGGTGATGACATCCACCCTTTTGTTGTCAGCAGTAAAGCCATACGAGAGAGGAATACTATATGGATTCAACGGGGAGAAGTCCATCTGCCCGCCGAAACGGTTGTCCCATACAAAACCGACCATCGTACGACCTTCCACCACGGGGGACTTATAATCCCAGCGGTTCATCACGTTGAGCTGACGACTGCGCGGCACATCCATGAAGCCGTCCTTGTTCATGTCCATCTTCGCGAACTGGTCTCCTAAGAAGATCAGAAAATTGGTGCTTGCCTTATCCTTTTTGCCCACGGGGATACGCGTGTTCATAGCCAGCTCGCCTTTACCCATCGAGTTGGCGTAGAAATTCATAAAGAAGCGTTCCAAGTTAGTCTCCGGTTTCTTGTAATCCACATTTATTTGTCCTGTAATAGCCTCAAAACCGTTCACCACCGAGGAAGTCCCCTTCGAGAGGCTGATGGATTCCATCCACGAACCAGGGATGAAGCCGAGGCCGAACTGATGTGACAGAAGCCGGATAAAGGGTACATTTTCGAGCAGAATCTGGGAATAGGTGCCGGCCAGTCCGAGCATGGCGATTTGGCGTGCACCACTCACCGCATCCGGGAATTCGGAATCGATGGCCACGCTGCTCTCGAAGCTTTCAGCGAGGTTGCAGCAGGCGGCGCGGCGCAGTCCCTGCTGGGTAATGACGGACGTCAGGATAGGCTGGGTAGAGATGAAGGAGCCGTCGCGAGCCACCACGCGCACCTCGGCGAGGGAGTGGGCATGCGACAGAAAAATCGTGATGTCGTTCTGCTGTCTGTCAATGCGGAGCGTTTCGCTTTCGTAGGTGGGGAACGAGACGATGAGCGTGTCGGAGCCCGTGCGCGGGATGGAGAAGGACCCGTCGGCAGCGGAAAACTCCCCGACCGACGTGTGCAGCCACTGGACGGCGGCGGAAACCACGGCCAGCGTGTCGCCATCCTCTCTGACTTCCAAGATCCTGCCCCGCAAGTTCTGCGCCTGCAAAATCATGGAAAGCAGCATCAATCCTAACAATATCAGTTTTCGCATCTTTCAAAATTTCGGGGTGCAAAGATACGGAATTTACCGATTACCAAGTAAATAATAAATATGGTAAAATAATACAATTAAAGTTGGCTGTTGGCCGTTAGCTATTTGCTATTGGCCATTAGCTGTTGGCCGTTGGCTCTAAACTCTAAACTCTCGACTCTCAACTCTGTTTCCGGATATACTTTGAAATCAGACAATAGATCTCGCGCACAAGGGGATTCTCCAATGTCTCTATCTGCCGGCGCATCACTGCTTCGTCGCCCCGTCGCGCGGGACCCGTCTGCGCCTGCCGTGGCGACATGCTGTCCAATTTGTCCAGCGTCTGCTGCATGAGCGGACGCAGCAAATCCAAACTCATACCGTTGTCTTTCAGAATATTATCAGCAATGGAGAACATGGCGTTGGAAAAATTGCAGGCGAATACGGCGGCCAGATGCGCTACCGCACGCTGCGTCTCCGACATCCGGCAACAGCGGTCAGACAGGGCCGCTGCCAAACGTTCCACACTGTCGAGCGAGGCTTCTAAGTGGTCGGTTTCCAGGCACACGGGCACCTGTAAGCCCTCATAGACCGTATCCTTGGAGAAGGTCTGCAACGGATAAAGCACACCATACTCCCGGGCATGGCCTTCGAACACCCGCTGCGACACCGACCCTGCCGTGTGGAGGGCTACCGGCATCGTAAAGGGAATCCGGGGCAGCAATTCGCCGTAGGCATCATCCGCCACGGAGAAAAGATACAGCGAAGCTTCCGGCGACAGCTTTGCTATATCGTCAATCGCCTCTGCCCCCACCCCATCGGCGATACGGCGGGCGTGGTCCAAGTTACGGCTATAGACCTGCCCGATGCGGAATTCCCGGAAGTCCCGCAGGCGATAAGCGATCCAAGCCGCCACATTTCCGGAGCCGATCAGCGCAATCATCAGTAGGAGAATTTACTGCCACCCACAAACTCGCGGAGGATGGAGGTGCCGGGCACCTTTTCCTCGGGTATGGACTTGAAATAGGACAGGAACTTACGCAAGCGCACGGCCTCTGCATACTCCGGCAACGATTCCGGAACAGCATCCAATATAGACATGGCGTATGTTTTCAGCAGGCCCAGCTCGAATATCAGCGACGTATTGATCATTTCGTCGGCATTTTCTTGGAACGGGAATATGTTCTTCTCCTCCCCGTTGCGCACGCTTCGCCAGCGACGCAGGGTGTCCACCGCCGAATATCCACGGTAGTTGTAGTCGCGCACAATACGACGAATCAAGCGGTTATCCGCCGTTGGAATAGGATTTTGACGGTCAATGGAAATGGAGGTCAGCGCCGAAACGAAGATCTTGAACTTCACATCGTCCGGCACATGCTCCGTAAGTCTTGGATTCAGGCAATGGATGCCCTCAATGACCATGATAGACTTGTCGTCCAGTTGGATAGACTTCCCGTTCCACACTTTGGTGCCTCTCGTGAAATCGAAGGTAGGCAGTTCGACACGCTTGCCGTCAATCAAATCGGTGAGCGTGCGGTTGAACAGCGGCAGGTCCACGGCCTCCAAGGCCTCGAAGTCGAATTTACCGTTCTTGTCCCTCGGGGTCTCATCGCGCTCCACAAAGAAATCATCCACGGAAATCTGCACCGGATGGTAGCCGTGTACAGCCAGTTGCACCGACAACCGCTTGCAGGTGGTGGTCTTGCCCGAACTGGACGGCCCGCTGATGAGCACCATCTTCACCCCTCCGCGATTAAAAATATTGTCTGCGACGGCGGCAATGCGTTTCTCCTGAAAAGCCTCTGCAACCAGAATCATATCCTGCACCTTGTCATCATCAATCAGACGGTTCAAGTCGCTCACATGCGGGATGCCCAACTCTTCGGCCCATTGTTTGTTTTCCTTATATACCGAAAACAGTTTGGGCATCCGGCGGGTCTTCGGCAGCACATTGATGTTTTTGGAAGAGGGTATCTTAAGCAAGATGCCATCTTCATACTCCTCCAAACCGAACATCTTCAGATAGCCCGTCGAAGGAACCATGAAACCATAATAATAGTTCACCGTGTTTTCCAATTTATATACAGAGGTGTAAATTCTGTCACGGTCTTTGAAAAGTTCGTACTTGTCTTCCAAACCGTACTCCTGGAACGTGCGGATAGCATCCGGTGTAAGCATGCCCACACGCTCGAACGGGATGTCACGCTCCACCAGACCCATCATGTGGTGCTTCATCCGTTTCACAAGTTCCTCCGTAATCGGCTCGTCCATCTGTTCCAAACGACAAAACCGCCCGCCGGAGATGGAGTGCTTAATGTGAAGCTTCACCTTCAACGGGAAAAGGTCGTGAACCGTCTTGCAAAGCAGAAAATAGAGGGAACGCACATACATATTGTGTCCGTATGTGGAATAATAATCGAAAAACTCGATAACCGCCGGTTTGTGGATCTGATAGGTCAAATCGCGGACCTTGTTGTTCACTAACGCGCCAAGGAACACGTTCTCGGATTTAATATCCTCTTTTTTAATAAAATCCAAGAGCGTCATACCATACGGCACCTGCACCTCGGCTTTAAGATTCCGGCAAAGAAGTGGAACTGTTTGCATATGTCGTTTACAATTAATAATTTACAATTAAAAACCAGCACTTCTCCTCTCTAAACTCTCAACTCTCAACTATTCACTATTTACTATTCACTACTCACTATTCTATGCTGAATACCATATTCGGAGAGGATCTGGCGCACGCGGTTCTCATCTGTATCGGTCAAGAAAACTTGTCCAAAGTGGTCATTGCCCACCATTTTGAGAAGCTCGGATATGCGATTTTTATCCAATTTGTCGAAGATGTCGTCCAGCAGGAGTATGGGTTTGACCTTCTTACGTGTGCAGGAATAGTCGAATTGGGCGAGGCGCAGGGCCAGCGAGAAGGATTTCTGCTGCCCTTGGGAACCGAAGCGCCGGATCGGCTGTCCTTTGATAAAGAACAGGTAATCGTCTTTATGAACCCCGAAATTGGTGAATCCGCTGTGCAGGTCGGTTTGTGCCGTCTGCTGCAGACCCTCGTCATATTGGGAAGTCTGCAGGCCCGAGCGGTATTGTATGGAAACCTCCTCCGAGCCACCCGACAGTTGGCGATAGTGTTGCTGGAATACCGGGAGCACATCCTCAATGAATGCCTGCCGGCAGGTGAAAATCTGATGACCTATCGGTATCATCTGCTCGTCCAGAATACGAAGCAGCGCAGCATCGGCGCGGTGGTTCTCCAACATCTGCTTGAGCAGGGCGTTGCGCTGCATCAGCAGTTTCCGGTAGGCGATGAGATGCTGCAGGTACTCCGCATCGAACTGCGAGATGATGGTGTCGAAGAAACGGCGCCGCGTGTCGCTCACCTCATTGATGATGTCGCTGTCGTACGGCGAGACCATCACAGCGGGAAAGAGCCCGATATGGGCACTGAGACGAGGGTACTCCTTCTTGTTGGCCCGCACCGACTTATGCCCGTTCCGGTAGGTGCAGCTCACCTGCGTGTGGTTCTGCGTCTCTCGCTGCACAAACTCACCATGTATGGCGAAGAAGTCGGTATCGAAACGCACGGAATAGACATCCTGGGCGGCGAAATAGCTCTTGCAGAAAGAGAGATAGTATATCGCGTCCAGCAGGTTGGTCTTGCCGCTGCCGTTCCTGCCAACGATGGCGTTGACATTCTCATCAAACGAGAATTCAGCCTCCTCGTAGCTTTTGAAGTTCGTAAGTTTCAGATGCTTGAGATACATGGGGGGATTTGAGTTGAGGGTTGAGGGTTTAGAGTTGAGAGCAAATGTGTGGGATGTTTTTTAGAGGGGGCAAAAATAGGAAAAAAATCGGGATTTTTGTATTTTTGCCGCCGTTTTCCCGAAAGGAATTCCTAAACTGTTTATCACAATGGCTAAAAAGACTAAAAAACGTGGATTTTGGAGAATCATAGGACTTATCATCCTGACTTGCTTTCTGTTAAGCATATTCTTCACGGTAATTTTCCGATGGGTAAACCCACCCGTCACGCCTTTGATGATTATCCGCAAGGTACAGTACGGATATCCTATTGAGAAGAAATGGAAGCCCATCGAGGAGATTTCGCCATATATGTACAAGGCGGCCATCGCGTCGGAAGACAACTACTTCCTCGGACACAACGGCTTTGATGTCATCGCGTTAGACATTGTGATGCAGGAGCGCAAGAAGGGCACGCGCCATCGCGGTGGAAGCACCATCTCGCAGCAGACGGCCAAAAACGTGTTCTGCTGGCCCAAGAGTTCCTGGATACGGAAAGGGCTGGAGACCTACTACACTTTCCTGATCGAAACCTTCTGGGACAAGGAGCGCATCATGGAGGTCTATCTCAACGTCATCGAGATGGGGCCGGGCATCTACGGGTCGGAGGCTGCCGCACAGCACTATTTCCACTGCAGCGCCAAACATCTGAGTGCCCGCCAGGCCGCCCTCATCACCGCCTGCTACCCTGCCCCGCTGAAACGGAACCCCGCGAAGCCCTCCGGCTACCTGAACCATCAGGCCAGCATCATCCAAGAGCGCATGGCCCGCTACGGGAATCCGAAATTCACGGACGAATACATCAAAGGCTGCCAGAAACGGTATAAGGAGGCCGTCCGCAAACGGAAGAAAATGAAAGCCCACAAAAAGTAGCGGTTTAGTGGGATCAATCTTCCCTACCGCAACTTCATCACTTTCAGTATAGTTGTTTGTCCATCGGCAAAATAAGCTTTCAACAAATACCAGCCTGCCGGATAGGGTGTTACATTCACTGATGCAGAATGGCCACTAATGGATTCTCTGCAAATCCGCACACCCATTGCATCATACAGTTCATACGCCGCCAGCTCATGCGAGGCGGACAATAACGCCATTCCCGAAGTGGGATTCGGATAGATTGTTGTGCTTGTCAGCGAATAATCGCCTACGCCATCCGGATTTTGCACATTGAGCACCTTCATCACATCCTGGGCCGGATAGTACATATCGTTGCCCGCTTGCGAGGCGGTGATGATCGCCAGACCTGGGGCGTTCAAAATTAGAATATCGCCATACACAGTGGCTACGGTTTCTTCGTTGCACGTGTAGCTTACGGGCAGTCCAGACGTGGCCGTGGCGGTGAGCGGCAGATAACGGTCACTCAAACTCACGGTTAGGTCCTGGTCCCACTGGATAGTTTGTGCCTGCATGAGAATGTCGCCGCCCGATTCCGTAACCGTTAGAATCTTCACCACGATGGGAGCGGGATGGTAATAGGCGTTGCCAGATTGCGAGGCTGTGATGACAGCCTGCCCCACCCCGACCAGATTGAGCATGTTTCCGCTGACCGTGGCCACATTCTCATCGCTGCAGGTATAAGTCACGGGCAGTCCTGAAGAGGCTGTGGCATTCAGTGCCAGCGTGCCGCTGTCAATGCTGACGGTCAGTGTCTGATTCCAAACAATGCTCTGGTTCAGCACCGGAGCGGCCACATTCACAATCAGGCTCACATCGACGGCGGGCTGGAACACAGCATTGCCGGCCTGCGAAGCGGTGATAAGGGCGGATCCCACACCCGTGAAGAACAGGGTGTCGTTGTGGACACGGGCAATATTTTCATCGCTGCTTGTATAGGTTACCGGCAAACCTGATGAAGCGGTGGCGGTTAGCAGAATAGGAGCATCACCCAGAGTAGCGGCAAGCGTCTGGTTCCAAGTGAGGGTCTGGCTCATAGTGGTATGATTGCACTCGTAAGCCCCAATATCCGCTATATTGTTAAAGATGCGCGGGTTGCCATCCATGTCGGTGGCAGACAAATAGGTGATGAACGCCGTGTTGGGGTCGCCCGCATCCACCAACGGGGATATGGGCAGCACCCGCCAGTCGGCGTTCAGGTTCGACAGGTCTGTGGCGCTGGTGGCGGCACCCACCATAACAGACGGATTCACAAACATCGGCAAAACAACCGTATCCAAAACGATGTTAGTGCTGTCGGCGGCGAAATCGCTGGTGGGGTTCGCATCACTGGCGCAATAGGTGTATGGAACAGTGTAACTGGTGGACCATCTGGTGTTGGAGACCGTACTGCCTCGCTTGTTGTGCCACGCCACCGTATTCTTGACTGTAGCCGCCTTGACGGTTCGGACACCACCCGTACCTGACGTGTTAGTAGTCTGCGCCATATTATTGGACACCACACAGTTGGTCATATACAACCGGCCCACAGGATCACCTGTGTTACTGGAGGACGTGTTTGAGCCATTGGCATACGATGCCACACCACCGGTCACATCGATGCCTTCGGTGGAGATGGCGCTGTTATTGGCTATCACACAACCCAGAATATGCGAGGTGTGCGTATATACGCTGACACCTCCGGCGATATACGGCCAATTGTCATCCGCACTGGCGGTGGTGGCGGTGGTATAGACGGTGTTGTCAATAATGCGCGAGTTGAGGATCCGCCATTCGCACTTTGTCTTGGCGTAGTCGAAATCGTTACTCTGCGTGAGGATACCGCCGGCCTTGGCATTCGGTCCGGAAGCGACATTCTTCACAATATCGCAATTGTTTACAATAATATTATTGGTTGTAGAATAAGCATACGTGTTGAACCTCATGCCACCGAACTGATTACCGGTATTCCCGGCAATCACACAGTTATTGAACTCGAATGTAGCTCCGTATGTTTGGTTGCCGTTGTACATCTGCACGCCCCCATAAGTGGTGTTGCCCATAATTTTACAATCGGAAACCTGGAATGTGGAACTGTAATATGTATTGCTATAGGCCAAGGTCAAATAGAGGCCGCAGGCATTGCCGGTCATAGTGCAGTTGGAGATGGTGTGCGTGTTGTTGGCCGCATCATAAACGCCATACGAGGTTCCACCCGTCACATAAAAGCCGTCAAGGGTGTTTCTCCAGCAATTATAACTGTTATTGTAGTAAAAATAGCCGTTAATCTGGACGGCATAACTGCTGTTCTGTTGGGCATCGATTCGGGAACAGGAACTGTCGGCGGCGATGCCGAAGGTAAGCGGCTGCCGGTCGCAGAGGTGTGCCTCCGTACCCGCAAACCCGCCATACACATGCGTACCGCTCTTGACGGTACAGGCCGGATAGGTACCCACCGCCACGAACACCGAATCATCGTTAGGAGAGGTAATCACCGCCATCGCCCCGTTGATGGTGGCCTTGGCCGTGGCCCACGACAAGCCGTTGTTGCTGTCGTTGCCCTGGTTGGAAACATAATAGGTGGTCTGAGCCGAGAGAAGTGTTGTCATTAACACACATACCAACAAAAGAACAATTCGTTTACAAATCATAACATTTTAAGATTAATAAAGTTAACTACTCGTTGCAACATCTGTCGCAATCATTCCAAAAACGGCGGCAAAAAAAACAATTTATAATGATTTTTACCCCTTCGTTTTTTATTTAAAAACTTAATTATCAATAATTTACAATACAAAAAAAAAAAAAAAAAACAACAATTATCAGCACTCTTAGAATGTATAATGCACCCCAAGATTCACGCTCCAATCGAAATAATGGGCATCATAATTTTCGGCGAACAAGCAGCCGTAGCCCGGCCGGAAATCGAACTGCAAGGCCACCGGCGCATTGAATTTGTACTCCAAACCGACGATGCCGTTGGCGCCGCACTTGCCGAAGTCGCTGCGAGTGTGCCAGATTCCAAAGATACCCTCATACCGGATAGTGTTCCAGCTGTAGCCTATGCTGGCGCCAACACCCACCAGACCGTAAAGACCACCCGTGAGATGCCCCTCGAACATGAAGTTGGGGTTCAACTCCAGCGTCCAGATGTTAATGCCGGTGAGGTTCAAATTGCGGAAACGTCCATCGGTCACAATATATTTGGTGCCCAAATCCACCTGAAAGGCGAAATGATTGCCTCCGAAGGTCTTGAACGAGAGGGCCTGCATGTTGCCCACCGTGACACCTATCCCGTTTTTATACGGAGCTTGAGCCTGTACATTCATTAAAACGCCCATCAAAATAACAAAGGCGATTAGAATTTTCGAATATTTCTTCATAGTATTTAATTATTATTGTTTAACATTCAACCACATCAAAACTTTTGCCCTATAGTAAGGGGGTGCAAAGATACATTTTTTTCTGGCCCCCTCTGCAATTTTTATCGTCATAATATCGTTAATCTCATGTTGATATTAAAAGTTGATGTTAAAAAACGTATTATGAAGAGGTTTCTCTCCCTACTTTTGCTGATCACCATGGCCAATCTCCTGTTTGCCCAGACCCGCCACACGGTCCGCGGCTTCATCGTGGATTCCCTCAACCGCGAGAAGATATTCTACGCCACCATCGGACTGCTGACGCCGGATTCCAACGCCACCGCCGTGGCCCACGCCTTCAGCGACGCCACCGGCAAGTTCGTGCTGGAAGACATCCCCTCGGGCGACTACATGCTGAAAGTATCCCTTGTGGGCTATGACATGCTGGCCAAGCCCGTCACAGTGAGCGGCGATCGGAAGAACGTGGATTTGGGGGAAGTGGGTCTGAAAAAGGTGAGCGGGTTTTTGCAGGAGGTGCAGATCAAGGGCGAGAAACCCGTCTATATGGTGGATGGAGAGAAGACGCTCTACAATGTCTCCGAGGACCCCACGATGCAGTCGGGCACGGCGGCGGATGCCTTGCAGAACGCCCCCGGCGTGGAGGTGGATGTGGATGGCAACGTGACCCTCCGCGGTGTCTCTTCCGTGGAGATCTGGATCAACAACAAGCCCTCCAATATGAACGCCGAGGCACTCAAGCAGTTCATCCAGCAGATGCCCGCGGGAAGTATCGAGAAGATTGAGGTCATCACCAACCCCTCGGCACGCTACAGCGCACAGGGCAGCGGCGGCATCATCAATATCATAACAACTTCCAACATCAAGAAAAACAGCTTTTTAAGCTTCGGCGTGCGCGGTTCCTCCAATCCCGACATCACGCCCTTCATCTCATACGTGTTTGCCAACGAGAAGTTCTCCATCAGCACCTATCTTAACTACTCCTATAATATCAACAAAAACAAGAGTGAATCCTTCGGCACCATCCTGACCGATGCGGGCGACACCTCAGCCACCAGCCACAGCACCAACCAATTCCGCCAAGTGGGGCATGACTTCGGGATATACATTCACGGCTCTTACACCCCCGACACAATGAACAGCCTCTACTTCTGGGGAGGTGGCTATCCGGGCTTCGGCAACTACACCTACTGGGATTCCTCCTACTATCAGGAATACATCTTCAATCCCTGCGACCGTTCCTTTTTCAACAACGTGGGACAAAACACCTTAGGCGGTGGCGGCTATGGCGGAATGTGGTACGAGCACAAATTCAACAGCAAAGGTCACAAAATCAGCGCCGATGTGAGTTTCTGGACATGGGGCAGAAAACAAACCGGAGACGCATCACGCGACTACTTTTATTTGGATCATTTGGACAAGAAGCAAAAACAGCAAAACCGATACCGGTCGTTTGGCCTGAACGCTTCATTGGACTATACCATTCCATATCACAAGGATGGGGAGATAGAAATAGGTGTGTCGGGAGACTATGATCCCCGCTTGAATTATCAGCGTTATGACACGCTGGTGTTCTCCACCGGCGAATATGTGCTGGATGAGATCCGTTTTAAGGATGTGCGCAGTCGTGACGGAAGTTTTGACGCCTACGCCACCTTGCAGCACCGCTTTGGCGGTTTCACCCTCAAGGGCGGTCTGCGCACGGAGTATGAGATCTACAACCTGCTGATACTCAACTCGCCGGCCAACAACGTGCACAAAGGCTACTGGGGGCTTTATCCCTCCCTCCATTTGAGCTACCGTACCAAGAACATGCACAACTTCAAGCTCAGCTACACGCGCCGCGTGAACAACCCTGATGGTAACGACTTGTGCACCTTTATCGAATACGGCGAGGACAATTACAGCACCGGAAATCCTGATTTGCGGCAGACGTTCACCAACTCCATAGAGGCGGGATGGACCAAGTACATCAACAAGTTCGGCAATATCGGCATCAACGCGTGGTTCAAGAACAGCAAGGACGAGTTCAGTTCGCAGGAAGACGTAATTTACAGTCCCTTCTTCGGACGCATGGTCTCGTTCACGATGCCGGTCAATGCGGGCCAGTCGCTCAACACAGGCGCGGAATTGAACGTAATGTACCGGCTCAAAGCCTTCATGAACATCCGTTTCTACGCCAACCTGTACTATAAGAAATCCTCGTTCCAGTTCCGCCATGAGGCGACGCCCTACACGGTGGACAACTTGGGATACAGTTTCCGCCTGAATTTCTGGGCCAAGCTATGGAAGGTGTTGGAGGTGAACGCCTCCGCCAACTACAGTTCCAAGAGTGTGGACCTGTTCACGGTGACGCGCCCGCGCTACAGCATCGATGCCGGTCTGCGCGCCGAGTTCTGGAAGCGCCGCATCTCTGTCTTTGTGGATGTGCACGACATCTTCAACTGGAACAAGACCACCACCGACATCAACAATCCCTACTACAGCGTAAGCAGCACCACGTGGAGCAGCTGGTGGGGCCGCAGCATCCGCGCGGGCATCACCTTCAAGTTTGGAAAGATGGAGTTAGAGGGGGCTCAGGCGCAGGCCCAAGGGGGTGCCGGCCAAGGGATGGGGAAATAAAAAAAGCAGCCGAATGGCTGCTTTTTTTTTAGTACTCCATCATGGGGTCCAGCTCTTTGGCCTGGTCGATCATCTTCTGGAGTTCGGTGACGGACGGCACGCGGCCCACGAGATGTTTGGCTTCGTTGATCTCGTTCATCTTCGTACAGAGATTCTCAGCCACGCGGTGGCGGAATTCCTTCACGGTGTCCACGCCAGCAGCCTCCAGCAGTTCGGAGAATTGAGGACCCACACCGTTGATACGCATCAGGTCGGCATGGTTGGCCCACGTGAGGATCAGTTTCGGGGATATGCCTGTTTTCTCGGCCAACTCGGCACGTCCAGCCGGTTTTTTGCCCTTTTCCAGTAATTCTTCCACCGTGTTGATACCGGCTTCCGTCAGTTTGGCGGCATAAACATCGCCAATACCTTCTACATCAATAATCTTGTAACTCATAATCCTTGTGTTTTAAAATTTCGCAAAAATAGCAAAAAAAAGATTATTTGAAATCCCCGAAAAATATATTCCACATTATTGTAAAAATAAAGAATATCAGATATGCAACATTTCATTTTAATGATTATCTTTGCACCTTGAAATATTTTATTCAAAATTTTAGAAATGGCAACTTATACTATTACCATTAACGAACGTACAGCAAGTGGACGAGCTCTGATGGAGTATCTTCAATCTTTAGGTGTTTTGGTTCGTAAAATTGTCCCAAAGAAAAAAGGCAGTTACATCTTGTCCCAACAAGACAAGAAAAAAGGGTTGGTCGAAGAGTTTGATTCTTCAGAGGAGATGTTTAATTCACTGGGCATTTAGGCATGAAATATAAAATACGGATAACTAACACATTTCGGAAAGACACCGAACGTTGTAGAAAACGAGGATATGATATGAGCCTATTGAAAACGGCCATTCGGTTACTTGAGGCAGACGGTCATCTACCCTCATCCTACCACCCACACAAACTATCCGGATATCCTGACAACTGCTGGGAATGTCATATAAAAGGTGATTGGCTACTTGTTTGGGAACAGAATGATAAGGAGCTGACACTTCTTTTCACTGGCACTGGCACACATTCAGACTTGTTCGGTTAGCCTATTGCCCTTTGTGCGATAACAATACTTTTTAGCCACATATAAAAAAATCACAGTATGAAAAAACATTCCACTCTTGTCATCCTACTTCCCATCTTCTTTGCTTTTTTCGTGATGGGCTTTGTGGATGTGGTTGGCATTGCCACCTCCTATGTGAAAACAGACTTTCAGTTGTCGGAGCGGGCTTCCGGGTTTCTGCCGTCAATGGTCTTTCTCTGGTTTCTACTACTTTCCATTCCCACAGCATCCCTGATGAATAGGATTGGACGCAAGAACACCGTACTACTCAGTATGATAGTCACCATCATCGGCATGATTATCCCATTCATAAGTTACACACTAACCACCTGCTGTATTGCTTTCGTGCTATTAGGCGTGGGAAACACTCTATTGCAAGTATCTCTCAATCCACTCATTTCCAACATGTTGTCTGGCGAACTATTAACCAGCTCCATGACAGGCGGGCAGGTCATCAAAGCCCTATCTTCATTCTGCGGGCCCTTTATTGCCATTTTCGCAACTAACGTACTGGGCAACTGGCACTTCATCTTCCCCATCTTTGCCGCCATTACGCTGATATCCTGCTTATGGCTCTATTTTACAAAAGTGGAACGGGAAGAGCAGCCCACGACAACATCCATCGGAGAATCCTTCAAACTTTTAGGAGACCGTAACATCCTGCTGCTTTTTTTAGGTATCATAGCTGTAGTGGGCATTGACGTAGGCCTTAACATGGAATCCTCAAAACTGCTGATGGAACGATTAGGTGTGTCTCTATCGGAAGTGGCTTATGCACCAAGCGTCTATTTTCTATGCCGTACCATTGGTGCCTTCATCGGCACAGCTTTGCTGGCCAAGATGAGTACCATCCGTTATTTCCGCTTCAACATTATCGCCGCTTTTATCGATATGCTCATTCTGTTTTTCATGCATGGGAAAATCTCCATTTTGCTCTTTATCGGACTGGTTGGTTTCTTCTGTGCCAGCATCTTTTCCGTCATTTTCTCTTTAGCCATGCGTTTGCGTCCCGAGAAGGCTAACGAAATCTCCGGCCTAATGGTCACCGGCATTGTGGGTGGAGCCATTGTTCCTCCAATCATGACCTCCTTATCCGAAGGCATGGGCAACCAGAATGGAGCCCTCATCATCCTAACCCTGTGCATCGCCTACCTCATCTATCTCTCTTTCCGCATCAAAATCCAAGACAAGAAACTATAATATCCAAAATTAATCGAAATGAAACGCATCGCCACTTTACTGATATTTTCCATAATAACCCTCCTGTCTTGGAATATCTCCGCGCAGGAGAGTCCTGTGAAATGGACGTTCAAGACCGTCAAGGTCAACGACTCGGTAGCCGAGCTGCAATGCCTCGCCACCATTGACAACGGATGGCATTTCTATTCGCAGACCAAGGATGCCAAGTGCATTGAGATTCCCGCCACATTCACCTTCACGCCCGATGCGAAATACAAGCGCATCGGAAAGGTGCAGGAGCCCAAGGCTCAGGAGGAGTACGACGACCTCTTCGACTGCACGTCGCGGTTCTTCACGAAGGCCGTCACGTTCCGACAGCGGGTGCAAGTGCTGGACGACCAGCCGTTTACCATAAAGGGCAAGGTGGAGGGACAGGCCTGCATTGACGGACGTTGCACGCCTGTGGAGCAGAAGTTCTCCTTCGACATCGCGGGATACCACCCGTCCAAAGGCGAGGCCGCACCTGCGCAGTCGGACGCCGGTGTCAGTGAAGACACGGTCACGAGAGCCGAGATCACCCCTACGGACACGCCTGCCGACGAGCCGGCACCAGCCGAGAAAGAGAAGTCCCTCTGGGGCTACTTCTGGGGTGCCGTCTTCGGCGGTCTGATTGGGCTGCTGATGCCCTGCGTCTTCCCCATGATTCCGATGACGGTGTCGTTCTTCTCCAAGGAGGGACATAAAGGCAAACGCGACGCGCTGTTGTACGGATTTTTCATCGTCCTCATTTTCATCCTGTTCGGGCTGGTGCTGTCGGCCATTTTCGGGGCTGACATGGGCAACATCCTGAGTACGCATTGGATCCCGAACATCCTCTTCGCCGTGATATTCCTAATCTTCGCCTTCTCGCTGCTCGGCTATTTTGAGATCACGCTGCCCAGTTCGTGGGTCAACGGGTCGGCCAAACGGCAACGGCAGGGCGGCATTGCCGGCATCTTCTTCATGGCACTGACCCTGGTGTTAGTCTCCTTCTCCTGCACGCTGCCCATCGCGGGTGCCGTGGCGCTCAATGCCGCTGGCGGCACATTTCTAAAGCCCATCATCGGCATGTTGGGGTTCTCGTTGGGCATCGCCGTGCCGTTCACCTTCTTCGCACTGTTCCCCGGCCTTTTGAAAAAACTGCCCAAGTCGGGCGGCTGGATGAACACACTGAAGGTGATCCTCGCCTTCGTGGAGTTGGCCTTCGCACTGAAATTCATCAACGTGCCCGACCAAACCTACCACTGGGGTATCCTCGACCGCGAGGTCTATCTAGCTTTCTGGATTGTATTATTCTCATTATTAGGATTATATCTATTAGGAAAAATACGCTTCCCCTTAGATGACGATTATCCGGTGCAGAAAAGCTGGTTCCGCTTTTCGTTATCGATTTTTGTGTTCGCCTTCGTTGTTTATATGATTCCGGGCATGTTCGGTGCACCGCTGAAGGCCATCTCCGGCTGGCTGCCGCCGATGACCACCCAGGACTTTGACATTTCCAACATTGTCCGCACGGAAAGCGGCAACTCCACATACCAGCTGGATGAGGAGCCCCTTTACGCCGACAAGCTGGAAATTCCCTTCGGCATCAAGGGGTACTTCGACTACGACCAGGCACTGCGCGTGGCCAAGAAGGAGGGCAAGCCCGTATTCTTGGATTTCACTGGCCACGGCTGCACCAACTGCCGCAACGTGGAGAATGCCGTCTGGATTGACCCCGAAGTGCGGAGGATCTTCGCCGAGGAGGTCATTGTGGCCACCTTGTACGCCGACGACAAGGTTATCCAGATTCCCGAGAGTGAAGGATTGGTGGACGCCGACGGCGACCCCATCACCACCTTGGGCGGCAAGAACCGGCTCATCGAACAGACGAAATATCACGAGAACTCACAGCCCTGCTATTTCGTGGTGGATCCGGACGGCAACATCCTCTCCGGTCCCACCTACTACGAACGCGACAAGGACAAGTACATCAAATTCTTGCGCAAAGGCATTGACGCGTATTCCCGTAAAGTGGGGAAGAATTAAAAGAGAAATCGTTTTTTTGAGTATCTTTGCGGCGGCAAAATAAAAGACTGCCTGCATTTTATAAAATTGTTTTTTCACTAAAAACCTCCATTATAGACCTCTGATATGGCTTTCGCGAACCCTCTTCTGCTTTTTGGTCTGGCCGCTGTCCTCATCCCCATCATCATCCATCTGTTCAACTTCAGACGATACAAGACAGTGTATTTCTCCAACGTGAAAATGCTGGAGGACATCAAGAAGAAGACCAAGCGGGAGCAGACCATCCAACAGTTGGTGGTGCTGGCGCTCCGCATTTTGGGCATCGCCGCTTTGGTGCTCGCCTTCGCCCAACCCTTCATCCCTAACAGCAACTCTAAGAGCCGCAACGGGAATCTGGTTTCCATTTTTTTGGACAACTCCTACTCCATGGAGGCCAACAGCAAGGACGGCACCCTACTCTATGAGGCGGTGGATGCGGCGAAGAACATCGTCAACGCCTTCGGCTTCAACGACGATTTCGTGCTCACCACGCAGGATTTCACCGGCGAGGAGTCGCATATCCTCAACAAGGACCAGATTTTAGAGCTTTTGGACAACATCAAGGTCTCGCCCAAAAGCCACACTTGGAAAGAGATTCTCACCTTTGAGGAGAACACCTGTTCCAATTCCCAGAAAGGCAACATCGTACATTATTATATATCCGATTTCCAGAAGAACAACTTCAATATCGCGTTGATGCGCACCGACAGCAGCACCAGCTCGTTTCTGGTACCGCTGCCCACCCAATACAGCAACAATGTGGGCATCGACAGCTGCTGGTTCCTCTCGCCGGTGTTCAAGGTTGGGAACCAGGTGACCCTTTTCGCACGCATCCACAACTACGGGGAGGAAGAGCTCAACAAGCTGCCACTCAAGCTGTACGTCAACGACAAGCAGAAAGCCGTGGCCGCCATCGACATTCCCGCCGGAGCCTACACTGACTGCCGGATGGTTTACAACATCGAGGAGGTTGGCACACAGTGTGCCCGGTTAGTGTTAGAGGACGCACCCATCACCTTCGACGACCAGCTGTTTTTCACCTACGAAGTCACCGACAACACCCGTATCGCCGCCATCACCGACCGCGACGGCAACCGTTTCCTGTCGGCCCTGTTCGGAAAAGATTCCGTATTCACCTACCTGCCCATGCCCTACACGCAGGTCAATTACTCCCAGCTGAAGCAGTGTGGCGTGGTGGTGCTGAACGAGATCCCCAAGATCTCCAGCGGGCTTGCCGATGAATTAACCAAATTCGTCAAAAGCGGGGGCACCCTGTTGGTCTTCCCCGCCGCTGAAACCGACAATTCGGTCCGCCAGTTCTTCAGCAGCTTAGGCAGCGGAACCTACGGCAGTTTGCTGAAGAAAGAGCTGAAATGCGGCAGCATCAACACGGAAAGTCTCTATTTCAAAGGGGCTTTGGAAAACCGTAACGACCGCCTTGACATGCCGACCACCCTGCAGCACCATGAGATCAAAGGCGGCGGGACTTCCGGCAGCGAGGTCATCATGTCGCTGGAAGACGGTTCTCCCCTGCTGACCGCCTACACGGTGGATAAGGGCAAAGTCATCCTGTCGGCGGTGGCGCTCCAGGACGCCTACGGCAACTGCCACCGGCACGCGCTCTTCTTCGTGCCGCTGCACAACATCGGCATTATGAGCGTGATGCAGAACAAGCTTTACAACATCATCGGCGTGGACCAGATGCAGAGCATCGCCTTACGCGCCCCCGGAGGCGACGGCACGCTCTCGCTGAAAGCGCGCAAGGGTGGCGAGGAGTTCATCCCCGAACAGCGCAGCATCGGCAACGAGACCGCCCTCTACTTCCATAACCAAGCCACCACCAGCAACTTCTACGACATCCTCCTCGACGGGGCCAAGTTGGGAACGCTCGCCTTCAACCAGAACCGCAAGGAGTCGGATCTGGCCTGCTACAGCGAAGACGAACTGACAAAGGCCGCCAAATCCTCCGACCAGAATATCGATGTCATCAAGACGGGCACCAAGAACATCGCCCAAAGTGCCACTGAAAAGCTCAACGGGAAGCCGCTTTGGATCTACTTCATCCTGCTGTCGCTCCTCTGCTTCCTGGCCGAAATCGCAGTGTTGCGTTTTTGGGGCAAACCGGAACTGAACAAAGACGCAGAACGTGAGAGGTAAAGATGGGCGTTGGTAATTGGGTATTAGGCGTTGACTATTGAACTATTGAACTTTTAAACTTTAATCTTTTAAACCCAATAAAAAATGAACAAAGACTTATTGAAACTGTACCCGCATGATTTGTGGGAGAATTTTGCAAACCTGTGTGATGCCCCGCATCCTTCCAAGCACGAGGATGCCGCCATCAAATGGATGAAACAATGGGCCAAAGACCACAAGGTGAAAGTGGAACAGGACAAGACCGGCAACCTGCTGTTCACCGTTCCCGCCACCAAAGGCATGGAAGACAGAACACCTGTCATCCTGCAGGGCCACACCGACATGGTGCCGCAGGCTGACGACCCGAAATTCGACTTCCTGAAGAACCCCATCGAGCCGATTATTGACAACGGCTGGGTGCGTGCCAACAAGACCACCCTCGGTGCCGACAACGGCGTAGGCGTGTGCGCCGCGCTGGCGTGCGTGACCACTCCGGGCGTGAAACACGGCCCGCTGGAGATTCTCGTCACCATCGATGAAGAGACCGGCATGACCGGTGCCTTCGGCCTGAAGAAGGGCTTCGTGAAGGGCAAGATTCTCATCAACCTCGACTCCGAGACGGAGGGCGAGCTCTATGTGGGTTGCGCCGGCGGCTTGGACGCCAACTTCGAACGCAAATACACCATGATGCCGACCCCTGAGGATATGAAGGGCTTCCAGCTCATCGTCACGGGCCTGCACGGTGGTCACTCCGGCATGGACATCAATTTGGGACGCGCCAACGCCAACAAGATCGCCGTCCGCTTCCTCACCACCGCCATCAAGGAATACGGTGCCTGTCTGGCCAGCGTGAACGGCGGCGGTCTGCGCAACGCCATCCCGCGTGAGGTGAACGCCATCCTGGCCGTGCCCGCCAAGAAAGCCACCGCGTTCAAGACCTTTGCCAAGAAGTTCAACGAAACCGTCAAGGCGGAATTCTCCGCCACGGAGGAGAACCTTGCCGTCAGCGTGAAGGCTATAGACACACCCAAGAAGGTGATCCGCACCAAGGCCCAGAACCAGTTCCTCAACATGGTGTTCGCCATCCCCAACGGCGTGCTCCGCATGAGCGACTCGATGGAGAACCTCGTGGAGACCTCCAACAACGTGGCTGCCATCAAGGCCGAGAACGGCACCATGACAGTCACCTGTCTGCTCCGCAGCTCCGTTGACAGTGCCAAGAACGCGCTCGGCGACCGCATGACCGCCATCGCCGAACTGGCCGAATGTGGCATTGAGCTCTCCGGCGCCTATCCGGGATGGAAACCCAACATGGAATCGCCCATCCTCAAGACCTGCCAGAGTGTCTATAAGAAAAAATTCAAAGAGGAACCCAAGATCATGGCCATCCATGCCGGTCTGGAATGCGGTCTCTTCGGAGCCTGCTACCCGGATTGGGATATGGTCTCCTTCGGCCCGACCATCGAGCACCCGCACTCCCCCGTCGAGCGCGTCAACATCGACTCCGTCGGCAAGTTCTTCGATTTTCTCGTGGAAGTTCTGAAGAACATTCCCAAGAAATAATATTACGGAACACGTTTTCGAGGCTGGTCTCTGACAGGGACCAGCCTTTTTTTCGGAGATTTTGCGTATCTTTGCACGCAAATACATACGGACATGAAACACACACACCTCATTCTGCTTTGCAGCCTGATTCTGTTATGCTGCGGCTGCCATAAGAGCAACCCCATCGTCATCATTCCCAACCCGGTGGAATGCACGCCGAAAGCGGGACATTTCACCATAGACCAAGAGACATTCCTGTGTTTTGAGAATATGGACGGTGAGGACAACCATCTGATGCGGATCATCCGCAACCTCTATCAGGAATCCTTCGGTATCATCCCGAATCTGGGCGACGGGAGCAGTCAGCGGAGCAACCGCATCCTCCTTGAGATCAACAAGAAGTGGGACGACAAGCTGGGCGATGAGGGCTATACGCTGACCGTGGGGAGGCGAAGTGTCATCGCCAGGGCCAACACGGCACAAGGGCTGTTCTACGCCTTCCAGACCATCCGGCAGATGAGCATTCCCGACCTGCTGGCGGAGTCCAAGAGCATCACCCTCCCTTGCGCCCGCATCACCGACCATCCGCGCTTCGCCTACCGCGGGGCGCACTTGGACGTGTCGCGCCATTTCTTCGACACGGCCTTCGTGAAAGAATACATTGACCTCATGGCCGCCTACAAACTCAACAAGTTCCACTGGCACCTGACCGACGACCACGGCTGGCGCATCCAGATTGATCAGTTCCCCGCCCTGACCTCCGTCGGCGCGTGGCGGCCTGAACGGGACACGTGGGACACGCTCCATCCGGTGCAACCGGACGAGGCCATGACCTACGGCGGGTTCTTCACCAAAGAGCAGGTGCGCGACATCATCCAATATGCCGCCGAACGCTATATCGACATCATTCCTGAAATAGAAATCCCGGGCCACTGCAGCGCCATTCTGGCCGCCTACCCGCAGTTCGCCTGCGACGACTACCCTTACACAGTGGCTGTAGGACCCTACTGGCCGCCCAAGGCCATCATGTGTGCCGGCAATGACGATGTGCTGGAATTCTACAAGAAAGTGCTGAACGAAGTGGCCGAACTCTTCCCCTACCCTTACATCCACATCGGTGGTGACGAGGCCTTCAACGACAACTGGCAGGTGTGTCCCAAGTGCCAGCAGCGCATCGCCGACAAGCACCTTGACGGAGAAATGGCTCTGCAACAGTGGCTCATGGACCAGATAGACCAACATCTCAAACAATTGGGAAAGAAAGCCATCATCTGGGACGACATCGTCTCCGACGACATGGTGAACAAGTCCACCATCATGTGCTGGCAGGGACCTGAAGCGGCCAAGACCGCGGCCAAGCATGGCAATGACATCATCCTGTGCCCCACCTCGCACTGCTATTTCAACTTCTATCAAGAAGATCCGAGCAAAGAGCCGCTGGCGATGACGGGCCTTATCACGCTGGAGAAGGCCTACACCTTCGACCCATTGCCGGAAGGCCTTGACAAAGAGCTGCAAAAGCACATCCTAGGTGGCCAATGCAACCTGTGGACAGAGTTCATCAACACGCCCGAACAGGCCGAATACATGCTGCTGCCCCGTCTGTGCGCCCTGTCCGAATGCGTCTGGACGCCAACCGAACAGAAGGATTGGAAAAACTTCTCCGCCCGCACTGAATATCACCGGCAGATGCTGAAAAAAATCGGTATCCACTGCCGCTAAAACAGACGGGGGAGATGCTTGCAAGCATCTCCCCCGTCTTATTGTATTTGCCAGCAACAACCCTATTCCTCTTGGAAGAACGGGGAATTGCGGTAATAGTCAAAGCCGAGATGCCCCGTGACCGAGCCCTTCACCAACGTATCCTCATTGTGGTTCGGGGAGCTCATCGTCAGATTCCGGGTGCAACAGTTCCGAGAGGCCAGAAAACCATACGCATTCTGGTGGGCAGACACGAAATTCGTGTAAAGCACCCGATCTTGCACAATACTCTGATTGGGCGTGGAAGCATCCACATACTTGACATACTCGTCATTGACCGCCCAAATCTGCAACTTGAAACAATAGTACTGCTTGCCATCTATCGCATCAATGTAGCGCACAACCCGATCATTCGGCTGAAGCGACTGCGCAATGAAGGTGAAGAACGTTTTCGGGGCAAAACCCTGATAGACATTTTCATCACTGCTGGCCGAGGCATATAAGACACTGGAGGTCAAACGCTTGGTTATAGACTTATGCTCCACAGCATTCGTCAAGGTGTCCACCTCAACATAATAGAACGTCAGATAGATGTCATACGCGGAAGCATTATTCGCCTGAAAAAAACGGATGGTAGCGTTAGTCGGATTGTTATTCTCATCCGCCTGATTGAAATTCCAGCTGTTCATCGGGATCCGGATGGAGAAATCGCCCACCAGAACCGTTTCAGCATACACCTCCTCACCCGTATTGACGCGCCGGATGACCAGCCTATAGGTGGCCTCAGGATTCAGTTTCATTTCCGAATAGTACAGCAATTGCTTCGGAGAAGGGAAAAAGCCCTCCTCTTTCGGCACCGTCGTCGTGGTGTCCAGAATCTCCCCGCGCGTGCGGACACCATTCATGTACTCCTCCAGCCGCACCTCAATGGAATCCACCGGATAATAGACATTGTCCCAATTTCCAGCCTCCACCAACGCATTATCCTCGGTTATAAAGCCCCTGTATATTTTAAAATAGTGTATGTCATCATTGATGTTGAGCACGCCATACGAGATGGTCACATCCTTGTAGTCGGCAATCAGATTCGGCTTATCATGGCAGCTGCTCACGAGGAGCAGTGCCAAGGAAAAAACAGCAAAAATAGCGGTTATACGTTTCATAAAAGAGATTCGCATTAATTATACTCTGGAACCACGCGAATCCACGGAGTACCGATACGCTCACCCCTCACGTTGGTTTTCGAATTCTTTTCAAATTTCTCATTAAAATAATAAATCAGTCGCAAGGAGACCAGATGGTTGTATAACTTGCGCTGCTCGTACTCAATGTTGTACTGGTCCTTGACGAACCCCACGGTCATCTCGCGTACAGGCACCAGCGAATGTTCCCAACGGATGCCGAGAGAGAGGTTTTTGTAGAGCCGTATGTCCACATCCGCCAGCACCGACCAGTCACTGTAGTTATAGACCTTGGGGCGGGATTGGATGCTGGTGGTGCGGAGGAATCCATTATAAATATCCTTAGCACGCACAAGCCGTCCCCATGCGAACCCCAACCCGAAGGAGAAGCCCGTCCGCGGATCCTCATAACGGGCAAAAACCGGTATTTCTATATAATCCAAGGATATATTACACTTTGCCAAAGGGTCAAAAGGTACCCTTCGATCCACATCATCAAAGAGTTCGGGAGCATATTTCGTCGTATCGAACGCACCTGCGGCCTTATAATGTTTGTAGGATCCCTTCTGGGAGAACAGGAGTTCCATCGAAACCGACCATGTCTGCCGCCTATTGAGGGGCAGCTTGATTCCCAATCCGGCGTTGGCGCGTACTTTCAGGAATCCGTGCACATCATCTCCCTCTATCTGGGAAAAGTTCACACCACCAGCCACATATCCGATAAAACGCTGGGCCTCCACCGTCCGGACAGACAGCAGACAGAGTGCCATGAACAGTATGTATAGTACCTTTTTCATCTTTCTCAATTAAGCCCGCGAAAATACAAAAAAAGCGTTTCCGTCCCGCCATAAAAAAAAGGCCGATCGAATGACCGGCCTTTCAAGTTATATAGGAAAGGATTATTTACCTTCCTTTTCAAGATTCTCCTTAAGAGATTGCAGAACGTCCAGATCACCCAACGTAGCTCTTTCCGTGTTGCTTTCGTTGATCTTGGCAATCTCACGAGCCTGCTTCTTCTCTTCAGCCTCTCTCATCTTCTCCTCATCTTCCTTGGTAGCCTGCCAAGTCTTCGTGTGGGAAAGATGAATCTTCTTGGTCTCCTTAGAGAAGTCAACCACCACAAAGTCAAGCACTTCGTCCACCTTAGCCTGCGTCTTGTCCTCTTTCAGCAGGTTGCGGTTGAAGGCAAAGCCCTCGATGCCGTACGGCAGAGCCACCACGGCACCCTTGTCGTTCATACTGGTAATCGTTCCCTGATGGACAGAACCCACGGTGAAGATGGTCTTGAAGACATCCCACGGATTCTCTTCCAGCTGCTTGTGACCCAAGCTGAGACGACGGTTCTCGGTATCCACTTCAAGGACAACGACGTCGATCGGTTCGCCAACCTTGGTGAACTCGGCCGGATGTTTGATTTTCTTGGACCAGGAGAGGTCGGAGATATGGATCAGGCCGTCCACACCCTCTTCGAGTTCAACGAAGATACCGAAGTTGGTGAAGTTGCGGACCGTAGCCGTATGCTTGGAGCCGACCGGGTATTTGGTGAGGATGTCCGTCCAAGGATCGGGGATGAGCTGCTTGATGCCGAGGGACATCTTGCGGTCCTCGCGGTCGAGGGTAAGGATGACAGCTTCCACTTCGTCGCCTTCCTTGAGGAAGTCCTTAGCGGTGCGCAGATGCTGTGACCAGGACATTTCGGAGACGTGGATGAGGCCTTCGACACCGGGGATAATCTCCACGAATGCGCCGTAGTCGGCGATGACCACCACTTTACCTTTGACCTTGTCGCCCACCTTGAGGTTGGGATCCAGCTTATCCCACGGATGCGGGGTGAGCTGCTTGAGACCAAGAGCGATACGCTTCTTGTTCTCGTCGAAATCGAGGATGACAACGTTGATCTTTTCATCCAGCTTGACGACTTCCTCGGGGTTGGAAATACGGCCCCAGGAGAGGTCGGTGATGTGGATGAGACCGTCCACGCCGCCAAGGTCGATGAACACACCGTAAGAGGTGATGTTCTTGACCGTACCTTCCAGAATCTGGCCCTTTTCGAGCTTGCTGATGATCTCGGCCTTCTGGGCTTCGATTTCGGCCTCGATGAGTGCCTTGTGGGAGACAACGACGTTCTTGTAGTCGTGATTGATCTTGACGACCTTGAACTCCATGGTCTTGTCCACATAGATGTCGTAGTCGCGAATCGGCTTGACATCGATCTGGGAACCGGGCAGGAAGGCTTCGATACCGAACACATCCACGATGAGACCGCCTTTGGTCTTGCCCTTGACGTAACCGGTGATGATCTCCTGATTGTCATAGGCCTCGTTGACACGCTGCCAGGACTTGAGGATGAGGGCGCGTTTGTGGGAGAGCTGGAGCTGACCATTGGCATCCTCCTGGCTTTCCACATAGACTTCGATTTCGTCACCAATCTTCAGATTGGGGTTGTAACGGAGCTCGGAGGCGTTGATGACACCGTCGGACTTGAATCCGATGTTCACCACGATCTCGCGGCTGTTGATGGAGACCACCTTACCCATGATGACGGCGTTCTCGTCCACCGACTTGAAGGATTTGGTGTAGCGTTCTTCCAACTGGGCTTTCTCGTCAGCCGTATAGCGTTCGCCGTCGGCGTCGATCTTGTTCCAATCAAAATTTTCCAGAGAACCGTAAGGATTCTCGATCTCGCGCATCTTGCGGGGTCTCGGCTCTTCCGTCACCGTTTCGGCTTCGGGAGCGGCTTCCTCCACTGCGTTTTCCACGACTTCCACCGTCTCTTCAACAGCGGGAGCAGCTTCTTCGACAGCATTTTCTACGACTTCTGCTACCGTTTCGGCAACATTCTCGACCTGGTTTTCTGCCGGAGCAGCCATTTCTTCAGGAGCATTGATTAATTCTTCTGACATTAAAATTTGTCCTTTTTACCTGGACAAAAGGTTTTTTTAAAGGTTTTACAATGAGGTTAATTATCTATAAATCAAATTAAAGAGCCTCTTTTAATTTGAGGGCGCAAAGATACAAAAAATATGATTCAAAAAAAAATTCCATGAAAAAAGTCTGCATTATTAAAAAAAATGTATTTTTGCAGCCGTAAATACTGCGGGGTAGAGCAGTGGTAGCTCGTCGGGCTCATAACCCGGAGGTCGCAGGTTCGAGTCCTGCCCCCGCTACTAAAGAAAAGCGGAAAGCCGACTGGCTTCCCGCTTTTTTCATTCCCGGACGAGCCTCACAGCAGATTCCTCTTTTGAAGGTTCGTGCAAAAAATTAGGGGAAAGACTTCCGCCTTTCCCCTGTCTCAGTCGGGGTGAGAAGACTCGAACTTCCGACCCCTTGCACCCCATGCAAGTGCGCTAGCCAACTGCGCCACACCCCGAACTTTTGAGGCCGCAAAAATACACTTTTTTTCGTACCGCTACATTATTCCCACAAAAAAAATTTTATTAACATTGTTCATAAATTCTTTCAACAATCTGCTGTTATTAAAATATATTGTATAGGTAAAAACATTACCTTTGCACCCTTGAATGGTTAGAAGTCTTTTTTCTATCCATGCATGATATAATTTTCTTATAATCAACACTTTTGATAAAATACATGAAACAGTTCCGACTGCTGTTCCTTCTGGTTAGTCTTTGTTTTTGCGCAAACGCGCAGACCGTCTCCTTGGACGAGGCCTCCACGGTGGCGCGACACTTTTTCCAGATGCAAGACCGCTCGTTCGCACACTTGGCTGAAGTGAAGACCGACGGCCAGGACACGCTGATGTACATCTTCAACGCGGAGAACGCCTTCGTCGTCATCAGTGCCGACCGTCGGACTGTTCCTGTGCTGGCCTATTCCGACCACCAGCCCTACCGCGAGGCGGACGTGATTCCTCCGATGAGGATGTGGCTGGACCATTACCAGTCCCAGCTCCGCGAGATGAAGGCCTGCACCTCCACAGCTGCCCCCTACTCGGCCGTATGGAACCGTCTGTACGCGGGCGAGCGCACCCGCACGGAACGCAGCGTGGAACCCCTGATGCGGTCGCATTGGGGACAGGGAAAGTTCTATAACTACTACTGTCCCAAGGATTTCGCCGGCGAAAACGACCGTGTGGTCACAGGATGCGTGGCCACCGCCATGGCCCAGTTGATCTACTATTTCCGTTTCCCCGACACAGGAATCGGCAGCTACAGCTATGTGGACTCCACCTACGGAGTGCAGTCGGCGGACTACGGCCACACAACCTACGACTATGCCGCCATGTGCGACAACCCGACCTCCATTAATGATGCCATCTCCACCCTGATGCACCATTGCGGTGTGGGCGTGGACATGGTGTATGGTCCGAACGGCTCGGGCATGTACAACCACAGTGCCGCCCGCGTGCTGCGCACCTTCTTCAAATACTCTCCGCAAACAGAATATGTCTTCCGCGACTCCACCAACCTGAACTGGGACAGCCTCATCGTCCTGCATCTGGACAAGAACATCCCGCTCTACTACGCCGGATGGAGCAACCCCAACATCAACGGACACGGATTTATCTGTGACGGGTATCAGATGCGTGACAGTCTCTACTACTACCATTTCAATTTCGGGTGGGACGGTTCCTACGACAACTATTTCTACACCAACGCCTTGAATCTCGTCGGCACGCATTTCAACCTTGCCCAGGAGATCATCGTGAACGCCTACCCGGACACCACACTCTACACGTATCCCATCGTGCACCCGCTCACCGGCCACGACACGCTTACCACACTGGCGGGCTCTTTCACCGACGGTTCCGTAACGGAACAGCCCATGCGGCCCCACACCGACTACTCATGGACCATCCGTCCGGAAGACAACGAGCATCTGACCTCCATCTCTTTCTCCATCCAGTGTGACTTGGGGGCCAGCGACACGCTCACCATCCGCACAGACCAGAATCCCCCAGCGGTTTACACCCTGACGGACACGACGGTCTTCCTCTCCTACAACTGGCCGTGCCATGAGATTCTTGTCCATCTGACCACCGGCAATGAGACCTCCGCCACCGGCATCCGGGCGAACTACAACAGCGTATTGGATGAGACTTGTGACCAATATCAAATGTACTCCGGAAACAGCGGCAACGTATCCGACGGCAGCGAAGGCGGGAACTACACGCCCTTTGCCAACTGCCGCTACAACATCATCCTAACCAAAATCAAAACACTGTTTCTGGATTTCCACCATTTTGATTTGGAAGAAAACCACGACTTCCTTTATCTGTACAACGGCAAATTTGACGAAAGCGCACTCATAGCCACACTCACCGGCCAGATGTCCGACACCATCCTCCGCATTGACAGCATCCGCCGCCTGTTCTGTCTTTTCGAAAGCGACGCCCACCAGAACGCTTCCGGTTTTGACTTCGACTATTACGCCAGTGAGAGCGATGTGGAGGAATTTGCATCCTCTACGGTACAAATAATGCCGAATCCAGTTGCCGAAAACCTCACCATAACGGCACCCGAGACCATCCGGAGTGTAACAATCCTTGACATGACAGGACGTGTCATACGCACGGTATCCGCCGACAGCCGCGACATGCGCCTTTCCATGACATCCTATCCTCCCGGCATGTATTTAATTCATATTCAGACCGATAATAATCATCACATCCAAAAAATCATAAAAAAATAACCCCATCACATGATTCGAAATCTATCCATTCTCTTTTTCATCATCACCATGACCTGTATAACCCCGTTTGCTGAGGCCGCCTTCATTCAGGAAAACTCCATCGACCGCACCGTGGCATCCCTGAAAGGGAAAACATCCCTGTCTGAGATGCTGGTGAACCGTGGCGTGAAGCAGGCCGCCGCCTTCTGGACTGCCCAAGACGGCACGGACAAGGACTTTGACCAGTTCTGCCAGACCCATTTCTGCAGAAATCTGGCCGAAAAGACGCTCCTTTTCAATCGCATCTGTGAAAATTTCGAGATCATATACGGGCATAACAACCGCATTTCCATCGAATTACAGCGCCCTGGGCAGGTAAGCGGTTACGAGCAGACCTTTATCGACCCGCTCTTCAGTGCCTACAATAACATGAACCATTTCCAGGAGGATATGTTCGCCTCCAAGATGGCCTTCGTCATCATCCTGAACTTCCCACACTTCACCTTGAAGGAGAAGCAGCACAACGGCAGCCGGTGGTCGGAACTGGAATGGGGCTTTGTGCGTCTGGGCGACGTGTTCACCTCGCGCATCCCGGCCAATATAGAACAGAACATCTCCAACGTCATGGCAGCTGCCAACCAGTACATTGACAACTACAACATCGACATGGAGCAGGTGGGCAGCTACTACAACCAGTTCTACTGGCACTCCCCCACCCCTCTGATTTCCCACTGGGGCTTGCGTGACGAGCTGAAAGCCGCCTACGGCGACGCTGTCAACGGGGTGGAAAAGCAAGAGGTGCTCTACGATGTAATGAAACGCATCATCCGCAACGACATTCCGCTGGACATCATCAAACACGACAAAAGCTACAAGTGGTACCCCTCTACCAACCAGATTATGCTGAACGGCATTGAAATCCTCTCCGAGGAGCGTGATTCCCGTTCCCGCTACCAGTATCTGCTGGATTTCTTCCACGCGGAAAAGGCTGCCGATGAATACTGCAAGAACACGGAAAACTTCATCCAACGCAAGTTCGAGGAGGAGTATGAGATTTCCGTCAACGAGGCAGAGGCACTGTTCCACAAACTTCTCACCTCCCCGCAGGTACAGGATGTGGCCGACCTGATCCAAAAACGGCTGGGGCGCAAGCTGCAACCCTTCGACATCTGGTACGACGGGTTCAAAGCCCGCGGAAGCATGAACCAGAGCGAGCTGGACCGCATCGTACGCGAGAAGTACCCCTCCAAGGAGGCTTTCCAGCAGGACCTTCCGAACATCCTTGCCAAGATGGGCTTCACCCCTGAGAAGGCCGCCCTCATCTGTTCCCACGTGACAGTGGACGCTTCCGTCGGGGCCGGCCATGCCATCGAGCCCATGATGCGCACCGACAACGCCATGCTGCGCACCCGCATCGGGAGTGACGGCATGGACTATAAGGGCTACAACATCGGGGTGCACGAGTTCGGCCACAACGTGGAGCAGACCATCTCCCTCCACGACGTGCCCAACTACTTCATGCGCGGCGTGCCCAACACGGGTTTCACCGAGGCTCTCGCTTTCATCTTCCAAAGCAAAGACCTGGAACTGCTGGGCCTGACCTCCGAGAACAGGCTGACAGAGGAGTTGAACACCCTCGACCTGTTCTGGAACTGTTACGAAATCATGGGCGTTTCCCTGGTGGACATCAAGGTGTGGCAATGGATGTACAACCATCCGCACGCCAACGCGAACCAGCTGCGGGATGCCGTCATCCAAATCGCTAAGGATATCTGGAACCAATACTATGCGCCCGTCTTCAAGGTCAAGGATGAGCCCATTCTGGCCATCTACTCCCACATGTTCATCGATCCGCTGTACCTGCCGGCCTATCCCATCGGACACATCATCGACTACCAGCTGGAGTCCTATCTGAAAGACAAGAACACCGGCGAGGAGGTGACGCGCATCTATAAGATGGGACGTTTGGATCCCAACCTTTGGATGAAGCGCGCCGTAGGCGACAACCTGTCTGTGGAACCGCTCCTGAAACACACGGCGGAAGCCGTCCAGAAGGTCGGAATGCACAAGGCCAACGCACCCAAGGCAAAGCCCGCGAAGAAAAAATAAAGCGTTTCTGACTATTTGAATTTCACCCTGTTCAACCTCATCAGGTGAAACAGGAAACGGGAAATCGGCTTGGAACGATCCCGCCGCGTCATATCCATCAGAATATTCAATTTGGGCAACAACGGCAGCTTGTGCGTTTCCACAAACTCAATCAGGGTGCCGTCGGCATCCTCTATGACCGCGAAATGGCCGGACGCCTTGCCCATCCTGAAATGTTTCTGTTCCATGCTGCTGTCAATGGTGTAGGGGTGTCCCTTTTGCCGGCAATAGTCCTCCAGCTCCCGCATATTCACCGCCTCGAAGCTGATTTCGCAGAAGCCCGGGTCGCCCCAGAGCCGGCCCTCGTAACGGTTGCGCGGGGTGCGGTCCAGTGCCTGCACCAGCTCGATGACGCTTGGACCGTAAAATTCCGAGAATTGGCCCTCCGGCTGTTTCAACTTCCTCAACAGCACCCGACGGTAGTTCTGAAGGCCGCCCGAAAGCGTATACCAGTCCTGAAATGCGCCCTGCTTGTCATATACGAGCTCATCATATCCTAAAATGTCACGATAAACGGTCATCGCCTTCTCCATATCCGACACTCCGATGGTGGCACCCACCACCCCGCCGGAGAAGTTCCCTTCGTCAATGAAAACCGTGTTGTCCTCCACCACTTGGAAACAATTGCCCTCCGGATCAAACAGATAGAAGGTGGGCAGTCCTCGAGGATCGGTGACCACTGGCGTCACCGTGTCACACTTGGCGAAAAGTTCCTCATGGTATGCCTGGATATTGTGGCTTTTTATTTTCACCATGAAAATGCCCGAGTCCCCCACCTGAGTCTCAAACAGGGGCAGTTGCGGCTGACGGTCCGTATATTGCCACATCTCAAGCGCTCCCCCACCCTGCATATTGACCGTCACACAGGCATGCCGGCGAAGAGGCTTCCCTCCCGTATAACGCTGTCGCAGGCTCACTTCCGACTCATCCTCCAAAACCCGCACATCGAAGTGAAACATCTCCGCGTACCATTTCCATAAGGCTTTTATATCTTTGGTTCCAACACAAATCTGCTGGATACCCATAAGAGAAAAGTTTTGCATTTTAATCCATTTTTCAGAATGCAAACGTACATTTTTTTTATTAAAAAAAGCAAAAAAAAATCATCAAAATAACAACGATATGATAATCAACACATTATCACACTTGTAAAACAACAAGAAATCAGATGATATCCTTCTCGTCAATCAGGTTGTTGATGATGGCATACACGGTTAGGGCGGATACGGATTTGATGCCGGTTTTGCGGACGATATTCTTCCGGTGGGTGATGACCGTATGGATGGAGATATGCAACTGGTCGGCGATCTCACTGTTTTTCAATCCTTTGGCAAGACATACCAGCACATCTTTCTCCCTATCGGAAAGCTGGGCCGAGTCCGCCTCATCCTCCGTCTCACGCAAAGAATCCTGCAGCTGGTTGAGCGTGTAACGGATCCGCTGCAGCTCATCCGTCATCTCAATCACCCCGTGATATTGGCGCAGCTGGGCGGCATCCACAAAGGAGCACACCAATGCCACAAGCTTCATATCCGGCAAATCCTCGAAAAGCGTGCGCACCGACATGCGTTTGGCATAATCCAACATCACGGGATTGAGAATCAGCACGTCGGGGTTGAGCACACGCACACGCGAGAAGAGAGCCTGCACGTCATTCGTCCGCCAGGCAACCTCGCAATCGGGAATCTCCTGCAACATCGCAGCCAGCCCCAACTGGACCATCGGGGAGGGATCGGCAATCACTATTTTAATACTACGACTCATGATGTTCCAGGGAATGCAAATAGGGAATCAGAATACGGTCTTCTATCTGGGCGTGCTTGGTCAGATCGCTGGAAAGCACATAGATGTCCAGAAGCATATCCACACGCTCGCGTTGCGCAATGTCGGCGGGTATGTACTTGATCAGCAGGTTGGTGAAATCGCTCAATTTGTCCTCAATGGCCGCATGTTGCTTGTCGAACACCGCTTTCCGGGCGGCGCACTTGCAGCCTGTCGTCCCCGATTGGAACGTGCGGACATAGGGGAACAGAACCTCCTCCTCGTATTTGAAATGAGCGACAATCTCCTTTTTATATTCCGAGAAGAAATTAAGAATCAATAACTTGTATTTCTCATTCCAATCCGAGACAATCTCCTGGAGATGATGCTCAATATGGGGGAACTCATACTCCAGATAATCCTTATGGGAGGCCTCCAGATAGCGCATGATATCCTCCATCTCGCACGCGGCCAGCTCTTCGGATTGCGGCACATAGTCGTCCTCCAGATACACGCGGCACAAAAGCACGAAGAAGGGCATGGGGATGTTATTCTCCCCGCACACCTGCCCGACGGTCTTTTCGCCGAATCCCAAGGAGATGCCCATTCGGGGGAAGAGCTTGATCAGACGATGATAACGAGCCAGCAGGTCCGCCATCTTCATCTTGGGATTCACCGATATGTTTTTTGAAAAATCCTGTTCCATATTATACAATATTATTATTTAGGATGAACCACGAACTGGATGGTGGCGCGGCTGGTCTGTCGCAGGAGCACCACCCGACCGCGCATCACACGCTCAATTGCCTCCGGTGTATGATGGCGGATGGTGATAAGCTGCACATCCTCATTGTATTTCACTTTGTACTTGCCCTGCAAAGCCTTGATGCAGCTGTGCACCCGCCGCGGTTCCGCATCCGTACAGACGGAAAAGCTCAAGGCGGAGTTCTGCATCATATTGATCCGAATCCGATGCTGCGACAATACGGCGAAAATATCGGAGAGATTATCCACAGCTATGAAGGAGAAATCCTTCGGGAAAATCGTGATCAGCGTCTGGTGGTCTTTGACAATATAGGAGGGAACCGTCGTGTCCAGTGGGCATTTGGTGATAATGCTGCCCTCGGAATCTGGTTGGAAAAAAGATTTAACGTACAGTGGTATCTGTTTGTTTTGCAGGGGTTTTAATGTCTTTGGATGAATAATAGACGCGCCGTAGTAGGAAAGTTCCACGGCCTCCTCGTATGGGATTCTGTCTAACTTCACCGCATCGGGGAAGCGTTTGGGGTCGGCATTGAGCAGGCCGGGCACATCCTTCCAGATGGTCACGTTACGGGCATCCAATGCATAGGCCATGATGGCCGCCGAGTAGTCGGAGCCTTCCCGCCCGAGGGTGGTCGTATGCTGGTCGGAGGTGCCACCGATGAAGCCTTGGGTTATCACAATCGGAAACTGTTGGTTAAAGGCGTTCTCCACCGCCGTCCGGATCTGCCGGCACGAAGTTTTCCAGTCCACCACGCCCTCCCGGTAGGTGGCGTCGGTGCGCACCAGCGTGCGGGCGTCGAGCCATAGGTTCGGGATGCCGGCGATATTCAGATAGCCGGAAATCAGCGTGGTGGAAAGCAGTTCCCCATAGCTGACAATCTGGTCGTAATCAAAGTCGTAGTTCGCATCGGGCTGTTGGGAAAGGCGTTCGCGCAAACCCTTGAAGATATGCCGCAGATGGTCGATGATGGCCCCTGGGTCCGGCACCAGCCGTTCCGCCACATCCTCATGCTGGTGCTGCAGTTCGTCCACCAGTGCGTGCCAGTCGGGCGTGCCGTCGCGATAAGCGGCCAGCGTTTTCTCCAGAAAGTTAGTGGTCTTGCCCATGGCGGAAATCACCACCACAAGATGCTCGTTCGGGTAGCGGCGCAGAATCTGCTGCAGATTCTCGATAGCCGGGGCGTCCTTCACCGAAGCCCCACCGAATTTAAAGACTTGCACTTCCATTATTTTTCTCTTTTTTGATAACCTGCAAAAGTGTCTTCCCCACCACGCCAAGCGTGTTCTTGTCAATATGCTGGATGTTGTCGTTCAAGGTGTGCCACACCGGCGGGAAGCCTGTGCCGGAAACCGCATCATAATGGATAATGTCGATCATGCGCACCGAGGAGAACTTGTTGACATAATAGTGGTCATCGGTGATTACGCCACCGGGCTTGTTGATAAAATAGGCTCCGTAACCAATCTCGTAGGCTGTTGCCCACACGTTGGCCACCACAGGTTGTGCATCGCGCATGGAAAACTGTTCCTGATAAAAGCAGGCGTTGGGCGCACCCACCATATCGAGCAGGATGCCGTAACGGGCACGGTAGCCGGGCTGGTGCGGATTCTTGGCCCAATATTGCGAGCCCAGACCCCACCATTCCCCGGAAGGGGCATCCACCCCCTCTTTGGGACCGTAATCCTCCGCATCGAAGAGGACGATATCCACCCCGATATCCGGACGGTTCTTTTTCAACTGGCGGGCCACCTCTATCAGCACACCCACCCCAGAGGCACCGTCGTTGGCCCCATCGATGGCCTTGTCGTGGTTGGCCGGATCCGGATCGTGGTCGGCGAAGGGACGTGCATCCCAATGGGCCGCCAACACCACCCGCTCCGGATTCTGTGGGGCAAACGAGGCTATTATATTATCTGCCTGCCAGTTATGTCCATCATACGTATGGGCAGTGAAGGATTGCAAATAGGCCGTATCGCTAAACAAAGCCAACTGCTTGAGCAAATAGTCGCGGCAGGCGGCATGGGCGTCGCTGCCCAGGGTGCGGGGACCGAAGTCCGTCTGCGCCTTAACGTAAGAGAAAGCTGAATCCACGTCAAAATCCGGCGGGGTCACCGTCGGATTGACGACATCTTTCGATGTGTTTTTCTTGTTATGACAGCTTGTGACACTCAAACAGAGCAACGCCACAAGACATAGAACAGTATGGGGTTTCAAGATGATGGTGGTTTGGGATTTGTGGTTTGTGATTTGTGAATTGTGATTAGTGATTTGGGAATTGGGGTTTGGGTGTTGGGAGTTGGGTATTAGGATTTTGGGAATTAATCTTTGGTCTTAGTTTCTTAACTCTCTAAACTCTAATCTCTATACTCTCAACTCTTACAAAACCGTAATCGTACTCTTTATCACTTTGAAGACGCCGTCCAGATCCTTGTATTTCAGGATGTACGGATACACCTGGCCGTATTCCACCAGCTTGTCGGTGTTGCCCCTCGTGCCGCACCACCTCAAATACTGTGGATCGCCCCTGTAGCTGTATATCAGCTCGCCCGTGCGCGTGAACACCGCAAACTCCACGTACTGGATCAGCTTCCACTGCGGGACCGTGAAGCAGTCGTTGTCTTTGTTTGTTTTGCCCGACGGCGTGATGGCGTTCGCCAGATTCATGAACGGCTTGCACGTCGGAATCACAATCGTCCCGCTCGCCAGGCACGAATCCCGCTTGTTCATCACCGTCACCGAGTACGTCCCCGCCCGAACCACATTCAGCAGGCTGTCCTG
>JAFYAW010000020.1 GCA_017540505.1 Bacteroidales bacterium | reverse complement strand
GTGTTCGTGAGACGGTATCAGCGCTGGCGTGACCTGACAGGCAAAGCCAGAAAAAACGTTCGCAGCCCTGTCAGTCCCGCCCAAAAGGTCGCTCTTTTAAAGCCTGTCGTCTGAAAATGTGGGAGTTCTTCAGCAGGTTCAATGCATTGCGTCTCTACATTCACATATCTTCTAACAAAAATGCACGTAACCCGAGATTGTTCCTCCCGTCCCCGTTAGGGGACACATATCTGTAGAAAAGGGATGCCCGTACGTGTTCCAAAATCCCCGTCAGGGGATTCATCGAAATATTTTTCGCTACTTACAAAAATCTGCATTTCGTGAAAAATACACCGAATAAAAATCCGCATTTCGTGCAATATCTATCTGACAAAAATCTGCATTTCGTGAAAAAGTGTATTTTTGCAGATACAATAATTAACGGATTGAATAATATGAAACGTAAGATTTACAGTCAGTTACTTGAATGGAAGAAGCAAGAAAATGGCAGAGTTGCCTTATTGATTGAAGGGGCAAGGCGCGTGGGGAAAAGTTATATTGTGGAAGAGTTCGCAAAAAACGAGTATCGTTCCTACATTTTGGTTGATTTTTCGCATATCAGCAACAATGTAAAAGCTGTATTCGACAATTATTTGAATGAGACTGAGACATTCCTGATGTTTTTGCAAAACGTGACGGGGGTAACACTGTATCCTCGCAATTCACTGATCATTTTTGATGAAGTGCAAAAATATCCGCAGGCCCGGCAAGCCATCAAACATCTTGTCGCGGATGGGCGTTATGACTACATTGAAACAGGCTCATTAGTCAGCATTCATGAAAACACCAAGGATATATTGCTACCCTCCGAAGAGCGTTCTCTAGCCATGTATCCAATGGATTTTGAGGAGTTTTTGTGGGCTATGGGAGATGAGATGACTATGCCGTTCTTGCGCCAATGCTTGACAGATCGAATGCCATTGGGTCCCATGCATCAAAAAACGCTAACGTTATTTCGACAATATATGATTGTTGGGGGAATGCCTCAGGCGGTGCTTGAGTACCTGGCTTCACACAATTTCCTCCGAGTTGACAATGTGAAGAGAGACATTCTTGCCCTCTATCGCCGAAGTATAGACAAATATGCCAAAGGTTACAAGGAAAAGGTCAAGGCGGTGTTTGACCAGCTGCCTGGAGAGTTGCAAAAACATGAGAAACGCTTCCGGTTATCGGATCTTTCCTCCGATGCGCGTTATCGGTCATACGAAAGCTCTTTCATCTGGCTACAGGAAGCGATGATTACCAACATGTGCTATGGTGTCACAGAACCTCAAGTGGGTATGCGGTTGAAACGGGATGGACAGACTTTCAAATGCTATATGTCGGACACGGGGCTGCTTATCTCGCACGCTTTTGACGAGAAGACCATCCAGGGCGAAGAACTGTACCAAAAATTGCTTCTCAATAAATTGGAAATCAATGCCGGGATGTTGGTGGAGAATGTTGTGGCACAAATGTTTGTGGCATCTGGTCACAAGCTCTATTTTTATAGCAAAAACACAAGAGAAAATGCTGAAGACCGTATGGAAATCGATTTCCTGATTGAAAAGCCCACGCTAACGAATGCCCACAACATTTGCCCTGTAGAGGTTAAATCGGGAAAAAACTACACTTTTTCCTCCTTGAACAAATTCCGCAGAAAATTCGCCGACCAAACCGCTACACCATACATTGTTCATTATCAAGATTACAAGGAAGAGAACGGCATTGTCTTTTTGCCGATTTATATGGTGCCGTTAATATAATCACCTCTCAAAATATTCGAACGCATCAATAATATCCAAATATACCCCGTCGAAGCCGGCGGCGAGGATGCGGTTGAGGTAGCTGTCACCAGAACCGCAGATGATCTCCTGCCAGGCAGGATCCCAGTAGCGGACCTTGTAGTTGCCCGGCCAGGAGGGGTTCTCGCGGGCTAGCCACGCCGGTTTGTGACGCTTCCACTCCGACTGCCAATAGTAACGGTAATCCTCCGCCTCGCCAATGGACATGTAGCAGATCACCAGCCTTTTGCCGCCGTTGGCTTTATGCTTTAACCGCTCCACCTCAGCTGTGGTGAAGGCTGTGCCGTCGTTGAAAAACAGATCTGTGATGAGGATATCGTAGTTGGTGTTAGCAATTGCGTCTATGAATGTAGATTTACTTTCAAAATGTTCGTTGTTAAGGAGATACAAAAAGTTTTGGGCATCGCTAAGGCGGACGATGTTCTGCGCGTTCTCGTGCGTGGGCGCGCCTGCAGGAATCACATCCAATTCGCGGCTCGGGGCGGCGAAGGAGACAAAATCCTCCGCATCGCAACGGCTGCGGGCAGCGGACACATACTCAGGGCGGGAGCAGTAGTCGGTCACGAGAATACACTTCCCCGCCTGCTTCGAGCGGCGGAGATACGACAGCAGATACTCCGTCGCGTCCGCGGGCGTGGGCTCGTCATCGCGCACGTACCCGTAGAAAAGGTCCTCCTGTCCGAGCCCGTCAATGGCGGCCAGATAGCCCGCAGCAAGGTCTGCATTGGCATTCTCGCCCAGGGTCACTAACTCGATGCCGTTTTGCGGAATTACAATAAAATCAGGATGTTGCATCCGCGCTGTTTCGCTAATGCGCACCACAAAGTCGCGCATCGCCTGTCGGTAGTCATCGCAGGGGACCACCTCCGGACGGTTGCAGGAGGTGGTTAGCAGAACCGTCAAAATGAGCATCAAACCGTATTTTCTTTCATATAAGTTATTCGATAACATGCGGCAAAAGTACATTTTTTCAAGTTTTGCAAGCGTTGCATTGTCTTTTATTCATGACTTTATGTTGGAGATTCCGCTCGCTCACTGCGTTCGCGGCGGAATGGTGCACGCTGCGGGCGAGAGAGGGTAAAAAGAAGGGCGGCGGAAAAAAACACCGTAATCCGAGAACTTACCGCCGCCCTTCTTTTTACCCTTTTTGCTCCCCAAACACTTTACACCATTCCGCCTGCGACGATAGGAGCTGGCGGAATCTCTTCCGTTATAATCAGAAAAAATGTACTTTTGCGAGTTTAATAAAACACGGAAATATGAAAAACAAATCCCTCTTCATCGCCATAATCGCCGTCATTCTGACGTCTTCGGTTTATGCCCAGATTCCCACCATTGAAATGGTTTATGTACAAGGCGGCGAGTTTATGATGGGGTGCACAGGCAAGCATTCCGACTGTTCCGTGAATGAGGCTCCTGCCCATCCGGTAAAACTTGACGGTTTTTATATTGCCAAATACGAAGTAACTCAAGGACTTTGGATGGCGGTGATGGGTGGCAAGAACCCGTCCAAGGTCATCGGTGACAGTTTGCCGGTCACACGTGTCAGTTGGTATGACGCCCAGACCTTCATTGCCAAGCTAAATGAGCTTACGGGGAAGAAATACCGCCTGCCCACAGAGGCCGAATGGGAATATGCCGCCCGCGGAGGCCAACTTTCCAGAAACTACAAATTTAGCGGTTCCGATAATTTGGAGGAGGTGGCCTGGTGCAAGAAAAACAGTGGGAAAACAATCCACTCCGTTGGCACAAAACAGCCTAACGAGGTGGGCGTCTATGATATGTCTGGCAATGTGTATGAATGGTGTTTTGACGGTTTTGATATGTATGAATGGAACTCAAGCAAGATTCTTGAGAATCCTACCGGGTATAATTTGAGCGAAACCAAAGTCTATCGAGGCGGCTGTATGACCAGCTATTCGGATGTTTGCCGCGTTTCCGCTCGCAGCCAAAGTATCCCAAACGCCAAATTCAATTATGTCGGATTCCGTTTAGCTATGGACGGAGACCATAAATGATAGGATTGTCAACTCTTTTCTTTCTGCGAATATTTTATTTTGCCGCGATAATAATCAGCAGTTATTAGCTTTTATTGCCTTGTAATACAATGTGTTACTCTCTTTTTCTGTCAACATTCCTGAAATCAGGCGGCTCATCTGTTCTTCCGTCACGTCGAAATAGTGCTGGCGCTCGTTGAGGAAATACTCCACGTTGGAGATGGTCTCACCCACGGCCAAGTTGGATGCCCGGTCGTCGATTTTGATGTCGTTATGCAATAACACGGCCTCGGCGCGGTTCTGCACTTTCCGCAAATCGTGCGAGAAGTTCTTATCCGGTTTGAAACCATACAGATACGCACACAAGGCGGCATCCGCATCCTCAATGGATACGCCCTCCACAGGCCGTCCGCTGATGAGAAACAGCCCTTCGTCCGTGGTCCCCATGATGGAGGCGGAGATGTCGGTGAAGAGCTTCTTTTCCGTCACTAAATGCTGGTACAGATACGAAGACTGGCCCGTGCCGAACATGTCAGACAGCAGGTCCCAAGCATAATAGTCGGGGTGCATACGGTCGCACATGTGCCACCCCTTTACCAAAATATCCGAGGAAACAGGACGTTCCACCATTTGGAATCGCAACTCCTTTTGCGGCAACTCTTTAGGATAGCTCTTCTCAAGCGCATTGCCGGGCGGGATGTCACCAAACCACTTTTCCACCAATGGGATAACCTCCTCATAACGCACATTGCCAGCCACCACTAACACGGCATTGTCCGGACGGTAGAAACGGTAGTAGAAATCCTTGATGATTGCCATATCGACTTCGGCGATATGCTCGGTTTTCTTCCCGATGGGCAGCCACTGGTACGGGTGTCTTTGGTAGGCCATCCGGTTGAACAGCATCATCAGGTCACCGTATGGCCGGTTGAGGTAATTCTCTTTGAACTCCTCAATCACCACCTGTTTCTGGATGTCAAGCGACTGCTGTCGGAAGGCCAGTTCAAGCATCCTGTCGGACTCAATCCAAAGGGCGGTTTCGATGTTGTTGGCGGGCAGTACAATATAATAATGGGTGATGTCCTGCGAGGTGTAGGCGTTGTTGATGGCCCCGACCTTCTGCAGGGCTTCGTCGTAGTTCGGCACATGGACGGAGCCGGTGAACATGAAATGCTCCATCAGATGGGCCAGTCCGGTGTGGTCGGGATGCTCGTCGCGGGAGCCTACATTATACACTATGTTGCACGTTGCCAGCGGCGTGGTGTGGTCTTCGTGAACCAGCACACGCAGGCCGTTGTCCAATATTTTGCGCTTTATTTTCTCCATTTTTTAAAATTTGCAAAGATACATCATTTTCTATAAAACAAACAGCTTTCAGATTCGGGAATTTAATCGTACTTTTGCCGCCTTTTTGAAACAACATGGATTTCAAACTCTCTTCCTCATATAAACCCTCTGGCGACCAGCCCACTGCCATCCGGCAGTTGGTGGACGGCCTTAACCGTGGTGATCAGGCACAGACACTGCTGGGCGTGACCGGCTCCGGCAAGACCTTTACCATTGCCAACGTCCTCCAGCAGGTGAACCGTCCCGCCTTGGTGCTCAGCCACAACAAGACCTTGGCCGCCCAGCTGTATAGCGAGTTCAAGCAGTTTTTCCCCGACAACGCGGTGGAATATTACGTTTCCTACTACGACTATTATCAGCCGGAGGCCTACATCCCGACGACGAACACGTACATAGAAAAGGATTTGGCTATCAACGATGAGATCGAGAAGTTGCGCTTGCACACGACGGCCTCGTTGCTGTCGGGGCGCCGCGATGTGATTGTCGTCGCTTCGGTGTCCTGCATATACGGCATTGGCAATCCCGATGATTTTGCCAAGAACGTCATCCATCTGCATACGGGAATGCTGATTGACCGTAACAAGTTGCTGCTCACGTTCGTCAACAGCCTCTATTCGCGCACGGAGTTGGATCTGCAGCCGTCGCAATTCCGCGTGAAGGGCGACACGGTGGACATCTATCCTCCATACAGCGATTGCGCCTACCGCATCGTCTTTTTCGACGATGAAATAGAGTCCATCGCCGAGTTGGAGGCTGCCACCGGCGGGGTGATCAGCAAAGTGGAAAAGGTTACCATTTATCCGGCCAGCATCTTTGTTACCACCCAACAGTCGATGAATGAGGCCATTGATCAGATCAAATTAGACCTCGGTGAGCAAATCGACTATCTGAAATCCATTGGCAAGCATTTGGAGGCCAAGCGGTTGGATGACCGTGTGAATTATGATGTGGAGATGATGAAGGAGCTGGGCTATTGTTCCGGCATTGAGAATTATTCGCGTTATTTCGACAAACGCAAGCCTGGTGAACGACCCTTCTGTATCTTGGACTTTTTTCCGGATGATTTTGTGCTGGTGATTGACGAGAGCCACGTCACGGTGCCGCAAATCGGGGCCATGTACGGGGGCGACCGTTCGCGGAAGATCAATCTGGTGGACTATGGTTTCCGCTTGCCGGCGGCGTTGGACAACCGGCCGTTGAAATTCGCTGAGTTTGAGAGCCTGATCGGGCAGACCATCTTCATGAGCGCTACGCCGGCCGATTTTGAGTTGCAGCGCTCCGGTGGGGTGGTGGTGGAGCAGGTGGTGCGTCCCACGGGTCTGTTGGACCCGCCCATCGAGGTGCGTCCCGCCACCAACCAGGTGGACGACCTGTTGAACGAGATTGAAGACACCGTTGACAGGGGCGAGCGGGTGCTGGTGACCACGCTGACCAAGCGTATGGCCGAGGAGCTGAACACCTATCTGATCAATATCGGGATAAAATCCTGCTACATACATTCGGATGTGGAGACCTTGGACCGCGTGGAGATTCTCAAGGACCTCCGCTTCGGAGCCATCGATGTGCTGGTGGGGGTGAATCTGCTGCGTGAGGGCCTTGACCTGCCGGAAGTGTCGTTGGTGGCTATCATGGATGCCGATAAGGAGGGCTTCCTGCGCAACGAGCGGTCGCTCACGCAGACGGCGGGTCGTGCGGCGCGCCACGTGAACGGACGCGTCATCTTCTACGCCAACAAGATCACCAAGTCCATGCAGGCCACGATGGACGAGACCGCGCGCCGCCGGGCCAAGCAGATGGCCTACAACGAAGCCCATCACATCACGCCCAAGGGAGTGATCAAGTCGGAAGAGGTCTATTTAGCTGGCAATATCAACGACGCCGTCACGCAATCGGGCGACAAAAAGGTCAGGGAGTACAAGGCTGTGGAGGCTCCGAAGCTGCTGGCTGCCGAGCCGGACATCCATCTGCTCAACATCGAACAATTGGAGCAAAAGAAGAAAAAACTCCGAAAAGAGATGGACAAGGCTGTCAAAGATTTGGATTTTGACACGGCAATTCTGCTCCGCGATCAGATAAAGGAGATAGACCAGCGTATTAGCGAGTACTGATTCAGAGGATAATCTGCGTTTTTTGTGCCTGTTGAAAATAAATCTTCCTAACCTGTTGGAAGATAAGAAAATTTTTGTACTTTTGCCGCCCAAAATTTTAAACACATTTTTTAACAAACAAACTTTAACAAATTATGGCAAATCAGTATGAAACCGTTTTCATTATGACGCCCGTTTTGTCTGAAGATCAGATGAAGGAAACGGTACAAAAGTTTGAGAAGATCCTCACCGACAACGGTGCTGAGATCGTCCATCAGGAGAACTGGGGCCTCCGCAAGTTGGAGTATCCCATCCAGAAGAAATCCTCCGGATTCTACCATCTTTTCGAATTCAAGGCAGAAGACGGCGCCGTCGTAGAGGCATTGGAACTGCAATACCGTCGTGACGAGCGCATCATGCGTTTCCTCACCGTGAGCATGGACAAGTACGCTATCGCTTACGCGGAGAAAAGACGTGCGAACCGCAACGCCAAGGCAGCCGCTGCCGAGGAAGTGAAGGAAGAGGTGAAAGAGGAAGCTCCCGTAGCCGAACAACCTCAGGAAGTTAACAACGAGTCTAATCAAACAGAACAAGCAGAATAATTATGGCACAACAATCCGACATCAAATACATTGCTCCTGTAGCAGTTGATATTAAGAAGAAAAAATACTGCCGTTTCAAAAAGAGCGGTATCAAGTACATTGACTACAAGGATGGCGAATTTCTCAAGAAGTTCGTGAACGAGCAGGGCAAGATTCTGCCTCGCCGTCTCACCGGTACTTCCCTGAAATACCAGAAGAAAGTGGCCCAGGCTGTCAAAAGAGCCCGTCACTTGGCCCTTCTGCCGTTCGTAACCGACAATTTAAAATCTAACTAATAGGAGGAATTGACATGGAAATTATATTAAAACAAGACGTACAGAATTTAGGCTATGCCGATGACCTCGTAAAGGTTAAAGACGGTTATGCTCGTAATTATCTCATTCCGAACGGTCTGGCCGAGCTTGCCACCCCCGCGAAGAAGAAAATGCTGGCAGAGACGCTGAAACAGCGCGCTTTCAAAGCCGAAAAGATCAGAAAAGAGGCCGAATTCCTCGCTGGTAGAATCGAGGGTCTTGAGGTCACGATTCCGACCAAGGCTTCCGAAAAGGGCACCATCTTCGGCTCCGTCACGTCCATCGCCGTGGCCAACGCACTGAAAGAGCAGCACGACATCGACATCGACCGCAGAAAAATCATCATGCACGAAGACCATATCAAAGAACTGGGCGAATATACCGCCATGGTCAACCTGCACAAGGATTTCAACAAGGTGAGCCTCAAGCTTCACGTGGTGGCCGAGCAAGAGTAGTGTTTACGCTCTTACCTATACGAAACTCTCTCCGCAAGGGGAGAGTTTTTTTTTATGTCCGATAATCAAACCATTGGATTCCGGGCAGGATTTGCCAAATTTTTCCTACCTTTGCACTTTCAAATTACAGACAAGATGAAACATAGAATCAACCTGTTGTGCATCGCTTTGATGATGCTTGTGTTGGGTGCCCGCGCTGACGAGGGCATGTGGCTCCCGTATTCCATCAACGGACAGAATCTGGCTGACATGCAGCGACTTGGCTGCAAGCTCACCGCCGAGCAGATCTTCAGCTTCAACCAGCCCAGCCTCAAGGACGCCATTGTGCAATTCGGCGGCGGCTGTACCGGCGAGCTGATCTCCCCTGAAGGCCTGTTACTCACCAACCACCACTGCGGTCTCTCCTACGTGCAGGCGCACGCCTCCGTGGAACACGACTACCTGCAGGACGGCTTCTGGGCCCGCAGCAAAGACGAGGAACTGCCCAACGAAGGCCTTACCGTATCGTTCCTTTCTTATATTGAAGACGTTACGGCAATCGTGCTGAAGGGTGTTACCGACAATATGTCGGAAGACGAGCGAGCTAAGAAAATTGAGGAGAACGGCAAGATGCTCGCTAGCGAGCGCAAGGGCAAGCGCGACGTGACGGTGGAAATCGTCCCCTTCTACCACGGTAACCAGTACATCCTGTTTGAGTACGACGTGTATAAGGATGTGCGCCTCGTAGCTTGTCCGCCTTGGGGTATCGGCAAGTATGGTGCCGACACCGACAACTGGACATGGCCGCGCCATAAGGGCGACTTCTGCATCTTCCGCGTTTATACGTCCCCCGACGGCAAACCTGCCGCCTACAGCAAGGATAACGTGCCCATGAAGTCGAAGCATTATCTGCCGATTTCGTTAAAAGGCGTTCAACCAGGCGATTACACTATGATTTTGGGATATCCCGGTTCCACAGACCGCTACTCCTATTCCGGTGCCGTGAAGAACATCATCGAGCTGGAAGGCCCCGCCATTGTGGACTGCCGCACCACCAAGCTGGAGCAGTACCGCAAGCACATGGATGCCGACCCCGCCGTCTTCATCCAATACGCCTCCAAGCAGGCCAGTGTGAGCAACTACTGGAAATATTATATCGGTCAGGTGAAACAGCTCAAACAGAACAAGGTGTATGACAAGCGGGTGACCCAGGAACAGGATTTCCGTAACTGGATGTACCGCAGTGAGGATCGGATGAAGAAGTATATCAATGTCTTGGATGAATTAGACAAATATTGGAAACATCAGAAGAGCTACACCAAGGCACTCATCTATCACCGCGAGGCCGGTTGGCGTGGCGGTGAGGCCGTAACGTTTGCCTTGAAATTCCGTTCATTGAATAACGCAATCGAGACAAAAGCGGCTCCGCAGGACAAAATCATCGCGTATGCGAAAAAGCTGAAACCGGAATACGATAATTTCTTCAAGGATTATAACAAGGCACTGGACCGCGATGTCACCATCGCCCTTTTGAATCTTTTCTATAAAGATGTGAACCACGACCAGTTGCCGGCTACCATCCGGAAGGTGGGTGACAAGTCCGGCGGTGATTTCACGGCGTTTGTGGATAACGCTTTCGCCAAATCCGTTTTGGTGGATCCCGATAAGTTGAATGCGTGGATTGAAAAGCCCAAGTCACTGGCGAAGGATCCCATTTACGCTTTGATGTACGATATCTTGCAATCGTACTGGAAGTTAGGCGATGAGGCCGACGAGGTGAAGTGCGATCGTGCCAACCGTTTGTACATGCAGGGCTTGATGGAGATGCAGAAGGACCGCAATTTCTATCCGGATGCCAACTTCACCATGCGTCTTACCTACGGAAGCGTACAGGATTGTCAGCCGGCGGATGCGGTCACGTACAACTACATCACCACGTTGGACGGTGTGATGGCTAAGTACAAGCCTGGCGACTGGGAGTTTGACGTGCCCAAAGACCTCATCAGATTGTGGGAGAACCACGACTACGGCCGTTATGCCAACGAGAACGGCGACCTCGTGGTCAACTTCATCACCACCAATGACATCACGGGTGGCAACTCCGGCAGTCCGGTCATTGATGCCAACGGCAACCTCATCGGTCTGGCTTTCGATGGCAACTGGGAGGCCATGAGCGGCGATATCGCGTTTGAGAACGAGGTGCAGCGCACCATCTGCATGGATATGCGTTACCTGCTCTTCATCATCGACAAGATGGCCAATGCCCAAAACTTGATGCAGGAAATAAAGATTGTGCAATAGGGGATATATCCTTAATATTTGTTAGAAACAAAAAACGGTATCTTCTGATGCCGTTTTTTTTTGTATTTTTGTTTTTTAATTCTTGTAACAAAAAGGGAAAAAGAGTAACAAAAAGATAATTACAAAAAACAAACCATTATGAAAAAACTGTTTGTATTATGTTTAACACTTTGTGTGAGTGTTTTAGGATTTGCCCAGACAAATCCTCCTGAAAATGTGACGGTTACCCCGTTATCCGATTCCCAAATGAAAATCACCTGGGATGTTCCCTATGGGACTACGCATCCCTCACGACTGAATCTTTTCAACTCGGCCGACATGGTCACCCACCCGGGAGCGGGCGTGGATGGTGCGGATGTCAGCGCATTTTATGGCGGCCAGGGCAACTATGGTTACAATGCCCATGCCACGGTTGGCGACTTGGACCATTCGTTCTGGATTGCCGATGATTTCACCCTGAATGCGTCGGCGGTGGTTTCGCAAATCGATTTCTTCGCCTACGTGACGGGTTCCACACCGACATCCTCGCCGTTTACGGGTTGCTATGTCAAGATTTACGATGTGCAGCCGGTGGACTCCACCGCCGTGCCCGTGTGGACCAGTGGTGCCGTTAGCTGTATGGCCTCCCAGGAGTGGACAGGCATTTACCGCACAACGGCTACAGCCTTTACGAATACCGACAGGCCGATCATGAAGATTACAGCCAACATCAACACATCACTATCTGCTGGAACCTACTGGGTGGCTGTATGTTTCACGGCCAGCAACACCCCTTGGATGAATCCCAGAGCTGACTTGTCCCAGTTGAGTACTGGTAATGCTATACAATATAATACTAGCGATGGTCATTGGAATGCCTTGAGGGACGGAACCTCCTTGGAACAGATGGGTATCCCATTAGTGGTGCGGGGCGAGTTCGTCTCCGAAAACCTTTCCGGTTTTCGTGTCTATCGCGATTACAATTTGCTGAACACCACCTTGGAAGAGGGTTTCTCATATATCGATACAGGTCTTTTGGAAAACACGCTCTACTGCTATACGGTGGAAGCTGTCTATAGCACGGGCAGTCCGGCTATGTCCGGTTCGGAGTGCGAAGCCACACCTCTTGCCCCCATTGATCCTTGTGTTGCAGCCCAACTTCCATTGATTGAGCAATTTGATGGTTATACAACTGGCTCTGGAAACTTTGCAGTGCCCTGTTGGAACCGGAAATATACCACAACAGCTACGTCTTATCCCTATTTGTACACTACGTACCATTATTCTGGTAACGCGAGTGTGTATATGTACGCGTCATCAACGCTCAGCTCTTATATCATCGCACCACCGTTGTTGTCAGACACGCTGGCAAGAAATGTGACGGTTCAGTTTTGGTTGAAAAAGTCGTCAGCCACATCGGCGGCGGCCATCCAGGTGGGTGTGATGAGCGATCCCACGGATATTAATACGTTTACCTCCATCCAAACGTTTACCCCGGCAGCAAATACCGACTGGCAGCAAGCCATAATAAATCTGGCAGGCACCACGGCCCAAGGTCGGTACATCACGCTTAGATCCACAGGGGCCACCTCCTATTTGGACGACTTCGGCATGTATTGGTCGGATTGTATGTATCCTTCCACGATGGAGGTTTCGGGTATGACCACCAATTCGGTGCAGATCTCTTGGAGTTCCACGGGAGTGTCTTCCTACGATTTCAGTTATAAGATGCCGGGTGATGCCACCTGGACGGATGTGACCGGCGTTACGGATACCTTCTACACGATTACCGGATTGGACGATGCCACCTCCTATACTGTGGATGTTCGTGTGCGTCCGAACTGTGGCAGCGACTATTACTATGCCACGTCGCTTTCCTTTGTGACGGTTTGTATGCCTAAAACCGCCCCATACGTGGAAGACTTTGAAAGCTTCACTGGCGGCTCCGCCGGCGGCTATCCGGTACCGAATTGCTGGCGTAAGGACAATTCGCTGCCCAACCAGAATTTCCCATACGTCAACTCTTCCACCACGAATGCCTACTCTGGGAACAATTATCTGTACATGTATTCCTATTCGGCTACATCTAGCGGCATCAATTATGTGGTTTTACCTGCTTTTACCAATCCGCTGAATACGTTGGAACTCAGCTTTATGTCACGAAAATCTTCCACCAGTGCGACCTATCAGAGCAAGGTCCTCATCGGTATCGTGACAGATCCCGTGGACTTTAATACTTTTATTACATTGGATTCTCTTGAAAACACGACCACGAATTATGAACCGTACACCTTGTCGTTGGCCAATTACAATGGCCCGGCTGGCTACATTGCCATGATAGTATCCAAGCCACCTACGGGGTCATCGTATGGGTACAATGGGGTTTTTATTGACAACTTGATGGTTGCCGTGCCTGGATGTTCCATGCCGGAGAATCTGGTGCAGACAAATGGTACCGACAACAGTATCTCCTGTTCCTGGAACGCGCCTGCCGGCAGCACGCCTCTCTCCTATACGCTGTCATACATCAAGACGGACGATCCGACTGCTGCATGGACGGAAGTGCCCGGTATCACCGACACCACTTATACGGCGACTGGTCTCGAAGAAAACACCACATACACCTTCAAGGTGAAGATGGTATGTTCCGGTGGGGAAAGTCCCTACACCTTTGATGAGAAATTCATCACCATCTGTACTGATGTGATAGATGTGCCGTACACGCAGGATTTCAACACTATGGCTAACAACAGCTATATGGAATGCTGGACCCGTCCGGTGGCGTATGCTTCCTCTGCCACCTTGACCTACCCGTCCGTTTATAGTTCCACCTCGTATGCACACGACGGTAGTGTGGCCTTGCGTTTCAGCAGTAAAAACGCCTGGGCAGCCACCCCACCAATCAATGCCAACATTGAGGGCTTGACTCTCAACTTCTGGGCATATCAGGTGGCCACCACCTCCGGTAACTTGGAGATTGGTGTCATGAGCAATCCGTTCGACACCTCCACGTTTGAGCTGGTTCACACGGTTCCTACATTGGTGGGTGGTCATCAGTTTGTGGAAGTCCGTTTCGACAGTGTGCAGACCACGGGTTACAACCGCCATATAGTCTTCCGCCTGAATACAACGGGTACTGGCATGTATTATATTGACGAGCTGAATTTGGATTACACCAATGATTGTTCCCGTCCCGACAGTATCCGCTTCAGCAATATCACGACCACGAGTGCAGAGGTTACTTGGTCAGCGGGTACCAGTGCGAGTGCTTGGAACCTGCGCATAAAGCCTACAAACGATGATGATGCGGCTTGGACGGAATATAGTGGACTGACCACGAGCAACTGTCCGGTTGCCAACCTGATACCCTCTACGAATTACACTGTCCAGGTACAGGCCGACTGCGGTATGGGCAGTGCGAGTCCCTGGTCGTTGGAATATTCGTTTATGACAGAGTGCGGTATCATCTCCACGCTGCCATTCACCGACAATTTCGATACGTATGGCACTGGCTCCAATGCGCATCCCACCTGTTGGACGCATGGCTGCACCAATACGGGCACGTACAATTACTATCCGTATTTGACTACCACAAACTTCTCCGCACCCGCTTCCGTGTATTTCAGCAGTGGTACGCAGAGTGGCCAATACGATTACACGTATTACTCGAACTTTCTTGCCACGCCCAGAATCGACGATTCTTTCAACATATCGAGTTTGGCTGCCACTTTCCGTGTAAGAAGCAGTAGCACATCTTATATGTTGATGATTGGATTCATGACGGATTCTATGAACATCAACACTTTTGTTCCGTATGATACAATTCAGGTAAACACCACGAACACGTGGGAAGAGAAACTGGTGGAATTCACTAACTATACCGGCACGGGCCGTTTCCTCGCTTTCAAGTTTGGCGGCACGAATATATTATCAAATATATATTTGGATAATTTTACATTGGACCAAATATACACTTGTTATAAACCGGTGAATGTGTCGGTAGAAGAACAGACCCAGACATCCATCACGCTTTCTTGGAGTCCGGGTGCTATGGAGACGGAATGGGAAATCGTATATAAAGAAGATACTGTTTCTCAGTGGACGTCTGTTCCAGGTATTACGGATACGGTTTACACGCTTCATGGGCTGAATGCCGGTACCATCTATCAGTTCAAAATCAAATCTGTGTGTGGCTATGGTGATGAAAGCGCCTATACGGATGAGATTACGACCACCACTCTTTGCAATGCCATTACGACCATCCCTTATACAGAGAATTTCGATGGAAGTGTCAGCCGTTACACAAATCTGCCTGACTGTTGGAGCAAATATTACAGTGGCACCACGACCACCTATCCGTATGTCAATACGGCGGTTGGCAATGTGAACACACTTCCCGGAGCCCTCTATTTATACGCAACGACCACCTATTTTGATATAGCCATTCTGCCGGAGTTGGATGCCTCTATCGACCTCACCACGTTGAAGATGTCATTCAAGGCTAAAATCACAACCGCCGAAAACAAAGTGGTGGTGGGTGTGATGGATAATCCGGCGAATCCCAACTCATTCGAACCGGTTCAGATCCTTTGTCCGTCCACATTGTCTGTTTGGGAGGATATGAGTGTCTATTTCGCCAACTATACCGGCGCGGGCCGCTTTATCGCCATCAAGTGCGGGGATGCGGAACGTACCAACACGGTCAGAATTGATGATATTGTGATTGACACTGCCGAAAGCTGTTTCATGCCGTTGGATGTTACGGTTCGGAACATTTCTTCTGACAATGTGGATATTAGCTGGTATTCACCATCAAGTATCAGCAGTTGCGAATATGTCTATGGTGAGCCCGGCTTCCTGCCCGACACCGCCACGCCTGTCACCATCTCCAATCCAGGAGGTTTGTTCAATCTGGATAACTTGCAACCCAATACGGCCTATACGTTCTACGTGCGCAACATCTGCCCCAGCGGAATTCCGACTTCCTGGTCCTTCGCCTGCAATTTCACGACCACCTGTTCACCGTTCCCGGTGCCTTACACGAACAACTTCGACCATCTCTCCACAGGATCGAGCATTGTTCCGGATTGTTGGACGAAAACGGGTAACGGTTCAGGCTATGTTAATAGCGGAACGGCTGGATATATAGGCAATTACCTTTATCTTTATACATCATCAACAACTTCTTCTTGTTTGGCATTGCCTGAAATAGATGCCGATGTCAATATTCTGCAGTTGAATTTCTTCGGAAAATTCACCAACCTCAACTATTTTGTGGAGGTCGGTGTGATGAGTAATCCGACGGATATGAGCACCTTTGAGCTGGTGGAGACGGTCAATGCCCGCACCACGGTGTGGAATGAGTTCCACATTCCGTTCACCTCGTATGTGGGTACAGGCAAGTTCATCGCCATCCGTTCCACCCAGAACGCTGCCACGTTGTATATCGACAATTTGTCGGTGACTTACGCGCCGGGTTGCGTGAAGCCGGCTAACCTCACGGCTACGGATATTGAGATGACCTCTGTTTCCCTGAAGTGGCGTAATGGCAGCGACGAGAGCCAATGGGAGGTGGCCTACGGTCCCGCAGGCTTCAGTCCCGATGTGTTGGTGGGCGGTGCTGTCTCAGTGGATGCCTACGAGGATTCCATCACCATCACGGGTCTCACCCCTGGCACCTATTACGATGTCTATGTACGCTCGATTTGTGGTCCTACGGAACATAGCGACTGGAGTCAGGTCTATTCGTTCCGCACAGACTGTACGCCCATTGATTCGTTGCCGTTTGTGCAAGACTTCGAGAATCAGGGATCCGGAACGTCCGCTTTCCCGCACTGCTGGGAGAGAGTGACCACCTATTCTGCCACTACGAGCTATCCGTATATCACCTCGGGATCGTTGTATTTCTATTCTGGAAGCACCAGCTATACCTTGGCGACGACACCGCCATTCAACCGCAACATCAATACGTTGCAGATGCAGTTCGACTACAAGGCCTCCTCTGCCGACTATTCTTTGATAGTGGGTGTGATGACGGATCCGTACGATCTTTCCACCTTTGTGCCGGTGGACACGGTTTCTTCGGCATTACCCAGCATTTTTGATCCGCAGCGGGTGGTGTTCAGCCAGTATAGTGGCAATGGAAAACATATAGCGTTCCTCTCACGTACACCAGCATACAACTATGTATATATTGACAATATAGTGGTGTCTGAAATCCCTGCCTGCTTCGATCCGGAAGGGTTGACGGTGACTCAGATTACCGGCAATACGGTGACCTTGGATTGGAGTGATCCGTGGAACGCCTCTCCTGCGGGCTATACGGTGCGTTACGCCGAAGCGGGTACAAGCACTTACTCTTATCTCCCGAATGTGACGAGTCATCCGTACGTGGTTACAGGTCTGCAGGCGGGTACGGCATACGAGTTTGCCGTGATGGCAAACTGCACCGCCAACGAGGGTAGTGCGTATTCGGCATCTGTCACTGCCCAAACAGTGTGCGCCCCGCAGACATTGCCTTATCTTGAGAACTTTGATGCCATTACGACAAATGCCACCTATCAGACCGAAGGCGTGCTTCCGGACTGCTGGCACGGATACAGCACATTTGCTCCTGCGGCATGGCAGCCGCACGTGATTTCGCGCCTTGCCTCCACCTCATACGCATTCGCAAGCTCTGAGCCTAACACGTTGCTGATGCAGGCTTATCCGACGGACTCCACCTTAGTGGTGTTGCCGGAATTCAACGAGCCGTTGTCCAACATCAGTATTGCCTTTGCCAAACGTATGGGTACGGCCGATGCTTCATACGTGCGTTTGGAAGTCGGATACACGACAGATCCATACAATATCGGCACGTTCGTACCGGTGGCCAATATTGTACCCGTCACGGCGATAACCAGAGATTCTGTCACGTTCCAGAATGTCACCAATGTGCCGGCGGGTGCCCGCATCGCCTTCAAGTGGGTGAACACTTATCCCACATCCACCACGCTGGCATATCGTTGCTGTATCGATGATATTGCCGTACGCCCGATCGTGGTGTGCGATGAGCCCACCAACTTGGCATACTCCAATCTGACAGCCAACAGTGTCGTCATCAATTGGAACCCCAATGGAGCCAGCCAGTGGGAGGTGAACTATAAGAAAGCAACGGATGCCTCGTGGCAGACGATGAATGTCAGCGCACCGACATGTGTATTGTCCACTCTGACGGCAGAAACCAACTACGAGGTTCGCGTACGTGCCCTCTGCGGTGGCAATATGAACAGTGCATGGAGCAACACACTCACTTTCACTACACCGCAGGCAGACGCTTGCTTGGTGCCCACCGGGTTGACTGCTCAGAATATCTCCTATGAGTATGTGGATTTGACTTGGGATGCCAACAACGCTGTTTCCTGGATTTTACAGTACAAGAAAACCTCCGAGACGAACTGGACCCAGCAACCGGTTGCCACGAATCAATATAGATTAGACAATCTTGATTCGGAAACCGAGTACAAGGTGGCAGTCAAGGCGGTATGTGGTGACAATGCAAGCAGCGACTGGTCCGCCGAACTGACCGTTACTACGGGAACATTTCCTATCATCGGATGCCAGGAACCCACCAACCTGACAGCTACGGAACTGACGATGAACAGTGCCAAAATTAACTGGACGGAGAATGGTGCTGCCACTTCGTGGACCATCAATTACAAGCCGGATGGTGAAACTCAGGTTACTACCGTACAGGTAAGCGAGCACCCGTATGTGCTTACGGGCCTGCAACCGCAAACGACCTACTCCGTGTATGTGGTGGCACTCTGTGATGACGGCGTAACAGCAACTTCCGGCCTGATCAACTTCACGACGCTGGCTGACGGCATCACTGACTATGAATTGGTTACCAGTCTCTACCCGAATCCGAACAATGGACAGTTTACAGTAGCTAGTGAACAGGGTACAGTGAATAGGGTGCAGATTTACGATGTGTATGGTAAATTGCTGAAAACGGTGGAGGCAAATGCCAACATGGTTGAACTGGATGTGAGAGAGCTCTCTGTCGGCATGTACTTCGTGCGCATCAGCACCGAGAAGGGCGTGGTGACGAAGAGCTTTGTGAAGAAGTAAGCGCACACACGTTATTCGGAAAAATCAAAGGAGACGATGCCGGAAGGGGTCGTCTCCTTTTTTCGTTGTTGAATTGTTGAGGTGGGGGAACTAAGAAATTAAGAAACTAAGAAAAGTTCCATGTCATCGCCCCAAGTTCACTATTCACTATTAATTATTAATTGTTAATTATTAATTGTTAATTGTCCACTGTTCACTGTCGTTTCCCATTGAGGAAATATTGCTCCACTTTGTTACTGCCGAAGCCGTAACTCATATAGTAGATGGTATCCATTGGCTTGGTGATGAAGAAGTTGGCTCTCTTGCCCTTGGTGATGGAGCCCACGGTTTCATGCTCGCCCAACGCATACGCTGTGTTGATGGTGGTGGCATTGATGGCCTCTTCTGTGAGCATCTTGTACATGATGGATCCCATCGCTAACACCAACTGCATGTTGCCCGACGGGCAGGAGCCCGGATTATAGTCGGAGGCTAGGGCCACGGGCAGTCCGCCTTTCATCATCTTGCGTGCGGGGGCGCACACCATGCCTAAGAAGAAGGCGGCTCCCGGCAGGATGGTGGGCATGGTCTCGCTGCCTCTAAGAACAGCAATCTCTTCGTCGCCAGTGTATTCCAGATGGTCCACAGAGAGGGCGTTGTACTTTACGCCCACCTGGATGCCGCCCGAGCAGGCCATCTCGTTGGCATGGATCTTGGGCCGCAGCCCGTATTTGATACCCTGCATCAGCATCCGTTCCGTCTGCTCGCAGGTGAAGAAGCCCTTGTCACAGAATACATCGATATAATCGGCCAGATCTTCCGCGGCTACCATCGGAATCATCTCATTGATAATCAAATCCACATACTCGTCGGGATTGTTTTTATAGGCCAATGGCACCGCATGTGCGCCGAGGAAGTTGGCCTTGATGGTCAACGGGGAGGTCTCCTTGAGGCGGCGTATCACGCGGAGCATCTTCAGCTCATCCTCCGTAGAGAGGCCGTAACCGCTCTTGATTTCCACCGCACCTGTGCCGTAAGAGGCCATCTCTTCCAGCCGTTGCCAAGCCTGCTCGTACAACGCCTCTTCGGAAGTTTCGTGCAAACGCTTGGCTGAGTTGAGAATTCCGCCGCCCCGCTTGGCAATTTCCTCATAACTGAGACCTTTGATTTTATCTATATATTCCACTTCACGACTGCCGGCATAGACGATATGCGTGTGCGAGTCACAAAAAGACGGGAAAACCATACGCCCGGAGGCGTCAATAACCTCTATCGGTTCCTTGATCTTGTTCAGGTCAATCTTGGAAAGCTCCTCCATAGGACCGAAATCCTTGATTTTGTCGCCCACCGTCAAAAGATAAGCGTTGTCGATAACAGGAAGGTGCTGCATCTCTTTCCCTGCGCGGAATTTTATTTTTTTCGGTTCAGCTTGAACCAGCTGTTTGATGTTTTTTACTAATATTGCCATATTAAAATTTTTATTAAAAATCAACAATGATTATAATGTCATATACCATAGAAAGGCCGCAATTGCTTTTATAATGAGGGGCAAAAGTAGCAATTTTTTGGGAACGATGGGAGGTGAAAAAAGATTCTATTATCTATATTCTTATTCTATTTATGATTAATTTTTGTACATTTGCAGGTTTTGAAAATCATGTGATTATGACAGCAGTGCAATTAAACAGAATGAATACGGAACTTTGGCAGAGTATTGGTGCCATTGCAGACAGCGAACCGCTGATGCGACGGTTGACCAATTATGCTAAAAAGTTAGTGAAAGAGAAACAAGATCCCACATTGATGACAGAGGAGGAATTTTTCGCTAAGATTGAACGAGCAGAACAGCAAATGGAGCGTGGGGAAGGTATGGAATTGCTTCCCGGTGAGGACTTGACAACTTTCTTGAAAAGAAATGGATATGAAATATAAAGTTATAATTATGCCTGAAGCTGCACGCGATTTACAGCGTCTTGCCAAATATGAACCCAAAGCCTTTGCCAAGGCCAATCGGTTTATTAGGGAACTTGAGGATCATCCGAAAACAGGAACTGGCCATCCCGAGCCGCTAAAAGGGAAACCTGAAGGACGTTGGAGTAGGGAAATCACACGAAAACATCGACTTGTTTATCGCATATTTGAGACAGAAGTCCATGTTGACGTTTTGGCTGCTTATGGGCATTACGGAGACAAATAATTTTACGTTCCCCCTATCACCTTTCCCCCTCATCGTACCCGAAGCGTCTCATCAGCAGTTCGCTGTTGCGCCAGTCTTTAAGTACTTTTACCGACAGATCCAAATAGACATGCTTTTGGAGGAAATCCTCGATGGATAGGCGTGCGTCGGAGCCGAGTTTCTTGATGGCCGCACCCTTGCTGCCGATGATGATGGCCTTTTGGGTGTCGCGTTCCACATACAGGATGGCCCCGATGCGGATAATGTCTTCTTCCTCCTTGTAGCTGTCCACCACCACCTCCACGCTATAGGGTATTTCCTTCTTGTATTGCAGCAGAATCTGCTCGCGGATCAGCTCCGACACGAAAAAGCGCATCGGGCGGTCGGTCAGGGCATCCTTTGGGAAATAGGGTGGACAAAGCGGCAGTAACTCGATGATTTTCTCCCTCAATTCGTCAATATGCACGCCTTTGAGGGCGGATACTGTCAGCACGTCGGCATCTGGGAACAGCTGTTTCCAGAATTGCTCCGTTTCCGCGACCTGCTCTTCGGTGTATTTGTCTATTTTATTAATAGTTAAAACAATAGGCCTTGCCAAGGATTTGATTTTCTCTACAAGTTCCGCATGGTACTTCATTTCCCCGCAATCCACCATATAAAGGATGATGTCAGCGTCCTGCAGCGAGTCCACCACGAAGCGCATCATCATTTTCTGCATCATGTAGGCGGGTTCGAGCACGCCGGGGAGGTCGGAATAGACGATCTGGTAGTTGTCGCCGTTCACGATGCCCTTGATGCGGTGGCGCGTGGTCTGCGCCTTCGAGGTCATAATGGAGATTTTCTCGCCCACCAGCTGGTTCATAAGCGTACTTTTGCCCACATTGGGGTTCCCAATGATGTTGACAAAGCCGGCGCGATGGTCCGGAGTGCCAGTAAGCGTGTCCGTAAATGTATTCATATTAAGATGATTCGTAGATTATTATTACAGCCGCAAAAGTACGACTTTTTTGCACACACGGCAGAATCCAATCTCGCGTATTGCGCCGCAATCTTTTACAATAAGGAGCTTCCTGTTTTAAAATACAGGGATACTCTCCTATAGTCCGAAAAAAATCATACCTTTGCAGTGCTGATAACAACTTTTATGAAACATATGATGCCAGTCAATTGCAAAATCAACCTCGGTCTGAACATTGTGCGCAAACGTCCGGACGGGTACCACGATTTGGAAACGGTGTTTTACCCTACGGATTATTATACGGACAGGCTTACTTTGGAGAAGTCGGACAGAGATTTTGAGTTTATTTGTGAGAGTGTTCAGGATATTGGTCCGGATGATAAAAACCTTTGTGTGAAAGCTTTCCGGTTGTTGCAGCGCGATTTCGGCATCAGGGGTGCGCGACTGCGTTTGGAGAAGCACATCCCCACGGGTGCGGGACTTGGCGGCGGCTCCGCCGATGCAGCCTTCACCCTGAAAATGCTGGCCGACTATTTCAATCTGCCGTTGGATAACGCGGCATTGCTCTCATACGCGGCGCAATTGGGTAGCGATGTACCCTTTTTTATCCTCAACACCCCTGCGTATGCCACAGGACGGGGTGAGATTCTGCAGCCCATTCCATTAGACCTGTCAGACTACGAAATACGCATTGAAAAGCCTGACGTGTCGGTTTCCACGCGCGAGGCGTATGCAGGCGTGACGCCCAAGCTGCCCGCCGTACATGTGTGCGACATCATCCGAACCCCGGTGACACAATGGCGCGACCTTCTGCATAATGATTTCGAGGACAGTATCTTCGAGCAGCATCCCGAATTGGCGGAAATCAAGCGCTCGTTCTATGAAAACGGTGCCACCTACGTCTCTATGTCGGGAAGTGGCACCGCTGTGTATGGATTGTTCCGCAAGTAGGCCGGAAGCGATTATCTGCCGGTGGCCAGTTTGCGGTATTGTTCGGCCTCTTTTTTCTTGCCCCGTTTTTCGAAGCTCTTGGCCATCGCCTTGTAGAGCTTGATGTAGGCATGCTGAGCGTCAATGTTCTGCATCTGGTTGAATTGTAACCATACCTGCACGAACTGGTCGTCCACGCGGTCAATGTCAATCAGTTTCATAAACTCTTTGTTGGCGGCTACGAAGTCGTGTTTCTGCATGTATATCTGGATGGCCAGATAGTAGGCACCCGTGTATTTGATGTTGTGTTTCTGGATTTTGCGAACAATGTCAAGAGCCTTGTCGTTATCGCCTTTGTAGATGTAGGCGTAGGCTGTCATATAATTGGCCACTTCGGCCATCGGGTCGATGGCGGTGTAGCGGTTGAGGAAGAGCAGGGCACTGTCGGGGCGGTTGGTGCGCACATAGAGCTCGCCAAGGTTGAGCAGGGCACCAAGGTTCTCGGGATCCTTTTGCAGGGCTTGATGATAGAGGATGAAGGCGGAGTCGAGCCGTCCCTCGTTCTTGTATTTGAAAGCCTGGCAGTCGGACTTGTCGTCCCGTTTGAGGACGATGCAGATGGGCTTGCCGTCCACTTCAATGGTCTTGACGGTGTTTTTGGGCGGGAACTTCGGGCTGCGGAGGTATTCCGGGTTGATGCCCGTAACGGTGAAGATGGCGTAGTCCCAATCGCTGTTCTCCTTTTCGTACCAGCGGATGAACGTAGGCTGGAAGCGGGCAGTGTCGTTGCGGAAGAAGTAGCTCACCGAGGCGGTATGCCAGGTGCCCACGCGGATTTTGGACCCGTCGGGTTTGGGCTCGGCGTTGGCGATGATCCATTCGGAAGCCTCGCGGGTGGAGTGATAGTAGTAGTCCATCTCGTAGTTGCCGAAGGCTTTCTTGGCCCCACCGGCCAACTCGTTGAAATAGACATATTCGTACGGATGGTTGGCCACAATATGGCGGATGGGCCCGATGAGCAGCGCCAACAGAATCACCACGCTGGCCACGTTCACGATAACCCCCTTCGTAGAGACGCAGGGCCTTGCTTCTCTACTACAATCATTATCCATTTTTAATTTTTCATTGTTAATTCCCAATTTCGATTCCACCCACCGTACGAGACCATCAAATCCCCATCCGGCAGCGACTACCATAGGCGGGTAGGCGAACATGGCGTGACGCCAGCCGCCATACACATTGGCGCGGGTATAGACAATCCAGAATACGGGGAAGAAGAAGGTGAAGAAGACGAAGAATGCCCAGAAGCGGTCCTCTTTTTTCCGCCAGCAGAAGATGAAGAAGAGAATCATGCCGATGATGACGGCGATGGGAATTGAGATAAGGATGTATTTGGGCGTATAGTACCATGGCAGCCGGTCAGACCACTGCATCGTGCCCTCGAAGAGCTGGCGGAGCGAGATGTCAAAGGAGGACATCAGTTTGAACGCTTCCATGGGATTCTTGATCGGTGCCTGTAGCGCGAACGGCCACAACAGAAGCCCGGCAAAATACCCGACGATGCAGATGAGCAGGCCCATAACCAGCAACTTGAAGAAATCCTTGAGGGTAATATGATATGTGTCTGCGGACCCGTTACTCTGAAGTTTGTTGCCTTTTTTCTTATTGTTGGAAAGATGGAAGAAAAGGTAGATCAGTCCCAGAAGCCCGAAGTAGCCGAAGAGTATCAATCCGCCGATACGGACGCTGATAGAGAAGGCGATGGAGAGAATGAGGATGACAAAGGTGTACCATTTTACTTTCGGGAATTGCTTGAAAAAGAGCACCATGCCGAAAATGGCAGATATGACCGCCGTGGCGAATGGCAAGTCTTTAGGGTTGTTGAACGAATGGCCGAGGAATCTTGGCGACAAGAACAGCAGGATCATGGCAATCGCGCTGGCACGGAAGCCTCCAAACTGGTAGGCTATCAGTCCCACCATAAGGATAGCCAGCCACCCCAGAAGGGAATTGCAGATGTGGCGTGAGATATTTATGTCCTTTATATGAAATGTTTGATTGATGTATTCTGTAATGACATCGAAAGAAGAACCGTAGTATTGGAGGTTGTCTTTGAAGTTGAGACAGGTGGTGTCTTCCCCATGGGTTTTATAGTAGTTGACGACATTCTGTCCTTGAGGAATCTGAAAACCGTCTTCATCCCCCGTGTTGCCAGCGTCCAGACTTAAAAGGGGCATGATGAAAAGCAGTGCCGCCGCTATGATGATAAAGGCCCAAAACCAGGCGTTTTTCTTGTTTTTTGTCCAAAATTCTTTCATATAATGGTTTTATGTTATAATCAGTGTGAAAAATGATTTTAGATTGTTATGAGACTTTAAAAGGATGCCTACAATTTGTAGCGTCTTTTAATCTGCCAGAGTTCGTAGGGGGCTTTGAAGAAGTCCTTGAATTTCAGTTGTGAGCCACCTACGTCCACCCATTCGAGGAGCGGGTATTCGTAAATGTTCTGGATGGCTTTGTCGCGTCCGTAGGCGTTTATAAAGCGGGCCAGCAGTTCCACGTCAAACAGCCAGCGGGTGACGAAGGAATCGGAGAAGAGCGTCGGTACAATGGAGGTCTTGTATAGTTTGGCCCCACATTGGGTGTCATAAACGGGCAGTTTCAGCAGGATGGAGGCCGTGGTGGCAAAGCAGCGTCCTAAATAATGGCGCAGTTGTTTGCGTTTCACGCCAGCACCCAAGCGCATGAGACGTAATCCGGTAACCATTTCAAAATCACCGCGTTGTATTTGTGTGAGGAAGTTGTCGATTTCCCATAGCGGCGTTGCCAGATCCGCATCCCAGAAGCCGATATAATCGCTGGGGATGTGTTCTGCAGCGTGAAGCATGCCTCGGCGCACGGCCTCTGCCTTGCCGCCATTGGGCTGCACGTCCAGATAATGGATGCGTTGGTGCTCGTTCGCGAAGGCCGTGAGCATCTCTAAGGTGTTGTCCTTGCTACCATCATTGACAAAGAGGAAGGACACATCTTCGTGATTGCCGAGGAATTGCAGAAAAGCCTCCTTGTTCAGGCGGTTGGCTTCGTTGTAACAGGGAATTATGATGGTGGTTTGCATAGGCGATTATTTTCTGAAAGTAAAGCGTTTGACAAATAGAAACTGGCAGATGGCAATGATGACCATGGAAATGAGCTTGGCCACAATGCTGTGGAGCCCCATGACGGATACAAACAGGTATAGCATGACTTCGCTGGCGGCCACGGCCACCAAACTGATGCCGTAGAAAGAGAGGAAGCGGAGGAAAACCTTGTCTTTGACTTTGAAGTTGACTTTCCGGTTGAGGAGGAAACTGCACACGATGCCGCAGTGGTAGCTGATGATGTTGGCAACCAGATAATGCACACCCCAGTGGCAGAGCAGTGAATACACGCCCAGATCCACTCCCGTGTTAATCACGCCAATAACGCAATAGAGGATGAAGTTGCGGTATTTGGCGTAAAGTGTTTTTATCAGTTGCATCAGTTTGTCCATTGCTTTAGTTTACGTTGGTATTTTCAATCAGCCACTCTCCTATGGTCATGGTGTCGCGGTCGAACGGCACGCCCACTTTTACCACCTTGCGGCCTTCGGTTTGGTATGGCAAGAAATAACCCTTGCTGTTGATCTGATCCAATGCCTGCTGTGCGGTCCCGTTCACTTTTAGTTCGAAAACGTATGTGGTATCCGGCATCAGCACCACGAAGTCGATGCGACCGCCGACGCATTTCACCTGCGTGCGGGCATAGACATTCAGCATATTGAAAATCAGCCAAAAAGTATATTCATAAAACCCTTCATAATTCTTCACATCTTTCAGTTTTTCCTGAAATCCTTCCACGTAGGGGACACCCGCCAAAAACGCCTTCATCTCTTGCATGGCGGTGTTGATGTCGTTTTTCTTTAATGCTTTCCAGAACTTTACAGCAAAACCTACTTGAACATCGCTTCCCGATATACCCACGTATGTTGGGAGCAAACCTTCGATGAAGCCAACACGAACCTCCTTGTTAGGAATGCCTAGTGTGTACATCAGCGTATCCTTGTCGTAGTCCTTGATAGTGATGTATCCGCTTTGGTAAAGCAGGGGTAGGGCATTTTCCATCGCTTCGGTGGGTCGGTCAAAGGCCGTGGCGGAAGCTTCGATATGCTCTATGCCGGTGATGTCGGTGCGGAAGTGTTGCATCTGTCGGATGAGGAAGGTGGGTGTACCGCTCTCGAACCAGTAGTTGTCCAGATTTTTCTGCAAGAAGCACTTCAGGAGGCTGAATGGATTGTACACCTCGGGTGATTTTCTTGCGAACCGGTAGCCGTCGTACATCAGTTTCAATTTGTCGTGCATTTCTTCAGGGGAACATTCATACTCCAAGGAGAGCATTCGGATATCTTCTGCCATAGCGGTGGTAAGTTCCTCTTCCGTGATGCCACAGATGGTGGAGAACTCCGGTTGCATGGAGATGTTGGTCAAGTTGTTGATGGTGGAGAAGATGCTGATCTGCGAAAATTTGGTGATGCCCGTGATGAAGCAGAAGCGGATTAGGGCTTCATTGGCTTTCAACTGCACATAAAACTCCTGCATCACATTGCGGAAGTCATTCAGCAATTCATCTTCGTGTAACACATCTAACAGGGGAGCGTCATATTCGTCGATGATGACGGCCACCTGTCTGCCCGTCTTCTCGTAGGCTCGATGGATAAGGCCGTTCAACATTTTCCCTGGGGAAGTTTCCAATTCACTTCGTCCGTATGTTTGGCACAAAGGAGTCAACAGCCACATTAATGTATGCTTGAGTTCTTCTGCCGAGGACTGCCGTTTTGCCACGCTCAAGTCCACATGGATGACCGGATACTGTATCCATTCCGTTTCCAAGTCCATGATTTTCAGTCCTTCAAAGAGTTCTTTTTTTCCCTTGAAATACGAATCAAGCGTAGTGGTGAGCAGGCTTTTGCCGAACCAGCGCGGGCGGCTGAGGAAGATAAAGGTGCTGAGGTGCGTCATCTTCCAGATGAGATCGGTCTTGTCAATATACAGATAGCCCTCCTCTCTCAACCGGGAGAAGGTCTGTATGCCGACGGGGTACCTGCGTATAGGAAAATTCCACATGTTCACGTATGATTAAGAATCAGCGGCAAAGATACGAAAAAATGTATTTGTACTATTGGAGGTGGAATTTCTGTTATTTGGAGTTCATCATACAAATGTTGATGTAGTTTGCGAGGAATGGGTAGGTAGGCATGGCGCTCTTAAAGTATGGGATAGCATTTGCGTATTCTTTTTTGGCGAAATAGGCAAGTCCGATATGGGCTTGAATAAACGGCAGATTGTTTTTCTCTGTGCACCGTCTTTCAGCATTATGTAATGTTTTAATTGCTTCATCATAGCGTTTTAGCTCATAAAGAGAAGCCCCGTTATACATCTCTGCTAATGCCATTTTTTGTTCTGTCGGAATGAAATTAATATCTTTGTTGAAAAATTCGATGGACTTTTCGTAGTTTTTCGTTTGATAATGGGCTAATCCCAGCCAGAACCAGATGCCGAAATTGTCGGGGTCGTATTTATATGCCGAATCCAGTAGAGTGACAGCCTCAGCGTATTTCCCCTCTTTACAGAGTTTTACACCTTTGGAGTCGAGCTTGTTGCGCTTAACCACGGCACAGATGGGATTTCCATCCACTTTTTCCACATGGATAGTTCCCTTGGGTGGGAAGAAACTTTTGATTGCCTTGGGTTGGATCACGTGGTAGTTGATGATGGAGTAATCGCAGTCCGTTTCGGCAAATCCCATGTAAGAAGTGGTAAAGACTTTCACATGGTCAGTGTCGCCCAGCATTTCCGCATAATAAACCGGGGTGAAGATTTTGGTGGAGACAGTCACGAGGGAATCGGTTTTGTTCAGCTCGTTTTCGCGCAGCCAGTCATAAGCCTTTGTCGCGGATGTCTCATAGAAATCCAGTTCAAATCTCAAATAGGGGTTACCAACAGACTTGTTGTAATAACAATAAATGTAGTTGTGGTTTTTCACCATCCATATCAGAGTGGGTGAGACTATGAGGAGCATAACACCTGCCACAATCGGATAGTAAATGGTCTCTTTCAGTTTTTTGGGTTTGACCCATTCAATAAGTTCGTACCATCCGATGGAGACCAGCACGGCGAAAGGTGCATAGAAGAAAAGGAGGTGCCGCCATCCGTTATAGATGTTGGCATGGGATGCCACGATGTAGATGGGCGGGAACAATGCTGTGAACAGCAAGAAAAGGATGACAGTTTTCCGATATTTTTTGAAGACCCTGATAATGAATGCTAAAAACAAAGTCGCTCCGATGAGAATATAATAAGGTAGTGTCCTTAACAAAGAGAATAGTAGATAATGCTCCGGCGGGTTGGTGGATTCCGCCATTTTCCCGTCGTAGATGAAGGGGATGCGGACTGAGAATTTACTAACCATTTCAAAAGCCTTGGAAATATGAGTGACAATTCCTTCGTGAAAGATATTAGGATAGGCACATAATCCCAATAAAGCAGCAACAATTCCTATTACTAATGAGATTCCAAGAATTTTTACAATTTGAAGGATATTTTTGTTGACAAATAGTTGTCGCAAATCCTTCCTTGCAATTAATTCTAACATTACAGCGACAAAGAAATACAGCAAGGTCATCAGTCCGCCAATGCGCACGCTAATGGCAAACATGATGCCAAGAAAAGTGAAGATATATCCCTTTATACTAATGGCAGGAAGTTTTTTTGTCAAAATAATTAAGCCATAAATGGTCATTGCAAAACCCATTGCCATTGGGATATCTTGACCACCGCAAAAGGACATTCCAAAAATAGTGGGCGTTAGAGATATCATCAACAGTGCAATCGTGGCAAGCCTCCAATTACGTATTTCTTTGCAGATAAGACCCGTAAATAGTATTAGCAAGAAGCCTACAAATCCAAGGCAAAATCGTTTGACTAATAATGTGTTATCAATATGAAACAGTCTTGAAATGGCAGCAGGAATAATATCAAAACCACCTCCTGCAAAATATTTTAATCCATAGTTGTGAGTCATATTATGATAATCAATTTTGGAGTAATCCAAACAGGATGTATCTCCATCAAGATAATATCGCAAAACGAACTCTCCATTTGTACCATACCATAAATCATCTCCACCAGAACCGACGGAATTGGCGTTAAGCATCATTAATAGTAAAATAATGGCGGCAACTCCTCCGAAGATAAATTTCCACCATTTTGATTCAACAGGCTGTTCAATTTCAGTAGCTGATTTGTTGAGATCGTCAGATGAACTCTTACATATTGTTGGATTGTTGCTTTTAACCTGCTTTTTTGATTTTTTAGAACTCATAATATTTATTCTCTTTGTTATGCATTTTTTGTCACGACTTTTTTCGTAATCTTTATTTTATGTTTGATTATTCTGAAATGGGAGAGACATATCATTCGAGAATCCAGCGATAATAGGGTAGTATATGGATTCTTCTACCATCTGGCAGCACTTTTTCTTCTGATTGCTCCTGCGTGATAATGAAGCCTTCTTTTAGGTTGAAGGCGTTCATCGCGGCCATCAGCCCCGCTTCTTCGCGTTCACGATTACTTGTCGTGTGCATGGAAGTTGTAACTTGATAGGCAGCAACAATGCTCCCTCCTTGCTTTACAATAAAGTCACATTCCCCTTTGTCACTGAAATAATAGGGTTCCTGTTCTCTTCGGCGCAATTCGAGATAAACAGCGTTTTCTAATCGGGAACCCCAGTTGTCGCTGAACCCGAACCCGATTTGGGCCACGAGCCCATTGTCAATGAAATATATCTTTTTGGGACTTTTGAGTTGTTCCCCCACCTTGTAGTCGTATTTGGTTAGTACGCCAACCAGATATGCTTCTTCCATATAACTGATATAGTCACTCACTGTATCTGAACTTTTCACATTTGTTGCCTTGCTTACAGATTTATAGGTAAAACGGTGCGTATAGTTGCTGGCTAAATAATAAGCAACTTCCCGTAGTTGCCTGTCTGATGGGAGTTTGTGCCTGACAACGATGTCCCGATAAATGATATCGTTATATAATTCTTTCAAATAGCGTGGATTGCCGGTGAACAGATATTGTGGAAAGCCTCCGTCTGTCAAGTATTTGTTCTGTATGTTCAGCATTTTGGCGCGACCTTCTGTGGTATAGAAGTCTGGCCTTCCCCATTCGATACCTTTCATGGACATGTATTCGGGGAATGACATCGGGAATAGCTCCTGCTTCAAATGCCTTCCTGTCAGAAGTGTCCCGAGTTCCTTGCTCAGCATAAAGGCATTGCTGCCCGTCACAAACACTTTGTTGTTCTGACGGTACAGTCTGCCGACAAACCGTTCCCAGCCGGGTATCAACTGCACTTCGTCAAGGTAGAAAGTGTGTTGCAGGCCGAAGTCTTCGGCAAACACATCATATAGGGTTTGGAAATCTTCTACGGTGAAATACAGCAGACGGTCATCGTCAAAACTTAAGTAATAGTCCTGTTCCGATAGGCGGGACTTGATTTGCTGCATCAGGACAGACTTGCCGCACCTTCGCACACCAGAAATGACAAGTATTTCAGGATTAGAGATTTGTGTTAGCGGCAATAGCCTCTGCACACCGAGGTCTTCGTGTTGTTCGCGCTGCTCGTAAATCACCTGCCGTAACAAATCCTTTGTGACCATAATTCATATTTTCGGGTTGCAAATGTACAAAAAATCCATATTCACAATCGAAATTTTTTTAAAAAAATCCATATTTACAATATGGATTCTGTATCGATAGGGTTGGCAGAAATCGCTGTCCGTTATTATGCTTTGTGGCGTTATGCTTTAAAGCGTAATGATTTATGCGTTGCAAAACCACAAAAATTCTATTCATAATCGGAACATTTGGAGATTATTCTGATTCGAAACAGGGATTTTCTTTATCTTTTGTATCAAAATTAATCCGCTCCTCCTCAATGACCAACGGGCGGTTCATCACCCGCGTGTTGATGCTCATCACGTACTCTCCCACGAAGCCGATAAAGAGCAATTCCACCGCATTGATGAAGAACAGGCCGATGATCAATGGAGCCAAGCCGGCGGAGAAGGAATCCCAATAAATCAGCTTCAGTACAAGGTAAACCAATGCGGCCAGAATCGACAAGCCTGACAATATCAATCCGGCAAAAGTGACGAGATGCAGGCCTACCTTGGTGTAGCTGGTGAAGCTGAGCATGGCCGCATCAAACAGGGTGAAGAAATTATTGTGTGTTTTCCCGGCACGTCGCTTTGCCTGGGTGTATTCAATGTCCACCCGTTTGTAACCCAGCTCAGCCACAATGCCGCGAATGAACGGGGTGGGGTCTTTCAGATTGCGCAACACCTCGATAAAGCTTTTGTCATAGAGGCCAAAACCGGTAAAATGCTCAATCTGGTCCACAGATGACATTTTCTTGATGATTTTGTAGTAGATGGTGCGAAAAAAGCGCATTATGGGATTCTCTTTACTTTTGGTTTTGATGCAGGAGACGATTTTTGCCCCTTTTTCCCATGTTTCTACCATCTTGGGAATCAAATCAACCGGATCCTGAAAGTCGCAGCACATCGTAATGGTGCAGTCGCCGGAGGTTTGGAGCATACCGTAGTATGGACTGTTAAATTGCCCGAAGTTCTTGGCATTGAAGATGGCTTTGATTTTCGGGTTGTTTTTGCAAATCTCGCGGAGCAACGGTCGGGTATTGTCCTGCGAGTCGTTGTCAATGAAAATGAGTTCATAGTCATATTGTGGCAGTTTCGTGGTCAGTTCGTTTACCACGGCTTTGCTCATTGGCACAACGTTTTCCTCTTCGTTATAACAGGGAATCAGTATGCTGATTTTTTTCATTGATGATGTTGACTTTTACGTGTGAAACTATTTCTGAGAGAATGTTTGTTGGATATATCGTTTGAAAAACGGATCACAAATATGATATTTGTCGGATTCTTTGTCGATGATCCCGTCTTCCACCAATGCCGAGGATGCCTTTTGTACACTCGAACTGGCATGCAGATGATATTTACGGATATACGATGCTGAAAAAATACCGGTCTGCTCTTTAGTGAGAGCAATAAGCAATTTGCATTGCGTTTCCGACAATCTCCCGAACAACTCATTGTAATAATCATCCTTGACAATGATGATTTGTTGTGCGCATTGCCGGATGATTTCCGGTGTTACGACTGCTTTTTCCGTAATGGTGCATTGCCATATTTCCGATGCGAGCAATTGGATGTAATAGGGAACGTTATCTGTTTCATCAATAATCTGCTTTGCTTCAGCATCTCCAATTAAAATGCCGGATTGAGAGAATCGGTCTTTCAAAAAGGCAATGGTCTCCTGTTCGGGAAGTTTGCTTAGCTGGTAATGATAGGAGGAATTGTAGAACGCCCGGTTCTTGTTGTTGAACATGTCCGACAAAATATGGGTTTTGCTGCCTAAAAACAGGTAGTTGACATGTTTCTGCTGTTGGATTTTATTGCGCAGTATGTTCTCAAGACCATATTTGCTGAATTTTTGAATGTCCTGGAACTCGTCAAAAACGACCACAACCCGTACCCCCGTATCCTCTGACAGCTTTTCGGGCAGGTTGAAAATGTCAGCCAATGTCCCGACCGATATTTTGGGTTCCGTGAATTCGATACTGAGTTGTGGCAATCCGGATTCGTCTATGGAAATGGTTGGGCGTAGTGTTTTCACCAAACCGGACAGCATTGTCAAAAAACGTTGCCAGTTACTTTGCTTTGCAGCTACCGCCCGGACAAACAGTTCAGCAAATGATTCGAGAGAGAAAGCCGTCGAGCAATCAAAATAGATGCAGATTGTCCCTTCCGTTGACAAAGAATCCATCACCTTGAACACCAAGGAGGTCTTTCCGTATCTGCGTGGGGCAAATAAAACGACATTATTGCCACCATTGAGTGTGGCAGTAATGTGGGCAAGCTCCTCCTTTCGGTCATAAAAATAGTCGCCGTAAACGATGCGACCATATCGGAATGGATTCATAATCAACATGATTTTGTAGTCCAACAACGCTATTATGCCTTGAGGCGTAACGCCTTAAAGCGTAATGGTGTTAACGCTGCAAAAATACGGAAAAAACAAATTGCAAATCAAAAAAACTGAAAATTTTGTTGGCTTTATACAAAAGAGCGGATGCCCTCTTCAAAGGACGTTCGTGGTTGCCAGCCCGTGTCGTTGGTCAGTTCGCTGATATCAGCCACCAAGTGCATCGGCTGATGCGGATAATAGTCTTTAACACCATATTGGACTTTAACGGAAGGATTGATGATCTGGCGGATCTCCTCAATGTATTCTGACAACTTTCTTCCTTGTCCTGACCCCAAAGGGTATGTTTTGCCATCAATGCCTTTGGCGGCCACCAACAAAATGGCGTCTGCGGCATCGTCTGCGTAGAGGTAATCCCATATTTGCTCGCATTTCGTGAGTTCAGGAGAACGTCCGGCTTTCAGCTCCCGAATGGCGTAACTGATGAGTGTGTTCTCTCCGTCATTCGGGCCATAGACGCTGAGAATGCGCACCCAGTTGTGACGGATACCCAGACTTTTGCACAGCATGGCCGACAGCTTCCCTGCGGCATATTTAGCAATACCATAGCCGCTTTCGGGGCTGACGGGAAGGGTAGGGGTGAGGTCTTGCGATTGCACCCCATATTCCGCCTGCGACCCAGCACCTACAAAGACATTACAGCCACAACGGTGTGCTAATTTGACGGCATCGAGGGTATATTGGATGTTGCGGGTTTGGGTTTCGGCATCGTCACGGGAGGCTCCGAAGGTTTTTTCCCATGACAGGTGTATGAAGGCATCATATTGGCCGGCTAATTCCATAGAAGAATAATCCGAGAGGTCACATTCCACAACATGTACAAGATTGCTTTGCGGAAGATTCGACACCCTTTTGGAATCCTTGTGGACGATACATGTCACATCCATACCTTGTGCAATCGCTTGTCTGACGACTGCGCTTCCCACACATCCGGTGGCACCTGTGACGATGAGGCTTTGCATAGAGAAAAAAGGTGTTATTTGCTTTTGAATACACATTGCGCTTGTAGCTCTTCAGGCATGAAGGGGGCCATTTTGTCAAGTGGAGCGGATGTCATTTTTCCCGTTTCCTTATCCATGAAGGATGCGGATTTTGGGAATAATGTCTGTTCGGGATGCATCTTGATTTCACAGATGCAGGCACCTTCGGATTCCAGCACCTTCGAGATGGTGGATGGCAAAGCCTCATTGCTCGAAACTCGGACAAACGGAATCCCGTATGCCTCCGCAATTCGTTTCAGGTCGGGACATACCACTCCGCTAGAAGGATTGCTGCCGGTAAAATGACCTTGGAAAAACGCCTTCTGGGTGGTTTTGATAGCCAAGTAACTCTCATTCTCCAGCACAAAGATTTTCAGCGGCAGCTTGTTTGTGACAATGGTCTGAAGTTCTTGGATGTTCATCTGAATGGATCCGTCACCGGTCACGCAAATGGTTTTTCCTTTGTAGTTGCTGACACAGGCACCAATGGCGGCGGGCAGCCCATATCCCATGGCGGCACACCCTTGGTTGGCAAAGACCCGTACCCCTTTGCTGACCTTCATGGCCTGATAGGTGCAGGTGTAAGCGGTTCCATTGCCTGTGACTACCACATCGTCCTCTTTCAGCTGTTTGAAAAGTTCATCGGCGAACTTATACGAGTTGGCATAACCCTCACAGTCCGGATTGTCATCGAAAAGGGTCGGGAGTTTGCTCTCAAGCGTTCTACCCCAGTCAATCCAGGATTTGAAATCAGGTAATCCGGTCTCTTCTCCAAGTATGGTGATCATTTTGTCAACAAACTCTGAAATATTGGCATGGATGGGCATATCAATACGCAATGTGGGCTTTTGCATTTCAGCCAAATCAATATCTACCATGACTTTATATGCATTTGGGGCCAAAAGATCGTAGGCATAGCCCACTTGCCGGATGCTCAATCTTGTGCCGAGTACTATAAGCAAGTCGGAATTCTGTACCATGAGATTGCCGATGCGATCGCCACAAATGCCGGGTTTTCCGAAACACAACGGGTGGTCGTGCCAAATGAGGTCGGAGCCGCTGATGGCCGTGACCACGGGAATATTCAGGGTTTCTGCCAGTCGGATGAACTCCTTTTCACGTTTGGCCAGACGAACGCCATTACCCACGTATATGACAGGACTTTTTGCCCCTTTTATTTTTTCTATAAGCTGCTTGATTTGAATATCCACCAGCGCATGTTTGACAGGGTCGATTATTTCAGCGGTTGCGTCAAACTCCCGGAATTGGGTTTCGTCAACAGTGGCACCTTGCACGTCCAAGGGGATGTCCAGCCAAACAGGACCCGGTCTGCCGTCAAGAGCAATCGCAATAGCCTTGTCTAATTCGTATTTCACATCCAAAGGATTGTAAATAGTTTTGGCATACTTTGTAATGGGTGTAACGATGGAAACGATATCCGCCTCCTGATCGCCCAGTTGACGCAGATTCAAATGCGGATAGGTGTGCTTGTAGGTGGAAGTCTTAATTTGTCCGGAAATATATAATCCGGGAATAGAATCAAGGTATTGTCCCAAAACTCCAGTAACGGCATTGGTGCCGCCAGGGCCGGTCGTGACACATGTGACGGCCAGATGGCCGCAAGCCCGATAATAACCCTCTCCGGCAATGGCAGAGGCTTGTTCATGATGGTTGCAGATGTACGTCAGACCTTTGGTGTGACCTATGGAATCGTTCAGATGCATGGCACCACCACCGGTCACCATAAAACAATGATGGATGTTGTATTTTTCAACCAAATATTGGAAAATAAAGTCACTAACTTTAATCATAAAAAGGCATTTATATGGTCTATCTTGAAATTCTTCCCGAGTGATTCCCCTTAACAAGAGATTCCACCTCACCTACTGTCACAAGGTTGAAATCCCCTTCGATGGTTTGCTTCAGGCAACTGGCTGCCACGGCGAATTCCAAAGCGTGCTGGGGGTCAAATCCAATCATCATAGCGTAAATCAATCCAGCACCGAAAGAGTCGCCGCCGCCAATGCGGTCAACGATATGGATGGGATACTTGTGACTCGTATAGATTCTATTGTCATCCAATAGGATTGCGGACCAGTTGTTGTCGCTTGCAGAGATGGATTCCCGTAACGTGATGGCCACTTGTTTGAAACCGAATTTCTTTTGTAGCTGCTGGGCTACTGAAATGTAGGATTGTTCATTAAGGATGCCTTTGTCCACATCACTCTCTTCGGCTTTGATTCCGAATACGTCAGCGGCATCTGCTTCATTGGCTATGCAAATATCCACATATTGGCATAGTTCGGTCATCACGTTGTTGGCTTTTTCCTTGTTCCATAGTTTTGACCGATAATTAAGGTCGCAACTGATGGTCAAGCCTTTGTCTTTTGCCGCTTTGCATGCTGCAAGGCAAAGGGTTGCGGCATCGTCGCTCAAGGCGGGTGTGATACCCGTGAAGTGGAACCAAGTCGCATCGTGGAAAATAGAATCCCAATCAAAATCGGCTTCTGTTGCCAAGGCGATAGCCGAATCTTTACGGTCGTAAATCACTTTCGAAGGGCGTTGGCTTGCGCCTTTTTCCGAAAAATAGATGCCTATCCGGCCGTCTTTCCGAATGATTTTAGAGACATCAACCCCATAATGTCGTAGGGCATTGATCGCGGCATCGCCTAAAACATTATCAGGTACGGCTGTTACAAAAGAGACAGCCAGCCCGAAGTTGGCCAAACAGACGGCCACATTGGCTTCTGCCCCGCTGTACTCCACATTGAGCTGGTGCGCTTGGATTAATCTTTTATATGTCGGTGGGGACAATTTCAGCATCAACTCCCCAAATGTTATCACCTTGCCCATATCTCTATTTGTTAAGTTGGTTGCGCATCCGCTCAATCCGGGCTTCATCCTCCGCCGAAAGCTGGTTGTAATAGGATTGTTTGTACAATAGCCATAGGAGTTCGAAATGTAGGGCTTTATAGATTGCCTGGCGTATTTTCTTTTCGTCTTTGTCCATTGTGATGACCACCTTGCGGGTTTCAAAACGGTCGGCCACATCGCCCATCCTAAGAATAAACGGAATGCTTTCAATACCGATGTTACCGCCGAAGTTGGTGGTGTGCCCCGCTTCGCGCGACATCTGCAGCAGCTTTCGGGTCACATCATACACGGGTTCGGACTCAATGTCCTTCCTTTCAATGCCCATTGAAGCGGAAAGGTCGCTGCGGCCTACTGTTACGGCGTTCAGAAATCCTTTACCCGTTTTCAAAATACCTTCATAATTCTCAAAACATGTTTTGGTCTCGGCATTGATAATCCATTCCACCGTGTCGGCTTCGTCACCATAAACTCTTTTGGCGGCGGCCGCGAACTTGCTCAGCGCAAAAGGAGTCTCAATCATGGGGGCCATGACACCTGTAGCACCAAGCAGCTTGCATTGTTGCATATCGTGCACGGCTTCACATCCGCCGATTTTGGTAATGAATTTCAAGTCGGCACGTAATATCAGTTCCCGAAGACGGATAAGCTCATCCATACGGGCCCCTTCGGCCTCAAATTCCGCTTTTATTCCATAAACTCCATATACTTCTTTCAATTCAAGTAAGGAGTCCAGCATTTGACGTTCTTGTAAGTTCATTTTATTTTTGAAGTTGTATTATCGTTTCAAATTATTCCCAATCATCGGTGAGCACATTCTCCTTCGGGACACCGAGTTCGATGAGCTTCTCTTTGAAAATCTTGATCATCACGGGAGGGCCGGAGATGAAATAGCTGCTGTCGTTACCGTTCTGCTCATGGATTTCAGCAATGTCGATTACGCCATCTTTGTTTTCAAAGAAGATGGTAATCTGGGCATTGTCGTTCTTGATGGCGGCGAACTCCTTCTGGTAGATGTAGTAGTCTTCGTTCTTGTAACCCAAGTAAATCCTCGGGTCCGCATAGTCCCTGAAAGATTCGTGGGTGAAGAGGGAAAGGAAGGGCGTCACGCCCGTGCCGCCGGCGATGAACACGGTATTGGTTTTGTTGTGCGGTTGTGTGAAAAGTTCCCCAAACGGAAGTTTGAGCCAAACTTCCCTACCCACTTTCAAAGTCTTTTCCATCTCCTGGGTGAAGTTCCCTTTCACGGCGTAGGTGATGCGGATGACATCCTCGGCAGGTTCGCTCTGCATGGAGAAGCAGCGCGATTCCGGCCATTGTCCGATACCGTCGTACTCCTCGTCAATGGCGATATGGAGGAACTGCCCCGGGGCATATTTGTATGGTCGTTCCAGCGACTTGAATTCAACGGTATAGATACCCTTGAACGGGTTCGCTATGGAGACGACTTCTGATAAATACTTCTTAGCCAGCATATTGTTAATATTGTTTCACGAATTCATCCAATTTTTCTTCCGCATATTTGAACATTTCATCTGTCAGGCCGGGATAGGTGCCTAAGAAGAAAGTGTTGTTCATAATATAGTCTGTCTGGTTCAGATGGTCGGCAATACGCCAGTTCTTGCCGATGAAGGCAGGCTGCTTGGTCATATTGCCGGCAAAGAGATTGCGGGTTTCAATAAGGTTGTCGTTCAGATACTTGGTCAAATCATCGCGTTTGAACGGGCAGTTATCCTTCAAGGTAACGATAAAGGCGAACCATGCGGGGTCTGCTCCTTCGGTGGGTTCCGGGGTGATGAAATATTGTGGATATTTTCCGAAGATACGCTTCCACTCTTGGAAATGCGCTTTGCGACTTTCGCAGAAATCGGGCAGCTTGTCCATCTGGGCGGCTCCGATAGCAGCTTGTATGTCGGTCATTTTCAAGTTGTAGCCGATTTCCGAATAGACATATTTGTGGTCAAAGCCAAAGGGCAAAGTGCCAAACTGCTGGGAAAAGCGTTTGCCGCAGGTGTTGTTGTCGCCGCCTGCGCAGTAGCAGTCACGACCCCAGTCGCGGAACGCGCGCACGATTCTCGCCAACTGCGGGTCGTTGGTGCAGACGGCACCGCCCTCGCCGGTGGTGATGTGATGGGCGGGATAGAACGAGATGGTGGACAGATGGCCAAATGTGCCGGTCTTCCTACCCTTGTACTCGGAACCGAAGGCGTCGCAATTGTCCTCCACCACCCAAAGATCGTGTTCCTTGGCAAGGGCCATGATGGCATCAATATCAAACGGATTGCCAAGGGTGTGTGCCAGGAAGATGCACTTCACTTTTGGGGTGATGGCTTTTTTCAGCATTTCGACATCAATATTATAGGTCGGAATGCTGAGATCCACGAACACCGGTACAAGTCCGTTTTGGATGATGGGCGTTACGGTAGCGGGGAACCCTGCGGCAACAGAGATTACCTCATCGCCAGGTTTTAGCCTTTTGTCACCAAGTTTTTCGGACGTTAGGGCAGAAAACGCCAACAGGTTGGCGGAAGAGCCAGAATTGGTGAGCAGTACATTCTCCACTCCCAAAAAGTCGGAGATCTTGCTGGAAAACTCTTCGGAGAATCTTCCTTCCGTCAGCCAGTAATCCAGAGAGGCGTTTACGGCATTCTGCAATTCCTCCTCGTCAAACACACGACCGGCATAGTTTACTTTGGTCTTGCCGGGTACGAACTCTTTCTCTTCAAAGCGGGCTTTGTAGTATTCGGCGGTCAATGCCGTGATTTGTTTGCGTAATTCCCTATGGTTTAACATAATATGTTGTTGTGTTGTTCAAATGTAATATATTCTTCGTTATGGCAGTGTTTTTTCTCGGCTTGTTACATTTTGTCAAATTGTCTGATCTGTTTTGCCGTAAGTTCATTAATGATTGAAGGATTGCTATAAAAAGCCTTATACCACTCCAGCGTCATCTCCAATGCTTTCCGGGCATTGAAATGGGGCCTCCAGCCCAGCATTTTGCCGGCTTTGGTGATGTCCAACGAGAGTAGTCCCGCCTCATGCGGTTGGTTGGTGAGTCTTGGGAAAACAAATGTGCCGCCGCCCCATATCTCCGTGGCCATCTGCGTCATCTCCTCCACCGTCAGTGTGTCGTCAGGGTTCGGGCCGAAGTTGAATCCTTCGGCATATTGGATAGGGTCTTCCATCAGTTTCTGCGCCAGCAGAATATAGCCGGAAAGGGGTTCCAATACATGCTGCCACGGGCGTACGGCCTTGGGATTGCGAATCTGTATGGCCTCGCCTTTGGACAAAGCCCGCACGATGTCGGGTATCAGCCGGTCGGCGGCCCAGTCTCCTCCCCCGATGACGTTGCCGGCGCGGGCGGAGGCGATGGCTTTGTGATGCTGTTCGTAATCGGCCGGATTGAAAAACGACTTCCGATACGAGTCAATGACCAGTTCGGCGCAGGCCTTGCTGGCACTGTACGGGTCGTAACCGCCGAAACGGTCATCTTCCTTATAGGCTTGCCCCGTTTCGTTGTTCTGATAGACTTTGTCGGTGGTGATCATCACACCCACGCAGGGTTTTTCCAACAGGCGGATGCCGTCCAACACGTTGGCGGTGCCGATGGCGTTGACCTCGAAAGTCTCCGCCGGAATCTTGTACGAAGTGCGTACGATAGGCTGTGCCGCCAGATGGAAAACGATGTCCGGCTGGAAGTCGGTCATGCTTTTGTGCAAATGTTCCGTATCGCGAATGTCTCCGATAATGGAGTGGCAAAGTCTTTCCCCGTGAAGCACCTCAAAAAGACTGGGCTTGGTGTTAGGTTCCAGAGAATATCCTGTCACTTTCGCGCCCATCTGATGTAGCATAAACGTCAGCCATGCACCCTTGAAACCAGTGTGCCCGGTCAGAAAAACCTTCTTGCCTTTAAGTGTCTGCATATTCTTTTTTGTTATAAGAGACGGTGTGCGTACCGTCTCTACAAAATTATTTTACCAAACCTTCCACGGTGCTTTCCCCGATGCCCACAACTCTTCCAGATTCATTTTGTCGCGCTGGGTGTCCATACAATGCCAGAAGCCGTTGTGCTTATATGCTTTCAATTCCCCCAGCTTGGCCATGGATTCAAGGGGTTTTCTCTCAAAGACGGTGGTGTCATCATCAATGTAATCGAATATTTCGGGGCGAAAGACCATGAATCCGCCATTAATAACACTACCGTCGGAATCGGATTTTTCGCGGAAGGCCTTAATGGTGTCGGAATCATCCATTTCAATGATGCCGAAACGTTGGCCCACGTTCACGGTCGTGATGGTGGCGATTTTACCATGGCTTTGATGGAATTTCACGAGTTCATTGATATTAATGTCAGCCACACCGTCACCGTATGTGAGCATAAAAGGCTCGTCGCCAACATATTTCTGAATGCGTTTCACGCGCCCGCCCGTCATGGTGTTCAACCCGGTATCCACCAAGGTCACTTTCCAAGGCTCGACAGCGGAGGTGTTTAAAACGGTAAGTTTGTTGTCTTCTGTAAAGTCAAACATGATGTCGCTGTTGTGGAGATAATAATCTGCAAACCATTCTTTGATGACATAATGCTTGTATCCGCAGCAGATGATGAAGTCATTGTACCCATAATGGGAATATATTTTCATGATATGCCACAAGATAGGCTTGTCACCTATTTCAATCATCGGTTTGGGTTTGAGGTGGCTTTCCTCACTGATACGGGTTCCGTAACCTCCGGCCAAAATAACGACTTTCATAATAAAAATGCTCTAATTATTGAATGTGCAAAGATACAAAAAAAATGGCATTTACGCCTTGTCGTTGTTTCCAAATAAAAAAGAGAGGACTGCCTTCAGCCCTCTCTCCGTTTGCTGTTGATTTTCTTGGTGATTCACCCGTTAGTAACGGTACGAGTCCGTCTTGAACGGTCCTTCTACCTTCACGCCGATGTAGTCGGCCTGCTTCTGGGTGAGTGTCGTCAGCTTCACACCGATTTTGCTCAAATGCAGACGTGCCACCTCCTCGTCCAAGTGCTTCGGAAGGTTATACACACCGATTTTGTAGTCGTTCTGCCACAAGTCGAGCTGGGCCATCGTCTGGTTGGTGAAGGAGTTGCTCATCACAAAGGAGGGATGTCCTGTGGCACAACCTAAGTTCACCAGACGGCCTTCCGCCAGGATGAAGATGGAGTGCCCGTCGGGGAAGATGTACTCATCCACCTGCGGCTTGATGTTGCGCTTGCGGATATTGGGCTGCGCCTCGAAAGCACCCACCTGGATTTCGTTGTCGAAATGGCCGATGTTGCACACGATGGCCTGGTCTTTCATCTTGTTAAGGTGGTCAACCGTAATGACATCGCAGTTGCCGGTGCAGGTGACGTAGATGTTGCCTTCTTCGAGGGCATCCTCCACGGTCTTCACCTCAAAGCCCTCCATGGCGGCCTGCAGTGCGCAAATGGGATCCACTTCCGTCACGATGACGCGTGCGCCGTAGGACTTCATGGACTGGGCACAACCCTTGCCCACGTCGCCGTAGCCGCACACGACCACTACCTTGCCGGCCACCATCACATCGGTGGCGCGCTTGATGCCGTCGGCTAACGACTCGCGACAGCCGTACTTGTTGTCGAATTTGGACTTGGTTACGGAATCATTCACGTTGATGGCCGGGAAGAGCAGCTCGCCGCGCTCCATCATCTGGTACAGACGGTGCACACCCGTGGTCGTCTCCTCCGACACGCCCTTGATCTCTTTCACCATGTTATGCCATTTGTGCGGGTCCTCTTTCAGTATCTCTTTCAAAGTCTGGAAGATGACGGCCTCCTCATGGGAAGAGGGCTCTTTGTCTAAAACGGTAGGGTCTTCTTCCGCCTTGTAGCCCAGGTGGATGAGCAGGGTGGCGTCGCCGCC
>JAFYAW010000035.1 GCA_017540505.1 Bacteroidales bacterium | reverse complement strand
CGGAATCAGCACGGTAGAAGAGGACATGAAGTTGTTCGGTATCTAAGGTTTCTTGTAACCTTTCCCGTCTTTGATCTGTAAACCTACGTCCAGCATCTCCGGTTTCACGGATGATGCTGGCAAGGTTTTAATGAAATGCTATTCCTATAGAGAAAACAGTATAATTATATGAGAAAATCAAGCCGCCAAATGGATGCCACCTTTGCATTGGAGGTGTTGGACAAGGCTCCATACGTGACAGTCAGTTTCATCCGTCCCGATGGAACACCCTACGGATTACCCCTGTCGTTGGCGCGGACAGATGAGAGGACGTTCTATTTCCATTGTGCCTTGGAGGGCGAAAAGCTCGACTGCATAGCACACTGTCCGACGGTCTTCCTGTCGGCCGTCACGAAATGTGCGCCTACCGTTGGTCCGAAAGACGGCAATTTCACGCTGCAGTACAAATCAGCAACTGCCGTTGGAAAGGCAGAGATGGTGACCGACCGCGAAGAGAAGATCGAAGGTCTGCGGGTCATCTGCCAACGATTCCTCCCCAAGCACATGGACGCTTTCGATGCTGCCATTGTCCGCAGCCTCGAACGGACGGCCGTGGTGCGCATCACCCTTACGGAGCCTCCCATCGGCAAGCGCAAACAGTACGACAAGCAGGGTGAGGAGATGAAATGGGGACGGATGGAGTGAGTGCTCGCAAGAGGTTGTGACCTTTGCGGCGGTTTCTGCTATTCGTAAAAAGACTATCTTTGCCGACCAATTCCACATTATAATGAAACTGAAAAAACGGAAAATCAAGTATGCCTCCATATTCTTCCTCTGCTGGTTTGCCTTTTGGGTCATCCTGGTGGATGGCATTCTGAAATTCCAGACATTGGTTGACTATTTCGGGTCGTATGCATTGGTGGAGACTATGTTAGTGCTATTGGTCATCCTGCCCACATTGGTCGTTTACAAATTCACGAAAGAATAATGACAAGTGATATGCTGACGAGAAAAAATATTTTGATAATCTTTGCCTTGATAATGCTTTCGGCATGTCGTGGCAGGCAAACGTAGGCAGAAAGTGCTGGTGTAGCCGTTGCTGATTCAACGGAAGTGATGGCGCCGAAAGAAACGGACTCGATGACAAGTCATCCCCAAAGCTACAGTCTGACGGGTACCATTGGTGAAGACAAAGCCAGCATGGTGCTTGATAAGAACGGTAACGTTGTGATGGGTGTCGTCACGCGATGTGACTATTGCGTACCTATCCATGTGGAAGGCACTTGGCAGGGTGACAACATTTCGGTTAGTGGAGTAAGTCAAGCCGGCTCACATATTGAATATAAATTGACTGTCACAGTCAACGCAGTTCAAGGAGCAGAGATATTGTCTGCCGAAGGAGAAGTCGAAAAACAAAACGTCACTATGACGATAGAACACAGCCGACCTTGAGGACCATCCCCGACAACACATATAAATTCCGTAATCATGTCAGAACTTTTGGAATTTGACGCAGTCATCCTGCAAAACGAAAACATGGACGCCGCCTACGTGGAGGTACCGTTCGACATCAAGGCGATGTTCGGTAAAGGCCGTCTGTCTGTCAATGCCACCTTCGACGGTGTGCCTTACGATGGCCAGATTGTGAAAATGGGGACACCATGCCATATCATCGGGATTCGGAAGGACATCCGCAAACAGATCGGCAAGAGTTTCGGCGACAGGGTGCATGTGACTTTTCGCGAACGAGATTAAAAAAGGCATCTATGGTGTTGTTCATCATAATGAACGAAATTTAAATATTTTTCATTTTGTTCATTGTAGTCAACAAAATTTTACTATTTTTGCGCGGTAAAATTATTGCGATATGGAACTGGTTTCAAGACCCAATTATTACTCAAAAGTAGAAAAGTTGCTCGGGAAAGGCATCCTGATTGTGTTGACTGGTCAACGCCGCGTTGGAAAGAGTTATGTCATGAAAGAACTCGTCCAGAGGAAACAGAACGAAGATGCCAACGTCATCTACATTGACAAGGAAAAGACGGCCTTTGACTTCATTGCGAATTACAAGGATTTGGTGGCTTATATTGATGAGCAAAGGAAGCCCAAGAAGCACACTTATATCCTTATTGATGAGGTTCAGGAAATCGAGGAATTTGAACGGGGGCTCAGAAATTATTACGACAGCCCTGAGATTGACATCATCGTTACCGGCAGCAATTCAGACACGCTGTCAAGCGACTTGGCGACGCTGCTTTCGGGAAGGTATGTGGAGATTTTCATCCAAGGTCTCAGCTATGAAGAGTTTCTGGTTTTCCATCAGTTGGAAGACAATGACGAGGCTCTGCGGAAATATATCAACTATGGCGGACTGCCCGGCCTTCGTCCCATGGGACTGGACGATCCTGAGGTGGTCAGGCAGTATCTCCAAGGTGTTTACAACACCATTCTGGTGAAGGATGTTGTCCGTCGCAAAAAAGTGCGGAATGTGCCTTTTTTGGAGAATCTGATCAAATATGTCGGCGACAATATCGGCAAGCCGCTGTCGGCAACCAACATCCAAAACTACATGACTTCGAATAAGAATCAAGTTTCCAAAAACCTCATCCTGAAATATTTGAAGGCTACCACCGAAGCTTTCCTTGTACATAATGTTACCCGATACAATCTGCACGGAAAGAAGTTGCTGGAGAGCAACGACAAATACTATTTCGGCGATGTAGGGCTGCGCAATTTCATTGTAGGCGGACGTCGGGCCAATGACATCGAAAAGATTATGGAGAACTTGGTCTATCAGCATCTCATCCGGTTAGGCTACAAGGTCAATGTCGGACAGATGTATGCCACGGAGATTGACTTTGTCGGGACAAAAGGAGACGACACCATTTATGTCCAGGCCTCCTATCTCATTTCTGAAGAGTCAACCTTCGAGCGCGAATTCGGGAACCTCCAAAAGATTAATGACAATTATCCCAAATATGTGATTTCGATGACCCCGTTCCTGGATTCCAGCAAGTATGAGGGCATTATTCATGTTCCGCTTGCGGAGTTCCTAAAGAAAGGACTTCCGTAACCTTCGCGGTGGTTTTTATTTATTGCATCATCTTTTGAGTATAAAAAATAGGCCCGATCCCAACAAAGCGTTCCCTAACCCGAATCTCCCAAGGCTCTGCTTCATCAAGAATGTGGTGAAGAATCCGCGTATTATCATCGGGGATTACACCTACTATGACGATGTGGATGGTGCAGACCAGTTTGAGAAGCACGTCACGCACTTCTACGATTTCATCGGCGACAGACTAATCATCGGGAAGTTCTGCGCCATTGCCAAAGGTATTGAGTTCGTGATGAACGGAGCCAACCACAGGATGGACTGCGTTACGACTTATCCATTCTACATTATGGGTGGTGACTGGGGAAGTGCCATTGCGCCAGTCAAAGATGAGTTGCCGCTAAAGGGTGATACTGTTGTCGGCAATGATGTTTGGATAGGTCAGAACGTAACCGTGATGCCGGGTGTCCATATCGGTGACGGAGCCATCATCGGCGCGAACTCTGTCGTAGCGAAAGATATTCCTCCTTATTCTATCGCTGTTGGGAACCCCTGTCGAGTCGTCAGAAAACGCTTCGATGACGAACTTATTGAATTGTTGCTTGAATTCAGATGGTGGGACAAAAGCATCGAGGAAATAGAAAGCCTCATGCCGATATTGTCTTACGGCGATTTGGAAAAGGTGAAGATGGAAATAAGGGCAAGACTATGATAATTCTGTGAAAGCCGGAGAGCAAGCGACTTTGATTGATGAGAGCTTTGAGCAGATCTTCGAGTCGTTGTTGAACTACTAAAATATCGTGTCTTTAGCACGCGGTGGAAACGAAACTGACTGCCGCAAGGATTTTCTTAACCTTTGCCAGCAGTTTCATTTTCGCAAAAAGAGTATCTTTGCCGAACCAAATGTCATTCGATGAAAAAACGCCACCTCTTACTGCTTTTGATAGTTTCTGCTTTGCTTGGTTGCAGCCGCCATTCGTTTCCGACGCAGACAATGCCGCCTGCTGCCACTGCGACACAGGTTGACGGGCGATACGAAGCCCGGCTGCTGGAGACGGCAGCCGGTCCGCTGCCATATCGAGTGGCGCACTTTAATCCCGATTCGTTGCCGGACAAACCCGCGCTGGTGCTCTATTTGCACAGTGCTAACGGTCGCGGTTCTGACAACATTGCGCAGTTCCCACGCCAGAAAGCCATCGATTCGATTTACAACTATATGGTGGCGCACCGGATGAACGTCCTTTTCCTGATTCCGCAGTGTCCTGCCGACCATAATTGGGCAGACAACCGGAATTTTCCGTCCTACCTCGAACCGGTGAAGGAACTGTTGAAGATCTATGCCGACAGTACCGACAAACAACACGCCTATCTGTTTGGCGCCTCAATGGGTGGTAGCGGCGTGTGGCGGATGTTGAACGAGTGTCCCAACACCTTTGCCGCTGCGTTTGTCGCGTCGGGAATGTACCGAAATTTTGACCCCAAAACGGTAGCCAAAACCCCGCTGTACGTCACCCTGGGCGGCGCGGAGGATGCCAAACCGCGAGCTGATTTCCCGGCGATAGTGGAAGTGGTCAGGAATGCTGGCGGCGAGGTGATGTTCGACATCCTCCCCGGCCTCAACCACCCGCAAACCTGCGAGCAGTCGTTCACGGCGGAGCGGATTGGGTGGGTGTTTGGACATGAGAGGCAATGATAGAAGGTTGCTACAAAGCAAGTACAACTAACATACGTCCATAAAAATGGAATGAATACATAATCTTTCATTCATTTTTTTGTGTCAGATTTAAAATTATTCGTTCATTTTTTTGTATTTTTGCAGCGTGAATCAATACGGAAAATATGTATAGGAATATTGTAAACCAATTAGTTGAATGGAAAAAATCGAAGGAAAGAAAGCCGCTGGTTGTGCTGGGAGCCCGACAAGTAGGCAAAACGTATAGCCTGCTTGACTTTGGGAAACAGCATTACAAGCATGTTGCCTATATCAATTGCGACAATAACGAACAAGCAAAGAATCTTTTTGTACAAGACTACAACATAGAGAGAATCCTGTTTGCCATCGCGGCCATCACGGGTGTGCCTGTCGTTCCAGGTGAAACGTTGATTATCCTTGACGAAATACAAGAACTACAGAGAGGTTTGGCTTCGCTGAAATACTTTTGCGAGAATGCTCCAGAACATCATGTGTGCGTTGCCGGTTCTTTGCTGGGTATCACGTTGAGGCACGGTGAATCATTCCCTGTCGGAAAGATCGATGTCATCAGAATGTTCCCTATGACCTTCACGGAATTCCTTATTGCCCGGGGTAAGAATTTGATGGCAGAGGCATTGCAGAAAAAAGACTGGTACATTTTGACGAGTCTGCATCTGACGCTTGTTCAGATGTTGCGGGAATATTATTTGGTCGGGGGAATGCCGGAAGTTGTAAAGACCTATTTGAAATCAAATGACCCAAAGGCAGTACGAAAAGTCCAAAACAAGATTCTCCTTGCCTATCGGAACGACATTGCCAAACATACCACCGACGAGGAATCCAAACGGATTGGAATCGTGTGGAATTCCATGCCATCTCAACTTTCGAAGGAAAACAAAAAGTTTATATATGGTGTTGCCAAAAAAGGTGGACGGGCAAAGGAATTTGAGGTGGCCATCCAGTGGCTCATCGATGCCGGGCTCATTATCAAGGTCGGCAAAGCAAGCAACCCAACGATACCAATGAAAGTGTATGAGGATTTGTCAGCCTTCAAACTCTATTTGCTGGATGTCGGGCTGCTCGGAGCAATGGCGGAGATAGACCCAGCCTTGCTGATCCTTCCCAACGATATGAAAGAGGGCAAAGGTATGTTCACCGAAAACTTTGTGTGCACCCATTTGGCTCCGAGTATCGAACAGTCCATATTCTACTACAGCAAGGAGAATAGTCCATTGGAGATAGACTTTCTAATACAACAGGGAGCCAATATTGTTCCCATTGAAGTGAAATCTGAAGAGAACTTGAAATCCAAGTCGTTGAGCGCTTTCCTGCAACAGCATGAGAACATGCACGGCATTCGTTTCTCCATGAGTCCCTATCGGGAACAAGAGAGAATGACCAATGTGCCATTGTATGGGGCTGGTGTATATTTCGTGAAAGACTGATTGTCAAGATTACAAAGAGGATGACCGCCGCAAGGGTTCCGCACCTTTGCGGCGGTTTGTTTTGCGTTTTCACACGAGATATGTAAATGGAAAATAATCGTATGTTTGCAACCAAATATCCAAACGATGAAAAAACTCTATCTCTTGCTATTGCTGACGGTTTCCGTCTTTATCGGATGCGGTCGCGAGCCCATTCCCGAGCCCGTTCCGGAACCGCCAATAACACCTCAAGACACGACAGGTACATATCCGTCAAGCGTGGAGTCTTTCGAGGCGCGTCTGCTGCATACGGCCGAGGGTGACCTGCCCTATCGGATGGGGTATTTCAACCCCGACGGTCTGATTGGAGAGCCCGCGCTCGTTTTGTATATGCACAGTGCCAACGGTCGGGGTTCCGACAACATTTCGCAATTGCGGCAGCAAAAAGCAGTTGATTCGATTTTCAACTATTTGGTGGCACGCCGCTGGCCAGCACTCCCTTGTATTGCACCATCGGCAGTAAGGAAGAGGAATGGCGGATTAACAACCTGCAGTCACTGACGAACCATATTCAGCAAAACGGCGGCGAGGTGATGTTCGACATCCTCCCCGGCCTCAACCACCCGCAAACCTGCGAGCAGTCATTCACGGCGGAGAGGATTGGGTGGGTGTTCGGACATGAGAGACGATGAGTCAGATTGTTGTGCCGATTATTATGTGTACGAAAGACTAACTCTCATCATCTTCTTCGGAATGCTTCGGGGTGTCTTTCCGTTTATTGATGTTTCGGAAGTGGTTGGGTGTAATGCCCATCTCCTTCTTGAAAGCAGCATGAAAGACCTGGCGGTTGTTGTAACCGCAAAGTTCACCCACCACCTCCATTTTCTCTTGGAAATACTGCGGATCGGATAGTAGTCTTACAGCTTCCTTGATGCGGTAGCTGTTCAGCAGTGAAGCGAAATTCTGGCTCAGATGTGTGTTGATGACGTGCGAAAGGGTCGTTCTGTTGGTAGCGAGCCGTTTTGCCAAGTCTTGTATGCTGAGTGTAGGATCAAGATACACCTTTTCCTCTTCCAACAACACCTGTAACTTTTCCAACATCTGGCATTCCTGTGCATCACGGACACTATCCGTGTCGAACTTGACAATTTCCACCAGAACATCTTCCTTCTGTTCTTGGCAAAGGTTCTTCTGCATTAGTTTGTGGTATGCCCAGCGACTATGAACAAACAATACTATAAAGGCGATATTGGAAGCCGCCAATACGGAAATGATGATGATAGCTGTCAAATTCATGGTGCAAAAATAGAAAAATCATCTGATATTTGCTGTCATAATTCGTATATGACACTAATTTTGCCAAATTCCGACACACTTTTTTACAAATTTTGACATCTGTTCGCAAATAAGAAGCTATTTTTGCCGCCAGTTTTGTCGGTGTAAATTTTGCATATGAAAAGATTGCTACCTTTTTATTCAACCCTCATTTTGATGTTAATCGCTATCTTCACCAACGGACAGGATACTATTCCGCCGGAAAAGTCACGCAAGTCGCAGGAAGTACTGGAACAGATTCAGAAGTATTTAAGGATAGGAGGATGGATTGACGCGCAATATTCTTACGAATATTATGATGCGGATAATCAGAGTAGTGTATTTATGATTCGACGCGCCCGCTTCGACCTGAAAGGAAGCCCGTCAAAATGGGTGAACTACCGTCTGCAAGTCGATTTTGCCCCCAATCCCCGACTGATTGACGCTTTCGTGAAGGTCAACTTCTGCAAACAGGTACAGCTACAAGTCGGCCAGTTCAAGATTCCGTTCTCGTTGGAGAACAAGCTTTCACCTTTGGATTTGGAATTAACAGAGAATGCACAGGTAATCAGTGCGTTGTCGGGTTATAAGGATGTGACAGGCATCAGTTCCTACGCCAACGGTCGTGAGATTGGCGCGATGCTCACGGGCACGCTGGCTTCTGCGGAAGTCCACGGTGAACGTATCCCCATCCTCAAATACGGAGTCGGCATTTTCGGCGGCAACGGCATCAACATCAAAACCGACAACCTTGCCAAAGATCTTTCCGCCCGGGTGGAGTTTTGTCCTTTTGTTAAAGGGTTGGATATTTCAGCTTCAGGTTACTGGGGAAAATATGACATGCAACATGACGGGATTGCAACACACATGAACGGGGCGCGCATCCGCTATGCAGGAGGTCTGCAATACACTGATGAACAATGGGTTGTACGTAGCGAATATCTATGGGGCAGAACTGATTTCGCCGCCTTGGCCCCCTCCACCGACGATTACATCCGTGTGCCCATGCATACGCAGGGGTTCTACGTGACTGTCGGCTACTGGTTCCGTTTCGGTTGGGGCAGAAACAGCAAGATACAGCAGAAACTGCGTCCCATGCTCCGGTTCGACTATTATGAAAAGGATATGGCTGCTAACGCCCCATCCATCTATTACGCCACCGGCGTGGAGTGGTGGCCGGAGAAGCACATCCGCGTACAACTGGCTTACACCCTCAAACAATATCCTCATAACCAACCTTTTGGACATAATCTGACAACGATGGTGAGCGCCGTGTTTTAATTAAGAATGTAGAATTAAAATTAGAATTATGAAGAAACTGAATTTCACCATTTTATTATTAACAGTTTTAGGCATGCTGATGATGTCGTCCTGTGGCGGAAAAAAGAGCAACACGCAGACAGGCGGTGACTTAGAAGGAAGTATAACCATCTCCGGGGCGTTCGCACTTTATCCGTTGGCGGTGAAATGGGCCGAGGAGTTCCAAGCCCTGCATCCGAACGTGCACATCGACCTTTCTGCAGGCGGTGCCGGCAAGGGCATGACCGACGTGCTGGCCGATGTGGTCGATCTCGGCATGGTCTCCCGCGAGGTTTATCCGCCAGAATTGGAGAAAGGAGCCCTTCCTTTCGCATCAGCCAAAGATGCCGTGGTTATCACAATCAACGCCGACAACCCACTGGCCAGCAAGCTAATGAAACATGGTATTTCGCAGGAGGCCGCCACCAAAATCTGGATTACCGGCGAATATACCACCTGGGGACAAGTGCTGGGCACCAACGACAAGACTCCGATCCACGTCTATACCCGCTCCGACGCGTGTGGTGCAGCGGAGACCTTTGCTCTCTGGATGGGGAAAAAACAGGAGGATCTGTTGGGCACCGCCGTCTTCGGGGATCCTGGACTGGCCTCTGCCATCCAGGCCGACAAGCTGGGCATCGGGCTGAACAACATCGGCTACGCGTACGATGAAAAGTCGCGTAAACCTAACCAAGGACTGTTCGTCTGCCCGATAGACCGCAACAATGACGGCAACATTTCTCCCGACGAGTACTTTTACGACACCAAAGATGACTTCATCGCGGCGGTGGCTGAGGACAAGTACCCGTCCCCACCAGCCCGCGACCTGTATCTGGTCAGTCATGGCATTCCGAAGAACCCGGTCGTCATTGCATTCTTGGAATATGTTCTCACCGACGGGCAGAAACAGAATGTGCCGGTGGGGTATATCAGCCTGAACGAGGAAAAGCTGCGGGCAGGTCTGGAAAAATTGCATCACAAATAATCTCTCACGTAGAGACGCGTCATGGCGAGTTCACTGAAAAAGTCCCCCTCCCTCCCCAAAAAATAAACATCATTTAGCAATAACATCTGCGGTCTATCTTTCAAACACCGCAGATGTTTTTGTTGGTTTTTTTATCAAAGCACTTGGTTAATTAACTGATT
>JAFYAW010000034.1 GCA_017540505.1 Bacteroidales bacterium | reverse complement strand
CGACGGCTGCGCCAGCGTTGATACGCTGAAGCTGACGGTTAACTACGGAACCCACAACGTGGAAACCGAAACCGCCTGCGAGAGCTACACGTGGCACGGGCAAACGTACACGTCCTCGGGCACCTACACGCACGCATACACCAACGCCGACGGCTGCGCCAGCGTGGACACGCTGAAACTGACGGTCAACTACGGCACGCACAACGTGGAAACGGAGACCGCCTGCGAGAGCTTCACGTGGCACGGGCAGACGTACACGTCCTCGGGCACCTACACGCACGCATACACCAACGCTGACGGTTGCGCCAGTGTGGATACGCTGAAGTTAACCATCAATCCGCTTCCAGTCGTGACGGTTTCTGTGGATGACACATTGGTTTGTGAAGGTGGCGAGATTACGTTGACAGCCGATGCAACTCCAGCGACACTTTCTTGCATGTATCAGTGGTACAGGGATGGTGTACTGATGCCGGGTGCAACCTCTTCCTCGTATTCTGTTTTGAATAATGCGCGTGAGACCGCATACCATTATGCAGTGTCAGTCACCACGAATGCTGGTTGTAGTACTACCGTCGCCGCCCCGGCCATTACGGTTTTGGCTCAACCTACAGTGACCATCACCCGCGAGGCTGGATATCCGGCCACGGTTTGTGAGGGAGGCTCCACTGCCATAATGGCCAACGTGATTGGCGGATACGGTACAAATATTTACCATTGGTTCAAGAATGGTGTTGAAGTAACGAATGAAACTGATCCGGTTTTGAGTGTTGTGGCTCCCAATGATGGCACCATTGATACGTATTTTGTGATAGTCTCCCAAACAGGTGCCGGTTGCATGGCTTTCAGTGTACCTGAAAGCATCAGCACATTGGTTACGGTTGTCCCCACCTACACGGTTGTTGTCACGGGGATAGACAATGTTTGCGAAGGGGACGCTGTCACGATGTCTGCCACCGTGCAAGGTGTGATTAACGGGGATGTGTTAGGCTACCAGTGGTACAGAAGGATGAATGGCGGTGAGGCGGTTGCCATTAGCGGTGCCACATCATCTTCATACACCACTTCCAGCCTCTTGCCAGTGGGCTCATACGATTATTATGTGGCAGTTTCCAGCATCATCTCCGGCTGCGATGCCACCTCAGCCGTCCATACGGTGAATGTGTTGTCTGCATCTGTTGTCAATATCAGCGCGACGGCATGCGACAGTTATACATGGAATAATAATACCTACACGCAAAGTGGTGTCTATACGCAGAACTTCACCAACATTAACGGCTGTGACAGCGTGGTGACACTGCAGTTGACCATCTATCCGATATACCAGGTTCCTGTAACCGCATCCATTTGCCAAGGCGATAGCTACAACTTCTTCGGGCAGACGCTCACCACGGCGGGTAGCTATACCCATACGCTGCACACTGTCCACGGTTGCGACAGTGTGATTACACTGACGCTGACGGTTGTCGATCTCCCGACGCTCACGCTCTCTGCCAATCATCTGACGATGTGTGCCGGAGGTATGACCATGCTGTCAGCCGCTGTCAATGCAAACAACCAGCTGCCCAACAACTTCAGTTATGAGTGGATTGTTGATGGCGGAACTCCAGTGACCGGCGTTACGAATACGTATAACCTTACGTTGAACACGGCTGGTAGCCATACAGTCCAGGCGAGGGTCACGCAAGGCAACGCCTTCGGATGCACGTCTGCTCTGTCGAATCAGGTCACCGTCATGGTGGCGGAGCAACCTGTTGTGTCCTTGTATATCACCGATGGGGCCACCATTTGTTCTGGCGGAACCACCACCTTGAACGCTATAATCACCAACTACAACAACACGGTCAATGGCGTGACGAACGGTGCCATCTATGATAACCTGACATTCAACTGGACTTCCAATGGTGTCATTTTATCTTCTCATGTAAATGTTCACTATGCCCAAGATCAAGAGGCTTTTACGAGGAACACGCCGGGCACTTACGCGTATCAGGTGTCTGTTGTTTCCTCCGGTTACAACTGCCAATCCCAGTTCTCCAACGTTGAGACCGTCACAGTCGCTCCCGCCTATACGGTCACCGTTTCCGGCAGCGGCAACGTGTGTGAGGGCAGTACCGTTACGCTGAATGCAACGGTGAACAACGTCTTACCTAATGACGCATTGGGCTATCAATGGTACAGGGTCACCTCGGGTTCCTCAAGCGTTATTGCTGGCGCGATTTCCTCCACCTACGCGACTTCTGACCTCCTGTCAGTTGGCTCTTACGACTATTATGTGGCTATCACCAGTAGTATCCCTGGCTGCAATGCGACCTCAGCCATCCATCCGGTGAATGTTTTGGCCAGATTTGTTGTCAGCATCACAGAAACGGCTTGTGACAGTTATACATGGAATAACAGCACCTACACGCAAAGTGGTGTCTATACGCAGAACTTCACCAATATCAATGGCTGCGACAGTGTGGTGACGCTGCAGTTGACAATCCTCCATGGCACGCACAATGTGGTGACGGAGACCGCCTGCGAGAGCTTCACGTGGCACGGGCAGACCTATACCAACTCAGGCACTTACACGCATGCATACACCAACGCCGACGGCTGCGCCAGCGTGGACACGCTGAAGGTGACGGTACATCATGGCACGCACAATGTGGTGACAGAGACGGCCTGCGAGAGCTTCACGTGGCACGGGCAGACGTACACGCAAAGTGGCGTCTATATCTATAACTACACCAATGTCAACGGTTGTGCCAGTGCGGACACGCTGCATCTGACCATCCGACCGCTCCCGACGGTAGCTATCACGGGTAACACGACCATCTGCGAAGGCTTCACCACACAGCTGACAGCCAATGGCGGTAGCAGTTATGTGTGGAGTAACGCAGCGACTACAAACAGTATCACCGTCGGCCAGAGTGGGGTCTATTTTGTGACCGCCACCAATGTGGATGGCTGTTCTGCCGCGACCAGTGTTCTCGTGACGGTGAACCCGACCCCGCAGATAACCATAACAGGCAATACCACCATCTGTGCGGGAAGCAGTACAACCCTAACAGCAATGGGGGCTGCCAGCTATATCTGGAACACAGGTAGCCAGTCGGCATCCCTGCAGGTGAATGCTTTCGGTATGTACAGCGTTACAGGCACATCATCAGAGGGCTGCGTAGGTAGTGCCGATGTGGTGGTGCTGGTGTTGCCACAGCCAAACATTACTATCGTTGGCGACACAAACATCTGTCAAGGCGAAAGCACCACGCTGGTGGCTCAGGGTGGTGTGTCGTATATCTGGATCACCGGTAGTACGGACTCCACATTGCAGGTGAATACGGCTGGAAACATCCTGGTGATGGGCTTTAGTGAGTCGGGCTGCTATGCAACGGCAAGTGCCTCCATCCATGTCTGGAATCCGGATGTGGTGGAAGAGACCGTGTCGGTGTCCGACAGCTGCTACATCTGGAATGGAGAATCCTATTGCCAGTCGGGCGATTATGTACAGACATTGCAGAATATCCACGGCTGCGATTCCGTGGTGACACTGCACCTGACGGTGTCCGTGGGCATAGACTCCTATGGCGATGACTATTCCATTCGGGCCTATCCGAACCCCACAAGCAGCATCATCACCCTTGAAGTCGAAAATCCGATGCTTGAACTTACGGAAGCAACACTATACAATGCGATGGGTCAGCAGATCCGCATGAACCGCTGGGGTGCGGGCGACCGGTTACACCAGATTGACATGTCGGATTTGGGCTCTGGAATGTATTTTGTCAGACTGTATTGCCACGGCCATTATATTGGTTTTGTGAAGGTGGTGAAACAATAATGGATTTTTTATACTTTTGTACTCGCTTTTTTGAAATATTCTAAACCCTATAAATTATGAGAAAAATCACCGCTATGGTAATCGCATTCGGCTGTTTAGCCTTGGTTACAACCTCCTGTAAGGAGAAGAAAACCACCAATTCCCAAGAGGAATCCAAAAGCATTATGCAACAGAAAGTGGAGGAGTACGCCTGGTTCGACCTCACCGCCGACCTCTCGAAACTCACCGAGAGCGAACGCAAACTCCTGCCCATTTTCTTTGAAATCGGACAGATTATGGACGATCTTTTCTGGGAGCAGACTTTCGGCGACAAGACGCTTCTCGACACCATCTCCGATCCGTGGGTGAAGGAGTTCGCCCTCATCAACTACGGCCCGTGGGACCGTCTGGATGCCGAGAAACCCTTCGTGAGCGGCTACGGCCCGCGTCCTGCCACCGCCAACTATTACCCGCAGGATATTACCCGGGCCGAGTATGACGCCTTCGCCGACCCGCTCAAAGCCTCCCACTACACCATCCTCACCCGCGACGAGAACGGCAACCTTAAAACCGTGGGCTACTATGAGGCCTATAAGGAGAAACTCGACCGCGTGTGCGAACTGTTAGACCAGGCCATCGAGATTACCGATAACCCTTCCATGAAGAAGTATCTCGTCGAGCGCAAGAAATCGCTGCAGACCAACGACTATTTCCCCAGCGACATGGCATGGATGGACCTGCGCAATTCCAACCTCGACTTCGTGTTCGGCCCTATCGAGAACTATGACGATGCCTTCAATTCCGTGAAGACCTCCTGGGAGGCCTTTGTGCTGGTGAAGGACGTGGACGCCAGCACCAAGCTGGCCAAGTTCGTGCAGATGCTGCCCCAGTTGCAGAAGGAACTGCCCTGCGACCCTGCACACAAGAACTACGTGCCCGGCACCTCTTCTGACATGAACCTCTATGACGTGGTCTTCTACGGCGGCGACTGCAATGCCGGCGGCAAGACCATCGCCATCAACCTGCCCAACGACGACAAGGTGCAGGCTAAGAAGGGTTCCCGTCGCTTCCAGCTGCGCAACGCCATGCAGGCCAAATTCGACAAGATCATGAAACCCATTGGCGAAATGATCATCGAACCGTCGGAGCAGTCCAACCTCAGCTTCGACGCTTTCTTCTGGAATGTGACGTTCCATGAGGTGGCTCACGGCCTGGGCGTGAAGCAGACTATCAATGGAAAGGGTAGTGTGGACGAGGCCATGCAGACCGAAAACTCCAGCTGGGAAGAGGCTAAGGCTGACATCATCGGGTTGAATCTCGTTTGCAACCTCATCGAAAAGGGTGAGATTTCCGACATCACCGTAGAGGAGGCCATTACCACTTATATTGTAGGTTTGCTTCGCAGCGTGCGTTTCGGTGCATCGGAGGCTCACGGCATTGCCAACATGATGTGCTACAACTACATGTTTGAGAACGGTGCCTTCACGCGCAACGGCAACGGCACCTACCACATCAATTATGATAAGGCCCGCAAGGCAATGGAAGGCTGGATTGCCCTGATTCTCAAGACGCAGGCTACGGGTGATTTTGCCTTTGCTTCTCAGTATAGCAAGGATCACGGCACCATCGGTCCCGAACTCCAGAAGGACCTTGACCGTATCAACAAGGCTGGCATCCCGCGTGACATACGCTTCCACCAGGGACTGGATGTGCTGGGGGTGAAATAATTCTGAATGTTGGATCTTAAATAATGAAGGGACGCGGCATGCCGCGTCCCTTTCTTATTTACTTAACCCCTTGACTTCTGAAATCTATTCACTATGATTCCGGATCCCTTATTGAATATAACTCCCTTTCCCGAACAGTTTCTTGGCGTATGGGGTGAGCTCGGTATGTTTGGAGAGCCAGAAGATGGGCATCACCACCGATGGCAGCCCGCAGGCGTAGGGCGTGATGTCATACTGCTGATACACTAACGTGATGGTGCTTCGTGTGCTGTCGATGAAGAAATTGTCCGCCACGGGCATCTTTTCCACATTCCGATACTCGTCAAACAGACATTCCTGTACATCTTTGTTCACTACTAGATCCTCGATGGCCCGCACTACAATCTCGCCGAGTTTGGAGGTGTCCACCAGGTCGTTGAGATGCACCACGCGCTTGGTTTTGCGGTCGTAGGTGAGGTATTCAACAATATAGGAGCCATGTGCGGCCCCGGCCAGGAATGTCTCCGTGGTGTTGATGAAGGTGACAAGGTTGTCGTTCTGCTCGATGCTGTTGTTCAGGCGTGCGTAGGTGTGGGGGGATTGTTTGGAAACGCTGTCCGTGGTTTTCGCTTCCAACGCTTTGGTCTCCTCAAAAAGCCATAAGTTGTTGAGCCAGCGTTGTGCCGCTTCGTTCACGGAATGGGCGGTGCTGTCGCCAAAGAGTTGCAGGATAAGTTCCTTCTCCGCTTCTTTGCTGATCATGCCTTTCGTGGGCCACACCAGCGAATAGCTGTTCTCCACTCCGAAAGGGTTGAGCCCCTCAGGCAGGTACGGGTCGTTGGTTTTGACATAAAAACTGCGTTTTCCCTCCATGCTGAACGTGGTGAACGGGGCGTTTTTCTTGTTACATCCAGTTAAAACAATGATAGTTAGAATCAATGTGAAGAAAAGGGCTCTTTTCATTTTGATATTAGGTTTAATGATGCGCAAAAGTACGATTTTTGGATGAGAAATTGGGTATAAATTTTGTATCTTTGCCCCCTGCAATCCGTAGGGTTGTGTTTGTTTGCAATAGACTGTATAACAGATGAATAAACCATTACCTATTCATATAAAAAAAGGTCTGGATGTGAAAATGGATGGGATGGCGGAGCTTCAAACGTTAGAGTTTCCCGCCGCGCCGTTCCATTACATCCGTCCGTCGGATTTCCGCTGGCTGACACCCCGCTTGTTGGTCGCGGAAAATGATCCGGTGGAGGTGGGCACCCCGCTGTTTGCGGACAAACAGGACGAGCGGGTGGTTATCGTGTCGCCCGTTCGGGGCTGCGTGCGGCAAATTGTGCGCGGCGCAAAACGGGCCATCCTCGCGCTTGTCATCGAATCCGAAGCGAATACCGCCCCATTTTGCGTTGTGGATGTACCGATGCCATCCAACAGTCAGGATGCGAGGACGTTGATGTTGCAATACGGTCTATGGCCGATGCTTCGCCAGCGTCCGTTTTCCGTTATTCCCAATCCCGATGTCCAACCGAAGGCTGTCTTCATTCCCTGTTTCGATTCTGCTCCGCTCGCCCCTGATTACAATCGGCTGATGGAGGGTAAAGAGGTTCTCTTTCAAAATGGTCTGAAAATCATTCGGATGGCAGCCGGCAATGCGCCGTTGCACCTGTGTGTGCGGGCGGGTGCGGACAACTCCCTGTTTGAGCGCTGTGAGGATGTACAGCTGCATTATTTCCAAGGATCTCACCCGGCGGGCAATGTGGGTACCCAGATTCATTATATTGACCCTATTGCCAAAGGGGAGACGGTCTGGTTCGCCGATCCGCAGGATGTGGCCCTCATCGGACGCTTCTTTGCAGTACATGAGCTTTCGTTTGAGAAAAGGTACGCCCTAACAGGCCCTGCCGCTACGATAACAGGCTATTTTACAGCAAGCTATGGAGCTGACCTTGCCAAACTCTTTAAACAGGAATGGGGTAGGGAGGAGCTGCGTGTCATCAGCGGCAATGTGTTGACGGGTGCGAAGATGGAGGATTTCCCCGCCGTGCGCTTCTACGACCATCAGGTGACGATTCTCAGGGAAGGGGGGCAGCGCGAGTGGCTTGGCTGGCTGCTGCCCGGCTTCCGGAAGTGGAGCTTTTCGCACACGTTTCTCGCCTGGCTCTCCCCACGTAAGTCCTTTGCACACAACACATCCCTGCACGGTGGCCGCCGCACCTTCATGATGACGGATGTTTATGATAAGGTTTTTCCCTTCGATATTATACCATTGTCTCTATTAAAGGCTTGCTATATAAAGGATTTGGAACAGATGGAGGCGTTGGGGATTTATGAGGTGGATGATGAGGATTTTGCCCTCTGCGAGGTGGTGTGCCCATCGAAAATGGAATGCCAGCAGATTGTCAGGGATGCTTTGTATGAATTGAAAATGAACAGTTAGAACAGAGATGCTTTATGGTCTCTCATCTTTTTGATAATGAGAAAATTTAATGCACTTTTTGATGCTATAGACTCCTTTCTGCGCACACCGGCCACGGTGACGGCCACGGGCAGCCATATTCGCGATTGCGTGGACATGAAGCGCATTATGATCACCGTGATGATTGCGTTGTGCCCGGCTCTGTTTTTTGGCTGGTGGAATGTTGGTTATCAGCATTTTACCGTTGTTGGCGGAATGGGTTGTGTGATTTCATTCTGGCCCTGTTTCTGGTACGGTTTCCTGAAATGGCTGCCGTTGGTTATTGTCACGTATGTCAGCGGATTGGCGGTGGAGGTCCTCTTCGCCCAGTGGCGCGGTCATGAGGTGGCGGAAGGTTTCTTCGTCACGGGCTTCATCATTCCGATGATCATGCCGCCCGATGTGCCGCTCTGGATTGTGGCCGTTGCCACCGCCTTTGCAGTGCTGTTCGGCAAGGAGGTGTTCGGTGGCACGGGCTATAACTTCCTGAACCCCGCACTGTTGGCGCGTGCGTTTGTGTTCTTTGCCTACCCGTCGGTCATCTCCGGCGATAAAGTTTGGGTTTCGGGGGGGAATGATGCCGTCACGGGGGCCACGCCGTTGGGACTGGTCATGAACGGCCACGCGGAGGCTTTGCCTTCCACCTGGGAACTGTTCGTTGGTACTATCCCCGGCTGTATTGGAGAGACCTGCAAAATTGCCATTCTGATAGGTGCTATTATCCTCATTTTCACGCAGGTGGCCGACTGGCGCATCATGCTTTCCGTGCTTGTGGGCGGTTACGTTACAGCATTCTTGTGCCATGTTTCAGGCCTTTGCCCTGTGCCGGGTTATCGGCAGATTCTTATGGGTGGCTTCCTTTTCGGCGCGGTTTTCATGGCCACCGATCCCGTGACGGCGGCGCACACACGTGTGGGGAAATACATTTTCGGACTGTTGGTCGGCATTCTGGCTATTATCATCCGTGTGCTTAACAAGGGTTATCCCGAGGGCATGATGCTTGCTATCCTGCTGATGAACATCTTCGCCCCACTCATCGACTATTGTGTGGTGCAGGCCAATATCCGCCGCCGTGAGAAACGTTTTTCACAATTAAAAACCAATGGCCAATGAAATCCTATAGCAATACTTATATATTTTTGTATGTCAGTGCTTTGGTGTTTATAATTGCTGTAGTACTTTCATTGGTTTCGTTAGGGTTGAAGCCGAGGCGTGAGGCCAATGTTCAGGCGGAGAAGGCACTGCAAATCCTCAAGGCTTCGGGATACGCCCACGTGGAACGCGCCCGGGCTATTGCCGCTTTCGACTCGCTGGCAGAAAAAGAGCCTTCCCGCTCCGACGGCGAAATGTACCGCATTCGCTGTGCGGACGGCTCCACCGGCCATGTGATTCCGTTGCAGGGCAAGGGATTGTGGGGTACCATCTGGGGGTATGCCGTCCTTTCTGATGATTTAACGACCATCAAGGGCGTATCGTTTGCACATAAGTCGGAAACGCCCGGATTAGGGGCGAAGATTACCGAGGAGGCGTTTGAGCGTTCGTTCGAGGGGAAGAGACTGTACGATGCTGACGGCCATTTCGTTTCGGTCAAGGTAGTCCCCAAGGGCAAAGGGGAGAACATTGCGGAGGAGAATCGTGTGGATGCCATTTCCGGTGCCACCATCACATCCCGGGGGGTGGACAAGATGCTTGCCGATGGTTTTCAAAATATTAAAGAATAAGGAATTATGAAGAAATATCTTGGACCGTTAAGTAAGGATAATCCCATTCTGGTGCAGACTTTAGGCGTCTGCTCCGCGTTAGCGGTCACGGCACAAATGAAGCCCGCCGTGGTGATGGCCCTCTCCGTGACGGTAGTGTGCGCCTTTTCCAATCTGATCATCTCGCTGTTACGCAATACAATACCGCCCCGCATCCGCATCATCGTACAATTGCTTGTTGTCTCGTTTTTCGTGATTCTGGTGGACCAGCTGTTGCAGGCTATGCTGTACGATGTCAGCAAGATTCTTTCAGTGTTTGTGGGGCTGATTATCACCAACTGCATCATTATGGGCCGCTTGGAGGCCTTTGCCCTGTCGCACAAACCAATCCCTTCCCTGCTGGATGGGATGATGAACGGCCTCGGCTACGGGTTCGTGCTGGTTGTGGTGGCCTTCTTCCGCGAACTGCTCGGCTCCGGCACGCTGTGGAACCATCCGGTGGTCCCGCAAAGCTGGTACGCCGCAGGTTATCTCAACAACGGCCTGATGATTCTTCCCCCGATGGCGCTCATCCTTGTGGGAGTGCTGATTTGGGCAAAAAACTCCTTAACTCATTAACCTCTTAACTTTTTAACTTCTTAGTTCATAAACATAGTTTTATCATGTCCGATATTTTCAACATATTCGTCCGTTCAGTCTTCATTGACAATATGGTTTTCGCCTATTTCTTGGGCATGTGCTCCTATTTGGCGGTGTCGAAGGATGTGAAGACCGCTTTCGGGCTTGGATTGGCGGTCAGCTTCGTGTTGGCGGTTACGGTGCCGGTCAACTATCTTATGGACAAATACCTGCTTCAGGCGGGGGCGTTGTCGTGGCTGGGTGAGCGTTTTGCTGCGGTGGACCTCTCGTTTCTCAGCCTGATTCTCTTCATCGCGGTCATTGCCGGTATTGTGCAGTTGTTGGAGATGGTGATGGAGCGTTATCTGCCGGCCTTATACATGGCGTTGGGCATTTTCCTGCCTCTCATTGCGGTGAATTGTGCCATCCTTGGAGGGTCGCTGTTCATGCAGGAAAAGAACTTCCCTACGGTGATTCACAGTTTCTCGTACGCATTGGGTTCCGGTATTGGCTGGCTGTTGGCCATCGTGGCCTTCGCCGCCATTCGCGAGAGGTTGAAATTCTCCAATATCCCCGAGCCCTTGCGCGGGAACGGCATCGCCTATATCATCACGGGACTGTTAGGTATCGGTTTTATGGCATTTTTAGGAATATGATTTGCCCTTATTCCCCTCCTATGGAGAGGTGCCCGTAGGGCGGGGTGGTGTTTAAACAATGAATTAAAACAATGAAAATAGTGACCATTCTTGCGGCTCTTTTGGTTTTCCTGCTCATCATCTGGGGGCTGGTGGCTGTTTTGCTGTTTGCCCGTCGGAAGATGGTGCCGGAAGGGAAGGTGAAGATCACCATCAACGGGGAGAAGGAGGTCTGTCACGAGCGCGGGTGCACGCTGTTGCAGGCGCTCTCGGACGAGAAGGTGTTTGTCCCGTCGGCGTGCGGCGGTGGCGGCTCCTGCGGTACTTGTCGTGGCAAGGTGCTCTCCGGCGGGGGAGAGATACTGCCCACCGAGCGCGCGCACATCACCCGCAAGCAGGCGGATGAGCATTACCGTCTCTTCTGCCAGGTGAAGGTGCGCGAGGATATGGAGATTGAAATCCCCAAGGAGTTTTTCGGGATAAAAAAATGGAAATGCACGGTCGTTTCCAACCGGAATGTGGCCACCTTTATTAAGGAGCTTGTGCTACGCCTGCCCGAGGGTGAGACGATGGATTTCAAGTCCGGCGGTTATGTGCAGATTGACATTCCCGCCTGTACGGTGGCGTTCTCCAATATGGATATTGAGGAGCCCTTCCGTACGGATTGGCAGAAGATGGGCCTTTTTGATTTGAAGATGAAAAACAGTAACGCCACGGTGCGCGCCTATTCCATGGCCAGCTATCCGGCTGAAAACCAGATTGTGAAGCTGAATGTGCGTATCGCCACCCCTCCGTTTAACCGGAAAAAAGGCCGTATGGAGAAGGTGAACCCCGGCGTGGCTTCTTCTTATATCTACAGCCTCAAACCGGGCGACGAGGTGATGGTGTCAGGCCCTTACGGCGAGTTTTTCGTGGAGGATACCGACCGCGAGATGATGTTCATCGGCGGTGGTGCTGGTATGGCTCCGATGCGGTCGCACATCTTCGACCAGTTCAAGACAAAACACACCACCCGCAAGACAACGTTCTGGTATGGGGGACGTTCCCTCAAGGAGCTGTTTTATATGGATGAATTTCAGAAAATTGCCGACGAGAATGAGAATTTCTCCTTCCATGTGGCCCTTTCGGATGCGCTTCCGGAGGATAACTGGACCGGCTACACCGGTTTTATCCATAATGTGATTTTGGAAAATTATCTTAAAAACCATCCTTATCCGGAGGATGTGGAATATTACATCTGCGGTCCTCCCTTGATGTTGCAGGCGGTATTGAAGATGTTGGATGATTTGGGCGTGTCAAAGGAGATGATCCATTACGACGATTTCGGAGGGTGAAAAGGGGATTCGAATTGAAGAGGGTGACTAAAAAGGAAAATGAAGTCCCTGAGATTTCAATATTCGCGAAGTCGCTCCATCAGGGGTCCGAATAAAAAAACGTCGTAAAGGACTTTTTAGTCACCCTCTTTGGTTATCTTTTCTTCACTATTTTCGATAACGATGCTTTGGTCTGTTTCAGCTTGGCGATGGTGGCAGCGTCCTTGCCTCCATCCTGATTCTCCAGAATTGTCAGCCAGTTGGTGATCACTGCGTTGTAGAGGAGGGCCACCCCCACGGGGTCGGAGGCCTTTTCGGCGTAACTGACGGCGGCCTGATAGCACTCTTTGGCCAGCGTGGAGTTGTTCATGTCTTCGGCGATAAGCCCCTTGACATAGTAGTTGCGGATAATCTCAAATTCGGTTTCGGATGCGTATTTGTCGTTGTAAAGTCCTATCAGCAAACTGTTGGATTTGTCTAATTGCCCCAAGGCGATGCTGTTCCAGTCTGTCTGGGTGCAGAGGATGGCGTTGCGGTAGTATTGCAGGCCAAGCTGATAGGTCTGGTCGGCATCGCCATCCTTGCGCAGGCGTTCCATAATCAGGATCAGCGTGTCGCTGGCATCCAGGGCTTTGCCGTACCACTCCTGGCTCAAACCCTCTTCATCCTCGTATTGCTCGGCCATGGCGGAGTTGCACTCGATCAGGGCTTTGTAGATGTCTGTTTCGTTGCTTAGACATTTGTTAAGGGCCGTGTCACGGTACATCTCCGTATTGAGTTTCAGGCATTTGTTGAAGATGTCAATAGCCTGTTGGGTTGAATCCATAGCCCGGTAGGCCTTGGCTAACTGGAAGTTCCGTTGCAGATAGGGTAGGGTGAGGCCCGTCATCGGCAGGATGCGCTCATAGTCGGTCACGATGTTCCGGTTGTACAGCAGCTCCTCTTCAGGTGAGAGGTTGTAGCGCAGGTATTTGCCTGTATAAAGGATACTTTTGTTTACATAAAAGGTGTCGTATTCGGCAAAACGGTGGTAATAGTCGGCAAACCCCCGCAAGTTTTTGGTGTATTGGATGCTGTCTTTCTTGTTCCAATAATAGTCCTCCATGATGGACTTGGCCTGCACGTAGCGTTGCAGCGGCCGGTTGATGGGATAGGATTCGTAGTATTGGACGGACTGCTCTGTCAGCGGATAGATGTTCTTCATGTTGCCTTGCTTGTATTGGCGGATGGCTTTCACAAGATACATCTCGCCGAGGGAGTGATAGGCACTGGAATCGCCCATCTGGATGGCCTTACGGAAGAGCTTCTCCGCCTGTTTGTAGCATTTTTCGGCGGATTTCACATCGCCGGTCTCGCCCCAAAGGTCTCCTTCATAGTAGCTTACGTTCCCTTTTAGCCCTGTGTATGATGCGGCCTGGTCAGCGGGAATCTGGTTTTCGTAGCTCAGCACTTTGCGGTAGGTGTTCAGTGCTTCCTCGAATTTCCCCTGATAGAGGTATGCGTCGCCCATCTGCAGGAAGTTGCGCAGGAAGGGTGTCCATTGCGTGGGGTCTTGAGCGATGGCCTTCTGGAAATACTCGTTGGCCTGCTCATAGTAGCTGATGGCGGTGGCGTATTGTTGCTGCTGGTAGTAGTCTTCAGCCTGGTCGTTCAAGAAAAGGGCTTTCTGCACATCAAAGGATTTGCCTGCCTTTTGGGCCGTCTGGTGCAGCAGCTCGTCAACGAAAAGATGTATGTCGGCGGCTAACTGGTTGTACTGTTGGTTCTTTGCCGCTTCACCAATGGCGGAGACGAAGGAGAGATACGTGCTGGTGAAAATATCCGGATACAGCGAGTTGACGGCAGAATAGGTCTCTTTGAATTTGCGGAACGAGCTTCGGAGGGTGGCCTCGTCCGCACCATCATTCAGGTCTGTGCCCAGCAACCGTGACTTGGTCACCATGTTCTCCACGGTAAAAGCCTCTGGGTATTTCGGGACCAGAATATCAATAAGGGCGGAAAGGTCTCGTATGGCCACCTTCCGCAGGGAATCTTGGTCGTCCCTTTCGGAAAGCATGTCGATATAGGGGTTGGCTCTGGCGGCATATTGCAGCTGTAAGAAGAGATTGTCGGGTTCTTGTTCATAGTTTTCCTTTGTCATTTGCCAGATTTCGGAAATCAGCACCCTGCGGAGCGAGTCTATTTTAGGAGAGAATTCTGAGGTCATGTAATTTTTCAACATGTTGGTATAAATACCAATCAGCTGCTGGTTGTGATGCTTTTGGGACAAATGGTGGGCCTCTGAACTTTTATGATAAAGAATCATTGCGCTGTCAAGAGCATTGTGGGCGGAGATGGTGTCGGAGAGATATTGGTGTATCAGAGACATTAGAGAGTAGTCCCATGCGAGTTCTTCCATCATATCGATGCTTGGGTAGCGGCGGTATATCTCCAGGAATACTTGATTCTGATGGAGAAAACCGGCACGGAGCGAGTCTTCATCTTTGTCAAGGAACTTGTTAGGAATGGGATGGTAAATGTATTCCTCGGAAGGCAGATACGGGTTTGCTTTCTCCTTCCGGGCTACGGCTTCAGCCTCATCGTAACGACCTTCGTCCAAAAGCGAGTATATGTAGTTGGAGGTGGATTTGATGGAATAGTGTTGTTCATATAGCCTCTTTTTATAATCCACAGTGGACTGGGTGTCCTGAGTGGCGAGTTCCAGGTCGCGGAGGGTCAGGTAAAAGGCGATGCGCTGCAGGTTGGCGAATGAGGTGTCGTTCGGAAGGATTTGGGCTTTGGCGGTGGCCACGGCACGGTTCACATCGCCGCTGCGAAGAATTTCCGTAATCCCCTTCTGAATGTCAGGGCTATAGAGGGAAAGTCGGTTCGGGTGAGTGCTCGCCGCATCGAAAAAGGCGTCGTCCACAAGTTGGTAATAGCTTTCCGTGGCGGAGTTCATGAGATGCTGGGCATAGTGTTCGTCACGCTCGGGATGCTTTGCCAGCGAGTCGTTGAAGGCCAACATCGTCTGGGCGGCGGTATGGTAGGCGAAGTCGAAATACTTTTTGAAAAGGCCCAAAACTTCAGCGTCGTAATCGGAAGTTTTCATCATGTATAGGCGTATGGTGTCACGACTTTGGAAATACTGGTTGTTGGATTCAAAGCCGTTTCTGCCCAAATAGGTATATTGGTCCAGAATCCAAGGCTCGCGGGGAATAAAGTCGCCCTTGCGGTCGGCGGACAGGTTGAGCACGGCCACGCCCTTGGCGTTGCTGGTGATGGTCTGCCCGTAATAGGTGCACGCGGCGCCCGCAAGCGGCCTGTTGGTGGGGTATTCCATGATCTTGAAGATCTGCTTCACCTGGGCGGTGGCCACGGAAGCAATTGCCGTTAATAATATGGCTAACAGGATTGGAAAACACTTTCTCATAATCGTATATTTTGGTTTTTATGTTTAGATTTTATTTGGGATAACAATGCTGCAAAGATAACATATTTAGTTATATAAAATATTTCCCTTGGCAAATTAAACCTTTCAACTCTTTTTGTATCTTTGCCGCCCTGTTTTTAACCCTATTTTATTATTCTAAAAAATTAAAAATTTTATGGAACAACAAGATCTTCTTCCTCAAGAGAATGCTGAAATGCAGAATCAAGAGATGAACTCTGGCGCTTCCCTGGAAGCCCAAAACCCTACGACTCAAGAATCTTCCGCACCTGCAGAGGAAACTGAAACGTTGAACATTGAAACGCCCGCCGAAGAACCTGCGGCTGAAGAAACGCCCGCTACGGAGGAACCCGTCGCCACAGAGCCGGTAGCAGAGGAAACTCCTGCTGTTGAGTCACCCGTTGCCGAGGAGCCCGCCGCCCAGTCTGCCGAGGAGATGGTGGCTGAAATGGACCAGCAGCAAGCCGCTGCCGAACCTGAAACGGAAACCGAAGATCCCGAAGTCGAGGAGACTTTGGAACAGGTGGAGGCCGAATATGCTGCCTTTGACCTCGAGAAATGTGTTGCCGAATTGGAACGCCTGGTCGCCGAACCCAACTTCAACCTCATCAAACAGCGCGTGGGTGTGCTGCGCAGCAAGGCATTGGACTTCCTGCGTGAGCGGAGACGTGCCGCCATGGCCGCCTTCAATGCTGCCAAAGCCGCTGCCGAAGCCGCCAAGGCCGAGAATCCCGATGCCCCGGTGGAAGAGGTGGAAGCCCCAACCAATGAACCTGATGCACTGGAAACGCGTTTCAATGCCGCGTTCCAAAAATATAAAGATGCCAAGGCCCGTTTCATCGAGGCTTTGGAAGAACAGAAACAGAAAAACCTGGAATCCAAGAACCGTATCATCGAGGGTTTGAAAAACCTGATTGAAACGGAATCCAACCTGAAGAACCTCAACGACAAGTTCAAAGAGTTCCAGGAAGAGTGGCGCAACATCGGCCCCGTGCCGCAAAGCGAGTCCACCAACCTGTGGCAGAACTATCATTTCTATGTCGAGAAGTTCTTCGACATCATCCGCCTCAACAAGGAGGCCCGCGAGCTGGATTACAAGAAGAATCTGGAGAGCAAGTTGGGTCTCTGCGAGCAGGCCGAGTCTCTGCTGCTGGTCGATTCCATCAAGGATTCCTTCAAGGAACTGCAGAACCTCCACGAGCAATGGAAGGAGATCGGTCCCGTTCCGGAGGATAAGAAAGAGGAGGTCTGGGAACGCTTCAAAGCCGCTTCCGACCAGATCAATGCCCGCCGGAAAGAGTATTACGACAAGCTCTTCGCCGAGGAGCAGAACAACTACAACGCCAAGGTCGTGCTGTGTGAGCAGGCTGAGGAGCTGGTGGCCAAATCCTCCGAAACCGTCAAGGAGTACAACGAGATGAGCGACAAACTCACCGACCTCCTCAACGTGTGGAAGACCTTGGGTCCGGCACCCGTCAAGTTGAACGATGAGATCTGGAACCGCTTCAAGTCCACGTTGGACAAGTTCTTCACCCAGAAGAAGGACTATTTCCAGCAGATCAAGGACGTGCAGATGCAGAACTACAACCAGAAGCTCAACCTCGCCATCCAGGCCGAGGGCATCGCTGACCGCACCGACTGGAAGCAGGCCACGGCCGATATCCTGAGCTTGCAGACCCAGTGGAAGAACATCGGAGCCACTCCGCGCAAGTATTCCGACCAGATTTGGAAACGCTTCCGCGCCGCCTGCGACAAGTTCTTTGAGGCCAAGTCCAACTATTTCAACAATATCCAAGATGTGGAAGCCGAGAATCTTCGCAAGAAAGAGGAACTGATTCAGAATATCCTCAACCACGAATTCGGCGATGACCGCAACGCGAACATGGATGTGCTGAAAGCCTACCAGAACGAATGGATCCAGATCGGCTTTGTGCCTCGTAAGGACAAAGACCGCATCTATTCCGAATACCGTGCGGCTTTGGACAAGCGTTTCGCCGAGCTGAAAATCAGCGCCGACGATATGCGCCACAACCGTTTCCAGTCCAAGATTGAAAACATCCTGAATGCCCCGAACGCCGACAAGATGATTGACAAGGAGAAAAACTTCCTGAAGAACAAACTCCAGCAGCTGAAAGAAGACATCACCCTGTGGGAGAATAATTTGGGATTCTTCTCCAATTCCAAGAATGCGGAAATCATCACCGCCGAGTTCCGTAAGAAGATCGAAACGGCCAAGGCTGAGGTGAAGGATTTGGAATACAAGATCCGTATGATGAACAATCCGAAAGCCTCGAAAGAGGAGGGCGCACCGGCTGACGATGCCGCCAAGACGGAGGAGGCATCCCAGACGGAGGCTTAATCAGAATTTGCACAGATGAAACTTTGTAAGTTAGTTTTATTAAGTGTATTATGCTTTAACTTTTTATCTGCGGCTGCGCAACCGGCCGCAGATAAAATTTTAGGCATCTATTACATTTCGGATGACCAGTCGGACGAGGACTGCAAGATCAGGATCACCAAAACCTCCGACGGCCTGTATGAAGGGCAGATTATATGGGTGAAGAATCCGAAATTCAAGGACGGCTCGCCCAAGCGCGACATCATGAACCCGGATCCTAAGAAGCGCAACACACCTGGCGACAAGATCAAGTTGCTGTTCCACTTCCGCTATGATGCCAAGGAGAACCGTTGGGTGGACGGGGAAATTTACGATCCGGTGCACGGCAAGTTCTACAAGAGCCGCATGTGGTTCGAGAAGGAGAACGTATTGCGCGTGCGCGGATATATCGGCGTGCCTGCCTTCGGGCGCACGATGACATGGAAGAAGATAGGATAGATCATGGAAAAACTGGATGTCAGAATCGACAAATGGCTGTGGATGGTGCGTCTCTTCAAGACGCGCTCCTTGGCCACGGAAGCCTGCAACGCGGGCAAGGTGAAGCTGGATGGCACCAACGTGAAGCCCTCGCGTGACGTGCGCACGGAGGAGGTGTACGAGGTGCATATTGGCTCGCTCAACAAGACGGTGAAGGTGCTCGGCACACCCAAGAGCAGGGTGGGGGCGCCATTAGTGCCGCAATATATGGAGGACCTCACCCCGCAGGAGGAGTACGACCGCATGAAAACCCTCAAAACCGCCGAATACCGTCCGCACGGACTGGGCCGCCCCACCAAGCGCGACCGCCGGCAATTGGAATACGTGAAAAGCCGGTACGCAGAGGAGTAGGAGTTTTAGGGGGTATAGGTTTTAGGGGTTAGGTTATAGTGATCAGTGAACAGTGATCAGTGAACTGGGACTGTTTTTTTTATTTCTTAGTTTTTTAACTCCTTAATTCTCAACTTTTAAACAGTGTCCATCAGCCTGTAAGGGCTGTGGGGTTCGCTTGTTTTCCTGAACCCCGTAGGGGTTCCCTCTCTGTAGCACATTGCGTCCCGACGATTTCCGCAGAACCCCGTTAGGGGTTCCATCTCGGTAGAAAGAAGATGGTATTGCGTGTTTCCCATATCCCCGTAGGGGATGCAGCTCGATAGCCTGGGATGATTATCCTCGGGAAAGATGGCGTGTGCCGCAACGCAAACGCAGGTGTCAGAGACACTACATCTTTTTAACCCCAGATGAGCGTAGCGCGCCACCACAGCTACGCACCTTTGCTTTTTTGAACATCAGCCATTGTATTGTCGGCGGGTACGGGGAACATGCACAATTCGTTCAATCCGCGTTCCAGAACCTAAAATGCTCTTACTGCACGAACAGCCACTTCTTTGTTTTTTTTCTCACCCGATTGTGATCCACCACAGCTGATATTGATTGCCTCACAATAATTATTTTCAGAACTACTCCAATACCATTCCTTATCAATAGGATCTCCACCGGCATAAACAAGTGCCGCATTCAGCAAACCTTTTTTGTTTGCCTCAAATATCAATAATAATTCGCATGAATTAGGAAGATACCATCCTTCACCATGTGATACACACCATTCTGCTGCAGGGGCATCACTTTTGCCTATTTGTCGGATAATAGCAGCAGTATTTTTTTGTCCAGCCCCATAGATACACTCATTTTCATCACCATCATTAGGCAATTCCCAAATATCATGACATCCTTTAGCTTGCTTCTCATCCTCCCACTTGAGACTTGCTTCATCTAACGATACGGCAAGCCCATGATTGTCTTTTCCCGTATAAAAAACTATTCCCATTGTTCCATCAGGAAATGTTTTCACAGGAAAAGAAGATTGAGAAGATTCTTGTATGTTAGATGGATTCTGCGGACGTGATTGGACTTGTTGCGTAGGAGATGTAGTTGTAACTGAGGCCACATATGATTGAGGAGATGAAATCCCCAACAACTTATTAGCAAGGACTTCACACCCATGCTGAATGTCTGACGGTGCTGTGCTTGTCAAAGCATTATCTGTTGCTTCCATTTTGGCAGTTTCAACATTTAAAATTTTTGCAGTAATGAAAATATTTTGTTCATCAACATTTACTGCCTCCGCCACTAGTATATATTGAGCTCCTGTAATTTTTCCAAGCCTTTTGATATCTTCATCACTAACCATGCCTGTACGTTGAAAAGTCTGCTCATCCGATATCTGCTTCATATCGGTACGATCGTAACCTTCATACCCAGGCGTATTGGTAATAACTTTGGCAAGGTTGCTTCGTATCATCAACTTGATGGCATACGACACATTTCCGTTTTTGTCAACGGTTTCCAATATGGCCACTTTCTTGGTTTGTGCAAAAGCCGTCATCGATAAGAGTGACAGCAATACAATAAGAATTGATTTGATTTTTGCGTTTTTATTCATCATTTTTACAAATTGTAATTATTATGCGGATTTGTTATCACTGTCCTTGTATCCACGGTTTCATTTCATCCCAAACTTTAGAAGCAGACAGTTTCAAGGCATTTCGACCGGCACTTTCGTATGTGGCCACATCACCATTGTTCTTTACGGTTACCGAACCATTATAAACTTGCCTTTTCTTGCAATTACTGTAAACTTCTATTTCTATATCTGCATAAGAGAATTTGAATGTGCCATCGCCGAAAGCGACATTGCCCTCGTGCTGACGGGTGGAGGCCGTAATAGTGATAATAAAATCGGCCTCATCAGGATCCTCGGTAAAACTGCACTGCTCTTTGGCGAGGATACGTTTCATTTCAGGTTCAAGAATGCGCACTGGTTGCCCGAAATTTGATTCGGAGCACTGCAAATAGATGTAGATACTCTGCCCCAAGCTGACAAGAGTTTGAAAAAGTTCCTTTTTCAGGCGGAAAAGTTGCGGCAATTGCATTCCGGTCGTGTCGTCGGGGCAGACGGCGGTGAGCAGGTCTTGAGCGAACTCGATTTGGGTCAACGGCTGTAACGCCTCTTCGCACACCTTCCGTGCCTGGGCTTTCTCTCCGTCATTCACGAGAGTGGTGGACAATGCCAACGCATTTTCCAGCTGCCGGAGTTGCAGGGCGATTTGCGCTCGGTAGTAAGTTGCAAGCTCTGTTCTCCTCACGTAGGCGAAAGCGTAACCCCATTTTCTTCCCTCGTTATAGTAACTTTCGGTATGGATTCCCACAATGTCGGCGTTCACTATTTGACGTGTGTAGTCTTGATATACAGATGAGAACCGAAAATCGTGACCGTAGGCATCTTGACGGTCTGTTTTCTCCACCACCGAATTGATTAAGGTGCGAATGCTACCCGCTGCCCCGCGCTTGGCATCCGATTTCAGCCGATCTAACAAGGCAGAAATGTTCTCATTGGGGTGGAGATTCCCTTCGGTGAACTCCGAGAAGTAGGTGTCCGTCGGATATTCCATCTCTCGCACGGCGGGCGAAAGCCACGCGGGAGGCGGCGTTTGTGCCGACAAGCTTAATGGAATGCATCCCATTAACACCAAGATGAATATTGCAATGTTTTTTCTCATAATTTATTTGTTGTTTTTCGTTTGCCCGCAGACCTACGGCCTGCGAACGACACCCGTGTCCCCCGTTTGCTACCGAGCTGTCGCCCCTTGCGGGGCTTGGGGACAAGGTGGCGTATCCTTTTCTACCGAGCTTTCGCCCCTGACGGGGCTGGGAGGGGAACGAAATCCCACAACTCTGCTGTGATTTTCTCCCTGATGGAATCTTCGCAGTCCGTTAGGACTGCAGGGCTCGGTAGGGTGTGGTGTTGTGGGTGGGTGTGTCGCACGCCGTCAGGTGTGCGGGCATCCATCCCCTCGGTTAGAACCGCAACGACAGCCCCGCACCAAATGTGTTGTTCCCGCCGTAATATGGGGTAACTTGCCAAGAAACGGTGCGCTGGTCGCCGTTGATGTAGTAATTGTAGCTTTTCTTCAAAGGATGGTTGAGACAACACAATTGTATCAAACCTGTTACCATCATAGGGAGTCCGGCTACCCAAATTCCTGTCCAATCAGTATTATCCTCCCAGAAATCGTATCTATGAAAAGTCACTGTAGTGCCAGATATGTAATAAGAATCAGCTCGTATTGCAGCCTCAAGTGCATAATCATAATAATAAATTGCAGTACCATCAAGTGTATGATCAAAATCATAATCATAAAAATAATTAGGATGGGAGTGATTTATACAATAATCTTCAAATGTAGAGTAGGAGAAGTTGTCAAAGTCGTAGTCTGGGAATTCCACACGTCTGAATTCGTGAAAGTCGTGGCCAGCTATACCTTGCGCTGTAATACCACCTATAAATAATCCAGTTCCAATAGAAAGCATTACAGCTCCCGAAATCATATTTGCCTTGTACGACCGGTACTTTTTATATGCCAAACTGTTAATCTCAAGAAATCCTCCTTTTTCCTTGATTACCTTTTTTTTGTAGTCTTTGAATCCATCCTTGAATTCCGACCTTGCTTGTTCCTTTTCTGCCCTTGCATCCGTTCTTGCTCTTTCTTTTTCCGCTCTGACTTCGGCTACTGTGAGGTTGCCACTCTGTTGGGAGGACACGTCAGACATTTCAGGCTGGGTCGGCACATTAGAGGGAGCCTTCTCAGACTTTGGTGTTGTTTCCGTTTGAGCAGGACTATCAGAAGACAAATCAGATGATTTTGGTGCTGTTTCACGCTGGATAGTGACATCCGATTTTGGCGATGCCTCCTGCTGGGTCGGAACATCAGAAGTGGTCTTGGCTTGTTTAGGTTTTTCCGAAGGTATGGTTGGGGTGACAGGTGCCGCCTTCGTTTTTATGGAAGCAGCCATCATATTGTTCAAGGCCCTATCCAACGTTTGTGTCAAAAGGGGGATGTTGTTGGATTTGTAATTGCTCACTTGTGCATCGCCGGACTCATAGGAGGTTTTAGTAGCCACATCCACAATACGGGTAGCGATATAGAGGTATTTTTCGATAATTGTTATGCTCACCACACAGATTTTCTGTGCACCCAAACCGGCACCAATTTCGGCAATCTGACCATCGGCCACCTCCCCCGACTGTTGCATAACCTGCTCATTCTGAATCTGCCGCAAAAACTCGTTAGAACGCTCTATCAACCGATAGTTACCTTCTCCTGTGAGCTTGGTGATGGTCTTGTTCTGCACCACCGTCAACAAGGAGGTGGATATCGGCTGGTCGTTCTGCAAACCTGTAGCATACACAGCCAGGTTGTAACGCTCGTTGTCGCCCGTGGTTTGGGCGAGGATGGTATTTGTCAAACTAGCCAAAAAGGAAAGCATCAGAAAGAGCAGCGTTTTTTTTGAAATGATTCTTTTCATCACTAATTACTAACTACTAATTATCAGAACCCTAACAACTTATCCAACTCTTTAGATAACTCATCTCCTCTCTTCTCCAGCTCTTCTTTCGCAGCCTTTTTGGCGGCTTGGATAGCCATCTCGCCGTTGTACATGATCATCACCATAACCTCATAGTTCTTGTTCTTGAGTTCGCGATAGCATTCCACCACGGTGATCACCCGACCGATGGACTGAGCGATGACCTGCTTGGAAACCTGTACAGCGTTAGAGATCACCACAGCTTCTCCTTTACCTAACTCTTGGTTGGCCAGACGTTCCTCTATAATGGCTGCCACCTCGGTCTGGATGTTGCCGGCAAGCTCCGTTTTCGCATCGGCCATGGCGTGCATCTTGGCGGCATCATAACTGGAGCTGATGGCCTTGCCATTACCTTTGATGTATTTGGGCATATTGTTGTTCATGTCCAACTCATACTGCATCGTATAAGATTTTTCCAACTGCTTTGCAATTGGAAGCGAGCCAACGGTTACTTTCCAACCCTCTTTGGCATACTTCTTGGCCATCTTTTTGACCTCTTTAGACACTTTTTCGTCACGTTCTTGCTTCACCAATTTCTGAACGGCCTTGCGCTCTTTGATAAAGGCTTTGTAGTCGTCGGCGTTTTGGGCAGAAACCACGCCAGCCATGAGCAGGCTCATGAACATAATTGCTAACTTTTTCATTTTTATTCTTTTTTATGCCGTTCCGCGGACTCCCTGCGCGGAATCTTTATTGTTGATTGTCAAACCACGACATAAAAAAAGCGCGGGAATCTGAACTCATCGCTCATCCCGCTTCTGTAGGCCTTCGCATTGCCTTCCAACCGAGAATAAGCAATGCCGAAGCCCACGCTGTATGCATATAAATGGATATACACAAACCATGGACATTGAACATTGCCTTACCGTGCGGTTGGAAATGAATTTGCGAAGTCCACAGAAGCCGCAGATAAGACGTTGACTCAACGCCTTTTTATATGTCGTTTTTCTACAGATAGATGTAGAAAAACGGTGCAAAAGTACAAAAAATAAAAATGAATGCAGAAAAAAGTTTTGTCCGCATCAACGTGCAACATGTTACCTTATGGCATTCCCTTCAGAACCGTGTCCCCAGGCCCACAATGAGCAGTCCTTTGTAGCCGTAACCTAACTCCACCGTGCCATATACCCGCTTGCCGAAGCGCACGCCCAAGGCAGTGAGCTGGAACGCAGGCCCCGCCGTCAGCGCGATGGTGCCATCGTGTTTGGTGGTCTCCATACGCAGCTTGGTGCCGAAAGAGATGCCGGAATACAGATCCGTGATTCCTTTGTGGAAATAATTGAAACGGACCGCCCCTAACACATACAGGTTCGTTGTCAGAAAATACTCGTATGTCTTTCCCTCCCGGGTGTTTTCAGTAGTGCACATTGACATGGTGGAAATTTCAGCGCCCACCTGCAGCCAGCGCAGCACCTGGTTGTAGTAGGCTACCGTCACGGGTAACGAAAGCCATTCGTCCTCGTATCCGCTGTACGGACCGCCCAAATAAGGCCTGTAGGTGCCTGCCCAGCTATGGAATCGCATTTCCGCCTCCGGACTGTGGTCCACAAACATCAGATTAAGCCCCCACGCGCTGGAGAGTGGCTCCCCGATGTTCAGCTCAATGTGATGCCGGTAAGGGATCGCCTCGTCGTTTTGCGCAAAAGACGACAGGCACACCGTCATTGTTGAGATGAAAGCGAAAAAGCCAATCAATCCAAAGTGTTTTGTGTTCGAAATCCGTTTCACAACCTAAATTCTGCTAATAATTGACAATTGATAATTGACAATTGTCAATTATCAATTGTCAATTATCAATTATCAATTATCTTAACTCAACTCCAGCATCCTCTGTATCGGCACCAGCGCCTTTTTGCGCAGTTCCTCGTCCATGATGAGCTCGGGCGATTCGTTAAGCAGCGTTTGGTAGATCTTCTCCAAGTTGTTCTTTTTCATGTTGATACAATCGTGCTCCGTGGCACCGTCGTATAGCGTGTGGAACACTTTATCGGGATTGCGGCGTTGCATCTCGTAGAGGATGCCGCTTTCGGTTACCACGATGAACTCCTTGGCCTCACTTTCGCTGATGAAATTGAGCATGGCGGCGGTGGAGCCGATGAAATCGACCTTCTCAAGCATCTCGCGACGGCACTCGGGATGCGCCACCACGATAGCGTTCGGGTGCTCGGCTTTCATCTTCTCCAATTGTTCCACCTCGTAATGGTCGTGCACACAGCAGGCTCCGTCCCACAGGATCATCTCGCGGCCCGTCATCCGGTTGATGTAGTCGCCGAGGTTGCCGTCGGGCACGAAGATGATCTTCTCATCCTCGGGCAGCTGGTTCACCAGTTTCAGGGCGTTGCCCGAGGTGACGATGAGGTCGGACAGCGCTTTGACTGCAGCGGAGCAGTTGACGTACGAGAGGACCTTATAGCCCGGGTGCTTGGCTTTGTATTCCGCCAGTTTCTCGGCCTTGCAGCTGTCGGCCAGCGAGCATCCCGCGCTCATGTCGGGAACCAGCACCTTCTTGGTGGGGTTGAGGATTTTGGCGGTCTCGGCCATGAAGTGCACGCCGGCGAAGAGGATGATGTCGGCATCCGTCTCGGCGGCCTTGCGTGCCAATCCTAAGCTGTCGCCCACGAAGTCGGCCACCTCCTGCACCTCCGGCAGGGTGTAGTAATGTGCCAGGATGATGGCGTTCTTTTCTTTCTTTAATGTCTCAATTTCTTGCTTTAAATTGTTCATAACTATATTTTGTGATTAGTGATTAATGACTTGAGAATAGTGATCGTTCAATTTCTCTGCCACCTTTTCCGCTATGTTTCTTCTTCCTCGCTGGTTGTAGTGCTCGGTGACGAACGTTTCAAAGAAGTCCTCCTCGCGCACGGAATATTGGTTGTTTACAACGATCACCCCCATTGGCTCATACCGTTGGATGATGTACTGGGCGTTTTCCTGCATCAAGTACTCCAAATCCGGTCCGGCCAAGGTCTTGATCTGATCCATGTTGTCGGCCAGGATGTTGAACACTAAACGCCAACCCCGCCGCTGGCACAAACGCACGATTTTGTCGGAATCCTTGATCCTGGGATTCTTGTCGTCCAGCTGGTAGGCAAAGCATTTGATGTAGTGGCAGGCGAGTTCGACCGTGTCCCCAGATACCTGTTTGCCGTTGTAAAGTTGGAAACTGTTGGCAATGGCATGGTCCCATTCGCTCGCGTTATGATACGGGAAAGGGTGGGGAAGCGTGAAGGTCTGCCGACGGAACCCTTTACGTACCAGCTTGCTTCGTTCCGCCTCCGACCAATGCACGTACGCCTTAAAGGCCAAAAGCATTCGCTTGTAAAGAGCAGGTGCCTTCTTCATCATGATCTGCTCCTTTTGAAGCGGTTGCTCCAAATTGGAATAGATCCATTCGCTGCTGAACGAGCGCATGTTGACGGTTACGATGACGGTCTTTACCGGATTATCGCGAGGTATGTTGCGTAGGATGTCGTAATAGATGGCGGCATGAACGGCCCCCTTGGAAAGGCATCCCATCTTATGATCCGGCATCATATCCCCAATCATGGTTCCTATGGAACGACGGTCTGTGTCGGTGGGACTGCAGGAGAACTCGGAGGATTCGCCAAGGTAGATGATGTCGGCGGTGTCGCGTATGGGGATTTGCGGAAATTCCAACAGCGAGCAGTAACGCTCACGGTCGCGGGGATAGAGGGTGAACCGATAGACGAGGTCCATCACCACTAACAAAAGCAGCAGCAAGAGGCATTTTTTTGCGATTTTGAGGATGATATGTCGGGTCTCGTCGGTCATTAGAACTGGAAATAGATGAATGGATAATGCTGTACGGAGGACAAGGCAATGACGGCGAAGATCATGACGCTGTAAATGGCCCAACGCAGATAGGGATTGAGTTGTCCGCACCAATTGTCAAACCGGCGCTGCTTGAGGATGAGGTCCAAGACGATGAAGATGCCCAAGGCAATCCAGGTGACGGCATCCACGTGCAGCTGGTGCGGTAGGGACACGTTGTGTGCCCAGGCGGCGAAGAGGTCGTGGAGGTTGGCGAAGGAGGTGGCGCGGAAGATACTCCAAAGCAGGGTGACGATAAGGAAGGTCTTGAAGATGTTGAGCAGGTTGATGATTCTTCGGCCAGTGCCGTTTTCTATTCTGTCAAAAACATGGATGTTGCGGAGACCCCGCTCCACAATAAGCAGCAGGCCGTAGGCAAAGCCCCAGATCATGAAGGTCCAGTTGGCCCCGTGCCAGATGCCGCATACGGTGAAGACGATGATCGTGTTGAGTGCCCAGCGCGGCACGGCAACGCGGTTGCCCCCAAGGGGAATGTACAGGTAGTCGCGGAACCAGGTGGAGAGCGAGATGTGCCAACGCCGCCAGAACTCCTGGATGCTGCCCGCCTGATAGGGGGCCTTGAAGTTGTCAATCAGAGTGAATCCCATGCAGAGGGCGCAACCCAAGGCGATAGTGGAGTATCCGAAGAAATCGCCATAAATCTGGAACGAGTAGAAAAGCATGGCAAGGGAGATGTCCAAGGTGTTGAAATCCATGGGATTGGCATACACTTGGTCCACATATTGCCCTAAGTTGTCGGCCACCACCATCTTCAGGAATAGTCCGAAGAGGATGAGGCGCAGGCCGTTGGCGATGTTGTCGTATTGCAGGGCTTTCTCCTCATGCAGCTGGCGCAGCAGGTTCTGCGGGCGTTCGATGGGCCCGGTGACCAGCTGGGGGTAGAACATCACATAAAGGGAGTAGTATCCGAAATGATGCTCGGCCTTCTGCGTGCCGCGATAGACTTCAATCACATAGCTCAGACTCTGGAAGGTGTGGAACGACAGACCGATGGGCAGGGCTATCTGGAGGACCTTGCCCGGATGCGACCAGCCGAAATGTTGCGCCAACGCCACGTAGTTGGCACTGCAGAAATTCAGATATTTGAATATGAAAAGTACGGAACAGGTGGAGATGATGCTGATAATCAGGCAAGCTTTTTTCTTGGAGACATCGTCGGCCCAGCGCTCGATGAGAATGCCAGCCGTATAGTCAATGGCGATGGTGATAAGCAGGATAAGGATGTATTTGGGAATGAACCACATGTAGAAGAAGCAGCTCGCACCCAACAGCATTATCCATCGGTAACGGGATGGCAGAAGATAGAACAGAATTGTTACTATCGGGAAGAAAATAAGAAATTCAATCGAATTGAATAACATTCTTTATTTGAAGAAGAATCGTCTGAAATCAAGTCCTAACGCATAGACCATGAGAACGATGAGGAATGCGAACCCGATGGTGTTGGCGATGCCGAGGAACTTGTCGCTGGGTTTCTTGCCGGTAATCATCTCGATGAGGATGAAGAGGATGTATCCGCCGTCCAGTCCGGGGATGGGGATGATGTTCATGAAGGCGAGGATGATGCCTAACAAGGCGGTCATGTTCCAGAACCGCGCCCAGTCCCACACTTTCGGGAATATGCTGCCGATGGTGAGGAAGCTGCCCAACTGGGTGGCGCCCTCCTTGGTGAAGACGATCTTGAACTGCTTGACGTAGTCACCGAGGGTTTGGAAGCCCATGACGATGCCTTTGGGGATGGACTGGAAGAATCCGTATTCCTCTTTCACGGTGCCAAAGAACTGGTAGGGTTGTCTTGGGGCCACACCCATGGTGCCGAGGGAATCGAGTGTCAACAGGGAGTGTTTCAGGGTGCCGTTGCGGTAGAAGTCGAGACTGATCTCCTCATTTTTGCTGTTGAGGAATATCTTTTTGAAGTCGAAGAAGCAGAACAGGGCGGAGTCGTTCACGCCTACGAGGCTGTCGCCTTTGCGCAGGCCGGCCTGTGCCGCCGGAGTTCCGGGCAGCACGCTGTCGATGACGAACGGGAAGCGGTAGTTGCAGAAGGGTTCGCCTTGCTTGCTGGCTCCCACCACCTTGCGGGCCAGTGTCTTGGGAATATTGATGACCACGGGCTGGCCGTCGCGTTCTACGGTCACCGTTTTCACGTCGTCCAGGAGGAGGTCGTTGCTGAAGTCGCCCAAGGTCTGTGGGTGGATGCTGTCGATGAAGAGGATCTTGTCGCCGTTCTGGAATCCGGCGTCCAGCATCTCCTGCGAGAACTCAAGGCCGTAGCGAGCATTCTCCAAGGGAATGTATTCGCGCCCCCAGGTGAAACAGATGGCGATGTAGATGATGATGGCCGACAGGAAGTTGACTAAAACGCCACCGATGATGATGAAGAAGCGCTGCCAGGCGGGCTTGGCGCGGAACTCCCATTCGTGAACCTCCTCGCTCAGGTCGGAGGCCTTCGTGGTCTCATCCACCATGCCGTTGATGGCGCAGAAACCACCTAGCGGAAGCCATCCCAACCCCCATTCGGTGTTCTCCGGATGCTCGGCCCACTCCTTGGGGGCGCGACCGGAGAAGAAGCTGAAGTGCATCTTGCCGTCGAATTTCTTCATCCGGACAATGGAAAAGCCGGGATTGAAGAAGAGATAGAACTGGTCCACCCGTGTCTTGAAAATCTTGGCGAAGGTGAAATGCCCTAACTCATGGGTGATTATGAGGAATGAGAGGCTGGCAATCAGGCCTAATATTTGAGTAGCTATGCCCATAGTGTGTTCTTTTTTTATCGGGCGCAAAAATAATGAAATTTTTGTACTTTTGCACTTTCAATTTTTAAGCATGGACACGCCTGATATCACGCCAACACCCTCTTCCGGACCGAAAAGGAAGGTTTTGTTCCTCGTCGGAATCATTGTCGGCATCCTCCTCGGGGCCTTGCTTACCATGTTCATTACGGATTGGCTGGATTACCGTCACCCTGCGGAAGTGCGTGTGCTCACGCCTCCGATGGATGCGAAAGGGGCTGACACAGTGGTCAAATATGTGGTCCATCGGCATGAGATGGCCCCAGAAGAACAATTGTACCATGCGGCTGCCGATACCGCGCAGGTGGACACGGCCTTTGCGGACGATTCCTCACAGGACCTCTATCTGGATGAGGATGAGTTGGCAGACGCTGATGACGATGAGGTGGTGATGGCCGAGAAGATGCTTGCCCGCCAGATGCTGAAGATCCAGTACTTGGATAATAATAAAAAGGAAATCCCTGCTCCCGAGAATGCACCTGCGGAAATCCAATTCCAGCAGTGGGAAACGCCTGTGCGAAACAAATTATCCTATCAGCTGACAGGTAACGTCTTGAAAGTAAAGGGTATGTCGGCCCAGAATGTAAGGATTGTCCATTACAAAGGAAAGATCCATCTTGTGCGCGGCCATCAGGCGTACCCCCTTATCCCCAACACGCAGTTCGAACGACTGGTGGAAAGCACGGAGACGGGGTTTTAAATTGTTTGGAATAGGCAGAATCAGCCGAAGGCCCTCCAGTCCATCATCTATTCTTTCCAATTCTCCAGCGTGATGCCGAAATCGCTGATACCTTTCACCTTGTCGGTGCGCATGCCCTGCGTGACCGTGAAGGTATAGGTTCCGGTGCGGGGGAAACGGATCTTGGGCTGGAACAGGAACATGTTGTCCTTGATGCGCCCCTGGCCCTTGCCGGTCCATTTGCCGAACTTGTCGCACACAATGAAGCCTAACGTGTCCTGCTCGCTATGACCGTCCGGATATTGGGTCTTCATGAAGACGTAGAAATTCTGCGTCTCAAAGTCCGTGGTGTTCCGGAGATGTATATACATATTATAATATGCCATCGAGTCGGTGATATCCACTTTGAAGACCAACGGCTTCTTGACATCCCATTTCTCGTTGGGGATGGCCTGGATGTTGCTGTAATAACGGCTTTGACAGCCTGAAAGGCATATTAGCAGCGCGATGATGGCGAAAAATGTTCTTCTCATAAGGCCGAAATTGAAAAGGGTGGGGGACTATGAGTCCGCGATGTGTTTAAGCTCGTCCATGCTGATGTTGTTGCCCTCTTCCACTTTCTTCTGGTTGACTAAAGCAAACTCTTCCAGCGTTTCTGGAATCTTCCCTTCGTTATTCATCTTGATGATGGTCTTGACTTTGTCCAAAGGCAGTGCGAAGATGGTGGACGCATCGTTGGAATAGGAATACCAGACGATCTTTTTGAAGATGTCAATTTTGTTGTAAACGCCTCTTCCTTTTTTTGTCTTGAGTTGCACGTTAGGCTGCGGGAACTCTTTGAGCTCCTGGATGTACGTGTCCTGCTCGAAGTTTAGGCAGCATTTGAGCTTGCCGCACATGCCGGCCAGTTTCTGCGGGTTGAGGGATAGCTGTTGGGTGCGTGCGGTGCTCGTGGAAACGGACTGGAAGTTGGTCAGCCAGGAGGAACAGCAGAGTTCGCGCCCGCAGGAGCCAAGTCCGCCCAAGCGGGCCGCCTCCTGACGCACGCCGATCTGGCGCATCTCAATGCGGATGTGGAACTGCTCGGCCAGAATCTTGATGAGCTCACGGAAATCGACACGCTCCTCGGCGGAGTAGTAGAAGATGGCCTTGGTGCCGTCGCCCTGGTACTCCACATCATTGACTTTCATCTTCAGATTGAGGTCCCAAGCCGTATAACGCGATTTCAGCATGGTCTCGTTCTCTAATCCCACGGTGGCAATCCACTCCTCAATATCGGCGTATCGTGCTGTGCGATAAAGTTTTTTGACAACATCCGAGGCCTTCACGTGTTTGTGTTCCATCTGGCGCTTCACCTGCAGGCCCAACATGGAGATGATACCGATGTCGTGGCCGGGATTGGCTTCCACCGCCACAATATCTCCCACTTTGAAGACACCGTCGGGCGGCAGCAGGAAGAAATCCTTGTGGCTGTTCTTGAAACGCACCTCGGCGATGGGGAACTCGATGTAGTCCAACGAGATGTCCAATTTGGAAATCCAATCGTAGGAGGGCAGCTTGCAACTGCTGTAGTTGTACTGCTGGCAGTTCACCTTCTCGGGCTCCGGAATGTTGTTCAGACCTCGTGTCAGGAAGATGTTCTCAGAAATTTTTTTGGACTCGGGGGAGAGTCCGGTGCGGATGTCAATATCCAGATATTGCTCCCAATCTTCCACGGGCGCATGGTCCTTGTCCTCCAGATTTACTTTCTCCTTGGGCTTTGCTTTTGGAGTGTCTTGCTTTTTAATATCTTGATTTGTAGTCTCTTTCTCGGATATTTCAGGTTCCTTCTTCACTTTTTCAGTCATAATTTATATTAGGGTTTTAAAATGGGTGCAAAAATACGAAATAATGTGCAATTCCCGCAGGTCATGCGGAAGGTTCGACAATGGCGACCAGAATTTAAGATATCGCGATGAAACTCTTAGTGTTGTTCATTCTTCTTGCTTTGTTTTGATTTCTTGACGGTGTCTTTCCCTTGTTTGGGCTTCTTGACGGTGCCCTTTTGTTTGCGTTTGCTGTTGAAGTCCTGCTTAAAAGCCAACGCCACACCCGCCACGTAGTTGATCTGGTTGTCGTGCAGGTAGAGGTCTTCGTTGCGCTCGCCGATGTTGGTGTAGGCTTTCACCTTCCAGGTGCCGGTCTTGTTGAGGCTGTACTGCAGGGTGAGGTCGCCGTACATGTTGTTGGCCGCTGAACGGGTGGCGTCATCGTAATAGCCGATACTGGTCTCGATGGTCATGCGGTCCTTGAGCAGACTTGCGTTGGCAGTCAAACCATATTCGGCGGCACTCGTCTCCGTTTCCTGATTGTAGGTGATGCCGAAGGAACCTTTCTGGTTCTCCATGATGGAACTCAGCATGTTGTTGACCATATTACGGAACAGGTTGGAGATCTGGAATCCGCTGCTGTTTCCGGAAAACAGATCCGAAGCCATGAAGTTGTTGGTGATCAGGAAATAGGCGAACTGCTTGGTGGTGTTCTCCTTGTTGGAGGTGTCAATAGCCGTGTAAAACAGGTTGCGGAACTCTTCACTGCTGTTGGGCAATTCGAAACTGAAGGTGGGTTCCAACTGCTTCATGATGGGACCGTTCAGATGCAGATAGGCGTTGACGGGAACGGCATTGCCGGAATAGCCCTCCGGGATGATGTTGGTGAGGGAGGTTTTAGATGTCTTGTATGCACTGATGTTGACGACCATATCCTCCAGCGGACCGTCAAAGTGGATGGTTCCGCCCGGTACCAGGGTGAGGCGTGAGTTCAGCAAGTTGTATAGGGCGATCTTGAAATCGCCGGAATGGAGCGACAAGTTGCCGTATAGGTTCAAGTCGCTTTGTAACATGTCGTAGGTGAGCTGGAAACGGCCGTCGGCACGGGCGTTCATGGTGCCGCCGATGGATTCCAGGATCAGGACGATGTTGGCATCGTTCTTCACATCAAACGTGAAATCCAATAGGATGTTGGTCTTTGAATCGGATTCTTCGATGGTGGAAGACGGGTCTTCGCTCTTGTCTGAAGATTTAGGTTTGAACTGGATGATGTCGGATTGGGATGCCGAGTTGGCGGAACTCACCTGCAAGGTAATCTTGGTGCCGGTCAGGGTTTGCAGGTTGTCGCCTTTGATAAGGATCTTCTCACCATCGCCTGTGATGTTCACGATGCCGGAAGCATAGCCAGTGCCGTAAAAGACGGAGGTGGCATCCTTCGGTGTGTTCAGAACCTGGAGTCGGTTCGTCCGGATGCTCAAATCCAGGGTCATGTCGCGGAAGAAGTTGTGGTGGATGTGCCCGTTCATGTAGGCGATGTTGCCGTCACGGTCGGTGATGCGCATGTTGTCGAAGTGGATGCCCTTGGTGTCAAAGCCGATATCCTGGTCATGTACGTTGTAGTTGGTGCCGATAGGGGCAATATCCATGTTGGCGTCCACCACATGGACATTGCCGTCAAAGTAGGAGGCTTTGGGGGTGGAGTAGAAGGAGAGCTTGCCGGAGGCTTTTCCCTTGATGTAATTGCTGAAGCTGGAGAGGAACGGGGTGAGAAATCCCGCACTGAGGGAATCAAAGCTGGTGTGGATGGCCAGGTCCCGCTTGTCAGGGATATATTGTCCGCGGATTTCTGCGGTCTTTTCCTTCGCTTGCATAAACTTCCGCACATCGAAAGAGGCAAGGCTTTTGGCTGTCAGAACCTGACTTTCCTGGAAGATGCCGCCGGTAAAGTGGATCTGCCCGACCGTGTCCAAGGCGGCCAAAGCAAACACGTCGCCGATGGAGTCCTGGTTGAATTTGAAATCACTGATGAGGGCCTTGCCGAAGGTGATCAGCTTTTTGTCGCGGCTCCGGACGGTGAAGTCAGCGGACAACAGCCCGTCAAATTCCATGTTGTTTACCACAGGATTCACCATCGACACGTTCATGTCGTTGACTTTCAGCTTCAGTTCGCCGTTCTTTTTCTTGGAAAACAAACCATCGGCGCTGATGCCCCGGGTTTGGTCGTCGGTGAAGACGAGGTTGTGGATGAGGATGCCGTCCGGCTGGATGCGCACGGAGTTGTCATCGGTGAATTCCCAACGGTGGTCGTTGATGTAGATGCCGGATTCGGAAATGTTGACGGCGATGTCCTTCAAATCATCCAGACTGACCATGCCGGCCATCTGTGAGTTGGGCGTGGTTTTGCTGTTGAAACGGTTCTGCCAGCGGAGATCATAGTGGATGGTGTCGTCCCGCGTGCGCGTGCCCAGTGTTATCTCGTCGAACGGAATCCGCGTGTTTGTCATTACAGCGATGACGGAGTCGGATTTGAAGCTCAGATCCAAGGTTTTGTGGTCTTCGCTGCTGCCGTTGACCGTAAGGTTATAAACGGCCACCTTGCGCCGCACGCCGATGAAGGGTACAGAGGCGGAAATCACGTCGTCGTTGGCAGAAGAGCTGATTTCTACATCCAAATTGCAGTTGGGAGCGATGAAAATGTCAGGATTGAACAGACGGACCAGATTGTATGTGTTGTAGGTGACAACGTGCGCCTTGATGTAGCCATCTTGCCGATGGGAACGGGCTGAATTTTCAACAGCAGATTCCTCCTGTTTTTTGACAGATTTCTTTAAAAGATCAGGGAAATAATTGAAGGCCAAGGTCTTTATCGAATCCAGCATGGTGGCAGTCGGATAGGAACTCTCCAAGGTGGCGTTCACCAGACTGGAACTGAGAATGAATTTGTGGAAGTCTTCCCTGTTGATGGCCGTCAGACGGAGACGCTTGTTCGACATCTCCCCCTGGTCGTTCTGATACCGGATGTTGTCACACCCCAGGTATCCGTTCAGGTTGTCCAGACAATCGCCCTTGAAGGCAATCATGAAGTTGTCGAACGCCAGCTGCACATCTTCGCTCTGCTGGGCAAGATAGATGACTTTCTGGATGCCCTTGGCGGTAGCGGAATCCACGGCTGGAAGCCGGTCGGCCACGCGACTGATGTCGAACTGTTCCAGCGAGACGTTCCCTTGCAGGGTGGGGAGCTTCTCCGTGATGTCGAACTGGCCGAGAATGCTGCCCTTCAGAAGCGGGTCGCGGATTTCCACGGATCCGTTGTACAAACGGTTCTGATAGTCGGCGGAGACGTTCACATTCCGAAGAGGATAGTGGTAAAGATCTAGCCGTTGTACAGTGCCATCCAAATGCGCGGTCAGCGTCTTGAGGTTTTCCGCATCCAATCCGGAGGAGGCCATGTCTCCTTCTATATCGGCTGAGAAGCTGCCCATTCCGAGGAGCTTGTTGTTGCCCGTCAGAGCAGCCAGATTCAGATCCGGTGACGACACTTTGCCGGTCAGATGCGTGCTGCCGTCACGGTCCACAAGGGAAGATAGGACGACATCTGCAGAACCCAACGCACAGGCCAACGCTGTCTCGGCATCGAAGTTGGAGGTGCTGCCCGTGAAGGCGAGCTTCAGCTTGGTGTTCCCCATCTTTGACACGGTTTTGGGGATGGGCAGCGTGCGTCCTCCAGGGATGGTGAAGTTGGCTAACTCCGGTACGCTGACGGTGGAGGAGTCCAGCTGCAGATTGAAGTGTGCGTGGCGGAAGTCGGTGATGTTCCGCAGGGCGACATCTCCCCGCAGGCGCGTGAACAGTCCCCAGCCGGCATTTAACCCGATGATGCTGAAGTCGTTCACCGTACCTTGCACGCGGTCGGCCTTCAGGAGGAATGTCTCGTCCATACCCTTGATGGCGGGTGCGAACGCGGCTACATCCTGCATGGCCAGACGGGTGGGCCGGAGGTCGGATGTGATCCGCACCGAGTCTATGAAATCACCTAACTGACCCCATTCACGATAGCTGAAACGCAAGTCGAGATTGGCGTTGCTGTTGGGTGTTCTAATGTGTAATTTGTTGAATACTAAAGCTGTATCGCAAATGGAAAAGTCGCCGCTGCCATCCAGCATCTCAAAGCCGCTGTATTGCGTGAATGCTAAATGGTTGAAATTGGCGGCCACCTCAACGATGTTCAGACTCCTCACCTTGAAATCGTCCGCGTTCCAGTTGATGTTGTCCAACTCGAAATAACCGTAGTCGATGTCCGGATGCCCTTCCGTGTTGTACACCACCCGTTTGTCGTCGTTTATCAGCACAAATCGGGAGTTGGATAGAATGAGGTTCTTGGCGGTCAGCAGGAAGAGCTTATGTTCCTCGTGGTGGGGGAATTTCTTTGCCCAGATGGCGATATTTACCGCATCCTCACCCGCATACTGGCGGATGACAACGTTGCCGTGGTCGAGGTGAACTTTTCCGAATTTTAGTTTCAACGGTTTGATGGAGAAGGAGTTCATGCGGCCTTTCACGGTTCCCACATAGATCATGTCGTTGTGGTGCGCGTCGTGGATGCGGAAGTCGTGGGCTACCACCTGCAGGGTGGGGGTGATGTGGATGTCCTTTATGGAGATTTCCGACCCCCATTTCTCGGAGATGGACTGGGTGAGCTTGTTGACGGCAAAGGTCTGGATGGCGGGCACGAAGAGCAACCCCACGATTAGGAGGTCGAGGCCGATGAACCCCAACAGCACCCAGAGGATTATCTTCCCGATTTTTTTACTAATTTTGCCGCCCACAATTTTAAGGTTATGTCCGTTTATATTCTTGGTATCGAATCCTCGTGTGACGACACTTCCGCCGCCGTCATAGAAGATACGACGATTTTGTCCAATGTCATTGCCAGTCAGAAGGTTCACGCTGAATACGGCGGTGTTGTGCCGGAGCTGGCGTCGCGTGCGCATCAGCAGAATATCATCCCCGTGATTGACACGGCATTAAAGCGCGCAAAGATAAACAAAAATCAGTTATCTGCCATTGCCTTCACCAACGGCCCCGGATTGCTGGGCTCGTTGCTGGTGGGAAGCTCCTTTGCAAAGGCTATGGCCTACTCGCTGGACATCCCATTGATACAGGTGGACCACCTGCAGGCGCATGTTTTGGCGAATTTTTTGCAGAAAAAGGACGAACCCAAGCCAGTACCCGCTTTCCCGTTCCTCTGCCTCACCGTGTCGGGCGGGCACACGCTGCTGCTCCAGGTGAACGACTACTTCGATATGCAGCGCATCGGCGGCACTATCGACGATGCGGCGGGTGAGGCCTTCGACAAGGCCGCCAAGATCCTCGGACTGCCGTACCCGGGCGGCCCCGTCATCGACCGCTATGCGAAAGAGGGCGACCCGCGGCGCTTCCAGTTCGCCATCGCCCACATCCCCGGCCTCGATTACAGCTTCAGCGGACTGAAAACGTCGTTCCTCTATTTTGTCCGGGATCATTTGAAGGAAAATCCGAATTTTATCGAAGAGAATATCCACGATTTATGCGCATCCATCCAGTATGCGATCATCAAGTCCCTGACCGACAAGTTGGTGAAGGCATTGAAGCAGACCGACTGCCAGGATCTTGTGCTGGCGGGCGGCGTGTCGGCCAACTCCGGCTTGCGCGATGCGGCCACCGATCTGGCCCGACGGTATCGCAAACGCCTGTTCCTCCCATCGTTGGACTTGACAACCGACAATGCGGCCATGATCGCCGTGTCCGGCTATTTCAAGTTCCTAAAGGGAGATTTTGTGGGAGTGGATGCCGTTCCCTATAGCAGCGAGCGTGCGAAATAGGGGAGTGAACAGTGACTAGTGACTAGTGAACAGAGACCGGAGACCAGAGACCAGTGATCCGTGAATACTGTCAATGCCTGAAATAGGTTGACCGCCCAAGGTAAAAAAACAGTTAAAAACCCCAAAGCGAGTCAACATGGAAAAATTAACAAAAGAGGAACGCATCAGGCGTCGTTTCAGCGAGAGCTTCAAAAGAAAGAAAGTCCTGG
>JAFYAW010000019.1 GCA_017540505.1 Bacteroidales bacterium | reverse complement strand
ATGAATAAAAAAGCGTTCCCTATCATTTTCGTAGATTTTGTCTGGAGAACGGAAGGTTTTGAAACTGAACAGTTTTTCGGTAATGGGTTTGTTTTCCATGTGAATTATAGTTTAAAGGTTGAACAAATAAGTGAACATGAACACAACGAACACTCCGCCTGATTATTGCAATGATAATGTTTTATTTTTGGCAATGATATAGTTGTTGACCCATCGTAATTCACATTTCTTTGTCCGCACTAAAGTGCGGACGCATAAAAACTCCCCTTCTATTTTAGAAGGGGTGGCCGCAGGCCAGGGTAGTAATATAAAGAATATGAATACCTTATTAAGAGGAATTTGACAACATCAATGACTTTAACAACAGGAATTTCCTGGCCATAACCCACCGGCAATTAAGGAATAAAAATCCATATTAACTACCCCGCCCTTCGGGCACCCCTTCTGGAAACCAGAAGGGGAGTTTGCGCCTCGCGGCACTACCGTGCCACGGGCATTGTAAGCGATGGGAGAATAAATGTCTTTGCTTTTTCAGGTCAACAACTATATCATTGCCTTATTTTTTGCATCAGCTCTTTGAGTGTTGCTTCGCTTTCATAATATAATTCGTTATTCTTCATCAAAAAAACACCATCCTTCCCTGCCTCGCGAAAAAAGCGTAATTTTGCCCTCGAATATCAAACCCTTTACAACAGATAAAACAGATACTATGAAATATGTCATCATCGGCGGTGTGGCCGGCGGAGCCTCCGCAGCCGCGCGCCTCAAACGCATCCAGGAAGATGCCGAGATTGTCATTCTTGAGAAGGGCGAGCACATCTCGTATGCCAACTGCGGCATGCCCTACTACATCGGCAACACCATCGAGGAACGCAAGAAGCTCTTTGTGCAGACGCCCGTCTCCTTCGGCAACCGCTACGACGCGGATGTGCGCACCCTTAACGAGGTGACGGCCATCCACCGCGACCGCAAGACGGTGGCGGTGAGAAACCTGCGCAACGGCAAAGAATATGAGGAAGCCTATGACATCCTCCTGCTGTCGCCCGGCGCTGAACCCATCATCCCGCCCGTGCCCGGCACAGACCTGCCCAACATCTTTACCCTGCGCAATGTCAGCGACTGTGACCGCATCAAGGCCGCCGCCGCGCAAAGCCTGTGCGACGGCGCGGAAGCCGTCATCATCGGCGGCGGCTTCATCGGCCTGGAGATGGCCGAAAACCTCCACAAGCTGGGATACCGCGTCACCGTCGTGGAGAAAGCGGACCACATCCTCACCCCGCTCGACTGGCCCATGGCCGCCATCGTGCAGCAGCATCTGGCCGACAAGGGTGTACGTGTCATCACCGGCAACGGGCTGGCCGCCTTCCAGCAAGAGGGTGACGCGCTGTCGGTTACGCTGGACGATGGTACCACGCTGCCTTGCCGGCTGGCTATCCTCAGCATCGGCGTGCGCCCCAACACCCGCCTGGCAGAAGCGTGCGGACTGAAAATCGGTGAAGCCAGGGGCATCTGGGTTAACGAATTTTTGCAGACTTCCGACGAGTGCATCTTCGCCGTGGGCGACGCCATCGAGTTCCCGCATCCCATCACGGGCAAGCCGTATTGTAACTTTTTGGCCGGTCCCGCCAACTTGCAGGCCCGCATCGCAGCCATGAACATGGTGTATCCGCAGACGGTCCGTTACCAAGGCTCCGTCACCACGGCCATCGCCAAGATCTTCGACCTCACGGCAGCCAGCACGGGATTGTCGGAAAAAATGTTAAAAAAACATAATATCGAATACCAAACCGTCATTGTGCATCCGGCGGCCCACGCCACCTACTATCCCGGCGGCTCCCAAATCCACTTGAAGCTTAACTTTCACCCGCAAAACGGCATGATCTTAGGCGCACAGGCGGTGGGTACGCAGAACGTGGACAAGCAGATTGACGCCATCTCCCTGATAATGAAGCACCAGGGCACCATCTTCGATTTGGTGAACAGCGAGCATGCCTACGCTCCGCCTTACGGGTCGGCGAAAAGCCCGGTGATGTTTGCCGGCATGGTGGCCGAGAACATCATGGCCCACCTGATGAACCCCATCCAGGCCGCCGAGCTGGACGAACTTCTGGACAAAAAAGAGGATATCAACCTTCTGGATGTACGTGAGATACAGGAATTCAAGACCGGCACGATCGAAGGGGCCGGGAACTACCCTGTGGATGAATTGCGCGAATTTTTGGACGACATCGAGCCGGACAAGAAGACGGTGGTATTCTGCGAGGTGGGCCTGCGCGGCTACGTGGCCTCGCGCATCCTGATGCAGTCGGGCTTCGAGGAGGTCTATAACCTCATCGGTGGCATGAAGACCTACCGGTTAGTAGGAAAGCATTTTGTAAAGAAACAATAATAAATATTATCCCAATGAAAAAACTCTTATTCTTAACTCTTTGTGTGGCAGTCCTCTGCCTCCCGCTCAAGGCTCAGGAGACCGAGCTTGTGGGCGCCAACTGCACCTCCATCATGGTGGGCTGCAAGGCCTCCACCGACGGCTCCGTCATCACCTCGCACACCTGCGACAGCAAGTACCGCACCTGGGTGACCATGGAGCCCGCCGCCGACCACAAGCCCGGCACCATGCACAAGGTCTATAAGGGCACCATGCACACCAGCTCGCCCAAGGCCATGGAGGGCGTGACGCTGGCTGGCGAGATTCCCGAAGCGCCTCACACCTACGCCTATATGAACACGGCGTACCCCTGCATGAACGAAAAGCAGTTGGCCATGGGCGAAAGCACCTTCTCCGGCCCCGACACCCTGCAGAACGAGAACGGAATGTTCCTCATTGAAGAACTGCAGCGCATTGCCCTGCAACGCTGCGACAACGCCCGCGACGCCATCAAACTGATTGGGGAGCTGATAGCCCAGTACGGCTACGGCGACGGCGGCGAGTGCATCACCATCGCCGACAAAAAAGAGGTGTGGCAGATGGAAATCCTGGGCGAGGGCCCCGACCAGATCGGCGGCATCTGGGCCGCCCAGCGCGTGCCCGACGATGAGGTGGCCGTGAGCTGCAACGTGGCCCGCATCGGCAAGCTCGACCGCAAAAACAAGGATTATTTCATGTGTTCTGACAATATCGAGAAGGTGGCCAAGAAATACGGCCTCTGGGACGGCAAAGGCGATTTCATCTGGTGGAAGGCCTTCCCGTCGTCCTATTCCGGCAAAAAGAACTTCAAGGAGCGCGAATGGTACATCTTCACCCAACTGGCTTCCTCAAAGCATTTTGCCTTGGATGCCGACGAGCTGCCCTTCTCCATCAAACCGGACGAGAAAGTGTCGCCGCAACGGGTGATGGAACTCTTCCGCGCCAACTACGAAGGCTGTCCCGAACTGGACCAGACCAAGAACCTTCTCTACCCCAAGAAGCGCAAGACCGAAAGCGGGGAGATTGTCTTTGACACCATCGTGTGCCCAAATGCCAACCCTTGGATGGACGGCAACGAGCGGGCCATGTACAACATGCTGAAGCCGGGCACTGTGACCTTCTACCGGGGCGTGGCCATGTCGTGGTGCTCCTACTCCACCATCATCCAATGCCGCAGCTGGCTGCCCGATGAGGTGGGAGGCCTCTGCTGGTTCTCGCTCGAAAACCCGGGCCAAAGTCCGCGCATCCCCATCTATGCAGGAAGCACCAAGATGCCCGCCGGATTCAACATCTGCGGCCATTTCGGCTACAACGACAACGCAGTGCTTTGGCACTATCGCAAGGCCAACAAGCTGGCCCAGGTGCGCTGGGGCGTCGCCAAGAAGACTGTGTTGGACAATGTGGCCCGCTTCGAGACCAAGGCTTTCAACGAGCTGCCGGACTTGGAGAAGAAGGCTGTGAGTCTGATTCATGACGGCAAGACCAAAGAGGCCCAAACCGCTTTGAACCAATATTCCGCCGATTTTGCCGGTGCCACCCGACAGGCTTGGGAGGAGATGGAACACAAATTCTGGGAGATGTTCTGGACCGGTTTCTAAAACACGTATATACTACAATTTTTTATATTCAAAAAAAGTGTATATTTGCGCTCCTTATTTAAAATAACAAGAATTTATAAATCAAATAATTAAAATCCCCAATGAAAGTTTATCAGACGAAAGAAATCAGAAATGTTGCCATCATCGGTGGTAACCGTGTAGGTAAAACCACCTTGGCTGAAGCCATGGCCTTCCACGGAGGCGTAGTCAGCAGACGCGGAACGGTAGAAGATAAGAACACCATTTCAGACTATCGCGATGTGGAGTTGGAGAGACAGCAGTCCATCCAAAGCACCGTGATGTATGCCGAATTTGAAGGCAAGAAGATCAACATGATTGACTGTCCGGGTTTTGATGACTTTATTGGTGAGACCATCGGCGCGCTCCGCGTCATGGATACCGCCCTCATGGTGATCAACTCCCAGAACGGCGTGGATGTGGGTGCCGAGATCCAGTGGCGCCGCACCAAAGAGATGCATGTTCCCGTCATGTTCGCCGTGAACCAGCTCGACCACGAGAAGGCCAACTTCGACGAGACTCTTCATCAGCTGAAGGAGTACTTCGGCGGCAGCGTGATGCCGTTCCAGTTCCCGGTGAACGCCGGCATCGGCTTCGACTCCGTCATTGACTTGCTCCAAATGAAGCTCCTCAAATTCCCGGCCAACGGTGGCAAGATGGTGGTGGAAGACATCCCCGCCAACCTCGCCGACAAGGCTGAGGAGATGCACAGCGCCCTCATCGAGGCCGCCGCTGAGAACGACGAGGCTCTCATGGACAAATTCTTCGAAGAAGGCACTCTTTCCGAAGAGGATATGGTGAAAGGTCTCAAGCTCGGTATCGCCAACCGCGGCACCTTCCCGGTGATCTGCGTGGCCGCCAAGACCGACCAAGGCGTTGACCGCCTCATGGACCTCATCATCAAGAACTGCCCCACACCTGACGAGGCTCCCGCTATGAAGGCCACCAACGGCAATGAGCACAAATACAATGCTGGCGAGCCGTTCGTGGGCTTCGTGTTCAAGACCGCCATCGAACAACACCTCGGCGAAGTTGCTTTCATGAAGATCGCCGACGGCGAGGTGGTGAAGGCCGCCGATCTGACCAACAGCAACACCAACACCAAGGAGAGAGTCTCCCAGCTGTTAGTGTTCGCCGGCAAGAACAGAGTGGAGGTTGAGAAGGCTGTGGCTGGCGACATCGTGGCCACCATCAAGCTGAAAAACACCCCGACAGGCACTACCTTAGTGGCTAAGGGTGACGACATCATCGAACCCACCGTCTATCCGGATCCTAAATTCCGTACCGCTGTCCGTGCCAAGAACAGCGCCGACGACGAGAAACTCGGCCAGGTGCTGAACGAGATCCGCAAAACGGACCCGACCTTCCTGATGGAACAGTCCAAGGAGCTGAAGCAGATGATCATCTCCGGTCAGGGCGAGCAACACCTCAACATCGTGAAATGGATGATTGAGAAGCTCAACAAGATTGAAGTCGAATACTACGCTCCGAAGATCCCGTATCGTGAGACCATCACGAAATCCGCCGAAGCCATGTACCGCCACAAAAAGCAGTCCGGTGGTTCCGGCCAGTTCGGTGAGGTGCACATGCTCATCGAGTCCTACTACGAGGGCATGCCCACCCAGACCAAATACCCGATCCGTGCCACGGAGACCTACGATCTGCCTTGGGGCGGCAAGCTCATCTACAACAACTGTATCGTGGGTGGTGCCATCGACGCACGCTTCATGCCCGCCATCCTGAAGGGTATCATGGAGAAGATGGAAGAGGGTCCGCTTACCGGTTCCTACGCCCGCGACATCGTGGTCAACATCTACGACGGTAAAATGCACCCGGTTGACTCCAACGAGTTGGCATTCAAGTTAGCTGGCCGTAACGCCTTCAAAGAGGCCTTCAAGAACGCCGGTCCCAAGATTCTGGAACCTATCTACGATGTGGACATCTTCGTGCCCGCTGACCGTATGGGTGATGTGATGACCGACCTTCAGGGCCGTCGTGGTATCATGATGGGAATGGATGCCGAAGGCGCCTTCCAGATGATCCACGCCAAGATTCCGTTGGCTGAGATGAACAAATACTCCACCACGTTGAGCTCCATCACCTCCGGTCGTGCCTCCTACAGCATGAAGTTCGCCGAATACCAGCAGGTTTCCGCCGATGTTCAGAGCGAAATCATCAAGAAGTACGAAGAGGAACACAAAGACGAGGAATAATCCTATACATAAAATATATGGTAGAGACGGTGCGTGCACCGTCTCTTTTTTTTCATTGTTGATGACCAAAGATGGCAATGATATAGTATTTGATCTGTCATGACAAATAAAATGAAAATTTCAGTACCTTTGCCCCCGAAAAAGCTAACGCTTAAGTGAGTTTAGAGTTGAGAGTTGAGAGTTTAGAGAAAAACCAATGGCTAATGGCCAATAGCTAACGGCCAACTCCCCTTAACTCCTTAGTTTCTTAACTTCTTAACTATAAAGCTAAAAGCTAACGGCCAACACCTTTAACCCCTTAATTAAAAACATAAACAATTCACCAAAATGAAGCATCTCGGTCCTCATGTAAGTGCCACGGGCGGTGTGGAGAACGCGCCCCTCAATGCCGCGAAAGTCGGCGCCACCGCCTTTGCCCTGTTCACTAAAAACCAACGCCAATGGGTGTCGGCCCCGCTGACGGCCGCCTCCATCGACAAGTTCAAGGCCAATTGCCAGCAGGTGGGCATCACGCCGGAATACATCCTGCCCCACGACAGCTACCTCATCAATCTGGGCCAACCGGAAGCCGAAGCTTTGGAAAAATCGCGGGCCTCCTTTCTGGATGAGATGCGCCGCTGCGAACAATTAGGCCTGCAGATGCTGAATTTCCACCCGGGCAGCCACCTCAAGATGCTGTCGATGGACGACTGCCTGGCGCGGATTGCCGAAAGCATCAACATCACGCTGGATAAGACGCAAGGCGTGACGGCCGTCATTGAGAATACGGCGGGACAAGGTACCAACGTGGGCTTCAGCTTCGAGCACATCGCGGCTATTATCGACAAGGTGGAAGACAAATCCCGCGTGGGCGTGTGCATCGACACCTGCCACACCTATTCCGCCGGGTACGACCTGAAAAGCGAGGAGGGCTACCGGAAGACGTTTGCCGAATTTGACGACGTTATCGGAACCCATTATCTGAAGGCTATCCATCTGAATGACACGAAAAAACCGTTTGCCAGCCGCGTGGACCGCCACGACAGCATCGGGAAAGGACTGTTAGGTATGGATTTCTTCCGCCGTTTCATGAAGGACCCCCGTTTCGATGACATGCCCATCATTCTGGAGACACCCGACGAGAGCCTTTGGCCGGAAGAAATTGCCTTATTGCACCGCTTGGAAACGGAATAGCCTCCGTTTATTTGCGTTTTGAACCCGATGCCGGGTAGTATTCGTACGCCCCGATGTCAGGTTTCCCATTGCGCATACGTCCCAACAAATCGGTCGTGATGCCCAACCCCTCCATGCCGGCATCGATGGCCGGGGAGTTCTCCATCAACTCAAGATCCTGACTATATGAGGAGACAAACAAGGGATTCTTGTTGAACAGGCAGTTTACGAAGTGACTTTCGGTCGAGGCTTCCTGTTTGAGGAGACAGTTGCGTAACGTGTAGGTCAAATCGGCACCATTGCGCTTGGAGGCAGAGAACTCATTGTCCAAATATCCGTAGATAATTGAATTATTGCACGTTAAATTCGTATTACCAACATACGTAATATCTCCCGAGGTATAATAATTATGCAAAATGAAGGCCGGATCGGTGCGGGCCTTCTGGGCAAAATAGTTACCCACCGTGACATGGTTGAGCGTATAGTCGCCCACCTGAAGCACCACGCTGGCACTGCCGTTGTTGCTGATCTGGCAGTTAGTCATCTCCAAATTGGCGGCCTCGGCAAAGACGCCGAAATCCTTGTTGTTTTGGATGATGGTGTTTTGGATAATGGTCTTGTTGTTCAAATATTCCAAAAGAGATGAAAGACGGATACCGGTGGCAGAGTTGGTGATGACGGCGTTGTTGATGAGGTTGTCTTCCCTACCCTCGTTGATCCAGATGTAGCCCCACTGGGCGTAGTCGTCGGAGAAGAAGCTCTCACGGCGGTCGCCGGCAAAGTACACCGGCTCGTCGGCCGTGCCATTGACCTGGATGTTGCCATAGCGATATACCCAGATGCCGCCACCGCTGTGAACGTAAATCCGCGTGCCAGGGTCAATAGTGAGTTTGCCTAACGAGTCCACCACGGCCCATCCGTATATCACCCAAGGCTTATCGTTGGTCCAATGAGTGTGTTCGTGCTCGTGCGCCACGATGCAGTAGGGCATGGATGAGATGTTGTGGTGATCGGGGAGAATGTAGTGCGCATCCTGCCCGAAGGAGACCAACTGCACAGCCTGCCGGCGGTTGGTGTTGTAGAACAGGACGGAATCCGTTACTAGGAACGGGTTGTTCTGGTTGCCCGGGTCGATATTGACCTTCACAAAAACGAAAATGCTGTCATGGCCCGGAATCTCCACCTCATGGAATTCGCGTCCGGACACGCCGTCCACATTGATGCTGTAGAACGACTGTCCGCCGCCGGCCAAAAAGATGTCCAACTTTACGGGTTCCTTGCTGGGGTTGAAGACGGTAAAGCTGCGGGTGACAGACGTGAGGGTGGTGAAGACCGTATCGAACATAAGCGTGTCTGTCGAGAATACTAATTTCACATCCGTATTGTAATTGTGACGGTGACAACTGTTGAAGCTGAGCAGGCAACCCACAGCACACAGCAATCCGCACAACATTGTCAGGATACTCGTTTTTATAAAAGAGAAGATATGTTTTTCTACCATATTCTATTATTGTTTCGGTAAGATGGAATCCCAGGTATAACGCACATCTGTCAAAAATAGTGCACAGGCCGGAACGGAAGTACCGGCTTGGCAGCGGTTTTTTTGCAGGATAATCTCATTAAAACCATCCGGTGTCAGCCGTCCGCGGCCCACATCCAACAGGGTGCCCACGATAGCCCGCACCATATTGCGCAGGAAACGGTTGGCCGTGATGGTGAATACCAGTTCCCCGTCGCACACGTCCCATTGCGCCCGTATCACATGGCAGATGAAGTTGTTGACTTGCGTGTGCACTTTGGAAAAACTGGTGAAATCCTCGTGATGGCACAGCAGGGCCGCCGCTTCGTTCATCCGTTCCACATCCAATGACTGGTGGTAGCGGAGGCTGAACGGGTAGGTAAACGGGTTTTTGCGGGTGGCTATATGATACTGGTAGGTGCGCTCTTGGGCATCAAAACGTGCGTGGGCATCGTCGTTGACGGAAAAAATCGAATAGATGACAATGTCGGCGGGCAGGAAGCTGTTGAGCTGGTCGGCCAACTGGCGGCACCGTTCCGCATCCCAGCTTTCCGGATGGTCGAAATGGGCATAGAAGCAGGAGGCGTGCACGCCGGTATCTGTCCGCCCGCATCCGGTGATGGGGATGCGCTCGCAATGCAGCAGCAGCGAGAGGCAAGTCTCTAACGTCTCCTGCACACTCTTCTGGTCAGGCTGGACTTGCCATCCGAAATAGGCAGTCCCATTATAGGCAAGATGGATAAAATAGCGCATAATCAGTATCTTGGATGGTGAAGGGCAATATTGCTGCGGATATAATCGCGGTCAAGGTGAGTGTATATTTCCGTGGTGGTGATGCTCTCGTGGCCCAACATCTGCTGCACAGCGCGAAGGTCGGCACCGCCGTTGATGAGGTGCGTAGCGAAGGAGTGGCGAAAGGTGTGCGGACTGATGGTCTTTCCCACACCGGCCAGCTTGGCCCATTTCTTCACTAACATGAAGACCATCTCCCGTGTGAGGTGCGTGCCACGTCGGCTCAGGAAGAGGTAATCCTCCTCTCCTTTCCGTGTTTTGATGTGCTCCCGGGCACCGTGCCAATACAGCTCCACCATCCGGCGGGCCATGTCCCCGATAGGCACAAGCCGTTCCTTGTTGCCCTTGCCCACCACCTTGATGAAGCCTTCGTGGAAGAAAAGATTGGAGATTCGCATGGTGACTAACTCGCTCACCCGCAGCCCGCAGCCGTACAGCATCTCCACCATGGCGCGGTTGCGGTGCCCCTCCGGCGTGCTGAGGTCGATGACATTGATGATAGCCTCAATCTCCTCAATGGAGAGTACATCCGGGAGGTGCAACCCGATCTTGGGAGAGTCTAACAGCGTGGTCGGATCCTCCGTCAGGGTGCCGTCGTAAAGCAGAAACTTGTAGAAGGCCCGCAGACCCGAGATGATGCGCGCCTGCGACCGTGCCGTGATGCCCTTCTCATACAAATCCTGAATGAAAGCCTGAAGATCCTCCAAAAGGACATCTTCAAGTTTTTTCCCGTTCAAAAAAGAGTCCAACAGCGTCACATCGTGCAGATAGGCTTCCACACTCTTGGGCGACAGGCCCTTTTCGTACATCAGGTATTGTTTGAAACGGACAATCAGAGGGTTCATAGATTCAGATCCTGTTCGATGGCGATGCGGAGCATGTTAAGGGCAGCATGGGCGGCCCGTTCCACGATTTGCTGGCGACCGGTACGGCTGCCGAAGTGGAACTCCTTGGTTATCAAACGTACAGGGGTGGCGATGGCAATCCACACAGTGCCAACGGGTTTCTGCGCCGTGCCACCGTCTGGACCGGCAATGCCCGAAGTGGCGATGGTATAGTCCACATCGAAAAGGCCCATGGCATTCAGGGCCATGTCGCTGACCACCTGCTCACTAACGGCCCCACGACGTTTGAGGTTGTCCTCGCGCACGTTGAGCAGATCGCGCTTGACCTCGTTGCTATAGGATACTAAGGAACCTTGGAAATAGCGTGAGCTGCCCGGCACCTTGGTGATCAGATGGGCGATGTAGCCGCCAGTGCAGCTTTCCGCCGTGGCCAAGGTCTTGTTCGCCTTGACTAACAAACGGCCCACAACCTCCTCTAACTCAATATCCTCATCGGTGAAGGCATACTCTTTGGTCAGCTCCTTCAGTTTCTGGAAATGTTCGTCCAACATCCCCAACAACTTTTCGCGGTCGTCGCTTTGGCCGGTCAAGCGCAGGCGGATGATGCCCGGCTTGGGCAGGTAGGCTAACTTGAGCTCGGCGGGCAGCTCCCGTTCGTAGTCCACTAACAGGTCCGACAGCCCGCTCTCGGTGATGCCCGTGCATTGCAGCACGCGGTATTCGATGGCATGATGCCGCTCGTCACGGTTTTTGAGACGGGGCAAAACCTCTTCTTTAATAAGGCGTTCCATTTCAAAAGGCACACCCGGCAGGGCGATGAGCACCTTCCCATTGTCTTCCATCCAAAGGCCCGGAGCGGTGCCTAACGGGTTGTAAAGCACAGTGCACCCATCCGGCACCAAAGCCTGGTCGCGGTTGGTGTCGGTGAGCTCCATGCCACGGGCGGCAAACAGCTGGGTGACATGCTCAAGGGTGGGCTCGTCCATGACAAGCGACCGCTGGAAAATGTCGCAGATGACCTTCTTGGTGATGTCATCTTTGGTGGGTCCAAGACCACCGGTCATGAGTACAACGTCGGTTTTGACAAGTGCCGCGCTGACGGTCTGCCGGATATCGTCCCCATTGTCGCCGATGGTCAGCACATCAGTAAGGGAAAAACCGGCCAAGGCCATCTGCTGGCCGATGAAGGCGGCGTTGGTGTTCACCACCTGGCCAATCAGTAATTCGTCTCCTATGTTAATCAGTATCATATCGTTGTTTGTATTGTTCTCTTAATGTCAGTACTTCAAGGTGTTGCTGCATCTCCAAAAGATAGGGATTGTTGGGATATTGCCGCTGGAGCGATTCGTTGAGCTGTTTGAGCATTTCCAATTTTTCTTCCTCATTAAAGAAATAACGGCGGTTGTAGCTTTGGTATAAGGCGATGTAGGATGCCATCTTATCGGGATGCTGCCGGATGAAGTCGGCAAGATACACCTTGTGTTTTTCCGTCATGGGGATATAGGTTTGTTCGATGTGTTCCCGAACAGAATCGTTGTCCATGTACTGCTGGAAGAGGACGAGCAGACGGTCGCTGGAATCGGCAAAGAGGGCCAAGGCACTGTCCAGTTGTCCCACTAAGACAGCCTCTTCGCCGCCCTCCACGTGATATCCACGGATCAGTTTTTCCGCGTTGGCGGTGATGCGGATGTGATCGCCTCCCTTCGCTATGGTGGTCAGCGTGTTATCATCAGACAATGATATCTGATACATCATGGGGGTGGCGGCACGGCTTTTTTCAGACTGGCTGCGGGCCTGAATCTCGAAACGGAATTGTCCGTTTTTCAGTTTTGTGGAATCTATAAATCTATTTCCATCGGGCAGGATGACGGCGAGCCGTATCTGCTCACGTCCGGCATTAGCCAGCGTACCCTCGATCACAATCCGGTTTTTGTCGGAGTGACAGGCGGCCAAAGCCATACAAAGGACAAGCAGGTACAATATCTTTTTCATGGCAGACTATAGTGCGTGGCTCGGGGAAAAGTCCGCCGTAGAGGTTAACGTGCAATCCGTCGGCTTAGGGGCCATGTTTTCGCAACCGCAGTTGCGGTCACGACGATGTTTCCGCACCCCGTTGATCTTCGGAGAACAGGAGGTGGCGAACAGGGCCAGGATGCCGATTATCAAAATAATTTTTTTCATCATAAAACAAATAGGCTGCAAAAGTACGATTAATTTGCGAGGTGATTCATCTTCGGAAATCCGTTTCCGGAAATAAAAAAGCGTGGTTTCATGTTTTTTTCTATTTTTGCCAAAATTTTACTTATGCGAAACGTAATTGCAACCTTTTTATTGTTAGCGATTTGCATGTTTTCGATGGCGCAGGTCCAATATGATGTGGAGCCTGAAATTGAGGCCATACAGTTGGATTATATCAAAGTGTGGGATAGAATTGGCGAAATGAAGGGATATCGGGTGCAGATTATGGCTGTCACGGGCACCAACTCCCGCAACACGGCGGAAAACGAACGCGCCCTCTTCCAGGCCCGCTTCCCGGAAGTGCCGGCCTACATCTCTTATACGGAACCCTATTTCAAAATCCGCGTGGGCGACTTCATGACCCGCCTGGATGCCTACAAGATGCTGGTGGAAGTGCGCGACATGTACCCCGGCGCCTATATCACCATCGATAAAATCAAATATTCGGATTAATTTTTTTCCCTTATGAAAATCATTGACGGCAAGGCTTGTGCCCAGCAGATTAAAGCGCAGATAGCAAAAGAAGTGGAGATGATCAAGGCCATCGGGTTCCGCGTGCCCAAATTGGCCATCATCCTGGTGGGCGACCGCCCCGACAGCATGTCGTATGTGAAAAGCAAGGAGAAAACCTGCCTGTCGCTCGGCATGGACTGTCAGACCTATCTGCTGCCAGCCACGACAGCGGAGCGGGACATTCTGGACCTCGTGGACCGCTTGAACAACGACCGCTCGGTGGATGCCGTCCTTATCCAGTTGCCGCTGCCTGACCATTACGACAGCGCCCGCATCTTGGAATCCATTGATTATCGGAAAGATGCCGATGGCCTGCACCTGATGAACGTGGGACTGCTGCATTTGGGCGAGCCTTACGTGATGCCCTGCACACCCAAGGGCATTATGACCTTGCTGGAAACCAACAACATAGAAGTTGCCGGCCAACATGCCGTGATGATCGGGCGCAGCCAGCTGGTGGGAGAGCCCACAGCACAGCTGCTCATCCGCCAGAACGCCACAGTGACCCTCTGCCATTCACACACCCGTAATTTGTCGGACATCACCCGCATCGGCGACATCATCATCACGGCAGCGGGGCATCCCAATCTGCTGAAACCGGAGGATTTCAAGGAGGGTGCCATCCTCATCGACGTGGCCATCAACCGCACGGAAGAGGGTCTGGAGGGCGACGTGTACAGTCCGCGCACACGCGAGGCGCTGGAACAACGGCTGAGTGCCGCCACGCCTGTGCCTGGTGGTGTGGGCCCCATGACCATCGCCATGCTGATGCAGAATGTGCTGGACATGTACAAGACCCGCAACAAATAAATGCGATTCTGAATTTATAGCTTCCCCACAATCTTCTCCACGGCCACCTGCGCGTGGCGCAGCTCGGCATCCAACGTTTGGCCGCCCACGTGCGGGGTCAGGATAACGTTGTCCATGGCAGCCAGTTGTTCCATGGCCTCGGGCCACTGCTCTTTGGGCAGGTTTTTCAGTTTGGGACTTTCGTATTCCAGCACGTCAAGGCCGACGGCTATGATTTTGCCGCTTTGCAAGTGTCGTACCACATCGGCGGTATTGACCACCTGCCCGCGGGAAGTGTTGAGCAGGATGAAGGGATTTCTCACGGCGCGAATCCACTCATCATTGACAAGATAGTGGTTTTCAGGACGATAATTGACATGTAGGGAAATAATGTCACACTGGTCAAAGATTTCCTCCATGGTTGTCATGCGGGCATATTCGTCGCCGGCGGCGGGATTGTAGCAATCGTGAGCGAGCACGGTGCAGCCAAGGGTGGTAAGCAGACGGGCGAAGGCGGGTCCTGTGTGCCCGTAGCCGATGATTCCGTAGGTGTGGGCGTTCAGTTCCGTGCCCTTGTTCTTCTCGCGCAGCCACTCGCCGGCGCGCACCTCCTGATTGGCAGTGGGGATGTGCCGCAGGGAAGACAACAGCAAGCCGAGGCAGTGTTCCGCTACCGCCCGGGCGTTGCCCTCTGGCGTGGAAATGACTCGCACCCCCTTACTCTCCGCATACGCCACATCAATATTCTCCACTCCACTGCCGATGCGGACAATGAATTTCAACGAGGGCTTGGAATCGATCACATCTTTATTTATAACAAAGCGACTACGGATAATCAAGCCGGACCAGCAATCTGGCCCGGCTTTGAATGAGTCTTGGGTAAACGTCATGTCCGTGTGGCAGGTGAACCCGCGAAGCGAAAGCTGCTCCGCCAAATAAGGGTGTACCCGGTCCACAATCAAAATGTTTGCCATTACCGGTTGGTCTTTTTGACAGCCTCTTCGGCTTTTTCAATTTCCTTTTGCAAACGGCAGGGAAGTCCGTTCTTCTCCATGCACTGATGGCATTTCATATCCAGGGTGTACATACGACCGATGCAGTAGTTGGAGTGTCCGCAACCGCTGGCGGTCACCTCGCCGGAATGCAGTTTGTTGACAAAATCGGTGTCCTGAATCAGGGCACGGCCCATTTGGAAGGCGGTGAAACCGTTTTCCAACACCATTTCCATATCCTCTTTCTTCACCATACCACCCACATATATCAACGGCATTTTCAGGGCTTTGCGGAACTTCATGGCCGTCTCAAAGAAGTAGGCATCCTTGTAGGGCACCGTTGGGATGACGATGCGGCCACCAAGGTGCAGACCGAATTTCAGCCACCAGAACTTCTTCATATCCATATAGTAAGCCATGGTCTTGATGGGCATGGCACCGCGCATCACTTCCATGGGGGCTTTGCTCACGAAACCGGCGGTAAGCACTAAGGCGTGCACGCCGAGTTTTTCAAGCTCCTGCGCCACCTTGATGCATTCGTCCACCTGCATACCGCTGCGGAAACCATCATACATGTTGGTTTTCACCACCACAGCCATATCATCCTTAGCCTCTTCCATCACCTTGGAAACCACCAGCTTCATGAAGCGCATACGGTTTTCCAACGAGCCGCCGAACTCGTCCTTGCGGCGGTTGGTGTAGGGCGACAGGAACTGGCTGATGAAATAGCCGTGACCCGCGTGCAGCTCAATGCAGTCGAAGCCGGCGCGACGGCAGAGATCGACAGCGCGTCCGAAGTCTTCCACCATCTCGTAGATTTCCGCCTTGGTGATCTGGCGGGTGAAAGTAGGTGAATAAAGGTTAAAACGTCCCGACGGAGAGAGCGGCTTGCATCCGCAGGTGCTGCGGTGCGTCATGTTGCCGCAGTGTCCGATCTGGATGGAGGCTTTGGCACCCTCCGCATGAATGGCGTCCGTAAGTTTCTTCAAATCCGGGATGATCTCCTCGCGAAGCCACAGCTGGCCGTCAAAGGAGAGACCGCTCTGGCAGACGGATGCGTATGCCACTGTCGTCATGCCCACACCGCCTCGGGCGACGGCCGTGTGATAGTTGAACAATTCTTCCGTAGGTCTGTTCCCGTGCGCCATGTTCTCAAACGCCGCCGAACGGATGGTGCGGTTGCGCAACGTGATGGGGCCTATCTGACAAGGGGTGAAAATAGTAGATTCTATCATATTCTTGATTTTTAATCTGGTTATTAACGTTTATTAACTGTGATTATTATACTATAATGGTAATTTGTCGAAAATCCGATGGGCATTCTCCGAGGTCTGTTCCATAACCGTGGCGACGGGTACCTGGAATATTTCAGCCAACTTTTGGGCAATTAAAGGAATATAGGAACTCTCGTTAGGCTTGCCCCGGTGGGGTACGGGAGCCAAGTAGGGCGCGTCCGTCTCCAACACGATATTTTCCAGACCCACCTTGGGCAGCAGCTCTTGGAGTTTGCTGTTCTTGAAGGTCACAACGCCGCCCACGCCGAGGACGAATCCGCGTTTCACCGCCCATTCAGCCTCCTGGACTCCGCCGGAGAAGCAGTGCAGCACGGCTTTCAGCTCGCCGGGTTTGAAACGCTGCAGGATGCCGAGGGCCTCCGAATAGGCACTGCGTATATGCAGCGAAAGCGGCATCTGACGGTCGCGGGCCCAACAGAGCTGACGATAGAAAACTTCTTCCTGCTCCTTCTCAAAGGTGCGGTCCCAATAGTAGTCCAACCCGATCTCACCCACCCCAATAACGTTATGGTCGTTGAGATGCGTCTCCAAGAGAACCAATTCCGCCTCATTGTCCGCCTTCACCTCTTCGGGATGCAGGCCAACCAAAGCGAACATATTGTCAGGGAACAGGCTGGTGGCCTCCTGCAACTGCGGCAGGGTCTCGCTGCTCACGCCGGCCAGAATCATGCGGGTGACGCCAGCATCGATAGCGCGTTGCACAGCGGCCTCGAACTCCTCCGGATAGTACTCCCGGTACATGTGTGTATGGGTATCTACAAACGGCATAATGGGGTGGTTATTTCCTTCTTATTGTACAATGATTTAGCAAACAAGAGATTACAAATGTTAAAGGGTGCAAAAATACATTTTATTCCACACATAGCCCAATTTTTTCGATGGAATTGTCAACATTTTGTTTTTAACGAGGGTTTGAGATGGACGGTTTGCGGTTTGCGATTTATGATTTGCGGTTCTATGTTCTCTGTTCTTTGTTCCCGTCACAACGCCGTAGGCGTTGCATATCTGTAGGAATGATGCCCACGCACGTATCCTCGCGGCGCGACAGGGACGTAAGCTCGGTAGATTCCAATGAGGAATGATTTTGCACCTCGCAAACGCCACAGGCAGGCCGGAGGTCTGCCGAGGTGGGTAGAAATAGGGCCACACGCACACACCATCGCGGCGCGGCAGGCGCGTGCCACGGAGAAAAGGTTTGCACGCCGCGAAACGACGGCACGATAGAAAGAGGCTGGCGTGAAAATAGCCTTTTTCACGGTTTTGAAAAAATCATTACCTTTGCACCGTCAAACAACAGGATATGAACCAGCGTTTTACATACCACATCCGGCCATCCGCCGCCCCCTTTGCGCAGACGCACACCTTCTCCGCAAAAGAAAAAGACTCGGAAACCGGCTTTTCAGTTACCTCGCTACGCTCGGTTTTCTCCTTTTCGCTCAGCCAAACCCAAACATGTTTGGTTTGGCATTCGCTCATGCGTCGGTTTGGCTCAAGGTATTACAGCAGCGATTTGTCCATCTGGGCTAACTACAGAACCCCTAAATTGCCCTAATGAACAAAAAATAAAAACAAATAGTTATTATGCATTACCTCATAGAAAAAGGCCGTAGAAAGAATTGAAGTTATGAAAAAGAATGTTATATTGTGTTGCATATTTGTGACTTTTTGCCTGCTTAATTTATACGATAGTTATGGGCTCTCCTCCCCCAAAGGATACGATCCTCCTGTATTTCCTCAGAGTATCTCGATTTTAAGAAATGACACTGTCTTTTGTTACGATTTTTTTGCCACAAATATGGTGATAGATTCTATCCGTCTAGATTATTTTAGTGTGAAAAAAAAAGGCACCATTTATATTAGAACATTTGAAGATGGTAGTTATTGGGTTATTCGGTATAAAAAAACACATAAACACTCTTCCTTGGAAATAATGATGCTTAATTTGTCTGTTGGCAAGGTGGTCAAGCCCAAAAGTATATTTAGATATGACAAGGATGGAAAGTTGACAGAATATTTTGTTACTGTCGGTGTTTTGTTATATTCTAAACAATGTAGAAATACTAAAACACAATAAGAAACAAGTCATAGCAGGCAAGGAGGTCGAAGCCTCGGTCAAGCAGATACGTTCCGAGATGAACAAGTTCGTCAACGAGCAGAACCGCATAGTCATCGGATAGATGCCCTTTTCTATCGTGCCGTCGTTTCGCGGCGGGATTACCCCCGTTCTCCGTGGCACGCGCTTGCCGCGCCGCGAGGATTCGCACGCACGCGCAATGCCACCAAGCTTTCGTCCCTGCCGGGACGTGGGGAGATTCCGCCGCTCCTACCGTCGCCGGCGGAATGGTGCAAACCTCACTTGCTGTCCAAGCGGCGGCAGACGGCCTTTCCCAAAAATACAAATTCTTGTGCCGCCGCATTTTTGTCTCAGTTGGCGCGCACCATTCCGCGAAACGCGGTAGCGTTGAGCGGAATCCCCAACCAACTACCCCGCCCTGCGGGCACCCCTTCTTGAAAAAAGGGGAATTAATGAAAAAGCCCCGATTTTCATCGGGGCTTCGTGGTGCTGACGGGAATTGAACCAGTGACACACGGATTTTCAGTCCGTTGCTCTACCAACTGAGCTACAGCACCATCTCAGTTTTTGAGGCTGCAAAAATACACTTTTTTTTATTACTCCGTTTAATTTTTTTAAAAAATTTTTATTATACTGAAAATCAGTATAATACAGCTATCAATCCCATTGTTTCGCTATCGGGATTCGCTCACGGAAAGTCTGCAGTTTTTCAAAATCCAACTCCACTGTAAGGATTTGCTCCTGATTTTGCGCGGCAGCGGCCACTTTCCGTCCTTCATAATCGAAGACGGCAGTGCCGCCGGCATGAGGAAAGCCGTTACCATCCACGCCCACACGATTCACCACGATGGCATAAGCCTGGTTTTCAATGGCGCGGGCGGCGGCCAACTGCTGCAGAATCCCCTCCCGAGGTGCCGGGAAATTCGCCACATACACCAAACAATCATACGCATAACACCCATTCTCATAACGATTCCGACTCCACACAGGGAAACGCACATCATAGCAAACCAACGGCAGAAAACGATGCCCCAACGTGGAAACGATGGTCCGGCTATGTCCAGCGGTGCATAACGCCTGCTCATCGCCGAAGAAAAGATGCTTTTTGTCATACTGGCCCAACAAGCCCTCCGGCGAATACCAAAACAGCCGGTTGTAAACCTTATCCTGTTCCACCATCGGCAGGGAGGCCACCACATTGGCATTTGTCTTTACGGCCGTCTGTTGCAGGAAATCCTGGCACTGCGCGCTCCACGCGCACGCCTCTTCCCGCAACGAAGCCGAAAACCCGCAGGCAAACATCTCTGGAAAAACCAACAAATCAACGGGTCTCGTCAATTCACGCTCTAACATCTCCGCATAATGGCGCAGATTGCGCTCCACCGCATGCGGATGGATGTCCGCCTGTACCAATCCTACCGTCACCATGGCTAATACTGGATTTCCACGCGGTCACCCACCTGAAGGTCGGCCAAAGCCGCCACCCTACCCTGGTACATCGTAATTTCAATGCAGCCCAACGAGTTGATGGTGAAACACATCTCCTTTTCAGGCCGTGTCTTGTCGTAAAACTTGCTGATTTTCCAGTTGTTCTTGGAGTGGATTTCCGCTGTAAACGGGTTATTGCCCACGGCATTCACAAACATGTCCGCCGGAATGTTGGTGATGGCGTTGCAGTTGGCGTCTATGTAGATGATTTCCCCCTCTATGCTCTTCTGGATGGGAATATGGATGGCGGTGGCATCGATTTTGCGCACAAACTGGTCGTACGGCTGCGAGAAATTCCCCGCCGCTCCCTCCACCACGGCCTTTGTCAGCCGGATGATCTGCTGCAACGGGTTCAGACTATCCTCGGAAGAGTATTTTCTGCCCGCCAGCGCCATTTCACCGCCAAACATCAGATGGAAAATCCCGTTATCCTCCCCGATGAAGATGTGGCCGTCGTGGACCAGCATCACCGGCGAGAAGGTGGCGGTGGCCGACGCATTGGTCAGCAGCAGGTGGATGGAGCCTTCCGGAAAACTGCGGTAGCTCTGCCGCATCAGGAAAGCGGTCTGCGACAGGTTGAACACATCCACATAGTGCGTTATATCCAACAGATTCGCTTCGGGAATTTCGGAAAGCAGCGCTCCTTTGAACATGGCCACGTAAGGGTCTCTCAAACGCCAGTCGCTAATAAGGGTGATAATTGGTCTCATCGGCATTGCAGGTTTTTTACAAGGTGCAAAAGTATGTAAAAAATAGTTATCTTTGCCCGCTTAAAAAAATTATGGTACGCACGCTTTTAACCATTATTGGAGAATATTTTATCTTTCTGCGCAAGGTTTTTTCCAAGCCGGACAAATGGAATATTTTCTTCAAAAAACTCATTGGCGAGATGGACGCGATGGGCATCGGTTCTATGCTGATTGTCAGTATCGTATCCATCGCTATGGGCAGCGTCATCACCACGCAGACGGCACTCCAGATCGAGAGCAGCTGGATTCCCGCGTGGACGGTGGGCTTCGTGTCGCGTACCTCCATCGTGATGGAACTGTGTCCCACCATCATCAGCCTGCTGTTAGTGGGAAACTTGGGTTCGCGCATTACCGCTGAGATTGGTAGTATGCGAGTCACTGAACAGATTGATGCCTTGGAAGTTATGGGGTTAAATCCCGCCTCCTATATGGTGCTGCCAAAGGTGCTGGCCTCCATGATTGTAAACCCGCTGCTGATCATCTTCAGCATCTTCTTTGCCATCATCGGAGGGTTCATCACCGTCATCATCACGGGCTGCGTGTCTCCCTACAACTTCATGGACGGCCTTACATACTGCTTCCGTGTGTACGACATCATCTATGCCCTCACCAAGACCTTCTTCTTCGCCTTCGTGATGTCCACGGTATCCTCTTTCTTCGGCTACCGCATCGAAGGCGGCGCGTTGGAACTCGGCAAAGCCAGCACCCAAGGCATTGTGGTGTCAAGCTTCATCATACTGGTGTTGAATGTATTAATCACGCAAATCATGCTTTAAAATCCCGAGCCGATGATAGAAATCAACCACGTATCGAAATTTTTCGGAGAGAAGCAGGTTTTGTTCGACATCAACACCTGTTTTGAGGAGGGCAAGGTGAATCTGATCATCGGCCGTTCCGGCTCCGGCAAGACCGTGCTAATGAAATGCCTGGTGGGCCTGCACTCCCCGGAAGAGGGGGAGGTGCTGTACAACGGACGCGATTTCCACCACATGCCCGACAGCGACCAGCGGAAACTGCGGGCCGAGATGGGCATGGTGTTCCAAGGCTCCGCCCTGTTCGACTCGATGACCATCCAGGAAAATGTCATGTTCCCTTTGGACATGTTCACGGAGATGCCCTGGGGCGAAAAACTCGACAGGGTAAACTTCTGTTTGGAATGTGTGGATCTTCCGGGAGTTAACAAACTGTACCCGGCGGAATTGAGCGGCGGCATGAAGAAGCGCGCCGCCATCGCACGCGCACTCGCCTGCAACCCCAACTACCTCTTCTGCGACGAGCCCAACTCCGGCCTCGACCCCAGAACCTCCCTGATGATCGACGAGCTTATCACCAAGGTCACGCATGAGTTCAACATTACCACCGTGGTAAACACCCACGACCTCAACTCCGTGATCACCATCGGCGAGACCATCTCCTTCATATATCAGGGCACGTTAGGCTGGAAAGGTGACAAAGATTCCGTGCTGGTTTCCGATTGCCCGGAACTCAACGAGTTTATCTACGCACAACCGCTCACCCAACGAATCCGCGAACACCTCTAATCATGAATCTTATTGACATTCTGGTTCTTATCCCTTTGTGCTGGTATGGTTTCCGTGGCTTTAAAAACGGACTCATCTACGAAATCGCTTCCATTGCGGCTATTGTGTTGGGCGTGTGGTTTGCATACCGCTTTTCCGACTGGCTCTCCGTCATGCTCACCGATGTCCCGTTAGCCAAACCGATAGCCTTCAGCCTGATTTTTGTCTCTGTGCTGCTTTTGGTCCATCTGGCCGGCAAGCTTGTGACCAAAATCGTCAAGTTGGTCATCCCAGGCATCATCGACCACATCTTCGGACTGCTGTTCGGCGTGGCCAAAGTGGTGGTGGTTGTCAGTGCCTTGTTCTACGCCATCCAGATAATAGACCCCCACGGCATTCTCTTTAAAAAAGAAACATTGGAAAAATCCATAACCTATCCCTATATCGCACCGATTGTGCCACACGCACTTCATTGGGACACCCCTTCGGAGCCCGAATGTTAAAACTGCAATATTATGACAATGAAGGAAATAGAACAGGAATTAATCAGCGAATTTGAGCTTTTTGATGATTGGATGGACAAATACAACTACATCATCGAATTGGGCAAGGAACTGCCCATGATTGACGCACAATACAAAACCCCCGAATACCTGATTGACGGCTGCCAGTCGCAGGTATGGCTGCACGCCGAGTTGCGCGACGGCCAGGTGTTTTTCACCGCCGACAGCGATGCCATCATCACCAAAGGAATTGTAAATCTGCTCATTCGGGTATTATCCGGGCGCACACCGCAAGAAATCATTGACAATGACTTGTCGTATTTGGATGCTATTGGCTTGAAAGAACACCTTTCCCCCACCCGCTCCAATGGATTGGCCTCCATGATCAAGCAGGTGAAGATGTACGCCATCGCCTTCAAGGCCAGCGAACAGCTTTCATAGCGGATTTTCTACAGGCGGCCGTCCACCACGTCACGCTGGAGCACACCTTTCACATCATACACCACGCCGCCCGCGCACGTGAGCGCACGCACATCCAAGGTCTGGAACTCCTTGTGCGCCACCGCCAAAATGACTGCGTCATATAGTTGAGCGTTGAGGGTTGAGAGTTGAGAGACGATTTCCACGCCATATTCTTCGCGCACATGCTCCGCATCGGCCCACGGGTCGTAAATGGTGATGTTGTCGGTATATTCCTTCAACGTGTGGTAGATGTCCACCACCTTCGTATTGCGAATGTCGGGACAATTCTCCTTAAAGGTGATACCCAAAATGAGGATGCGCGCATCCTTCACCACCAAGCCCTTCTTGTTCATGCACCTGATGGTCTGGTTGGCCACGTAGGCACCCATGCCGTCGTTCAGGCGGCGGGCATTGCTCATCACCCGCGGCAATACGCCGTAAACCTGCGCTTTTTGAATAAGGTAATAGGGATCCACGGAGATGCAATGCCCACCCACCAAGCCGGGACTCAGCTTGATGAAATTCCATTTGCTGGCCGCCGCCTCAATTACGTCGTGGGTGTCGATGCCCATGGCGTTGAAGATTTTGGCTAACTCGTTCATAAAGGCGATGTTGACATCCCGCTGGGAGTTTTCGATGATTTTGGAGGCCTCCGCCACCTTGATGCTGGGGGCTTTGTGCGTGCCGTTCACCAACACGGAATTATAGACCTCATCCACCAGATCGGCGATTTCGGGTGTGGATCCCGATGTCACCTTCTTGATCTTCTCCACCGTATGGGTCTTGTCGCCCGGATTGATACGCTCGGGGGAATAGCCGGCGAAGAAATCTGTGTTGAACTTCAGGCCGGAAACCCTTTCCACCACCGGCAGGCACTCCTCTTCCGTCACGCCCGGATACACCGTTGACTCATACACCACAATGTCGCCTTTGGATATCACCTTCCCAACCGTTTCGCTGGCACCCCAAAGGGGCTTTAGGTCAGGGCGGTTGTTCTCGTCCACCGGCGTAGGCACGGCCACCACATAGAAGTTGCAGTCGCGAATCTCCTCCAAATCGGCGGTGCAGCGGAATCCGTGTTCGCGGATAGCCTCCTGAAGCAGTTCGTCGGTCACCTCTAATGTGGCATCGTGGCCCTCCATGAGCGCGGCCACACGTGCGGCATTCAAATCGTAGCCCACGGTTTTATATTTGGTGGAAAACAGACGGGCCAGCGGCAATCCTACATAGCCCAGTCCGATAACGGCAATCCGAATATCCTTATTCATTTTTCTTACGATTAAAAGAGTTTTTGAACATCCGTCTTCAGCACGGCGAGAGCATTTTCCACCACCGGCTTCTCCGCGGCAGCAATCAGCAGGGCCTCCGCATATTCAAGGCTGTTGGTGTTGGGGTCCATCTGCTCGGCCACGGTGTTGACGATGGTGATGATGTCGTCCTTGGCATCGCAAATGCGCTTCCAAACCGCCGGGCTGATGTAAATCTGTTGGGAAAGATTGTGCTCGAACTCGCTGCGGATGGCGGTGAGCAGCAGGTTCTGCTCCTGCGCCACGGTCAGTCCGTCGCCATGGATGCGCATCACCAACTGGTTGGGCTCGATACGTTCCAGATACAGAGCCATACGCTCGTAGGCTTGCAATTGCAAAGGAAGTGCGATACTTTTCGCGGCTTTGCCGTTCTCAATGGCCTGCATCTTCAGCGTACGCTCGACCAGCAGTTTGGTCACCGCAACGATGGTGATCATGGCGAAACAGGCGACTACAATGACGGTAGTGTTCATATTTGTTGTTTTAAAAAATTAAAAATTAAGATGTTAAATTATGAGAATCATCCAATCCCCATAATCTAACATCTTAACCTTGCCATTATTTTCTAGCCGCAGTAGAAATACTCATGAACCATCTTGGCCATGATGGAAGGATCCTTTTCGATTTCTTTGCGGATATTCTTGTCGTTAAAGGATTTCAGCTGTTTGATGATGTCATCTATCATCTCACCGTTGAAAACGCCGTGACGCTCGAAAATATCGCGGTGTGCGCTCAATTCATCGGCCGACTCCCAGCAGGATGCCGGCAGCTGGGCCAGGCTTTCGAGGAGTTTCTTGTTCTCGGCCTTATGGATATTGACATCGACGTAGGTCTTCTTGGCGAAATCGAGGGCACCTTCCATCTCGAAGCCATGACGGGCGGCGCACACCAGACCGGCAATCAGCAGGTAGATGTCAGCGGAGCCGTCCGGGCAGCGGAACTCGACCGTCTGCTTCTGCGAGCGGTCCTTGTTGACAGCCTTCTCCAACGGGTTGAGGTCGGCCACGATGTCGTTCTTGTGCGTCCAGCCCAGGGGCACGCGGACGAGTACGGAACGGTTGCGGTCGCCCCAGCACACGGACGTGGGTGCCTCCTGATGCGGCACCAGACGGAAATAAGAGGTGGGGTTGGTGTTGCCGAAGGCCGTCAGCGAGCCGGCGCAGGTCATGTAACCGGCAATGGCCGTCTTGGCGATGGAGTTAAGCTTGCCCTTGGTAACGTACTGGTTCTTGCCGTTCTTATCCACAATGCAGGTGTGGATGTGCAGACCGCTACCGGCCTTGCCCGTCGTGATTTTCGGGGAGAACGTGACATCCAGACCATATTGGTAAGCCAAATTGCGGATAATCCACTTGGCCAAAATCAGTTGGTTGGCGGCCTCTTGGGCATCCGTAACAAGAAACTCGATCTCGTTCTGCTCGTAAATCTTGCCATCCAAGGTAAAGTTGCCCACCTCGGAATGTCCGTATTTGATCATACCGCCGGCCTTGGCGATGTTGTACATGCACTCGGCGCGGAAGCTCTCGAACTTGGTGAACGGAGCCGACTCGTGATAGCCGCGCTGGTCGGGAATCGTGTAGAGTTCCTCGGCATCGCCAATCACATAGTACTCCAGCTCGCCCATCGCCTGGAAATACATGCCCGTCACGTCCGTGAACGACTTGCAGGCCTTGCGCAGGATGTATTCGGGAGAGTTCTCCAGCGGTTTTCCATCCTTGTTATAATAGGAACAAAGGAAGGACAACGTCGGAATTTCAGCAAACGGGTTGATGAAGGCAGTGGAGAAACGCGGAATCACATACAGGTCGGAGGAACCCGCGTGGATGAAAGCCGGGAAGATGTTGGATCCATCCACACGCTCGCCGTTGGAAAGAATCTGCTCCAGATAATCGCGGCTGTTCAAAATGAAGCCCAGTGTTTTCAAACGTCCATCACCGGCAACATAGTGGAAATTAATCATTTTGATCTCATTTTCTTCCACAAATTTGATCATGTCGGCTTTAGTGAACTCCTTCGGACTTTTCTTCAAATAGTTTACCAAAGGATTCAAACTCATAACAGTGCTTTCTTTCATAATACTATATTTTTTTATTGTTAGATTGCGATTTTACGGGTGCAAAGATAGCACAAAATATTGGGATTTTCAGCGGGTTTTATAATAGAATAAAAATAAGGCTACCAGGTGATTCTTTCCACGCGAAATTCACGGCTGTCGTGCTTGAGCAGATAATAGATAGCGTCCTCATCCTCAGCTAATATGCGCAGGAAATACTCGTAATTGGATGTCATGGCCGGTTGCGCCGGATATGGGTATTTCCCGGATGTATAAAGCACCGTATTTTCCAACTCGTCGCCTTTACCCGTTTTGGAGAGCACCACACAGCATTGTTCGGCGCGGTTTTCCTGTAATAGCGTCCACATCCGATGGTTGCCCGGCCCGAAGTTGTCTTTATGCTCATTATACAGCAGATAGATGTCACCATCATGCACAAAAACACCAGGCTCGTTGACACGCACGTAGTATAGAGGATATTCCCTGGTGGTTGTGGCTCGCGGATAGACACTGGTGTGCAGCACTTCACCTTTCGGCGACAGCGTCGTGCAGAACAGATTCCGCGACATATAGCCGAAAATCTCATCCCATCCGCCACTGGTGGAGATGACAACGCCTATCCGCGCACGCATGTTCTGCTCTCCCACCAGCAATATTTTGCCGTCTTTCAGCTCCCTTATCTCATGGATATAGGGTAGGAATTTATGTGCTTCCGAATGGTAAACATCCACATTGTAAACGTATCCTTCCGGACTGTCGGGAAGTTCCAGATCCGACTCCACGCGTTCCACCCGGCCGTCCTCATCTACAAAATAGGTCCAAAGCTGGCCTGAATTTCGCCCTTCCGGACACACTACCCCACTGATAACCAAACGATTGTCCTTCAGCAGACCCTTACCGCAATGAAATACGGCATTCCTCCCCACATATTCCACAATATTTTCCACCCCATTTTGGTTGAAAACAGTTATATGCAGTGAATCCTGAATTTTGTTAATGATATTGGATGCACTGCCATATTCGGCCATATACACCACCCCGCTGTTTGTAAGATAGAAAGGAGTATTCTCATTGATGAACCAGTTGGCCGTATGGTGCTGGTGCCAAAGAAGCGTTCCCTCCTGGTCAAACACGGCTATATCCGTCTCATGCTGTGGTATCTTGTAGGAATGAGGTTTCAACACCGTCATAATGGCGAATTTAGAATGGTCTTCTGAGAAATCTATCTGATAATAATAGAGATCCTTCCCGTTTTTCGGAACACTGTACATTGGTTCGAAGGCCAGTTTCTTTATTTTCTGCATGTATTTTGAAAAAGTGCCCTTCATGTAATCAATGGATTTTGTCTTCTTGTTGTTCACCTTTGTCACGGCACAAAACAAGTCACCCTTTGGGAAAACGAAGCGGCAGTCGAGGTCGTCATCCACATTCAACTCGCTCATTTTGCGAGTCTCCTTATTATAACGGTAGATACGGAGGTCCTCCACACTGCCGTTCATTCCTGGGTTCAGGGTGGCGAAAACCAATTCATTCTGGTTGTTTTCCAACACCCAAACGGAGGCGGTGCGTATCATGGTGGCTTCCGGACCGTCCAAGGTGGTGGTCTGGGCATGCGACACTGAAAACATCAGCCATACACTGACAAGCAATAAAAAACGTTTCATTTCCTTAATATTTTTGTGACTGCAAAGATACGACAAAAATATTGAAACAACAAAAAAGGGGTCGGCGATTGCCGACCCCTTGGGTTTTCGTTACCTGTACAAGGTTTACTTCGTGATGAGGACCTTGTAGTTGGCCATGCCGTTCTCCGTGCTCAGGCGTACCATGTACGTACCCGTAGCCACGTTCAGGCTGATGACCTCCGTGTTGCTGTTCACCTTGCCCGTGTAGATCAGCTTGCCGTAAACATCGTAGATAGCAACGTTGTCGATGCGTACACCGTTGTCGTTGGTGATATAGACGTTGTTCTGGGAAGCATACACACGGACGAGGTCCTTAACGTGGTTCTCAACACCCGTATGGTCGATCTCCGGCACAGATTTTGTGCGGAACACCATAGCGTTGGACCATTCGCTGGTGATGTTGGCAGCGCAATGAGCGCGCACCTGCCATACGTAGGTCGTATTCGGCTGCAAGCCCGTAGCGTTGTACAGGTTCGTGGTCACGTTAGCCTCGTTGAAGGCACCCGTGCTGCCCTGAGCCTTGTAACGCACATCGTAGCTTTGAGCACCAGCGTGATACCATGTGAAGGTAGCGGAGGTGGTGTCGATGTTGATCGTGTAGAGGTTGCTCGGCACGTCGCACACAATCTGCTTGAAGGTGGCGTTGATCGTGTGGTTATGGACAACATTCACAAACGTGTATGTACCGACGGCACCCATATTGATACCATCCACAAACACCTTGTCAATCTCGTAACCGGCGTTCGGCGTGATCGTGTAACTCTTGTTGTCACCGTGGTTCACCGTGGCGGATCCGCTCGGGTTGATGCTACCGTTGCTGCCAGCGCTGGCCACAATCGTATGGGTAATGGCATTTAT
>JAFYAW010000018.1 GCA_017540505.1 Bacteroidales bacterium | reverse complement strand
TTTCGCGGAATGGTGCGTGCCAACTAATCCAAGAATGCGGCGGCACAAGAATTTGGTTTTTAGGGAAAGGCCTTCTGCCGCCGCCTGGACAGCAAGTGAGGTTTGCACCATTCCGCCGGCGACAACAGGAGCGGCGGAATCCCATCACGTCCCGATCAGATTTTTTCCAACTTTTTGGGTACAGTTTACAAAACATCCCCGTCAGGGGATCCATATCTGTAGCCAGGGAACGCGCCCATCCCGCCACAACGCCGTAGGCGTTGCATATCTGTAGGAAAGGGGCCGCCGCACGCAATCTCGCGGCGCGGCAGGCGCGTGCTACGGAGAACGGGATGTGCCCGCCGCGAAAGGGGAATGACAACCTGTGACGGGAGCGAAAAAAACATCCGAAAAGGTGTTCCTTGTTACGAGCGGCTATCGTATATTTTGTATTTTTGCCCTCGCAAAGGAAAGCCGATGAGCCGACATCAAACATATAAGTCCATGCATATCACGATCCGCGCGGTGCTTCCCTCGCTGCCCGCACAGGCCCCATATGTTTATTGCACAGATAACCCAATTAAGTTGGTGGTCGATAGAAATATTGTTTTAGCCATAATGCTGTCTTTCGTTTTTGGGGTTGGGTATTTTCCTCTATTTGGCCAGAATGAAAGAGATTTGTCGCGAATGGATGCTCAAAAATACCGGATAAAAGGACCATCTTTATTTGATGAGGACACAAACAGCTTCATCAAAGTGAGTGATGCGTTGCTTTGTCAAGAAGAAATGGCTGAAATAAATCAGCATACAATCGCCTGTATCCAAGGTTATGAAAACCAAAGAAATGCATATCGTGCATCGTTTGCATTAACGCTTTGGGATTGGTGTCGTGAAACAGGCCAGAGCCAGCATGTGTTCATGAATGAGATTGGCGACTCCACAATAGAAATAGGTGTCAGATGTTATTCTGACAGTAGAACTTTTTTAGGTAAAGAGGTGACGGCAAACTCTTTGCATGGAGAATGCTTAACTACATGCAGCGGTGAAAAAATCGGGAAAGATTCTATTTTAACTATGATTTACACGTTCCCACAAGATATACATGTGGCTAGATTGTATCAGTTTGGGCATCGTTGTTATCTATTGCCGTTGGATGTTGAGATGGATGAGTGCGGTATTTACATCTTAAGAATACCTACCAATGAGGAAGGTGTTTATACTTTTTACAACACGCCAAACTATGTTTGTTTGATACGATTTTTCCCCAGAAAAAACAATCAAAATGAAAGCCCTGGGATATTAATACGATGAAAAAAACTCTGTTGAAATATTTGGCGTTACTCGTTTTGACATTGCTGTTTGTGTGTGTACGGCCCTGTTCCGCGCAAACGTCTGACACCTGTTACCTGAATACAGAAAAAGTATACTGGATAAGAGATTATATTCCTGACACAGTCATTTTTGAAGAAGCCGTGTATGACTCTGTCCTCTGTAGTTATATAGTAGTTGCAATAGATACAAATCCCTGGAATTTTAAAGAAGATTTCAAGAAATTCAATTTAATACATGTCGCGGACAAAACCGGACAATTCATGTTCACTATAGTAACCTTTTTTGAAGACACTCTTGATTGCAGCACCCCTCTTCAAATAGGAACTTGGTATGATTTACGATTAAGGTCGGTGGGAGACAATGATATTCTATGGAGGAGTAACTATTTAGACAGGACATTTGAATTCTCAGTGAACGGAAAAAATGTTTTTATTGGATCTAGGATGCTGAAATTTCGAGTAGTTACTACCGAATCCATTAAGGATTTGTTTTATGTTGGAGAAAAATGATATCTATCCTTCGTATTCGGATAAGATACCTCTTTTCAGCGTGTCGTCGTTTCGCGGCGGTTCCATCCCGTTCTCTGTGGCACGCGCCTGCCACGCCGCGATGGTGTGTGCGTCGGCCCTATTTCTACAGATATGAAACGCCTACGGCGTTTTGGGGGATAAAGAACGAAGAACAAAGAACATAGAACGGAGACCTAAGAACTGAGAACATAGAATCGGGAACCGAAACCGCAAATTCCAATTCCCAAACGACAATTGGTGGAAATTTCACCTTTCCCAGCGCCACAATAAAAAAGCACCTGCAAAATCATATTGCAAGTGCTTGCCTGTCTTATGTGGTCCCTCTTGGGCTCGAACCAAGGACCTACTGATTATGAGTCAGTTGCTCTAACCAACTGCGCTAAGGGACCCGACTATCGTGTAGTCTTGAAAGTGGCGGCAAAAATACATTTTTTTTTGACACTGCCGCAACAGGCCATCGCCTACTGTTTCTTTTTCTTGGCAGGCTTCAACGGCTCATTGCCGAAAGAATAGGTCACACCCACCAATGCATTCACCCCAAAATTGTTGAAATTCAAATATTCGGACGCATACTGGCACCCGATGTTGTTGACCTGTGCGAAGGCGGCAAAATGCTTGGTGATGATGTATTCGAATCCCACACCGAAATTGAGTATCGGCTTGAAGACCTTCTTGCCATCGGCATCGCGCATGTCATAATCCTTGCGGATGTCATTGACCGTGCGATAGCCGGTGATGACGGTGTTGCCCGCCTCATCCACGCCCGTGACCGGCATCAGAGCCCAACGGTCGAAGCCCACTTTGGCGTTAACGTCGAAGATGAACTTCTGTTTCAGCACATACTTGCCCTCGAAGCCGATCTCCCACGTGGGCTTGTACCAGGCGTGCTCCGGATGCTGCGATTTGCGACTGAAATAGTAGCCCCAATAATTGGCGTTCAGATTCAAATAGAGATGATCGATGGCCTCCCAGCTCAGGTTGGCGCACACGTTCAGGTGCCCTACCTTCTCGGCATACACAATGTCGAACTGGTTTTTCAGCATACTGTTGGTATCCAGCACATAAAAGGGCATATCCTTGCTGTAAGAGTAACGTGCGGAAATGTGGTAGTTGAATTTCTTGAAGAGATTACCCTTCACACCTCCGTAGATGCTGACCTGCGTCCGGTTGAAACGGAGACTGTCGAGCTGCGGTTTCACGTAGGGATTCTCATAGAGGATGTTCTTCAACGAGTTGTATTCGGAACGGCCGTCCACACCGGCATAGATGCTGAGCAACCCACGCACCAAACCCAACTGCAACTCGGCGATGGGATAGACTGGGCACCTCAGCTGCTCGTTGGCCATCAGCACCGGCACACCCACACCCAACAAGATGTGGTACTCCTTGATCGTGAAGTTCATGTGCGGACGGAACTCAATTTTGAAGCTGTTGTCAACATTGGGACTTGCCACATTATGCTGGGTACCCGCATTATAAATGGAATCATTCCAATGGTTGTTATAATACTCCACATTGAAATCCAACTGATAATGCTGGTAACCGGAAATCTTCAGAAAACGTTCATCATACGCAATGAAGGATTTCAGACCCACCGTGTGCTCCATATCTTTCCAATAGGTATGGATAAAATCGTAATTCAAGCGCACATCCTCTTTCACACGCTTGTCTTCGGTCGTATAATTGGAACGGATGCCCAATTCGGCTTTCAGATGGTGGAAATTATTGTGAATACTGTCACGATAATCTTTTTCATAATAAACAGGATCGATACCCCAACTCTTGTTGTACCCATACAGGTTAGCCATCTCATGGTTGTAGCCTAACGAGGTGTACAGGGTGTAATTTTTGAAAAAGCGGTTCATGAAAAGATGTACGCGAGTGTCGCTGGTGGGCGCGTAGGCATACTGCTTCTGGATTTTGCCTATCGGCTCCGCCCACGAGGAGAAATGATGGAAATTCAAGCCGTAGGAATATTTGCGGTTGCGGCAGTTGTGCATCGACAGCTCCGCTAACGGCGTGATCGGGTAACCGAAGCCCAACTTAATGTAATTCCGGTAGTAGAGCTCGCTGATTTCGGGATTCAGCTTGGTCACCTTCATTTCAGCAGCGTTGAATGTGACCTCCGGCTTCTGCGGACTGATCGAATAGGTGTATTTCACCTCCTCCTGTACGGTGTCCACGATGACGGCAGAACGGTTGATTTTGTTGGAGTTGATCAGTTTGGGGACATACTGTATCAGCAGATGCGCGGAATCCACCACCTGGGCGCTCATTCCGAGAGCACAGCAACATAATGCGGCCACCACGGCCATTCGTCTTATATTATTATTGTATCTCATAATCATCCGACTTTAAAATTATTCCTGATTGTTTTCCAAAGCATCCAACTCGGCAATGCGGGCCTTGGCCATGTTGACCAGTTCCTCGCCTTCGTAATTGTCCACAATACTCTGGTAGGTATGACGGGCCTGGAAATAATTGCCTTTCGCCTTGTAGAGGTCACCATAGAGGATGAAGGTGCGGGCGTACCAATATTCGGAAGAGTAGTCACTGCCGAGGATGGCGCGGATGCGGGTCTCGCAGGCGGCCAGGTCGTTCTCCTGATTGAGCGCGATGTCGGCCAGGTGGTAGGCGGCTTCGGCGCAAAGGTCGTTGCTGCCTCGCTTCACCAATCGGCTGTAATAATCCTTGGCCTTGGCATACTCGCCGTTGTTCTTGGCGGAATTGCCGGCGATGAGCAGCGCCTCATTCAGCAGGTCGGCATCCGTCTGGTTGGAGCTGACAATGTTGGCGGCGGCGTTCAGTGCCTTGGGATACTCCTTCAGGAAGTAGGCGCAATGCATCACCCCATTGTTGGCAAAGATAAGTTCATCCTCATCCGACGTGCTTTCTATCAGCTTGTTGAAATAATTCAAGGCACGGGCATACTCCTTGTCGTTATAGAGGATGGAGGCCGATTTATGCAGGGCGGTCACATTGTATTCGGTCTTGAAGTTTTTGATAATAGCCTCATAATCGGCAAGGGCTTCCGAGTAGCGGCGCTGTCCGTACTCGCACTCGGCACGGTAGAAGCGGGCCTTGGCCACAAACGAGCCGTTCGGGAACTGGCGCAGATAGTCGCCGCAGCTCCGTATCGAGGCCTCGCAGTCGCCGCGGTTGTATTTGCTCTCCACGGCACGGAAGGCAATGGAATCCTGCCGGTCGGCGGTGATGTTCATATTCTTGGTGCGCACATAGTCGAAGAACTCGCTGGTGTTGCCCTCCTCGGTGTAGATGTTCTCCAGGTTGGCCAACGCATCCTTGGCCTCCTGCGAACCCGGGTAGGTCTCCACCACATACTTGTAGGTGGAGATGGCCATCGGCACATTGTCGCTGTTCAGGTAGGCCTGGGCCAGACGGGTGTGCGCCTGCCGCACGTACTTGCTCTTCGGATGGCGGGCGATGAAGTCCTTGTAGGCGGCGATGGCCTGCGCGTAATCGTTCCGCGTGTGGTACGTCACCGCCAGGTCATATTCCGCATCGTCCAAGTAGGCCGACTGCGAGTAGTTGTCCGTCAGACGGTTCAGAGCGGCAATCTTCTTCGCATTGTTCTTCTGGTAGCCATAGCATTTCGCCGACTGGTAGATGGCATAGTCGGCGTTGGACTGGCCAAGATTCTCACATTGGGTGTAATACTGGATGGCGGAATTGAGGTCCTGCTGCATGAAATAGCAGTCGGCCAATCGTGCGGTGGCATCCGCCCGCTCCGCCGGACTCTCCACGTCGCCATTCAGGAACTCCTTGAAGTAGCGGGCGGCATCGCGGTAGCGCTTGATCTTCAGCGACGCATAGCCCAGCGTGTAGTAGGACTGGCGGTAGAACTCATTGGACGAGGCACCGGCCGTGCGCTGGTAGTTCTGCAACGTATAATAAGCGTCGGAGTACTGCTCGTTGCGGTATTGGGATTCCCCTTTCCAGTACAACGCACTCAGGTTCATATCCTTGTCAACCGGCGCGGAGAGGGTTTTCGCCAACGTCTGCAACGCCTCCTTATGGCTGCGGTTGTTGATAAGCTCTAACGCACGGAAATAGGTGCAACGCTGGTAGGCCTTCAGTATCGCCGGGGTCTTGTTGCTCAACTTTTCAATGGAGGCGATGGCAGTCTGGTAGTTTTTAGTGGAGAGATACAGTTTGGAGAGATAGGCCGACACCTCCTCGCTACGGGAAGAGTGCGGGTAGGTGTTCATGTACTCCTGCAGGGCCTGGATGCCGTTGTTGAACGGACTGGTAGAGGTCTGGCACTGGAGTTTGGCATAATTGTAAAGAGCATCCTCCTTTATATCGCTGTTGAAATCATATTTCGAAGCCTCCTTGAAGCTCTGGATGGCCAGATTGTTCTGGTTGGTCCGGCGGTAGCAGTCGCCGAGCAGATAGTAGCAGTTCTGCGTGGTGGCGGTGGGATTCTTGGGGTTGATGGCCTTGGAAAAATTCTCGATGGCCTTGTCATACGCCTGCGCACGGTAGTAGGTGAAGCCGGCGGCGAAATAGTCGTTGCTGTCAAGGGTAATCTTGTCGGCGGCCAGCAGCTTGTCGAAGTTGTCGGCGGCCTGCTCGTACTGGTTGAGATTATATTGCGAGATGGCCACGCAGCGGAGTGCCTGCAGCTGGGCGGGATCCTTGGAATCGGTAAGCGTCGGTGCCGTCTGCAACACCTTCTCATACTGTCCCTCCTTGAAATAGATCTGCGTCAAGTACTGGCGCACGTCATCGCGATATTCAGGATCGTCCTTCAGCAGGAGGAAATCCTCCAACGCCGCCTCATAATGCCCGTTCTGGTAGGCCAGATAGGCCAGATAGTAGATGGCGTGCTTCTGATACGGACCCGACTCCTCGCGAGCCTGGTTGAGATAGGACTTCGCCTTGTCGTAGTCGTTGAGCATGAAATAGCAATACCCTCTCTTGAAGCAGTATTCTGCCCGGTTCTCCGGCTGGATCTCGTTGTCCATAATCTCCTCAAAATGAGGAATGGCCTTTTTCCAGTTTTTACGGCTGAAATAATAACGGCCCAGATAGAAATGGGCTTCGGTCACATTGGAATGCACCGGATAGCGGTCGATGAATGACTGCAACAGGTAGGCGGCATCGGGGTTGTCGAGCTTGGCCGCGCAGATACCCATGTAGAAGAAGGAGTTGGTCTTGATATCCTGCTGCATATCGTCCGTCTTTTCAAAGACATACTTGAAATACTGCTGTGCGGAACCGTATTTCTCATTCTGGAAAAGGTCCATAGCCACCTTGTACTCGTACTGCGGGGATTTGTAATTTTCCGTGCGCTGCGCCCATCCGGCCAGCGGCATCCAGCATCCCAGAAGAAACACGAAGGCTAAAATTCTAAAAGGTTTCATATATCAGGCTTCTTTTATTTTAGATTATAATAAACGGGCAAATGTAGGAAAAATTCTAGGGGCGTTTCTTGCAGCGGAAAGAGAATTGTAAACATCATTTTCTTAATAAAAACGTTTCTTTTTTTGTATTTTTGCATCCTCATAAAAAATGATTCCAATGAACGACATCCAAACATTAGACCACATCGAGGAACTGTTTCCGAACGATTTCACCGAAGAGCAGATTGCCAAAGCCAAGACGCTGTTTTACAAAAAAATATCCATTGCCGCCCATCAGTTTTACGGGGGCAAGATGCAGACGCTGCCCAAGGCGCCCATCTATGGTTTCAACTGGTTCAACGTGTGGTACACGCCGGGTGTGTCGGCGGTGTCCACCACCATCCGGGATGACAACGACCGCTCCTTCGAGCTCAGCAACCGTTCCAACTTGGTGGCCGTCGTCAGCGACAGCACGCGCGTGTTGGGCGACGGCGACTGCACACCTCCCGGCGGGTTAGGTGTCATGGAGGGCAAGGCCATGCTGATGAAATATCTCGGCGGGGTGGACTCTGTACCCCTCTGCATCGACAGCCGTGACGAGAACGGCGAGCACCAAGCCGACAAGCTCATCGAGTTCGTGAAGATGGTACAGCACAGCTTCGGCGCCGTGAATCTGGAGGACATCTCGCAGCCCAACTGCTACCGCGTGCTGGACACCCTGCGCGAGGCCTGCGACATCCCCGTGTGGCACGATGACGCGCAAGGCACCGCCTGCGTGACGCTGGCCGGCCTTATCAACGCGCTGAAAATCACCGGCAAGAAGATGTCCGACATCAAGGCCGTGCTCTACGGTGCGGGAGCCGCCAACACCACCATCGCCCGCCTGATGATCACCGACGGCGTGAAGCCCGAAAACATCATCATCTTCGACACCAAAGGCACACTCCACAGCGGACGCACCCAATACCGCGAGGACAAACGATTCTACCGCAAATGGGAATTATGCCTCTCCACCAACCCGCAACATATCGAGACCCACGAAGAGGCCTTCAAGGATGCCGACGTGCTGATTGCCCTTTCCAAACCCGGCCCCGACACCATCAAGCCGGAATGGATCTCCCTCATGGCCGACAAGTCCATCGTCTTCGTCTGCGCCAACCCCGTGCCGGAAATATACCCCTACAAGGCCAAGGAGGCCGGCGCCTACATCGTGGCCACCGGACGCGGCGACTTCCCCAACCAGGTCAACAACTCCGTATGCTTCCCCTCCATCCTCAAGGGCACGCTGTTAGTGTCGGCCCGCAAGATCACCGACAGCATGGCCATCCGCGCCGCACACTCCATCGCCGACTTCGCAGAACGTCAAGGTCTTAGCACCGAGCACATCATGCCCACCATGATGGACAGCGACCTCTTCCCGACCGTGGCTGCCGATGTGGCCATGCAGGCCATCCACGATGGCGTGGCCCGCAAGACGCGCACCTGGCAGGAGGTCTATGACATCGCCAAGCACGACATTGACGAGACGCACACCCTGGCCCGTCTCTTCGAACAGCAGGGGTTCATCCAAGAATTTCCCGAGGAGGAAATCCGCCGCATCGTGCGGGAAGCCTGCGAGGCCGTGCGTTCATGATCACCGCTGAAGCAAATATACGCCCCTTTCTCCGGCTGGGCCAGCAGCTACGGCAGCCGGACATCCTCCGCCAACGCTTCGGGGAGGCCATCCGTGTGCAACACCAGCGCAACCCCTGGTTCACCCCTGAATGCTGTGAGCAAGCCCTGACGGAAACTGCCCGCCTGCTGGAAGAGGACACCCTGCTTGCGCTGATGCGGGATCATCCCTCCCTGCCCCACCCCACCGGCCTTGACATCGCCCTTGTGGCTGCCGGCGATATGCCGCTGCAAGCCTTCCCCGACCTGCTGCATATCCTGCTCACTGGACACCGTCTCCAATGCCGGCAAGACTCGGACGACAACCTCCTGCTGCCCATCATCGTCCAGATGCTGACCGAAACAGAGCCTGCATGGGCACAACGTATCCGTTTTGCGGACAAGATCACCGATGCGGATGCCTTCATCGCTGACGTGAATCCGGACCAACTCGACACATTTGACCAATATTTTAATGGGAAACCGCATCTGCTCCGCATCCGGAAAGGGCGCACCACCATCCTTACCGGAAAGGAATACGACCTTGCCCTGCGGCAAACGGCACACGGTATCTGCACCTATTTCGGGCGGGGACCGAAGGCCATCCGGAAACTGCTTGTGCCACAAGGCTATGACTTCCAACCCCTCTTCCGATGTCTGCAGGATGCCAGCCTTCCGCTATCCACCCACAACCGTTTCCTCAACCACTTAGAATACCAGAAAGCCATCCATCTTATGAGCCGACAACCCTACATGGATGCCGGCACCTTCCTCTTCCGCGAGAGCGACAACGACTTCCCGCCGGTGGCCGTAGTCCATTACACCTATTATACAGAAAGGCCTCTACTACAAGCCAATCCAGCAGAATACACCCTCACATTTTTGGAACACCTCGTTTAATCCATTCTTATGAAAAAACGTATCATCGTAGCCTTGTTCTTCATTGTCGGCATCACCTCCATCCCGCTGATCCTGTCCATTTTCAAGCTTTACACGGAAGCGGAGAAGGTGCAGCGGAGCATTTTCGTCAACGAGGTGCTGACGGCCGGCGATGCCATCGTCAACCAGATTGACGCCACCATCCTCAACGACACAGTGGCCATGGCGGAAGCCGTAGGGAAGCTCACCGCCGCCGACACCACGGATGTGGTCTCCACCATGCACACCCGCAAATTCCTGCTCGACACCGTAACGCAACAGCCCATCGGCGTCATCAAGGCGGTCATCTTCGTCAAGGAGAACAACTCCCGGCTTATGGAGTGCGACACCGAGTATTTCAGCGAGTCCTACCGGCAGCTCTTCCCCGTCAACAACGATCCGTGGTCACCCAAGAACACCAAATCTACTACCCTGCTGATCAACAACACCCGCGATGCCAACCTCATCCAGCTCGACAGCCAGACCGTGGCCCTGCTGAACGCCGAATTCCTTCACGAGGTCATCGAGAATGCCTTGGCCGCCGAGAACATCACCGCACGCTTCGACTTCGCCCTTTACAACGCCTTCACCACCGACTTCGTCGTTGAGCCGGAATTCACCCAGCCCGAGCAGATGCTCAAGAGCGACTACGTCTTCCGTCTGAAATTCAACGAGAAAGTGAGCGCGCCGCACTACATCATCCTCCACTTCCCCGCCGAACGCGGCATCTTCCTCCAGCGTATGAGCACCATCGTGGGCCTCATCCTCATCTTCCTGATCATCTGCTTCACCATCTCCTTCACCGCCCTGTTCTCCCTGTACCGCCAGAAAAAACTGTCGGAGGTCACCAACGAGTTCGTCAATAACATGACCCACGAGTTCAAAACCCCGATCTCCACCATCTCGTTAGCCTGCGAGGCACTCACCGACCCCGTCATGCGCAACGACGCCGACATCTTAGAGAGCTATGTCTCCATCATCCGTGACGAAAACGACCGTCTCAAAAACATGGTCAACAACATCTTACAGATTGCTCAACTGAAAAAAGGACAGGTGAAGATGAACATCGAGCTTTTGGACATGCACGAGCTCATCCACAAGGTTTCGGACAACATCGCCCTGCAGATCTCATCCACCAACGGGACGCTCTCCTTGGCCCTGAACGCCGACACCTACAAGATCTTCGGCGACCGCTCCCATTTGGCCAATGTGATTGTCAATTTGGTGGAAAACGGCATCAAATACTCGCAAGGGGCACCCGAGATCCTTATCAACACGCAGTCGGACGAGAAGTATTTCCTGCTCTCGGTCACCGACAAGGGTATCGGCATCCCCAAGAAGGCCATCGCCAACATTTTCGACAACTTCTACCGCGTGCCCAAAGGCAACGTGCACAACGTGAAGGGCTACGGCCTCGGACTTGGCTATGTGAAGAAAATCGTCTCCTTGCACAAAGGCAAAATCCAGGTGCAGAGCGAGGAGGGCAAGGGCAGCACATTCGTCATCTATCTGCCGATTAAGAGGTGAGAGATTAGAGTTGAGAGTTTAGAGATTAGAGTTGAGAGGAGTTAAGGAACTAAGACCAGTGATCAGTGATCAGTGAATAGTGATCAGTGAATAGTGACCAACGGTCAACCTTATTCAGGCATTAACATAAATCCCAAATCCCAATAGCCAACAGCTAACGGCCAACAGCCAATTCTAATTCAAATCCCAGCAAAGCGTTACGATGTCCTTCCATGGCAGGCCGAGCAGTTCGGCCATTTCCGCGTTGCACAGGTGCCCGTCGTAGCAATAGACGCTCTGCATCAGGGCTGGCGTGCGCTGCAGGGCGAAGCGGAAGCGCGGACTGAACAGGATGTTCAAAATCATCGGAAGCACAAAATTGGACAATGCGATGCCTAACCCTACCGGGGTGATGGTCTCCGAAAGTATTCTGTCGGTGACGGAGAGGCCCTGCGCATCGCGTATCAGATTCATGGCCAACGCGGAGATTTTCTTGCGGAGAAGCATTTCCACCTGCGGGAGGCTCATCTGCGCGGCCTGCTGCGTGGAGAGGATGATCTGCCCCTCGCGCATCTGCCCGATCTGCTCCTCCGTGAACGGCATGAACTTCACTAACAGGGGCGACATTGCCGCCAACCGCACAAACTCGTCCTCGAACTCCGCCCCCACATCGGCATAATCCATATCCGAGTAGGGCGAATGTTCCGCAAAGCCGCGCTGCATATAGACTTTGACATGATTCTCCACTAACGTGCGGACCGCGTTCGGCGTAATCCACGCGAAATCGCCAAGAGGCATATCATCCGCAATGAGGGCCACGGACACACCATGATGCACAATCTCCACCGCCGCCGGCTTTTCCAACGTCACCGGCGACGCATCATCCCATATCATTCCTGTTGTACCCATTTCAGTGATGTTTCATCAGAAAATAATGTTGCGCGTCGTGTCATCCTCCCGTTCAATGCGTACCGGGATGAAGTCATCCCCGAGGATGGGTTCCACCTTCTCCGTCCACTCGATAAAGCAGTACGCGCCGCTGGCCAGATACTCCTCAAAGCCGATTCGGGTGGCATCCGCAGGCTCGTCAATACGGTAGAAATCAAAATGATACACCGGCTGGCCCGATTCGGTCCAATATTCATTGACAATGGCAAACGTGGGCGATGAGGTGATGTCGCACACGCCAAGCACGCGACACATCACTTTTATCAGCGTCGTCTTCCCGACACCCATTTCCCCGTAAAAGCCAAAAACACGCTCCCGGGGGTATGCCTTCAGGATGGCATCCGCCACCCCGGCCAGCTGCTGCTCGTTTGCCGTAATCTGTTGCATTTTCCTTTCCGTTTTTTTATGCTGCAAAAATAGCGAAAAACTACCACATCCCGTCAAAGTCGGTCCAGATGCGGTCGCCGAGCTTCCAGGCGGTCTCCACAGCAGTATTGCCGCAACGGTTGGTGAAGTCCGTCAATGTGCGGATGGCCTCCTGACGGTTGCCGCTCTTCAACAGCTGTAACGCCTTCTGCTCAACGTCTTTGTGCTCGTCAATAAACTGTTTCTCCAAAGGTTCCCACGTCTTGTCAATGACGATGTGCATGTCGCCCCAACGCTGGCAGGCCAAACTGCCCACACGGTTGAAGCCCCACCACGCGGCCTCTTTGCTGAAGCCCGTCATACGGCCGTCGGTCTTGTAGGTGGTGGGCAGGTCAGTGACGTTGGCATAGATGGGCACATAAATGGAGGATGCCACGTTGTCAAGGGCAAACCAGCAAAGTGCACCCACCTCGTCGGGCAGGTCGGCACGACATTGGATAATGGTGCCGTAAACGGTGAAATGTACAGCTATGTTACGCTCGCCTAGCTCGTTCCATCCGCCGTTGATGCGATGCAGCTTCAGCTCATCGGCCTTCATGAAGGGATTGGCCATCGGGGAAATCACCTGTTTGCCCTCTTTGTTGGCCACCGTCAACGTCTTGCGCATATCGTAAGGAGTACCCTCATAGTAGTCTTTGAAGATGCTCATCATCTTCTCAATGGTCACCAAGGTGTCGGGCTTGACCGAGAAGGGGTAATTCTCAGCATTGGGATCCAACTTGAGTGACGGCGCGAGCAGATCGAAGACGCGCCACTCGCGACGCCGGCAGGCAATCATCGTGCGCGTCTGCGGCGCGTAGGCGTATGCAAACTGGAACGTGGACTTGCCGTCCCACCAGCCATTCTCCTTAGCCAAGGAATAGACATTGTCGGAGGCCATATAGTAGTCCTTGTCTTTCAGGTTGATTTCGCGGATGGTAGAGGCATTGGCATTGACGGCCACATGGTCGTCGGGTACGCGCTGGGCTGCCCATACAGCCCCACGTTTGTCCTTACCTGGGCCGAGGATCTCCAGATGCCACACCTCATTCTTGTCAGCGATGGTGAGACATTCGCCCGCATCGCGCCAGCCGTACTCCTTGAGGAGTTCACCAGCCATGCGGATGGCCTGGCGGGCGGTGGTGCAACGCTGCACCATGAGACGGCACAAAGTCTGGCACTCAATCAGTCCGCTGTCGGATTTCAGCTCCGACCGCCCGCCAAAGGTGGACTCGCCGATGGCCAGCTGTTTCTCGTTCACGCAGGGATATGCGGTGTTCAGGAACTGGTAGGTGTGCGCCACCTGCGGGATCTCGCCGATGAGGATGTTCTCGTAACGGGCCATCTGGCCAGGGACCTTCTTGGCCCAGCGACGCCAGTACATACCCTCAGTCTCGCCCGCCTGGTGGTCCATGGCCGGCTCCACCATAATGTTGGTACGCGAACGATGACTGTCATCCGTGTGCGAGGTCATGACAGAGCCATCAGCGGAGGCCTTCTTGCCGATGGTAATGGAGGTGCACTCCATGCCTTCGGTCATGGGATCGTAATCGGTTTGGGCGACAGCCACGCTGACAGCCGCAAGGAACAAAAGGGTGAACAAAGGTTTCATCATGTTTTTTCTATGTTTTATTATTGTAAAATCATTATAATGCCCAAATCAAGAGGCCGCCGCAAATGATAAACCCACTGACCACTAAATCAATGAGGCAAAAGCCCATGATGTCTTTGGCGTTGAGTTTGGCGATAGCCAATGCGGGGATGGCCCAGAAGGGCTGTATGAGATTGGTCCACGCATCACCCCACGCGATGGCGGTGCCCGTCAAACCCGGATCCACCCCCAAGTTGGCACCGGCGGCGAACATGATGGGCGCCTGGATGGCCCAGTGACCGCCGCCCGAAGGCACGAACATGTTGAGCACCGCAGCACACAGGAAGGTGAGCAGCGGATAGGTGGTGGGGGTGGAAATGGAGATGCAGGCGTTGCTGATGACGGTGCCGAAGCAGATGCCGGAATGACCGATGCCCGTGATAATGCCCATGATGCCGGCGTAGAATGGGAACTGCAGGATGATACCCGCCGCGCCGGAAGCCGCTTTGGTGAAAGCCCGGACATAGGCCAATGGCGTTCCATGCAGGATGATGCCGATAAACAGGAACAGCATGATTACCGAGTTGAGATCTAACGAACCTCCCCGGAATCCGATTTTAACAATCAGATATCCAAGTCCCAAAATGGCCACTAACCAATTCAGAATACGACTGTTCTCCAACTTCTCGGCAGGTGTGGAGGGTACGATGTCCGGCTGGGGTTGTTCTTCCGCCAGCAGGGCAGGGTCGATAGCCACCACTTTTTCGGGATGCGGGTGCATGAGCGCATTCACCACCACGATGGCGGCGATGGTGAGTGCCACCATGATGAGGTTGTGCGGATCCAAGATGGTCTGCGTCACAGGAACGGGCTCGGTGAGGATGCCGTTGGTGGCCTTGGTGAGCGCCTCCCCGGGCGTGGCCATCGTCAGCGGGATGGATCCGGACAGACCCGCATGCCACACAACGAAGCCGCTATAGGCAGAGGCTATCAGGAGACGGTAGTCCACCCCCGACAGCTTGCGGGCGATCTCCTTGGCGAAAATCACCCCCACAATCAGGCCGAAGCCCCAGTTGAGCCAACAAGCCACTGCCGACACGCCCGTCACAAGAGCGATGGCTCCGGCAGGGGTCTTGGGAATGCCCGCCAACCGGCTGATACCCTTTTTGATGACAGGAGCGGCAGCTAACGTGGAACCGCACACCAACACCAACGCCATCTGCATGGCGAAGGCCAACAGGCCCCACACACCGTTGCCCCAATGCTCCATCACCTCCAAAGGAGTCTGATGGCAGATGGGCATCGCCAACAGGGCGGCGACAAAGGTGAGCAGAATGGCGAAAATGAACGGCTCCGGCAGGTAGCGTTGCACCACTCGGACGCAGGCGTTGATGATTTTTTGGAACATGGAGTGCTGGAAGTTTTATATGTGACTGAGTACAATGTCAATGCGGTCGTCGAAGGCCTCGCGGGTGGCGTAGCCCACGTGGGGTACGAGCACACAGTTGGGTGCGTTGAAAAGAGGATGGTCTTCCGCCAAAGGCGGCTCTTTCTCATACACGTCAAAGCCGGCACCGGCAATCGCACCCGCTTTCAGCATGTCGGCCAAGGCATCGATGTCCACCACGTTACCACGGGCGGTATTGATGATGACGGCCGTGGGCTTGCACAACGCCAACCGCTCGCGGCTGATAAGATGGTGCGTCTCGGCCGTCAGCGGCACGTGCAGAGAGATGATGTCGCTGGTCTTCATCAGCTCTTCCAAGGGAAGATAGACGATGCCTTGCGCGGCAAGGTCGTCGTACTCGGAGCGGCTCCATGCCACCACCTCGCAGCCGAAAGCCTGGAGCAGAAGGGCCGTGCGCCGCCCGATGGCACCCGTACCCACAATGCCCACACGCTTGCCCCGCAGCTCGCGACCTAAGAAGTTGTTGCGCGTGCCCCCACGACGGATGTCGGCATCCAACGCCGTGATGCGCCGATACACATCCAACATCAGCCCGATGGCCAACTCCGCCACACCCTCCGTGGCATAGCCGGAGGCATTCACCACCTCGATGCCATGTGCACGGCAGTATTCCAAATCAATATGGTCCAAGCCTGTGAAGGCGACGTTGAGTTTCTTCAGCTTAGGACATTGCGACAGTATGTCGCTCCCAATTTTAATATTGGACACAACGACCTCCTCCGCATCCTTCATCCGCTCGATAAGGGTTTCCGCATCCTCCTTACGGTCGCGGTAGCAGATGAACTCATGGCCTTTAGCGGCCAAATCGGATGCAATATAGGTGGCTCGCTCTTCGCTGATGCCGATAGGTTCTACAGCTACAATCTTCATATAGTTAAATGTTTTATTATAAAAATTCTACTTGACACGAAGTTGCTCCACCTGAAGCACTTTCCCGTTAGCCTTGTCGTGCAGGATGGCCACCACCGAACAGTTGTCAGGATTCCAGTCGTGTCCCGCAAAGGAAATGGATCGCCCATACATGTAGGCAGAATCTTTCTGCAAGACGCCGTCGCTGGACAGCAGGTCGCCGAAGGTGCCGTTCAATCCCGCACGCAGCACATGCTTGTGCGTGTATTCCATAATGGTTTCCGTATGTTTGAGCTGCGGCTTAATGACGTTGTCCTCTATAAGGAACAACGAGAGTCGCAGAGCGTTGGGATAATCCGCTAACATGGTGACCTTGGCGTTCACTTTCAGGACATCCGGCTGCATGGTGCCATATTGGTTGATGAGTTGGATGGCAGCCATCGGAGTGCGGCTTTCAGCCTCCAGCTTCGATTGCCAGCGAGCGGGCGACACAATGTTCTGATGACGGTTGATGATGGCAACAGGGATGCCGTCGATATTGAAGAAAGTGCGCAATTCATTCCCGACATCCGTACGGAAATCGTAGGAAAACGCCGGAATTCCCGACTGCGGGGCCGCCAAAGCTCCAGCATGGATGCCCACCATCACTAAGGTGTCGCCGAAAACCGTATGCAGTCGGTCCAATTCTTCGTGGCCATCCGGACAGTTCGGACAATAATGACCCGTGTATTCTTCAATCAGCAGTTTGCGGAAAACACTACTTTGATCCAGAGGGGGGAACTCCACCGTCACATCCTCCACTTCACTGGGGATGATGTAGGGGCCTTCAATGCGGTCGCAGGCAGCCATAAGGCCCGCCGCGATGAACAATGCTATGATGATGTTTCTCATTTTTTCCATTTTTACAATAATATAATTATGGTATGAGGTTAAAAGGATGTGGTGATGGAAAGGCCCACACCGTAGGAGGCGGGTACGGCACGGCAAACGCCTCCGATGCAGAGGATACCCTCTTTGGTCTTGCCGAAGTTGAGCGCAATGCGGGTGGTGTTCCACACAAAGGCTCCGGCAATATTGAAATAATGCAGCCGACGGGAAGGATCTGGATTGCCGTAATTCCAGTCGTCACCGATAGAGATGAACCATTTCGGACTGATGGAATATTCCAGCATACCATAGATATGACTGCCGTCGTCATCTTTGGTGTATAAATGCTGGAGATCCAGATGCAGAGCGTGCTTGGATGTGATCTTCCATTGGAGATCGGAAGCCACCAGATGCCCACGCATCATGCCTTCATGGCCTTGCAGGATTTCAAGATTGTAGGAGATGAAATTGTAGGCTAACGTCCATTTCCAGGATTTGGTGAACCGATGGCTGATTTCCAGTCCGATGTCCTGATAGAGGAGGTCGGGGCCGAATTTGAAGAACGAGGAGGTGTAGCCCTCAGTTCCAGTGGGGGTGCCGTATTCCAGGGCCAACGCCACGGGCTGCTGGTCGGTATTGTGGAAACGGGAGAAGTTGAAGGTCAGGTCCGTACCGTACTTGCCGCCCAATTTCGTCTTCTTGGGTATCTTGTAGTTGACTTGAAGCTGGACGCCAATCTGGCTGTTGGGCTGGCTGGCGAACCCGTAATCGCTGATGAGTTGGTACGAATACTGCCGGTTGATGGCCGGAATGTTGTTAATACCCAACCAGCTGTTCTGCGAGACCATGCGCTGCGAACGGAAATCCATGTTATCGGAACGGATGAACGAGGCCGCCACACCAAAGCCTTTCATGGAGTATGTGGCCGAAAGGAAGAGCGCATCGCCTTTCTTGTAGATGAAGTCGTTGGAAACGTTCGGGTCCTGCATCTTCTGGGCGAATTCGGCATCAAAACGGAAACCCTTGTACCCGAAATTCAGCCTCGTGGCCCATATCGGGATGTTCTGCGGAATCTTCTCGGAGGGAATTATGGCGGAACAAATACTGCTGGTGCCGGAATACAGGCTGGTGTTGATGGGCTCGTCGGCCTTCTCGAACTTGCTCACGAAGGAGGCCCCGATGTTCGTGGTGAAACCCTTCTCCTGCATCTTGGGGATAAGCTCGCCCAAAGCGATTTCGCCGTCAAGGCCCCGCACGAAGTCGCGCCGTCCCAAATAGCTTTCAAAATTGAACCGTTCGATGCCCCACACGCCTTTGATGGTGATGCCCTTGTACGGGGTCACCTTCACGCGGGCACCAAGCAGACTGTTGTCAATGCCCAACTGCCGGTCCTCGTACGCCCGCAGCGCAAGCCCGTTGCCGAACTGCTCGTAGAAGTTGCCGGCGGTGACCTGGATGAACTTGTTTTTATAATCGGCGAAAAAATAGCGCACGCCCTGACCCTGGTACTGGATTTTCTCGAAATCGATCAGCGGGAATTGATAATACTCGTAGCGCACACCGGCGGAAAAGCCGCCATTCGAATAAAGCAGATTGATGAAGGCATTGGCCCGAACCTTGGAGTCCACCTTTTCCGCTCCGATGAGGGAATCCGGCATATAATACATGCCGCTGAAACCGAAGTCGCCACTGATGCGGCTGTTGCCGAACTGGTGCTGCCCGAAGAGAGTCGTCATCGGAAACAGCAGTAAAAATGAAATTATTAGAGGTAGATATTTTCTCATACTCAGGAATCTTGTTCTGTCGGACTATTTCCCGACCATTTTCTTGATGATTTCATAGACTTCCTCTTCGCCGCCGGCCGCGTAGGAGGTATGCTGCCACACAATCTCGCCGTTGCCGTTGAGGATGCAGAGATACGGCACATCGTTCACGTTCATGGCCCGCTTGAAGTCGGAATTCACGTCCAGCAGGACGGTGTACTCCCAGCCCCGCCCGTTGACGAACGGCGCCACGCGTGCGGAGGTCTTCGAGTCGTCGATGGAGATGGCGTACAACTTGACTCCCGTCTCCTCCACCCACTCCTCATACTCGTCGGCAATGGCCATAAGTTCATTGATGCAGGGTCTGCACCAAGTGGCCCACAGGCTGATGATGATGGGCTTTCCGTCATTCTGGATGTTAGCGGTGTTGAAAACCTGTCCGTCCAAGGTCTGGATATCAATGGCGGGTATTTTGGCCAGATGCTGGGGTTTGGTATCGTCGTTCTGGGCAATGACCGGCAAGCAGAAGGCCAGCACACAGAGGATGGATAGGATTCTTTTTTTCATAATACGGTGTTTTTTTAATTTTTTCTATTGATAAAAAGTGGATTTTCTAACTCCTGTTCTTCTTTTGGAAAATGGGTGTTCAGATATTGGATCAGCCCATTGTCGGGAGAGGGCGCGTAGCGGTTGAGAATCCGCCCGTCAGCCCCCAGAATCATATAGTCGGGCAGCGTTTCCACGCCCATGCGCATCAGCCAGTCGTAGTTGCCGTTGAGATGCAGGATTGGCCATGTCACCATCCCTCCGTAGGTCTTGCAGAACTGCTCGTACGTTTTGCGACCAGGGTCTGCACAGACGCTCACAAACTGGATTCTGTCCTGAAAATTCTGATAAAACTCGTTTAATAAAACCATCTCCCGGATACAATCAATGCAGTCGGACTGCAAAAACTGCACGTAGATAGGTTTGTCACCCAATTGGTTTAAACGGACGTGTTTGCCTTTCTCGTTTTCAAACACGGGAATATCTGCTTTCTGTGCCGGAGGCAGGGCGCGTTCAAGGGCATGGGCAATAAACGGCTGATGCTCCGGAAAATGCGTGGACACTTGGATGTATTGCAGCAGTTTAATAATGTTTCCACGGTCAAACTCCTCGTTGTCCATCCACTGGTCCAGATTGCGGATGATGGCCAGCTCGCGGATACGCTCGTTCACCAGCTGGGGGTCCCGACCCACCTCGTTGAAAAGAGTCAGATAGTCGGGCTGCTCGTTGATGGTGCGAGCCAGCAAGTCCTTGGAGACACGAGGTGAATTGTATAGATAGTTCCCATAAAACTGGTTGAACAGTGCCATGTAGGCAGGGTTATTGTAAAGCACCTTGTCGTGATCGAAATACTTGGAATAGATGGCTCTGCGGTCGAGCATGATTTCCAACAAACCATACGTATAGTAGATGTAGGATTCGTAAAAATTTTCCGGATTATACCGGATCGGGAACCGCTCGGAAAGCAGAGTGGAAACGGTGTCGAACGCCTTTGGATCGTGGTCGTACGTAATCCGGAAGGCATAACGGTCGGTGATACCGCTGAAATAGCGGGAGAACCTGTTAATCTTGTAGTTGAGGTCGGCGGTGTCGGTTTCATCTGTAGTGATTTGCAGGAAACCGCCGTAGGTCTCCGGGTTAATAAGGTTGAAGAGCAGGGTGTCGGCACTGATATGGAAATGATAATTGTGGAAGGGCACGATGAAAAATTCGGCCTTGGTGGTGCGGATGGCCAGCTGCACCAGCTTAATGTCGGTGGTGGAATACGAGAGCTTGAAACGCCCGTTCTTGTCAATCTTGTCGTGGGCCGCCACGGTGGGGATATTGTTAAGCAGGTCGTCAAACACCAACAGACGGATCTCCTCATTGCGGGCAAACGGGGCCTCGCCCGTGATGACCACAGGCTGCTGCGCAAAAACCCGCATCCCAACGCATATCAGGATGAGCAGAAACGGTATCTTGTATATATTTGACTGGGTGGGCATCAGGATTTTTCTGGAAGTTTGTAGGATAGAAAGGCGGAGTAGTCGGCGTGCAGGGACCACAACTCCCGCACCAGCGAGGAGGATACAATGGCCCACTCGGGGGAGCATGGGATGAAGATGGTCTCCACCTCGGGATTCAGGGTCAGATTAATCCGACGCAGCTCCTCTTCGGCGGCGAAGTCGGTGGCGTTGCGCACACCCCGCACCAGATAGTTGGCCCCAAGCTGCCGGCAGAGGTCCGTGGTAAGTCCCTCATACGCCATGACGGTCACCTTCGGTTCCCCGTTGTACAGGTCACGGATCCACTGGAGACGCTGCTCCACAGGAAAAATGTCCACTTTGGCGGGGTTGTGGCCGAGAGCAATGTACAGATGATCGAAGAGCGGCAGGGCTTTCCGAACAATATCCTCGTGTCCTTTGGTGAAAGGGCAGAAGGAACCGGCGAACAAAGCTATATTTTTCATAATAATCAGTCTCTGAGGATGGTGAAATTGTAGTCGTCAAGGAATTTGATCAGGCGGGAGGGCTTGTAGTCGATGGAGCTGGCGAGCTCGTGCGGCACCACATGGTCCATCTGGCGGATGACTTCCGGGGAGATGTCCTCGAAGGTCTTGGGGGTGGGCTCGCCGGCGATATTGGCGGAGGTGGAGACGATGGGCTTGCCGAGAGCGCGGATGAGCTTACGGCAGAACTCGTTGCTTGTAATCCGTATGGCAATGGTGCCGTCGTCATGGACCAGCTTGGCGGGTAGATTCTTGGCAGTGGGATAGATGAAGGTGGTGGGGCGCGAGATGTGCGGGATCAGGTCCCAGGCAATCAGCGGGATTTGCTCCACATAATGGGGCAGACGCTCCGCCGAGTCCAACAGGATGATCATGCTCTTCTTCTCATTACGCTGTTTGATGCGGTAAATGGCCGCGACGGCCTCCTCGTTGGTGGCGTCGCACCCGATGCCCCACACCGTATCGGTGGGATAAAGCAGCACTTTGCCCTCACGCAGCAACGCCGCACACCGTTCGATTTCTTGTTCCATATCAGTAGTTCATTAGCAATGGCAAACCAAAGATTTGCAGCCGCAAAAATAACACTTTTTTGCACACCCCACTTTCAGCTTGACTCTTTTCCACTTTTCCAAAAATTATGTACTTTTGCAGGCTTTTTTTGGATACCCTGAATATGAAAAAATATCTCTTCGGACTGATGTACTGCGTCCTGTGCCTCACGGCCCCCGCACAGCAGATTGCCCTGCTCAAGTACAACGGCGGCGGCGACTGGTACGCCAACCCCACCTCGCTGCCCAACCTGATCAAGTTCTGCAATATCAACCTCGGCATGTCGCTCGACCTCAAACCCGCCACCGTGGAGGTGGGCAGTGCCGACATCTTCCAATACCCTTTCGTCCACATGACCGGACACGGCAACGTGGTCTTCAGCGAGGCTGAGGCCGAAAACCTGCGCCTCTACCTCATGTCGGGCGGGTTCCTGCACGCGGACGACAACTACGGACTCTCCACCTTCATCCGCAAGGAGATGAAGAAGGTGTTCCCGGAACTCGACCTCGTGGAACTGCCCTTCAACCATCCGATTTTCCATCAGAAATACAAATTCCCGAACGGATTACCTAAAATCCACGAGCACGACAACAAGCCGCCCCAAGCGTTCGCTCTTTTCTGGGAGGGACGCATGGTGTTCCTGTTCACGTATGAGTGCGACTTGGGCGACGGCTGGGAGGACTACATCGTGCACAAAGACTCGGAAGCCACCCGCACCAAAGCCCTGCAGATGGGTGCCAACATTCTCCAATACGTCTTCTGCCAGTAATCAGTAATTAGGACTCCGCTATTCGTCGCTTTCCTCAATCTCGGACGGCCCGCTGTTCTGCGCCTTCTTTTCCAATTCCATCTTTCCGAAACGCAGTGTGATGCCCGCACTGATGAAACGGCTGTTGTACTTAGTGGACGAACGGACAACATAATAGGGGTTGTCCTCCGCTGTGGCCGACCGGTTCCAATTGAAGATGTCGCTCACATTCAGATGGAGCGAGATTTTACGCTGCAGCAGATCCGCCCGAAGGCCGCAATCGATGGAGTAGCGAGGCCTCGTAGTAGTGAACAGCGACACACTCTTGGATCGGTAGTTGGCGGAGGCGAACACCTCTAAAACCTTCCAGAGCTTGGCCCAATAGTTAAGGCGGAAACTATATCCCACATGGGAGAAGATGCGCGGATCGGGCTCGTTGCGGAAGCGGTATTCCGAATGTTCGTAGTAGATGTTGGCGTAAAAGCGGATACTCATGAAGGTCTTCAGCCGGTAGTTCATGTTGAACGAGGCCCCTGTGTTCAAGGTGGTGCCCGCATTCACCGGCATGGTGAACGTGACCACGCGCCCGAAAATGTCGCTGTAGGCCACGTCCGTCAACGTGTTCACCTTCTGTCCCGTATGCTTGAAATAGGCCGAGAGTCCGAGATTTCCGAATTTTTTCACGAATTTGGTCCAGTTGAACTCCACATTGTGCGTCTGGGTGGCGTCCAGCTCAGGATTCCCCATGCTGTACGAATCCTCCCCATAGCTGATGAACGGGCTGAGCCTGGAGGCATCGGGATGTTTGATGCGATAAGTGTAACTCAGCCGGAAGTTGTGCATGGATTTTGTCCGGTAGCTCAAATGCAGGGAGGGGAAATAACTCAGCTTGTTCTGTATGACATTGTCTTTCGGGGAGTTGAAAATCTGATAGACCTCATGGTTGTATCGGATACGGAGGCCCTCTTTCACAGTGAAGTTGCCGAACTTGTGCTGGAGGGTGGCGAAAACACTGACCCCACCGTTTTGGGTGCGCGTGTCTTTCAAGCGCAGAGAGTCCAGCAGGAACACGTCCGCCGTGTTCATCACCAACGTGTCCGATGAGCTCAAGCCGCTGTTTTGCCGGTAGCTGCCCTCCATCCCGACCGACAGTTCATGGTTGCGGGCAAAGGGACGGGAGTAGTCGAGGCTGGCACGAACGCTGTAGTTGAGCCCGTTGTTGGTTTTCTTTTTATGATAATCCATAAAATCCTGCAACATATAGTCGCGGATTTCTTCCGAAAAAGACTGGCTTCGGTTGAAATTGCCCGACATGTTCGCTTTCAGCTCATGGCCCTGGCGGTCAAAACGATGGAGGAACCACATTCCCCCGTAGGCACCCGCTGAGAACGACCGGTTGGCGGCGTCGGTGATGTAGGCGTAGAGGCCCGCCGAAGGCTCCAGATATTCCCGACGGAACACATTCTGATCGTTGCTGTAGCGGCTCCACGACGGATAGGTGCCCGCCCAGAAGCTCATCGTATTCAAAGTGTCGAATGTGTAGCTGCCGTTGAAACTGAAAGAGGTTGAGAAATTGTGCGTTATGGACTGGCCGCTGCCATGGCCGTTGCTGGAGGTGTCGCCCTCGTGATTGAAACGGGTGGCGTAGGATTCGCTGATGCTGTTCTGGAAGTTGTAACGCCCGCTGAGGTAGAAGTTCAGCGACAGCTTCTCGTTGGCCCACACGTATGACACCCACGGGTTGACTTCCGGTCGGGAGGAGCCCGTCACGCCGAAGCTGATGAAGCTGTTCTTTTTGATGTTGCCCGCTAAAACGATGTTGATGATAGCATCGGCCTCCGTATTGTATTTAGCTGACGGATTGTTAATTACCTCAATGCGTTCCAACGCGTTGGCGGGCAGCTGGCGGATGAAGTTCTTGAGGTTGTCCTCCGTGAGATTGGAAGGTTTGTCGTTCATCCAGATCTCCACCGAGGAAGCACCGTGCAGGGTGATGTTGCCCTCAATGTCCACCTCCACGCCCGGGGTGTTCTGCAGGGCGTCGGAGGCGGTGCCCGACTGTATGGTCGGGTCGTCCGACACGTTGTACATGGTCTTCTCCCCCTCCACCATGAATACGGGCCTTTCAGTCACAATGCTGACCTCGCCCAACGTGGTGTTCCCTTTCTTCAGGGCCACCGGTCGGAGACGGACATGCGCCTCCTCCCCGCCCACAGTGACAGGCACGGTACGCACGTCATAGCCTATCAGCGACAGCTTCAGCAGGTAGTCGCCCGCCGGCGCGTCTGCGATGGTGAAACGCCCGTTCTGGTCGGTGACGGCGGCTCCCGCCATCGTGCGGGTAGAGTCCGCCGTAAAAAGGCCCACATTGACGAAGGCCACCCGGCTGTGGCTGGCACTATCCAGCACCACACCGTGCAGCGTGTAGGTGCGCTGCCCGAACAGGGCCGACATGGAAAAGGCGAACGCCAGCAGGAGCAGGATGCGGTGGGTGTTTGACATTTTGCTACGATTGCTAAATCAACGGGTACTGGGTTGAAGGATTTTCAGGTTGCAAAAATAAAAAAAATGAAACATCCATCGGAAATATTTTGTATCTTTTTTTGTATCTTTGCAACGTTTGATTTACTATGGTTAAGAAGAGTTGTAAGTTATTGATAATAATACTGTTGGCTGCTTCTGTGGACGTTTGTGCCGCGGATTTTACGGCTGTTTTCTCCGAAAACCCGTACACGGTGCTGTCGGTGCAGGACACCTCTAAGCCGTCGCAGAAGGCTGCCAAGCCCAAAAAGGAGCGCCTCTCCAAGGGTGCCAAGAAGGTCACATTCGAGAGCTTCGAGGCCAACTACGCGAGGGCCATGCGGTATTATAACAACCAACAGTATCTCTCCGCTGCCGGCCTTTTTGAAGATCTGTATCCCCTCTCCTTGGGCACGCCCCGCGCCGACACCATCCTCTTCCTCTTCGCCCATTGCTACTACATGAACACCGACTACACGATGGCCGCCTTCCATTTCCGCGACTATGTGAAGCGCTACCCCAACAGCGACCGCACGGAGGACGCTTTCTACTACTGCATCTCCGCCATCAACAAGTCCAGTGCCGACTACAATCTGGACCAGAGCAACACCGAGTACGCCATCGAGCAAATCAAGGCATTCCTGATCGCCTATCCCAATTCGAAACATGTGGAGGAGTGCAACGTGATGCTGGACGCATTGCGTCTGAAACTGGCCCGCAAGGATTTGGAGATTTTGAAACTATATTATAACACAGACCATTACGAAGCCTGTCAGATTGCGGCAAAGAACTTCTTCAATGAATATGCCTACTCTCCGCTGATGCCGGAGGCGATTTATTATCTGGTGCTGAACAATTACGAATTTGCCAGAAAGAGTGTGGAGAAAAAGAAGGCCGAGCGTTATCGCGCGTGCCTGGATGCCTGCAACCGCCTCACCCTGAACTATGGGGAGACGAAATATACCAAGGAGGTGGAGAAAATAGCCGCCGACGTTCAGAAACAGTTACAGAAATACAATTAACAAACCAAATAATATTTTAATGAAAGCAGCTGATTACAAAAAACTTAAAATTGATCTCTTTGCAAAGACGAAAGACATCAGACAGTATGACAAGGAGACGGGTAATTTCTACAAGAGCATCGTCATCATGTCGAAGCGGGCGGATCAGATAGCCTCTGACCTGAAGCAGGAGTTCCAGGAGAGTTCCCAGCAATATTCCCCGACGAACGAGTCGTTGGAGGAGGTGTACGAAAACCGCGAACAGATCGAATTGTCCAAATTCTACGAACAGCTTCCCAAACCCACGCAGATCGCCCTGTACGAGTTTGAGAACAACCAGGTCTATTTCAAGGATCCCGACGTGGACTAAAACACCGCTAACATGCTGAACGGCAAACACATCGTCATCGGGATTACGGGCGGCATTGCAGCCTATAAGTCGCTGTACCTCATCCGCTTGTTCAAGAGCAACGGCTGTGATGTGCGGGTGGTGGCCACACGGCACGCCCTGGAGTTCGTCACGCCGCTGACGATAGAGACCCTGTCGCAGAACAAGTTGTACGCCGACCTGTTCGACCCCACGGAACATCGTGACACCCACCACATCAGCCTGGCCGACTGGGCCGACTGCATGGTGGTGGCACCGGCCACAGCCAACATCATCGGCAAATACGCCAACGGCATCGCCGACGACGCCTTGTCCACGCTGCTGCTCGCCCTGCAATGCCCAGTCTTCATCGCTCCGGCCATGAACGACAAGATGTTCGCGAACGCCGCCGTGCAGCACAACATCAGCCTCCTCAAGGAGCGGGGCTGCCACATCATCGACCCGCAGAGCGGATTCCTCGCCTGCGGCAGTACGGGCACCGGTAGAATGGAAGAGCCTGACCGCATCTTCACTATAGTAAATCAACACCTTACCGCCGAACAGCGGTTTGCCGGTCAGAAAATCCTCATCACCGCCGGTCCCACGTACGAACCCATCGACCCCGTCCGCTTCATCGGCAACCACTCCTCCGGTCTCATGGGTTTCTCCATAGCGGAGGCCGCCGCCGAACAGGGCGCAGAGGTCACGCTGGTCACGGGGCCCACGAGCCTGCAGACGCAGCATCCCGCCATCCACCGCTGTGATGTGACCACCGCCGCCGAGATGTACCAGGCCTGCATGGATGTGGTGGACGAGCAGAATATCTGCATCATGTCGGCAGCTGTGGCCGACTATACACCGGAGAACCCCGCACCTGAGAAGATCAAGAAGCACGCCGAAGGGCTGGACTTGCACCTCTGCAAGACCAAGGACATCCTGGCCAGCATCGGAAAGCAGAAGCGCGACGACCAGATACTGGTGGGCTTCGCCTTGGAGACGGAGAATGAAATTGAGAACGCCCGCACCAAACTGCATAATAAAAACGCCGATGTCATCGTTTTGAACTCGTTGCGGACCAAGGGCGCAGGCTTCAAGACCGCCACCAACCAGGTGATGATGATGACCAAAGGCAACCATACGGAAACCAGCGAGCTGAAGAGCAAACGCGAAATCGCCGACGACATCCTGAATCTGGTGTATAAAATAATGACTCACGAAGTAGAATAATGACAATGAAACGGCTATTCCTCATCCTATTGTGTGCGTTCGTCTGCGGCGGACTGTATGCCCAGGACTTCCAGTGCCAGGTGTCCATCAACGCCAATGCGGTGACTGGCGGATCCAGCCAGCAGCGGTACAATGACCTGCAGCAGAAGCTGTACCAGTTCATCCATGACCGCAAATGGTGCCAGTACAAGCTGAAAACCAACGAGCGCATCGAGTGCGCACTGCAGATCACGCTGACAAAAGTGTCGGGCGATGTGATGGAAGGTTCCATGAACATCCTGCTCCAGCGTCCGGTCTATAAGGCCAGCTATAAGACCACCCTACTGAATTTCCAAGACAAGCACATCCAGTTCACCTACGCCGAGGGCGACCCGCTGGAGTATTCTGACAACATGAACCTCTCGCAGTTCACCTCCCTGATTGCCTTTTACCTCAACCTGTTCCTTGCGGTGGAATTCGACAGCTTTGCACCGAACGGTGGTGCCGTCTATTATAGCAACTGCCAGTCCATCGTGAATCTGAACCAATCCTCCAAAGAGAAGGGCTGGAGTGTAGCCGACAACGGTCAGAGCAACCGCTATTGGATCATTGAGAATTTCACCAACAGCCAGTACAGCAAACTGCACGAGTTCTTCTACCAGTACCACCGGCTCGGATTGGATGTGATGAACGAAACACCCGATGCCGGACGCGCCGTCATCTTAGAGAGCCTCCGTCTGCTGCAGCAGGTGAATGCCCAGAAATCCGGCCTGTCGATGGTGAAGGTCATTGCCTCCACCAAGTGCGATGAGATTGTCAATATCTTCAAGGAGGGAATGCCCAGCGAGAAAACACAGGTGATCAACATCATGAAACAGATCGACCCCACCAACTCCTCCCGTTACGATGCCATCAATGCCGCGACCAACAAGTAAGGCCCATGCTACAATCCCTGAAAATTGAGAATTATGCCCTCATACATGCCCTTGAGATTCGTTTCGACAAGGGTTTTGTGGTCATTACCGGTGAGACCGGCGCGGGGAAATCCATTCTCATAGGGGCTCTGGCACTCATTCTCGGCAACCGCGCCGACACAGACGTGCTCTACGACAAAAACCGCAAGTGCATCGTGGAGGGTGTCTTCCGTCTGGACAACCCCGAAATGCAGACTTTTTTCGAACAGCACGATCTGGACTATCAGGAAACGACCATCATCCGGCGTGAAATCAACGAGCACGGCAAGTCGCGTGCCTTCATCAACGATACGCCCGTCAATCTCACCACGCTCAAAGCACTGGCCTCCCAACTTATTGACATCCACTCGCAGCATCAGAACCTGCTGTTGCAGGATTCCGGTTTCCAAATGGACATCATCGACCAGTATGCCAAAACCCAATCCCTGTTGGCATCTTACAAATCCTCCCTTACGGAGTTGAAGAACACGATTCTGGAAGAGAAACGCCTCAAGGAAGCCTGCTCGCAAGCTGCGCTGGAACATGATTTCCATACCTTTACGATTCAGGAGATTGAGAACGCCCAGCTGCAGTCCGACGAACAGGAACTGTTGGAGCAGAATCTGAACACCCTCACGCATGCCGGCGACATCAAGGCCCATTTGTACCAGGCCGCCCAGCTGTTGTCGGAACAGGATAACGACAATATTTTACTGAAACTGAAAGAGATACTGCACGAATGCCGTGCTTTGTCCGACATCGGACCAGAGTACCGCGAGCTGTGCGACCGGCTGGAAAGCACCCAATCGGAATTACAGGACATCGCCTACGAAATCTCCCGAAAATACGACGCTGTGGATGTGAACCCACAGGAGATGGAGCGGGTGCAGGAACGCTTGGACCTCATTTACACGCTGGAACACAAGTATCAGGTGGACAATATCCAAGGGCTGTTGGACATCTTGAGCAAACTGCAGCGGGAAAGCGAAGCCTATCAGGACAATCGGGAGCTGCTGGCCACCCTGGCCAATAGGATTGATGAGCTGCGGTCAGCTACTCTGGACCTGGCCCGCCAGCTTTCCGAGCGGCGCAAAGAAGTGCTGGACAACCTGAGCGCGGACGTGGATGCACGGCTCGTACAACTGGGCATGTCGGATGCCAAGTTCGAAATCCTCCTGACAGACAGTGGCGAGCTGATGGCGAACGGTGCCGACAAGGTGGAATACTGGTTCTCCGCCAACCGTGGCAGTGCGCCTGCGGACCTTGGCAAGGTGGCCTCCGGCGGCGAACTGTCGCGCGTGATGCTCGCACTGAAGTCCATCATCACCGACAGCCGTCTCCTGCCGACGGTCATCTTCGATGAGATCGACACGGGCATTTCAGGAGAAACCGCCAACCGCGTCGGCGAAGTGATGCGCCTGCTGGCAGAAAACCATCAGGTGGTCACCATCACGCATCTGCCACAGATAGCGGTACGTGGAAATCAGCATCTGCTTGTTTACAAAGAAAACACAGAAAATCAAACCATTACGAATATCCGCCAGCTGGACGGCGATGCCCGTGTGAGGACCATTGCCGGCATGTTGAGCGGCAATGAACAGTCAGAGGCGGCCCTGACCACAGCACGGGAAATGCTTCACGACACCATCACCCAACCCCTTAATGTCACGACATTATGAAACGTATCATATTGATTATTTGCTTATTGGGTATTATTCTGCCAACAATTAACGCCCAGCACCGAAGCGACCGTCAGGAGAAGAGGTTCGTATTCATGAGTTCCATAGGCTTTGCCAGCGGAGCCGGCTCATTAAAGCTGCCCGACTACACCCGCACGGTGGAGGACTGGATGGTGGTTATCAATAAGAACACCAATGTGATGATACACCAATTTATTGGGTACCAATTCAATAACAATTTCCAATTGGGTATTGGGGCCGGCATTGACATTTGGAAGCGTACGGCCTTCATCCCGTTGTATTTGGGTATGAATGTCATCATGCTTGACAAGCGTGTGGCACCGGTCTTCACCCTCAATCTCGGTTACGGTTTCAAATGGTATATGCAGTCCACGCCGGAAGCGGTGACGCATGTCATCCACGGCTCCGATCCGGGTCCGATGGGCGAGGCGGCTATCGGTCTGCGCATTCGCTTCAAAAACCGGTTATCCATCATGTTCACCGCATTGTACAAGCTTCAGGTAACCTCCATTCGTTACACCTCCAATCCGGCCAACATGGATTATGCCTCCATTCTAACGGACGACATCAAGAAAAACCAACTGTATCATTTTGCCGGTGTACGCGTCGGTCTTTTATATTAAAGTCCCATGAAAGAAGAACTTACCTATACTGAAGCCTTTGAGCAGCTGCAGACCATCGTCACCCAGATGGAAAATGCGGACATCAGCGTGGACGACCTTTCCGAGAATATCAAGAAGGCCTCCAAGCTGATCAAGATTTGCCGTGACAAGCTCACCAAAACCGAGGAGGAGGTGAATAAAACCATAGCCGAACTGTCGTAGCATGTCCACCTTCGACCTGATAGCCCAAGACATTGAGGAATACTGCGAGGCACACACCACCCCGGAGGATGCCCTGTTGTACCGTCTGAACCGTCAGACATACCTGCAGACCATCAACCCGCGGATGTGCTCCGGGCATTTGCAGGGGCAGTTCCTCACATTCCTATCCAAGATGATGCGTCCGAAATTCATTTTGGAAATTGGCACATTCATGGGCTATTCGGCCATCTGCTTGGCTTCCGGTCTTGCCGACGGCGGCGAGCTGCACACCATCGAATCGAATCCCGAATACGAGGATCGCATCCGGGAGTATTTGGCCCAATCGCCGGTGGGCGATCGTATCGTGCTGCACATCGGGGACGCCAAAGAGGTGGTGCCCACGTTGGAGCCTGTATGGGATCTGGTCTTCATCGATGCGGAGAAGGAGGACTACCGTTCTTATTATGACAAAGTGCTTCCGCGCATCCGACAGGGCGGTTTCATATTGGTTGATAATGTGTTATGGAATGGCAAGGTGACCCAAGAAGTGTTGCGTCACGACCGCGACACGCAAGCCATTATGGAATTTAACAATTATGTGCAGCAGGACGACCGCGTGCGGAATATGCTGCTGCCTTTCCGTGACGGAATTATGATGATAGAAAAACAATAACCATGCGCATAGATATACTCACCCTTTTCCCCGACATGTTCACCGGCGTTTTCGGCAATTCGATTCTGAAACGCGCCGTGGACAAGCAGTTGCTGGAGCTGCACACGCACAACATCCGCGACTGGACCACCGACAAGCACCACAAGGCCGACGACTATCCGTTTGGCGGGGGTGCCGGTATGGTCATGATGATTGAGCCCATCGCCCGCTGTATCGAAGAGCTTCAGAGCCAGCGCACATATGACGCCATATACCTGATGGCTCCCGATGGCACGCCCTTCAATCAGCACAAGGCCAACCAGATGTCGATGCTGGATAACATCATGCTCCTGTGCGGGCATTACAAGGGTGTGGACGAGCGCGTGCGCGAACTGTTCGTCACCGAAGATATCAGCATCGGCGACTACGTGCTTTCCGGGGGCGAGATTGCGGCCATGGCCATTACCGACGCGCTGGCCCGCATCATCCCGGGAGTCATCAACGACGGCACCTCAGCCCTCTCCGACTCCTTCCAGGACGACCTGCTGTCGGCACCGGTCTATACCCGTCCGGCTGACTTCCGCGGCCACCGTGTGCCCGACGTGCTGCTCTCCGGCAACGACAAGCTCATCGCCGAATGGAAGATGGAACAGCAAATGCAACGAACCCAAGCCCGAAGACCTGATCTTTTGAACAAATGATGAAAATTCTACAGGATATTTTCACGAAAAACGGACATTTCAATGTCTTTTACGCGCTGCTCCTGCTGGCGGCGGTCACCTTGCCGATGACCACCTTCCTCATGCTGCCCATCGCCATCCTCATGCTCCTGAATGTCGTGGTGGAATGGAACTGGCGGCAGAAATGGCAGAACATACGGCAGCATAAGGCCATCCCGTCGTTCTTCATCTTCCTGTCTCTCTACCTGATTCCCTTTATAGGCTTGATATTGTCCTTTAATAAAGGTCGCGCCATGAGCTGCTTCGACTGCTATCTCTGGTTTTTAGTGGCACCGGTCTGCTGTCTAACCTACGATCCGGAATTGTTCACCAACCGGCGTATCCGGATTATCCTCAAATACTTTGCCTTCTCCACGATTTTGCATGCGTGTATCCTGTTGGGCACCGCCACCTATCGCCTGCTGAAGACGGGCGACACTGGTGCATTTTACTATATGAAACTCTCATTCCTGCGGCATCCTTCCTATGTGGCCATGTATTCCACATTCACGTTTTTCCTATTGTTGTATTTTATACATCATTATAAAAAGATTATCTCGCTGCCCAGTGTGATCGCCATCATCTTGTCGCTTATCATTCTGCTTGCCTTGATTGTGTTGTTGCAATCCAAAGCAGGGTTAATCGTGTTTGCCATACTGACCGTCATGTGGTTCGTGTATTTCATTTGCCATGTGCGCTATAAGTTAGCTTGGGGAGCTCTGTTTCTGGCACTTACTGTCGGATTAGGGCTCTTGGTCTTCCGCACGGATGTGCTGCCGGTCAACCGCTTGCAGGAAACTATCACGCAGGTTCAGCACCATAAGGAGAAACCCTATGGCCATGGCAGCAGCGAGATACGCCTCACGGTATGGAAGTCCACGCTGGAGATTATCCGCAAGAACCTGCCCTGGGGGGTGGGTACCGGCGATGCCACGGACGAGCTTTGCCTGAACGCCATCCACAAAAACTACACCAACCTCATCGGGCATCATTTCAACGCGCACAACCAATATCTGCAAACACTGCTCACTGTCGGCATTCCCGGACTGATTATATTGCTCACCTACTGTTTTTACCCGTTGTATTTCTCCATCCGGAAAAAGGATATGTTGTATCTCTCTTTCGCAATAATTCTGATTTTCAATTTGTTGGTGGAATCAATGTTCGAGATACGGGCCGGGGTGCAGTTCTTCGCCATCATCAATGTCCTATTATGGCTTCTCTCGGTGAAAAAGAAACCGCAGACAGGTCAAGAAGAAAGAATTACATCAGAAAACGTCCATAATTGACGCCGTTTGCGCCAATTCTATCGGTTCAGGTAGCGTTTTTCAATGACGTTCCAGTCCACAATCTGCCACAGGGCGTTCAGGTGGTCGGGACGGCGATTCTGATAATCCAAATAGTAGGCATGCTCCCACACGTCGAAGGTGAGCAGCGGGGTCAGGTCCTTTTGCACCGGATTGGCGGCGTTTCCCTCCTGCGAGATCACCAATTTCCCCTCATTATCGGCAGACAGCCATACCCAGCCGGAACCAAACAGGGTGGCACCAGCCTGCACAAAGGCTTTCTGAAACTCCTCGAAGGAGCCGAATTGGCTATGGATGGCCTCCGCCAGCTGGCCAACGGGCTTGTTGTCGGCCTTCGGCGCATTGAATTGCAGGAAATAGAGATTGTGGTTCAGAATCTGACCGGCGTTGTTCAGCATACCGCCGGTTGCTTTCTTGACGATTTCCGTCAGCTCCATGTCCGCGAAGGGCGTGCCCTCAATGGCTGCATTCAGATTGTTGACATACCCTTGAAGATGTTTCCCATGATGGAATCCGATGGTTTTTTCGGAAATGACAGGTTCCAGGGCGTTCGCCGCGTATGGCAGGGATAAAAGGTCGAATTTTTTCATTGTATGATAATTTTATGGTGTTCAGAATGTTATCAATTGCTAACTGCTAATACCCTCCATTCCACTTGCGCAGGAACCACTCGATGCCTAACAGCAATACGATGGCGATGAGATACCAGTAGGAGTTGAGCAGCATGGAATAGTGCTTACGGTAGGTGGCTATAGGCTTTATCTGGTCGTTCTGCTTGATTTCCTTGACAATACGGTCGATGTTCTCCTTCGGGAAGAATTGGCCGTTGGTGGCGGTGGAGATGCTCTTCAGCAGGTCGTGGTCGGCAACAAGATTAGCGGTTTCGAGCATCACCTCCTGGATGGAGAAACGTCCCGACTTCTCCATTTTGCGCTTGCCCACCTGCGTGGTGGCCGTCCAGGTGTAATTGCCTACGGGCAGCTCGCCCACATTCAGGTAATAGCCGTTGTTCTGCTTGGAGAACTGCGCCTCGTAAGTGGTGTCGCCACTGCCCTTGATAACCATCTTGATGTCCGGCTCGTTAATCAACTCATAGCTGTCATTGTAGAGCTCTGCCGCAAATTCCACCGGCGCATTCTCGGCGAAGATGGCGGCGTGCTGCACGCGGAACTGGCTCTTGTCGCCTTTGGCGGCTAAATAGAGCACCGTTTTGTCAATCACCTCATTGAAGGCATCGTGGTTGCCGGCGTGCATGTAGTTGTACAGCTTCCAACTCCAGAAACCGGTGCCGGCCACCACCCCACTCCGCGCTCCATTATGGCTGCTGAAGACCACCAACGGGTATTTGGTGTCCACCCCGCTGATCTTCTGATACAGGAAGACATTGGCCGAAACCGATGTCTTGTAATTGCCGAAAATAGTCTTGATGGGCGGGAACTTGGAGAGCATCTGGCGGGAATCCTCTGAGAATGTAAAGGAGGTGAAATTGTCATTATACGATGGCATCGCATTGTTGGTCAGCGATTTGCTTTGCACCACACTCATACCCACATTCAGCCCGTTGAAGGTGGTGAGGTTAGTTTGCGGACCTAAAATGTAGAGAGCGGAGGTGCCGCTTTGGCGGATCTGGGTCAACAGGTTGGCGGCCGAGTTGGTGGTGGAGGGCAGCTGGTGCAGGATCACTAAACTATAGTCGCTGGGCTTACCAGAGAACTCAGCGATGGACGAGACCTGCACGTCGTAGTTGTCGGTCAGCTCTAAAGCCTCCTTCATAGCCGCAATGTCGGGATGTGGCGAGTTATAGACGATGGCCACCTTCTCGCGGGAGTCCACCACCTCCACGAAGAACTGCGTGTGGTTGTTCTTGTGGGTCACCTCGCCGTCCAACTCGGTGATATCCACCTTGTAATGATGGATGCCGGTGCTTTTCGCCTCCACGCTGAACTTGACGGTCTCAAAATAGCGGTTGCCGCTCAGGGTGAGCTTTTTGCTGTAGATCTGCTCGGAACCCTCCATGACGGTCACCTCGGCGGCGCGTCCGGAGAGGCGGTTGGCGGCCAACTTGATCTCCACCGGGAACATGTTCCCCTTCAAGGCCTGCTTGTTGTGGTTGATACCGGCGATGAAGAAGTCCGTCGTCAGCTCCGTATTACCCAATCCCACCGTATAAACCGGATAATCAGCCTTTTCAGCTTTATAATAAGGATTGGTACCCGTATTGAAGATACCGTCCGTCAGCAGGACCATCGCCCCAATATTGCGGTTAGCATATACCATGTCCACCTGATCGAACAGGGAGGCCAGATTGGAGGATTTGTCGGAGAAGTCCAGATTAAGCTGTTCGTCATCTCCTATCAGCGCATCTTCATCCCCGATCTTATAGGTTTTCACCTCGTAAGAATCGCCCAGCTCGGAAATCATATTCTGCACCTGCTTGGCGTATTCCGTCCGGTAGTAGGCGGAATCCTTGCCCGACGCCACGGACTCGCTGTTGTCAACGGCCACGAGGATGAGGGGCTTGTCCACCTGCTTCCGAACCATCTTGAGCATGGGGGCGAGCAGCAGGAAGGCGAGCAGCGACATGGCCACGCCACGCAGGCAAGCCATAATGATTTTCGGGACTTTCTCGAAAACAACGGTATTGTTCCGGAAATAGAGGAAGCAGGCGTATCCTGCACCGAGCAGGATGATGAAAATGATGAGCCAGAGTGGGTATTCGGTCAGCAATGCCATGATGCAGGGAGATTACAAAGCCTTGAATCCGATGATTTCGCGCACCTCGCGCACGGTCTTGGAAGCGCTTTCGCGGGCCTTTTCCGCACCCATGCGGGCCACTTTGCTAATGTATTCGTCTTTGGAACGCAGTTCTATAATGCGCTCATATATAGGCTGTATGAACGCAATCATATCCGCGGCCAACTGTTTCTTCATATCCCCGTAACGGATCTGGCAGGCCTGGTACTGGTCTTCAAAGTATTGCACCGTATCCGGCGTGGAGACGGCCTTCATCAGGCTGAAGAGGTTCTCCACCGCCTGCGATTTAGGCTGACCGGGCTCCGTCGGGCCGCTGTCGGAGACAGCACGCATAATCTTCTTGCGCACCACCTCGGGCGCGTCGGAGAGGTATATGCAGGAGCCCTCATTGTCGGACTTGGACATCTTAGTGGAGCCGTCCAGGCCAGGGATCTTCACCAACTCGTTGCCGAAGTTGTAGGCCACGGGCAGTTTGAAATACTCGTGTTTGTAGATGTGGTTGAAGCGCTGGGCGAAGTCGCGGGTCATCTCCAGATGCTGTTCCTGGTCCTTGCCCACGGGCACCTTGTCGGCGCGGTGCAGCAGGATGTCGGCAGCCATCAGCACGGGATAGTTGAGCAGGCCGGCGTTGACGTTGTTGGGCTGGCGGCGCACCTTCTCCTTGAAGGATGCCACGCGCTGCAGCTCACCCACATACACATTCATGGAGAGCAGCAGGCTCAGCTCGCACACCTCGGGCACATCGCTCTGCACATAGATAGTGGCCTTCTCCGGATCCAGACCGGCCGCCAGATAGTCGATCAGCACGTTGCGCACGTTGGTGCGCAGGTCCGTCGGGTTGGGATGGGTGGTCAGGGAATGGTAATCCGCGATGAAGAAATAGCAGTTGTTCTCATTCTGCATTTTGATAAAATTCCTCAAGGCACCGAAATAGTTGCCGAGATGGAGGAAACCGGTGGGCCGTATGCCGCTTGCTACTTTATCCATTTTACGATAATTTTTAGGGGTGCAAAAATACGAAAAATTATCGTTTGTGGTTCTTTCCACCCTTGTTCTCTCAACGAGCTGTCTTTTGTTTTCCTGATGTGGGAATAGGCCGTCCATGAACCGTTGAATATGAATCTCCTACGGAGATTTGAAAACCACGTGTGGAATACGTTTGCTACAGATAGGCATCCCCTACGGGGATGTTGTACCACGTCTCGTCTCACCTCACTTTACCTCACCACCGCCTCCTCTGGCGCGGTATTGCATATCAGTCCGATGCGGGTGTATGCGGCGTGGCGGTTGATGCCGGAATCTTGTTTTGTTTCCGAATTCCGCTGAACCCCGTTAGGGGTTCCCTATCTGTAGCCGAGGGCATTCCCAGCCGGACCCACAACCCCGTATGGGGTTGCACGTTTCGAGTTTTTATTGTGTAAATGCGATTGTTTTAAAACTAAATGGCAAACTCTATAAATACAATAGTCTTGGAAAAAACTTTTGATATTGCAGCACAGTTTCAGCAATTATATTTATAGAAAGTATGTAAATAATTGATGGATAGGGAGAAATAATTTTTTTAAAGAGTATTGGTATATTGCAAAAAAGTTATATGTTTGCAGCATGGTCAAAAGCAGTGGAGTATGAAATGGAGCGAACTCAGACGGATAGCCGAATCTAAAGGATGGTATCTTTTGCGAAATGGTGCTAATCATGACATATATGCCCACGCAGAAAAGAATGAACTTTTGAAAATTGAACGTCATGGTTCGCAGGAAATAAAGTACGGATTGTATTGCAAGTTGAAGAAATTGATTGGTTTTTAATAGAAATCAACAAAAGCATAGAATTATGAAAAAGAAAGTCGCATTAATAGAAATTGGCAAAGACGGAACATTCGGTGTGTTCTCTCCTGACACAAAATCCGTTATGTTTGGAAACGGCAGCACTGTCGCCGAGGCTAAAGCCGATTTTGAAAATTCAGTTAGGGAATTTATAGAAGTGTTTGAGGAAACGGGAAAACCCGATCCCGACGATTTGAAAAACACGACATTCGTATATAAATATGATATGCCTTCTTTCTTGAGCTATTACAAAATACTGAATATGACACAATTTGCAAAATATGCCGGCATCAACCCCTCTTTGATGCGCCAATACAAGCACGGCCAGTATGTGTCGGAAAAGCAAGTGTCAAAGATTCAGACCGCGATTCACAAGATTGGAAGAGAACTGGCCGCGGTACAACTCTTATAGTTGTTTTTTGTATTTTTGCCGTGTCGTTTTCGGACGCACATTGTAGGAGCATTTGAAAGGAGGCAGGATCTCCTGTGAGAATGCTCCTACAATGTTTTTAGGGTGCAAAAAATACAATTGTTTTAAACGGGAGACCCGTCCATTAGCCGTTGAATATGAATCTCCTACGGAGATTTGAAAACCACGTGTGGCATCCGTTTGCTACAGACAGTCGTCTTACCTTACCTCGTCATACCTCACCTCACTTTACCTCACCACCGCCTCCTCCGGCACAGTATTGCATTTAAGCCCAATGCGGGTGTCTGCGGTGTATCGGTTGATGCCGGAATCTTGTTTTGTTTCCGAATTCCGCTGAACCCCGCTAGGGGTTCCCTATCTGTAGCCGAGGGCATTCCCAGCCGAACCCACAACCCCGTATGGGGTTGCACGTTTCGAGTTTTTAGGGTGCATAAATACGATTGTTTTAAAACCGGAAGGAACGAGCCACCACTCTGGCGGTGACGCTGTTGTCGGCAAGGGAGGAAGTCCGTAGTTTGTGACCGAAGAAGGCAATAATTACGTGAAAGACCGACCAATGCTAATCATAGACCTGCCTGTTGGCTTCAAGGTCATGCCGCTCAACACGAGGACGCTTGACAGCTACCAACAAGTTGACCTTACAGAGGTTCTGTCCTTAATGAATAGGATAGAGCGAAAAGACTGCGTCCATATTGATGTCAATCGCAACGTGTACACCTTCAATGTAAAAGGAGTATCGAGAGCGCTTGTGTTAAACAAACAAATCAGCCATTGAGGACTATTCCCCAATGGCTGATTTTATTCTATTGTATGCACTTTCAAAATCTTGAACAAGCACTGATATGTCATCCTTGTCAATCTCAACGAGAGACCTGTATGTGTAATCCTTTATTTGCATTATCAACTTCCATGACGGATTTTTGTCTTTTGTGTCATAAAAAAATGCGAGCTTGAAGTTGTTCGGTGTCTTGTACATAATCTCTGTATATTTGTCCGGTGTAGTCGTTAAGTATTCGCCGGATATAGAAAAAAAGGCTGACCCATAACAGGTCAGCCTTAACGTTTATATGTTCCATCGGGATATCTTAAAACCGCACCCCGATACGGAAAGCCGGACCTGGATATATCATATCGCACCCTAAAGCCATATAAACACTCTTTTTCTCTTTAAATGAATAATTACAACCCACAAAAAATGATATATTGTCAAATAACGGATATACGTCCGCATACTCCATCGGACGATTACGAGTCTTGCCCACTATCGTTAATCCCACATTCCATTTGAACATTAAAAAAGGTGTCCATTTATATTTTTTAAGAATAAAATACCGCAAATCCAAACCACTCGAAAATGCAAGCACATCACAACCTTCCCCATCATTGCGATAAATATTGGCATACAAAAATTCCAAATTCAAACCCACCACCACGTGCTGTTTAATCAGCATCCCATGTGTTTCCCGAATGGACACTCCCCAAGTTGATACTCCTGGTTTCCATTTTTCAAAACCTGACCCTAAATCTATCGAATGATAATATTGTATTTTTTTTGTTGATTCTACATTATCTGTTTGTGAAAACGACAACAAACAGATAATCAATAACATAAAAATAAAGACTGATTTTTTCATAACAACATCGGTTTAAGGGTTAACAGATTGATTTTCATGGTTATGGACAATCACACCCAAATGAAAATCACCTTCATTAATACAAGACGAAGCAGCTAAACTCAAATATGCAACCTTAAAATATGTTTCATAATAAAGGACCAATGATTTAACCACTTCCCTTTGATTGTATTTTATTTTGGGCAAACTAATATATTCTTCTATACCACAATCACTACCATTGTCACTATTATTCCAAGGTACGTATATTGCACCTTGCATTTTTGTTCCTATTTTTTCGGCTTTTATTCTTCTATAAGTCCCATTGTTCCTTTTTTTAAGATAAATCGTTCTGGTCATTATATTATGAAGAATATAAGAATTATATACTGAAATTGCAGTCTTAGCATAATAATTATCACCAAGATGTCTATGTGGATATGCTGATGTCCCAGAATAACAACAGGCTAAAGGCCGACAGTATGGATGCCACAAATCCGAAAGGTTCTTTTCATGCAATATTGTATTTTCCAACGGTTTAATAATCGAAAGACTAACGTGGTATGTTTCCTCCTCATCGCTAAATACATGTGTACAATTCCCTTCATTTGTCTGAACAACTGTTCCATCACCAAAATCCCATTCATATCCTACAACGACAATATTGGTATCACTTATCTGTGCAGAGAAATAAAAAACACCATCTTGATCTTTACTATAGGTAAAATTTGCGCTTTCTCCTCCCACATTTAGGACTTTCTCACACATTTTACTAACCCCATTATAACTTGCTGTCAGACGTACAGTATAAGTTCCTGCAATAGAATAAGTATGTGATGGATTGGACAAAGTAGATGTATAACCGTCACCAAAAGTCCACAAATAGGTCACACCTGTGTATTCCTCACACGATGTCATGTTAATGAAAGAATAATTTAACAGATTGGAAGATGACACTTGGCAAACAAATTCAGGTTTCACATCTGCTTCTCCATATGAAGTTATGAATGCGTTTTTATGTGTATTACAGTAAAAGAAAAAATTTTCCTTTGAACCATTGTTTTGAATAAGCTCCAACAAATCACTTCTTGCCTCTGCATCGTGGTTCATAATTCCTAAAGTAAAACCGTCCTGAAGTATATACCATGTATCTCCAACAATTATCTCACAATCTGGAGTTAGTATTGCTCGAAGGAAAATATTACCTATAAAGTGAATGTCTGGGTCATTTTGTTCTGAAAGCAGTTCATTCTGTTCCAAATATTCAATCTGATTTTCAATCTTTGTATATAAAGATTGAAAATGGTAAGCACAACCAAATGCATTAAGAATATCACCATACGACAAGGAAGTGTCGGAAGCAATAATAGAGTCACAATATGTTTCAAGTATTTCGATCGTATTTTTCAATGCCTCTCTATTGTCAAACACCATGATACCATCATTATTCACATACGTGTCATACTGGTTAATTTCATCAAGCATACTTTCAAAAAGAGGATTATCGAGACATAATTCGTAATTTAAGAATTTATAGCCAAACACATCTTCCTTTTTACAAGAGCTGGCAACAAATAGAAGAACTACTAATAATATTAATTTATAAAATTTCATAACGTTTTGTTTTTTTGGATGAATAAATTTGTATTGTATTGTCCCATTCCATTCCTCCCGCACAGGGATCCTTTGTTTCGACAGGAGGAATCCCAAACACCGGGAGACTTGTTCTGGCACGCCCTCAAAAGGGCTTCTGACTTATATGGAAAAGGTATCTTCCTGTCAAAAGTTTTCATGACAACAAATAGTATATTAATTTAACGTTGCAAAGATAAAAAAAATCAACGCAAAAACCACATCCTCATTTATAATTATACCCTTTCCTCTTTTTCCCTATTTTTGGTTACACCACACCGAAAAAGCGCATACTATTTTTGTGCGTTAAAAAAATTGTCTATGCGAAGAATTTCCTTTTTACTCTTATTTCTAACCTGTTTATTTGGATTTCAATTTGTTAACGCCGCTTCCAGCGCTGATTCCCTATCGGCCAAAAAAGCGGACACCGATTCGGTGCGCTCCCGTGGCCGGCTGACCATCGGCGGATATGGCGAGGGCGTTTACAAATACAATTTCTACAGCGACAATGTGTTCCGCTACTCCCATGCGGATCGCTACACCCAATCCAAGGGACATGGTCGCATGGATCTTCCGCACGCCGTGTTCCTGTTGGGCTACGATTTCGGGCATGGTTGGACGTTCAACACGGAGGTGGAATTCGAGCATGGCGGCACGGAATCCGCCGTGGAAGTGGAGGCCGAGGAGTCGGGAGAGTTCGAGCAGGAGACGGAACGGGGCGGCGAGGTGGCCTTGGAACAGTTCTGGCTGCAGAAGTCCTTCCTCGGCTCCAAAATCAACATCCGGGCCGGACACATCGTGGTGCCGGTGGGCGGCACCAACAACGCCCACCTGCCCAATGAGTTCTTCGGCGTGTATCGTCCCGAGGGCGAGAACACCATCATCCCCTGCACCTGGCACGAGAACGGCATCGAACTCTGGGGCCGCATCAAGGGATGGCGCTACGATGTGATGCTCATCCCCGCCCTCAACTCCAGTTTCTTCAACGTGTCGGGATGGGTACACAACGGATCCGCATCCCCCTACGAGTTCCGCGTGGCCAACAAGTTGGCCGTGGCCGCCCGTGTGGACAACTACAGCGTCAAAGGCCTGCATGTGGGGGTCAGCGGCTATGTGGGCAACTGTTTCCGCAACGACATCATCACCGACGAGCACTCCACTCGCTACGCCGATGTGCGCGGCACCGTAGCCATCGGGGGACTGGACTTCAGCTACCAGACTGGAGGCCTGATCCTGCGGGGCAGTGGCCTCTACGGTTATCTCACAGATGCCGCCATGGTATCCTCCTTCAACGCCACACTTTCCAACAGCAGCCAATCGCCCTACCCGCACACACTGGTGGGCATGGCCGCCTGGACCGCCGGCGGGGAAGTGGGCTTCGATTTTTTCCGACTCGCAAAAGAGAGCTCCCGCCTGCGGGGACACAACTTCTTTGTCTTCGCCCGCTACGAATACTACGATTCCTACATCCCCGCTCCGGGACTCATTGATTACCAATGGAGTGACCGCCATTGTGTGAGCGGCGGCATCAACTACCGGCCCATACCCGAAATTACCGTCAAGGCCGAGGCGGGCGTACGGCTGCTCAAATCGCAATACAACCACGAGCCCTGGATGGCCCTTGGCATCACCTGGGCTGCCTTCTTCAAACATGATTTCACCAAAGAAAAATCGCGGTAGCACCTGTTTTTCCCCTTATTAAAATTATTGTATAACATTAAATATCACAACAAAATGAAAAACGTATCCAAAATTCTCTGTTTTGCCCTTTGCGCTATTGCAGTGCTTGCCACCTCCTGCCATCATGGAGGCAACTATCTGAAAGATGAAACCCAAACGGCTATCCTGAAACAATATGTGGAAAACACCATCCAGCCCACATACACCCATCTGGCCAACTACACCGACCAGTTGGTGACGGAACTCAAGACCTTCAAGGCCAGTCCCACGCAGGGCAACCTCAATCAGGTCTGCGCCACTTTCCTTACCGCCCGTTCCTGGTGGGAGAAGAGCGAGGCCTTCCTCTTCGGTGCCGCCTCCGACTTCGGCATCGACCCGCACATCGACTCCTGGCCATTGGATGAGGATGCCTTCCTCAATCTGATGAGCAGTCCGAACATGGTGGCTGCCCTCGGGGGCGAAGACGGCGATGTGGTGGCCGGCGAGCAACTCGGCAACTCGCTTCTCGGCTTCCACGGCATTGAATACATCCTCTTTGCTGACGGTCAGCCAAAGAGCGCAGAGGCCATCACGAACACCGAACTGGTATATGCCATCGCCGTGGCCGGCGACCTCCGCAACCGCTGTTTCCAATTGGAGGTAAGCTGGATTGGCGACAATGCCGCCAAGTCGCACCGCGACAAAGTGGAAGAGCTGGAACTCAACACCACTGTCAACGGCGGCAGCTACAGCTATGGCGACAACCTGATGAAGGCGGGCAACGCCGGCAGCACCTACATCAGCACCGTGCAGGGCCTTTTAGCCATCGTGGACGGATGCAAGACCATCGCCGATGAGGTGGGCACCTCCAAGATCGGCAAGCCTTACAACGGCGAGGACCCCACCTACATCGAATCACCCTACAGCCAGAAATCCATCGAGGACTTTTATAACAACATCGTAAGCATCGAACATGCATACTATGGCGGCGTGGAGGGAAGCCAAAGCGAGAAATATTCCCTGCACGGCTACGTGAAGGCTGTGGATGCCGATCTTGACAGCCGCGTGGTGGAAGCCATCAACAACGCCAAGGCTAAGATCAATGCCATGCCTGTGCCATTTGTACGCAACTATGCCAACCCCGCCAACGCGGAAGCCATCACCGCCTGTCAGAATCTCGACGACATCCTCTCGGAAGTCAAGGAGGCTATAACCAGCAAATAAGATTGTTTTGAAATTTATAATAATATTGTAATATGAAAAAATCGTTTTTTATCCTTATCGGTTCGCTCTTTATAATAACAGGGATACTGTCGGGGTGCCACCGTCAGATTGAAGATCCGGACTGGTTGGAAGAGGAGACCTACGCCGGCGGCAAACTGGGTACCACGTTCAACAGCTCCTCCTCCGCATACGAGGATCCCGCTCCTGCCGTCAACGACATTGCCGCCTTCAAATATGGCGAGTATCTCTTCGAGCGTGACTTCAACATCAACACGCCGCCCTTCAGCGGGTTAGGGCCACTCTACATCCGAAGCTCCTGCATTGCTTGCCATCCGGGCTACGGCCACGGCAAACGTATGGACCGCTATGCGGCCAACGATTGGGGTAACGGCTACCTGCTGGTGGTCACCGACCAGAACGACAACTACATCTCCTCCCTGACGGGCATGCCGCAGACCAAGGCCACACCGCCTTTCACGGCACCCATTGACGAATCGCAGATTCAAATCAGCTGGTTGGATTACGTTGACGAGTGGGGAAACCATTTTCCTGACGGAGAAAGCTACAGCCTAATCTACCCGCAAGTCTCCATTCCCGCATCGGCCTACTATGTCCCGCTGGAGGTCAACGGCACCACCATACCTTACGGTAGTGAGATTGTGCGCTTAGAGTCCACCATCGGCATCTACGGCACCGGTCTGCTGGATGCCATTCCGGACGATTCCCTGAAAGCCCAATATGAGCGGGAGCATCGCGCCGGCGTGCACCTCAACCCGGCCATGTGGGCAGGCTCCGACTGGGCTCCCAGCGGACTCTACGGCAACACGAGACATCCCAAGCGCTTCACGTACGCATGTACCCGCGGGCCCCTGCAGGATGGTCCTGGAGCCAACGCCATCTGGAACATCACCAACGTCACCCGCGGCGACCGCCGTTACCACTACATGACCGCGACGTATGCCCGCGTGGCCTCCCAAGACCCCAATGTGCAGGCCCATTTCTACCAATATTATCCCCAATACAACACCGGTGATGTGGAGGCTGACATCTATAACTACCTGATGGGCCGCGACCTGCCCGTGGAGATGAGCAACGACGACTACGTGAACCTCATGGTTTGGCACCGTGGTCTGGCTGTACCCGCCGCACGCAACCTGAGCGACACCGTCATCCAACGCGGCCGTAGGCTCTTCCGCGAAATCGGCTGCGCCCACTGCCACCGGCCCAGCTGGACCACCGGCCCGGACCGCTTCACCGACCCTAACGGTTTCTTCACAACCGGCGACCGCCGACTGCCGAGCTATCCTCACCAGAAGATATGGCCTTATACCGACATGATTCAGCACCAGCTGCACATGCAAAACGACATCCGCACCGGCTGGTGCCGCACCACCCCTCTGTGGGGGCGAGGACTCTCCGCCATCTGCACAGGCTCCGCCGACCGTCTGCACGACTGCCGCGCACGCAATGTCATTGAAGCCATCATGTGGCATGGCAACGTCCAGAGTGACGCCCGCCGTTCGGTCGAGCAATTCCGCAACCTCAGCAAGGCAGACCGCGATGCCATTGTCAAATTCATCAATGCTATTTAACAGTTGAGACGCAAAGTCTTGCGTCTCAACATTTTTTTTATATTTGCAAAACATTAATCCCCAATCGAGAAATGAAGAAGCTCCGACATATCCTCACCATCCTGATGGTTTCCCTGATAGCCGTATTGGCGGCAGGCACCGTTGTGGAAAAATTCCACGGTTCCGACTACGCGCTGGCGCACGTATATGGCTCTTGGTGGTTTGCCGTGCTGTTGGCCCTGGCCGCCGCCGGCATGGTGGTCATGCTGCTGACCGGGAAATCCTGGCGGCGGCCAGCCGTCTGCACCCTGCACCTTGCCGTGTTGCTGATTCTGCTCGGCGCCCTGCTCACCAAGCTCACCGGCCAGCACGGGGAGATGACCTTGCATCCGGGCGTGGCCGCCGACTGCTTCACCCTTGAGCAAAAAGACGGGAGCGGCGAAGCGCAGTTGCCCTTCACTCTCACCCTCGACCGCTTCGAGGTAGAGACATACCCCGGCACCCGCTCGCCCATGGACTTTGTGAGCTACCTCATAATCACCGACGGGAAATTCCTCTACGACGCACGGATTTCCATGAACCACATTTTGAAATACCGTCATTACCGCTTCTATCAGAGCGATTACGACGAGGAGGGCAACTCAGTGCTCGCGGTGGCTCACGATCCCTGGGGCACGGGCGTGACCTACGCAGGCTACATCCTGCTGCTCATCGCTATGGGATGGCTGTTTTTCGAACACAACGGACAGTTCCGCACCCTATTGCGGAAAGTCAGCACCCCCACGGCCGTGCTGCTCGCCTGCGTGCTGATGCTTGGCATGACAACTCCCGCATACGCGGCCAGCGGAAAGCCCCGCGTGCTACCCCGGGAAAGTGCCGACAAGATGGGACAGATGTATGTGATGTACAAGGGACGCGTCTGCCCGCTGCAGACGTTGGCCAAGGATTTCACCACCAAGCTCTGCGGCAACGCCCGCTACCGCGGCTACTCACCGGAGCAGGTATTCAGCGGCTGGTTGTTCTATGCCTACGACTGGCAGAATGAGCCCGTTTTCAAAATCAAAGGCGACGCCGTGCGCGAAACGCTCGGCACGGACGGCAGATACGCCCGCCTGAGCGATTTCAGCGACAACTACGGACAGTACAAACTTGATGGCAAGGTGCAGTCACTCCCCATGGGCGACCCCCTGCGCAAGAAGTACAGGTCCGCCGATGAGAAATTCCAACTCATCAACATGCTGTACAACGGCAAATTGCTCAAGATGTTCCCCCACGCCGACAGCACCGGCAACATCACCTGGTATTCGCAAAACGACGAACTACCGCTTGAAATTTCCGATGACGAATACCTCTTCATCCGCAAACAGCTGAGCCTTTGCCAGGAATATGTGGTGAAAGGCGACTTCGACGCCTTGAATGAGGTTTTCGAGAAAACGCGGATCTATCAGGAAAAATACGCTTTGGGAAATGTGCCCTCTAAAACGCAGTACCGGGCCGAGCGGCTATACAACCGCTTGACCGCGGGTAAATGGTTAGCCATCCTCAACATCACATTAGGCCTGTTCTGTTTTGCGTTGGCCCTCTACTGCATGGGGAGGGGCAAAAAACTTCACACACCCGTACGACGGTTAGCTTTGGTGTGGATGACGCTATTGGCTCTCTTCTTGGCCATCCTGTTCGTCCTGCGCTGGATTGCCGGCGGCCACGTGCCGATGGCCGGCAGCTTCGATTCGATGAATCTTTTGGCCTTAAGTATCGCCATCATCACCTTGATAATGGCAAAAAAATATGAGTTCGCCCTGCCTGCAGGCCTGCTGATGACCGGCTTCGTGCTGTTAGTACAGATGATGGGCGGTGCCAACCCGCCGGTGACCTATCTGATGCCGGTGCTCACCTCTCCCCTGCTCAGCCTTCACGTCACCGTGATCATGATAGCCTACGCCTTGTTGTTTTTCATCATGCTTAACGGCATCAGTGCGGTGGTAGTGCGATGCGCTCAACCGGGAAACAGCTCCTATATAGAGCGTTTGCAGGACATCAGCCGGATCATGTTATACCCGGCAGTGGTGTTGCTGGCGGCAGGCATCATCATCGGGGCGGTGTGGGCCAACATCTCGTGGGGCCGCTACTGGGCCTGGGACCCGAAGGAGGTGTGGGCACTGATCACGCTCCTGATATACGCCGCCCCGCTGCACAATACGGTCTGGGAATCCTTCCGCAAGCCGATGTTCTTCCACATTTACTGCATCGTGGCGTTCCTGAGTGTGGTCATCACCTACTTCGGCGTGAACCTCATCTTGGGCGGTATGCACAGTTACATGTAATCGTTAGAAAATGAGGCGTCTTTTTCTATTAGGTTTGATATGTTTCCTTTGTCTGTTCTCCCTGCAAGGTCAGGAGACAACACAGCCGAAGGTGGTGGCGGGCTTCAATGGCGGCATGATGGTCCATACCGGCTATCTGCAGGGCACGCTACCGGAAATCGGGTACCACGCACAGGGAGCACCCTTCGGACTAGGCGGCGTCATCCGCGTAGCCTTGGGCCGCCATTGGATGGTCGGAGGCGAGGGATACGTATCCACACTGCGCCAACTGCGCAACGGAAGCTATATCAAATACGGATGGGGCGGTCTGTTAGGCGAGTTCTACTGGCCTTTCAAACATGTCATGCCCTACGTGGGACTGACGATAGGTGGCGGCACGCAGACCACCTTTCTGCTACTCGACGGCAGCGCCACCGACTGGACCAGCGAGCAGGAGAGCGTCTTCCACAAGCAAGGCTTCTGTGCCATCACTCCTTTTGTGGGTTGCGATTTCATCCTCACCAAGGCCGTGCATCTGACATTGAAAGCCGACTGGATGAACAGCATTTCACGGGCAGGATGGATAAAGCCCACTGGTCCACGCTTCTACTTCGGCGTGATATTTTATCATTAGAAAAAATCCCATTACAGCATCAACTCCGCCGGAACTTGTGGATGTCGGAGGCATCCCACGACTGGTACATCAGGATGTTCTGGATATTGCTGATGATGATAACGAAGAGTTTCAAGTCGTTGGCCGCGAACCACTTCATGGCCGCCGGGTCCTTCCGGCACGCCGCCGCAAACCTGGATAGGAAGTCGCAATGGTACTTCTCCAACCAGTCAATAGCCTCCGGCTCGTCGTCGATGGCATTGCTCAACACGGCGAACTCCGGATACCCATTGTCCAACAGCCACTGCTGGGCCGCAATGTTCGAATGGATGGACGACGACAACGCCTCCAACTCCGGATACCCGTTCTGCATCAGGAAATCACTGAATTTCCGGTCGCCCTGCAAGCTCAGATTGAAGGCGAGCAGCACCTTGGTGTCGTAATCGGTGAGGCAGTGCATGTCTGTTTAATAGTTTAGAGTTGAGAGATTAGAGTTTAGAGTTAAAAGTTAAAAGCTAAAAGCCAATAGCTAACGGCTAATGGCCAAAGCCTAATTCCACAATACCCAAATCCCAATGGACAATTACTGCTTCAGACTTACGGTCTTGTTGAACACGAGACGTTCTTCCGTGGAGTCGGGGTCGGCGTAGAAATAGCCGAGACGCTCGAACTGGAAGTGCTGAATCTGCATGGCCTTGTCGAGGGTGAGGGTGGGTTCGATCCAGCCTTCTTGCACCACGAGGGAGTTGGGGTTGAGATGGTCGAGGAACGTCTGTCCTTCCTCGCAGTTGTCGGGATCGGGCACACTGAAGAGACGGTCGAAAAGGCGGATTTCAGCCTTGCGGGCATGTTGCACAGAGGCCCAGTGGATGGTGGCTTTCACCTTGCGGTTGCTGTCGGGCATGCCGCTCTTGGTCATCGGGTCGTAAGTGCAATGAATTTCCGTAATGTTGCCGGCATCATCTTTCACAATATGGGTGCATTTGATGATGTAGGCGTATTTGAGGCGGACCTCCCGGTCGATGGAGAGGCGATAGAATTTCTTGTCGGCGTTTTCGCGGAAGTCGGCGCGCTCAATCCAGAGTTCCTTGGAGAAGGGCACGGTGCGGGTGCCGGCTTCGGGGTCCTCGGGGTTGTTCACAGCGGTCATCTCCTCCACTTGCCCTTCGGGATAGTTGTCGATGATGAGCTTCACCGGGTCGAGCACAGCCATGGTACGGATGGCGGTTTTGTTGAGGTCCTCACGCACACAGTACTCCAGTAGCGACACATCGATGATGTTATCGCGCTTGGCCACGCCTACGGTCTCTGCGAAATTGCGCAGCGACGCAGCCGTGTAACCTCTTCTACGCAAGCCGCAGATGGTGGGCATGCGCGGATCGTCCCAACCGTTCACATAGCCCTCCTTCACCAATTGCAAAAGCTTCCGCTTGCTCATAATGGTGTAGTTGAGGTTCAACCGTGCGAACTCAATCTGCTGGGGATGATGGATGCGCAACGCCTCACAGAACCAGTCGTACAACGGACGATGCACCTCGAACTCCAACGTGCAGATGGAATGTGTGATGCCCTCGATGGAGTCGCTCTGGCCGTGGGCGAAGTCGTACATGGGGTAGATGCACCACTTGTCGCCGGTACGGTGATGGGTGGCATGTAGGATACGGTACATGATGGGGTCGCGGAAGTGCATATTCGGGGAGGCCATGTCGATCTTGGCCCGGAGTACGCGGCTGCCATCCGGGAACTCGCCCGCGCGCATACGGCGGAACAGGTCGAGGTTCTCCTCCGGCGTACGGTTGCGATAGGGACTCTCCTCACCGGGTGCGGTAGGCACGCCACGTCCTTTGCTGATTTCTTCCTGCGTCTGATCGTCCACGTATGCAAGTCCTTCCTGTATCAGCTGTTCAGCCCAAGCATATAATTGATCAAAATAATCGGAAGCATAGTATTCTGCCGCCCACTGGAAACCCAACCACTGGATATCCTCGCGGATGGAGTCCACATACTCGGTGTCCTCCTTCACGGGATTGGTGTCGTCGAAGCGCAGGTTGCACTTGCCGCCATATTTCTGCGCCATGCCGAAGTTCAGGCAGATGGATTTGGCGTGTCCGATGTGAAGATACCCGTTCGGCTCCGGAGGGAATCGGGTGTGCACCTTGGCGTCGTTCTTGTTGTTACGTATGTCTTCTTCAATAATTTGTTCAATGAAATTCATAGGGCCTGTGTTTTATGAGTTTTGAAAAACAAGCGGCAAAGATACAAAAAAAGGGGATGCGTCAAAAAGAATGTTTCAATTTGGCAATTTGTCTGGCTTTCTTACCCGTTTTCAAAAACACAAAGCCATCGTCCTCCACGTATAAAGGAGCAATCATATATCCGCCATAGTCGGCATAATCCATCAGCAATTCCGGTTTGGAGACCTCCCCATTGTGGTCCAGTGTGCAATGTGCAGCACAATGACCCTTATAAAGCATTTTCCCCATCATACTCACGTCCACGAAACTGTTCTGGCCGGACCCTCCCTGGTAGTTTTTGATGTTATCCGAGAAAAAGATATGTATTTTGTCATTGTGCATTAAAGCATGATAGGAGAATAAATATTTGTTCAGACTTGCCGGCGGGGAGACCATCACCGAGGTCTGCATTTTGCCCACCGTCTTGAACTGGGTGATGTCACCGCGACTGTCGGCCATGTGAATAACAATGTTGCCACCGGCAGAAAAGGTCATGGTAAGATTGTATGTGGTGTACATATCGCCCAGCAGTGCCACATTGCCGTCCGCGAATTCATAGAAAGCCATCGGATAGACCGAGAAGTCCTTTGCCTTCTTGCCTGCTGAGGTATGCACATACGCATAATAGGTCTCCGGGAAGTCCTCGTGACTGATGTTGGCGCACTCCAGCGGGCTCATACCATAATGCACCATGTAACAGCCTGTTTCTTTCTTCTCCGGTTCCGGGGCGTAATAGCCGCCCATCATCACGCCACCCTTTCTGGTCATCAGCAATCGTCCGCACGAAAGACTGCCGAACTCTATCGCGCATTCGGCGTTGTTAAGTTCCCCATACTCACCGCTTTCGTATAGATGCAGAACCTCGTTTTCACGCTGTTTCCCATCTTTGTCCTTATCGAACGAGAGAATGGAGGTATAAGCTTTCATATTGTTGCTGACAGCAAAATCGAGAATCTGGATGGTATTGTTTTCAAATTCCAAATCCAAGGGGTTTTTCCAACGCATGCCGTTCTCATCGAAGGCCAGCACCAGCGAGCCTTTCAAACTGTTGGCCTTGAAATTGGTGAGAAACAGGGCCACGGCGGCCTTGCTCCTGTCGGGAGAAACGGCACTGCGCACGCGGATGTCCTCCGACTTGTCAAGCGGGACAGAAATGAGGTTTTCCGGTTTCCACTCGGCGGAAGCAGCGGCTTTTTGGTACGAGTTCAGGTACAGACCGTATGTTTGGGTTTTGTAATTGTAATGTTTATAAATGCCATGAATGTTATTCGCGTCTTCGTAGGCCACCAGCAAAACATAGTCTGTGGGGTGTTGCTGCTGCACCTGCGACCCTTTCCCGTCATTTTCAGGAAGGGTCACCAACACATCCTGATTCAAATAGGCGCTGGAGAAGATGACATAATGGTTGTTATCGATACTGGCAAAATGGCTGTGCAACGGCACCCCTGACAACCCACCGTCCAGCAGCTCATCCAACGGTTCCTGGGCGAATAACGATGACAACGTTGTCAGAATCAGAAAAAAGAGGGAACAGAACTTTCTCATTTTTGTTTTATCTTATTGTCTTATAATACGTTAAAAATAATTATCTCATACGGCAAAAATACAACTTTTCGGCAGAATGTAGGCTTGGAGTCTGCGATTTACGATTTGCGGTTTGCGGTTTTCGATTACGACATGCCATTAGCTTTTGGCTGTTAGCATTGGTTTTTGGTTTCTTAACTTCTTAATTTCTTAGTTTTTTAATGGCCTGATATAGCTGTTGACCCATAACACTTTAACGTTTCTCCCTCAACTCTAAACTCCAATCTCTAATCTTCCAACAAAAAATCGAATTTTTAACTATTAATTGTTAAATTTGACTATTTTATATAAATTTTTCATCAAATAAAATGGTATTTTAAATTATTTTTATATCTTTGCCGCGAAATTAAAATCTATTAACCAATATCAAAAAAATGGTCCCACCAAAATCACAAAACGGCAAGAGCACGAAACGGAGAGTCAAAAGGCTCTCCGTTTTTTTTCGTGCATTTTTAACAATTAATTCTTTATTTTGCATCGGCAGCCTATTGGGGCAAAACTGTCCTATACGGCTGGAAATCAGCACTATCCCAGCCAAATGCCAAGCCGATGGTGAAATCCACTGCACATTGCACGACACGACGGGCTCACGCCTGTCACAGATCCGCTACGCGTACATCCCGCTCGCAGGCGAGGACTCCATCCTGAAGAGCACACTCCCCTCCGTCACACATCTCTGGCCCGGACATTACAAAGTGCGGGTGACGGCCCTATGCCAGACCGGCCTGTCGCAGGGCGACGCCTACACCCTGGTATCCGACTCCGTGGAGGATGTCCTTGTGGAGAGCGACTACGAGCACCCTGTCAGCGGCGTGATATACCCGCTGTTCACCAGAGAGCACCCTTACGGCACCGTACCATCCCTGCGATGCAAGCCCACCGGCAAGATCCAGCTTAAAATCGAGCGCGGCACCCTACCTTACACGGTGGAAATCAGCCGTATAAGCGGCAGCGACACCCTCTTCTGGCGAAGCGTCACCTTCACATCACCGCAGCACACCGGCGACGACCCCCTGCGCTACGATTTCCGCGACTATTATACTATAGATAGTCTGCCCGTGGGCGAATACCGTTTCCTGTGCCACGACGCGTGCGGATATCATACGCCCGCGTTGACCGCCCCAGTACCAGAGGTCCGTTATAACCTTCGCAATCAGAAATTCCTGCTCCGAAACAGCAGCGGCGACATCTATTCGCATAATGTCATCACTATCAAGAACATGCTGATAGAGGCATATTCCTCCGAAAGCAACGACGACTACTACCATTATTCCGGGGAGGCCATTTACGAATACCGTTTCCTCAATCCCGCCGTCCTCACAGGGCCGGACACCACCTCCTGGTACAATCTGCCGCCGTCATCCACCCAAGGCACTTTCATCCGCGACACCGTGTCACAAGCCAACTGCTACTGCAATATCTGGTTCAAACCCATCACGATGCAAGTACGACCCAAAGCCTGCGAAGACACACTGGTAGAGTTTCATTTTACCATTTATCCCCAAGGGCAGATAACAGACAATCTCCTCCCCGTAAACCGGCTGGTGTTGGCAACACAAGAATACTACGACACCTGCGGATACCAGACCGCCCGCTACGAAAATGTAATCACAGGATTGAAACTGTTTTCGCAACGTATTATCCCAGTCAACATCTACATGCCTGCCGACTCGCTGAACCACCCCAGCGACAAGGCATACACACTAATGACTGAGGAGGGTGGCATCCCAAACAGCACCGTCGGGATGCAGTACCACAGCTACGTCACGCTGCCCGTAACATGGAAGGTTACAAACGCCACCACTGACACCGTGCTTTTCAGCGACATGGAGTCCACACTCGACTATTCCTGGATCTTATCGTCCAACGTCACCTCTGGTGTGAATGCTGGCGACACCTTGATTGTGGAAATAGTGGATGCACACGGATGTCCGGTTCACGCCACTACGATTGTATATAAACCCGAACCGGGAGGAGGTATCGCCTCATACTACCGGAATTATGATTGGGCGACCACCACCCAAGACTTCAAAGAATACTGTCCCGACGGACGGTATGGTGTCGGCGTGTTTCAGATCAATGGTGCCTACGGGCTTTCCCGTGCCGAGGACGGCACACGCAAAGCCTCGTATCGGGATGTTACCGTAGAGTTGGTTGGCAGTCCGCGGAACAACTTCTACAACTTCACCACACATACGGATTCTATCGGCCACCTAACCACCCATCGGCAGAATACCGACAACCATGCCAACATTGAAATCATCCCCTACAAACATAACGGGTCCAACCGGCCATTACTGCTGCTCAGTGACACCGCTTTGCCCAACGGGCGGTACACGTGGGTGGTCACCTCGGCCTGCAATCGGAGCAAAGACACCCTCGTGCAGGACTTCTTGCGCGAGTCGCCGGAGATAGCAGAGCCACCTGCCTACCAGTTCCGACAGCAGTGCACCCGATTGGAAATCACGCCCATAGCGGGCCAGTTCGCCAAGGGAGGCCAGAATCTGCAGACCTATTTCCAAGTCTATTTGGGAGATTCCATCATCCATTCCGCCAACGCCGTCGTCAAGGGGGAGCCCCTGCTCGTGGGCGTGGCCGGCGACTACCGGCTCAGCATGTACACCCTGCCGCAAGGCGGCGATGCCTATCTTCCAACGAACCCCTGCTTTCATGTGGACACCATCATCCATTGGGACGGGGCCACGCTGGATTTCAAGTACTTGTATTCGTATGTGTGCAACAGTGCCGATACCACAGGCTTCGTGCACTCCAAAGCGCGGGGCGGCTCCGAACCCTACATCTACCGGCTCTTTGCACAGCCGGACGGCCAAGGACCCCTGATTGCCCAAAACAGCACGGGCTATTTCGAGGATGTGCCGCTGCGTTTCATGCAGAACATGTCCGTACAGATGGAAGACGCCTGCAACGCACACTTCCTAACCAATTTCCGTGTCAGCGATATGGAATCCATCCGGAAATGCTGGCTGGAGGATGGGGAGGCGACCGTCGGGTATGAGGTGGGCGACACCTGCCACCTGCACGGACTGGCGATGGAGGAGTTCACCTACCACTGGACAGGGCCCAACGGATTTGAAAGCCAACAGCGGGACGTGAATCTACTATTGTCATTGACTGATGAAGGAATGTACCATATTGACATTATCGGCAGCGGGTGCGGCATCCTGCACGACAGCGTGCTGGTGCGCATCCAGGACCCATGGGTCAACCTGCCCTGCCCCGACGCCGTGGATTACGACGGCAACATCTATCCGGCAGTGCGCATCGGCCATTATTGCTGGACACAGCGCAATCTGGAATCGCAGCATTACGCCGACGGGCGGAAAATCCCCCGCGTGATGGGATATGCCTCCGACATGTATCCCGACACGCTGGAGAACATCCGCATCTTCGGGTGCCTCTACACGTGGCGCGATGCCATGGACAGCCTGAAGAAAGACAGCCTCACCGCCGGAGGCCACCATCCGGGCATCTGCCCCGACGGCTGGTATCTGCCCGAGCGGGAGCAGTATGAAGCACTGAGCCTGTACGGGGCCTACGCCCTGCGCTCGCCCCTCTATTGGATCAACGACAGCGGCGGGAACAACAGCACGCAGTTCTCGGCACTGCCCGCCGGCTTCTACAACGGCACCCGCAAACGCTTCGAGAACCTGCTCGGCGAAACACGCTTCTGGTCCACTTCCGGCGACGAAAACTCCGAAAACACGCTCTTCTTCTCCATGACATTCCCCTGCCACAAACTGGAAGAAAAGGAGGATGCGGATAATTTCGGCTACTCGATACGCTGCATTTTAGAGGAATAAGGGAAAGTTGAAAAAAATAATAACCAACACGTTGGGATTGAATGAATTTTTTTGTACTTTTGCCGCCCAAATTAAAAAGGATTATTAATCATTAAAAAACGATAGAGAACATGTCACGAATTTGTCAAATTACAGGAAAAAAGACGGTGGTTGGTAATAATGTTTCCCACTCTAATATCAAAACCAAGAGAAGATTCCACCCCAACCTGCACACCAAGAAATTCTATGTGCCGGAGCTGGACGAATGGGTTTGGTTGAAAGTTTCCGCCCACGGTATGCGCAACATCAACAAGAAGGGCGTTTACAAATGCTTAGTGGAAGCCTCTGAAAAGGGAATCTTATAATCCATCCCCAACGTGAACTACAAGCTGCTGTGGTAAAACTATTACAGCAGCTTTTTTTTATTTTACCCATACAATAATTTACATAGTTGTCCGTATATAGTTCGTCATTTTAACAAATCCGTATTTGAACACACGCTCCTTTCTGATATTATGTCTGCTGATTCTGACCTTCGGCATCTCCCATGCCCAAAGGGCCACCATCAAGGGTGTTTTGTATGATACGGAAGGTCAGGCTGTTGAGAATGCCGTTGTGCACGTGCTGGACCACAACCTGCAGACCATCACGGACGACTACGGGCGTTTCACACTCGCCGTGCCGGAGAACACCGACCTGAACATCCTCATCCAGCACATCAGCCACAGAGACACGGTCATTGCACTTCGTCTGAAATCGAAGGAGACGCGCAACCTGAGCATCACCCTGCAGACTGTCGGCAACCGGCTGCAGCAGGTCAACATACGAGGAAAATCGGAAGCGGGATACATTCAGGTCAACCCGAAACTCTCCTTCCAGATGCCCACCCCGGGTGGCGGCATGGAGTCGCTGATCAAGATGATGCCGGGTATCTCCTCCACCAACGAATTGAGCACCCAGTACAACGTGCGCGGCGGCAACTACGACGAGAACCTCATCTTTGTCAACGACATCCAGATATACCGTCCCTTCTTAGTGCGGAGTGCCCAGCAGGAGGGCATGAGCTTCATAAACCCCGACCTCACCGGCAACGTCATTTTCTCCGCCGGCGGCTTCGAGGCCAAATACGGCGACAAGATGTCGTCGGTGCTGGACGTGCAGTACAAGACGCCCACGCAATACGGCGGGTCCGTGTCCGCCAGCATGTTAGGGGCCACCGCACACGCGGAAGGCAAGGTGGACAGCACCTTCTCCTTCCTGGTGGGCCTGCGCTTCCACTCCAACGCCTACCTGCTGAAATCGCTGGAGACCCATGGCGACTTCAAACCCCGATTCTTCGACACGCAGATGCTCCTCAATTGGGACATCAGCAAGAAATTCAGCATCAGCCTGTTGGGTAATTTCTCCATCAACAGCTACCTTTACCAGCCGGAAGACCGGACCACCACCTGGGGCTCCATCGAGAACATGAAGCGCGTGACCGTCTATTACGACGGACAGGAGCTGGACCGCTACGAGAACTACCTCGGCGGCCTCACCTTCCACTACCGTCCCGACGACAAGACCCATCTGAGGCTCATCCTCTCCTCCTATTTTGCCAAGGAGAGTGAACGCTACGACATCCAAAGCCAGTATTTCCTGAGCGACATCGAAGCGGACCTTGGCAACGAAGATGGTGAGATAGCGCAGGAGGTCTCCATCCGGGCCTACGGCACCTATCTGGAGCATGCCCGCAACGCCATCACCTCGGTGGTGTCGGCGGCCAACATCCTTGGCGAGCACAAGCTGCCCCACTCCAACCTGCTGAGTTGGGGGGTGAAGGCGCAGAACGAATACATCAACGACCATATCAAGGAGTGGACCATGCGCGACTCCTCCGGCTACACGCTGCCGATGACGCATAACACGCCTGGCGTGACAGTCCCTCTTGACGACCCGTCGCGCATTCTCGCCTTCGGCGAACACGACTACCTCAAATGCGACAACCTGCTCAACACCGTCCGTTTCACCGGCTTCGTGCAGGATGTCTGGAAGATTGACGACGACACCCTACCACACTACATCCTCAATGCCGGCGTGCGCTTCCATTACTGGACCCTCAACAAGAAGGAGTTCACGGCCTCGCCGCGCCTCGCCTTCACCTACGACCCGCACTGGAAGCATGACTGGCGGTTCATCGTCAAGACCGGCCTCTACTACCAGCCGGCCTTCTACCGCGAGATGCGCCGCCCCGACGGGAGCCTCAACCGCGACATCAAGTCGCAACGCTCTGTCCATGTGGTGGCCGGCACGGAATACAACTTCCTGATCTGGCGGCGACCCTTCAAGTTCACCGCCGAGGCCTACTACAAGTACATGGACCACCTCATCTCCTACACAGTGGACAACGTGCGTATCATCTACAGCGGGGAGAATGACGCCAAAGGCTATGCCGCGGGACTGGATCTGAAAATCAGCGGCGAGTTTGTGCGCGGCCTCGAATCCTGGTTCTCCGTATCGCTGATGAAGACGGCGGAGGACATCATCGGCGACTACTACATCGACCAAGACGGCAATCGCGTCGAGCCAGGCTACATCCCGCGCCCCACCGACCAGCGCGTAGCCTTAAACCTCTTCTTCCAGGACCACATCCCCGGATACCCGCAGTTCCGCGTGCATCTGAACTTCGTCTTCGCCTCGGGCCTCCCCTACGGCGCACCTAACGCCCCTGCCTACATGCGCGTGCTACGCGACACATGGTTCCGCCGCGTGGACCTTGGCTGCTCGTTCATGTTCCTCGAACAGAGCCGCGACCGTATGCGCAACAAGTCCAAGTTCGTGCGCAGCATCAAAAACGCCGGCGTCTATATTGAAGTCTTCAACCTGCTGGGCACCTCCAACATATCCTCCCATTTCTGGGTCACCGACATCAGCGGCTCACAGTTCGCCGTACCCAACTATCTGACCGGAAGACTGATAAATGTCAAATTCTCCATTGAATTCTAATTTTTTACTATGATGAAATACAATCTACACCATCTTTTATTAAAGACAATCCTACTCCTCACAGCCTTCTTCGGTCTCTGTTCCTCCTGCAATCCGCCCCAACCGCCTATCAACCCCATCACCACGGGTATTTTGGTTTTGAACCAGGGGAATTTCCAACTCAACAACAGTACCATCACCTTCTACGACATCGCTACCGGCCTGATCACGGATGACGCCTTCTTGGCAACCAACGGACGCGGTCTTGGCGACACGGGCAACGACCTCAAAATCTACGGTTCCAAGCTCTATTGCGTAGTGAACAACTCCCACCGTGTGGAGGTGATGAACGTCAAGGACCTGAAATCCATCCAGGCCATCTCCCTGCCGGGCAAATCGCCGCGCAGCATCGCCTTTCACGAGGGCAAAGCCTACGTCAGCTGCTTTGACGGCGACGTGGTGCGCATCGACACCGCCACGCTGACGGTGGACGGCACCGTGCACAGCGGCAACAATCCCGAAGGCATCTGCGTGTGCAACGACAAACTCTACGTGGCCAACTCCGGCGGACTAAACTATCCGAACTACGACTCCACCGTCACCGTCATCGACCTCAACAGCTTCTCCGTCATCAAGACCATCCCGGTAGGTATCAACCCCTGCTTAGTGATCCCCTACAACGACCGCTATGTGTTTGTACAATCCCGTGGCAATTACGGCAGCATCCCATATAACCTGCAAAAGATAGACACCTACAGCGACAACGTTATTAAAACCTATAATATCAACGTATTAGGAATGGCCATCCATCAGCATACCGCATACATCTACAGCTACGATTACAACAACGGCGACTCGTGGATTCGCACCTTGAACCTGCTGAACGACCAGCTTTCCACGGAGGATTTCATCACGGACGGCACCTCATTGGATGCTCCCTACTGCATCACCGTCAACCCCATCAACGGCGACGTATATATCTCCGATGCCTACAACTTCACCGTGACGGGTGATGTGTATTGTTTTTCTGACCAAGGTAAAAAGAAATTCTCGTTCCCCGTTGGAGTGAATCCGGGGAGCATCGTCTTCAAACAGGAATAGCGGGCTTATTTTCGGACAACTTCCTTGAGCATGGGGACGAACAGAAAGTCTCCAAATGTCTCTTCCTCAAACGATTGATCATCAACGCGGGTGATGCGCTTCATGGTGTGCGACGCGTCGCCCACGGGAATCACCATCCTGCCGCCAACGGCCAGCTGGTCAAGCAAGGCGGGAGGCACGTCAGGGGCACCACAGGTGACGATGATCTTCTGGAAGGGGGCGATCTCCGGCAGGCCGCGGTAACCGTCGCCCAAGTAGGTGAGAATACGGCCATCAAGGCTCTCTAACAGCTTGCTGGTCTTGCGGAAGAGAAGCTCCTGGCGCTCAATCGTGAAGACCTTGGCACCCATGGCACTGAGGATGGCCGCTTGGAATCCGGAGCCCGTGCCGATCTCCAACACCTTGTCGCCCTTTGAAATACCCAGCAGTTGCGACTGGAAGGCCACGGTATAGGGGTGCGAGATAGTCTGCCCGTTCAGCAGCTTGAGGGCCACATTTTGGTAGGCTTTCGGCCATAGGAACGACTCCACGAAACGGTGGCGTTCCACCTTGTCAAAGGCCTGCAGCACCTGCTCATCAGAGATACCCTTCTCGCGCAGCTCCTCAATCAGCCGTTTCTTTGCTCCCAATAAAAGATAATTGTCGGTCATCGTCTTTGCGTTAGAGGATGCAAAGGTACGAAAAAACTGCCTGTCTTTTTCTATATTCGGTCAAAAAAAAGGAGACACCACATAGTGGCGTCTCCTTATCTTGGATTTCATATGCCTTTACAGGCATATCACACCGTATCGTATAGGCCTACCGGACAACCACTTTCTTTGTGGTTTTGCCGGTGCTGGTCGTGACGGTCACCATGTAGGTGCCGGCAGGGAGACTGCTGGCGTCAAGGACAACATGGCTGTCGCTGTATTCGTTGTCCAGCATCTTCTGGCCGGTCAGGTTGAAGACTTCCACCCGCAGGATACGGTCGGCGGAGATTTGTACCTGGTCCACCGTCGGGTTCGGGTAGAGCGACACGGCGATGCGGTTGTGCTCATCCACCTCCACGTTAGTGATGCTCAGCGACACCGGCACCACCACCTCTTTGTTGTTGAAGTCGGTGGAGTAGCAGTGCAGCTTGGCGGTGTGGGTCTCGCCCAAAGCCATTCCCTGGCTGTTAAAGGTGACGGTGGGCGACTGGCTGCCGCCGGCATTGATGGTGCCCACGGTCGGGTTTGCCGACAGCCACGGCGTGATGGGCGTGCCGTCAATGTAGCCTACAATACAAAGGTTATACTCGTAATTGGTGAACTGATTGTGCCAAGTGTTTGAAGTTCTATACCATGCGCTATAGTTATTGGCAGAGTAAACATCCATGTAAATGGGGTAAATGGAATCCGGCTGGTCAATCCAAACACCAATCCAGAGATCGCTGCCATCGATAACAACCGGGGTGGACAGGTTAATGTAGTTCCAATCATCCGTGGGAGTGAATGTCTGCTCGTACAGCAACTCACCCGGGCCTTCTGCCCAAAGGGGGTTACTCATGCCCCACACCCTGACTTTGGCATTTGTGATATCGCTTGTCAAAGGTATTGCAATCGTCCGGAGGGTTTTGCCAATATGTGCTTGGAGCATGTCCGCCGGGAATCCTACCGCAAGGTCATATTGTGTAGCGGAGGTGAAGCCGATAGCCGTTTCAGGCTGGTTACAATACATCATGGTGGTTTCACCAGTTGAGGTGTTGTCGGGGTTGGGAATATCGTATGTGGTTACAATCTTGTAATCGGTGACGTTGGTTCCCGGATTGGAGAAGTCAAGGCTAAGGGTGCCTGTCGTGTTGGGGGCAAAGGTGGCCGACAATGTCGTGGGGTTTACAGCGAATTCTCCCACCAGAGCAGCATTCACTTCCGTCACGATGAAGTCATCCACATAGTAGGTTCCGGACAGACTATTGGGTGCACCGGCATAAAGGTCAATGCCCGCCAATTTGTTGGAGCCGCCAGTGGTAGATTCCCCAGTATAGTGGAAGGGCCACGTATTCACTACTGCATTATTGATAGTCAATGATGTCTGGTCATTATCCAGGTCCACATCCATCACCACTGGGAACCATGTGTTGGAGGGATACGTGAAATTGATATCCGTACCACCCACGGTGAGATATCCCGTGCCGTTGTTGTAGAAGTAGCACTCATAAGACCATTGTGTCAGCAATTCGTGCTGGATGTTGAAATAGGCCCCGTTGCCCGTGCTGGGGACGTACATGTTGAATGTGACGGTGTAATGCCCCGAGGTGTAGTTGCCGAAGGGATACACCTGGTCAACGGCGCCCGAAACGAGCAGTGAGTTTGGTGCCGATGAGAATTGCGTGTTGGTAATCACACCATCTTCATCTGAACCCGGATCGTTAGTCCAGGTAGTCCAAGCAGAATTGCTCTGGGCCAGATGACTGCCAACCGTGTAGGTGTCGAAATTGTCGCTGAACACGACAGTCTGCGACACACCGAAGGACACAGCGGCAAGCATCAGAAATGAAAAGAATACAAGTTTTTTCATACGCATTGGATTTTATGGTTAATACAAATTAAGGTTGCTGCAAAGATATAAAAATCCAATAATACAAAGTGTTTTTTATTTAAATGTCATGAAAAATTTCGCATCGCTCCGCTATGCCCTTTTTTGTTGCCTCCAGCCTTCCGACTGCGAGCAGCCGTAGGCGGCGAGATTGAATATCTCTTCGCTGCCGCGGGCATCCTTGCATAACAAAATGCATCGCTCCGCAATGCCCTTTTTTGTTGCCTCCTGCCTTCCGACTGCGAGCAGTCGTAGGCTTTCGGCAACAAAAAAGGCAACGCTTTTCGCGTTGCCTTTGGTTCTGCGGAGAGGGCGAGATTCGAACTCGCGGATAGGTTTCCCCATCGACAGTTTAGCAAACTGTTGGTTTCAGCCACTCACCCACCTCTCCGGGTTTCGTTTTTGAAATCGGCGGCAAAAATACACTTTTTTTCAAAATAAAAACCATCCTGAAATCATTTTTATCGGAAAAGCACACCAAGCTACCGTTCCCTGCGGATGAACATGCTGCGCGGATCCGCTTTGGCATTATCTTCCAAGTTCTTACGGCTCACACTCAGCAGCAGACCCATCGCACATCCCGATACGAAAAGCGAGGCACCACCACTGCTGATGAAGGGCAGCGTCTGCCCCGTGGCCGGCAACAGTTCGCAGTTCACCCCTATGTGGACCAGTGCCTGACACGTGAACCAGAACCCCAGTCCGAAAGAGAGCAACGCTCCCATCGCATTTTTCGTCTCCCGCGAGACCTTCCACGACCGGTAAAAGATCATCATGTAAATAACCAGCACCAGGATGCCGACACCCAATCCCGTCTCCTCAAACAGCGACGCGTATGCGTAGTCGGTGTCGTTTTCCGGCAGGCGGTTCTTGATCACCCCCTTGCCCGGTCCCGCGGGACTCAACCCCGAACGCGCAATCGCCGTCCGCGCGAGAATCATCTGGTCACCATAACCGTTTTCGTTCTCCTTGGTGAAATAATATTCCAAACGGTTGACGAATGTGCCCATACGCCCGATCTTGGAGGACCCATCGTCCGCCCCATGCATGACCACAAGAGCCAGCAACCCCACCACAACCACAACCAAAGCCATCAAGGCTGCCAATCGCGACAACTTGAAATTACCCGTATAGAAAATGACAATGCCCGTGGCAAACAGGATGATGGCGGTGGACATGTTCAACGCCGCAATACCGGCGCAAAAAACAAGCAACCAAGCCATACAATAATTCATCTGCTTACTGGTCAACTCAATCTGTCCACTATTGTAACGGCGACCGATGTAGTTGGTCAAGAAAATGATGACAAGCAACCCGATCAGATAAAAGGTCTGCACGTCATGCCCAAACAATGTCACACCACGCACTGCCTTCGAAAGACACGTCACAATGAGCAGAAATGCCGCCAACAACATGCCAAAAAAGGCGAAATTGGAAACCAATTTCCGATAATCTAAGAAATAGAAAACGAACAAACCCGCATAGCAAAACACCAGATGCACCAAATGGTGAAGCACCTTGTTACCACCCGTGCTGTACACCACAATAATGGATATCACAGAGAGCAGCCCGACCAGAATCAGGATGGTCAGGTCGCCTTTGAAGCGGAATTTCGCCTTGCCGATGTCTTGGGTTACTGCATCCATTAAAGTTGAGCTACTGCGTTCTGAAACTGATCACCTTTTTCACGATAGGAGAGCCCGTTGGTGCCAGCCGCACCCGGGGCATACAGCACGGCATACCCCTTATCACAAGCATAATACGCCTGACTAACAGCATCTTCCATATTCATTTCCACATACACCGGAATGCCCACTTCCGCCAAACGGTCATAAACATCCGTATTGTACACGCCCTGCAACACCACGCATTTCACCTTCTCACCAATCTGGTTCATAAGGTCGTTAGTGATCTTTTCCACATTGTCCACATTGGAAATCCAAATGACCGGCTTAGTCATGCTCTGCAACGAATACCAAACGGAGTTGGTGTTGGTGGAACGCGCGTCATCAATGAAATCAATCTGATTCAACGTCTTCACCTTCTGCAACTTGTGGGCACTACCCTCAAAGTCGGACAAGGATGCCGCGAGGTCTTTCTTACGGATATCGATCAGACGATTGGCTAACGTAGCCACCATGGGATTTGCATATTCTCTCTCCTGTTCAAATAATCTGAAACTGTTGTTTTTACTGGATGCCATATTTTGAATAATTAGGTAATGGTTTGACTAATAATGATTTTCTATAAAAATGATTAACGTACTTTCAGCGTAGCCACCGTCAGTACGGCGAGCAGCAGACTGATGACGATAAAGCGCTGCACGATTTTGGACTCATGCAATCCTTTTTTCTGAAAATGGTGATGCAGCGGTGCCATCAGGAAGATTCGGCGTCCCTCACCGTATTTCTTCTTCGTGTATTTGAAATAGGAACGCTGCATGATGACAGAGACGGCCTCGGCCAAGTAGATGCCACACAAGATAGGCAACAGGAGCTCCTTACGGATGATGACGCACGACACGGCCACGATGCCACCCAACGTCAGACTGCCCGTATCGCCCATGAAGACCTGCGCCGGATAGCAGTTCCACCAGTAGAAGCCCAAGCAGGCCCCGACCACAGCGGAGATGAAGATCACCAGCTCCCCACTATTGGGTATATACATTATATTCAAATAGTTGGCAAAAATCACATTACCCGACACATAGCCTAAAATGGCAATACCCACCGCCACCACCGAGGTGGTACCCGTAGCCAAACCGTCCAATCCGTCCGTGAGATTGGCCCCGTTGGAGACGGCCGCGATGATGAAGACCACAATCAGGATGTAGATGATGCAGGACCATTTGCCTGTGTCGTCGCCAAGCCAACGCGTGAACCAGGAGTAGTCAAACTCGTTGTCCTTGACAAACGGGATGGTGGTTTTTGTGGAATGATGCGGCTCCCCGAAAATCTTGGGGGTCTGGGCCGCCTCCTGGTTCTCCACCTGCAAGGCTGTCACTACGGGCGTATAGACCACATCCGACGTCCTGTTCTTCTCGCTGATCTTGGCATCGGGGTGGAAATAGACTACCACGCCCACCAGCACGCCGAGGATAATCTGGCCAATCAGCTTCTTACGGGGCGACAGGCCTTCCTTATTGTGTTTGAAGACTTTAATATAATCATCGGCGAAGCCTAACAGGCCAAGCCACACGGTGGTGAAGAGCATCAGCAGCACATAGACATTGCGCAGCTCACACACCAACAGCACGGGGATCAGGATGGCGGCAATGATGATGAGACCACCCATCGTGGGGGTGCCGGCCTTCTCGTTTTGTCCTGCCAGCCCCAGATCACGCACCTCCTCTCCAATCTGCTTGCGGCGAAGGAAACGGATGAAGCCCCGCCCGATGAACATCGAGATGAGGACCGAGAGCACGAACGCCGCCGCCGACCGGAACGAGATGTACTGGAACACACCCGACCCGGGAAGTCCTATGCTGTGCAGCCATTTGAAAAGATAGTATAACATTATAATATAGGTTAATGGTTAATTTTAATTATCGTTGAAAGCATTACGGATTTCTTCCGTATCATCGAAATGATGTTTCACGTGGTTGATTTCCTGATAGTTCTCGTGGCCTTTGCCAGCCACAAGCAGCACACCGTCGGCGGGCAGCAGCATACAGCCCGTCCGTATGGCCTCACGGCGGTTCTCAATGACCAATACGTTTTTCTTCTTCCCCGCGGGCACGCCAGCCACCATGTCGTTGAGAATGGCCGCAGGCTCCTCCGTGCGAGGGTTGTCGGAGGTGAGGATAACGCGGCTGCTGAGCTTGCATGCTATCTCCGCCATCTCCGGACGCTTGGTCTTATCACGGTCGCCGCCGCAGCCCACCACGGTAATCACCTCAGTGCCGCTCTTCGAAATCTCGCGGATAGTGGAAAGCACATTCTGGAGGGCATCGGGCGTGTGCGCATAATCGACGATAGCCGTGGCCCCATCCTTCCGATAGAGGAGCTGGAAGCGTCCGGGCGCGCTGTTCAGCGTGCTCATGCCGACCAGCACATCCTCTTCCGGCGCGCCCAGCAACACAGCTGCCCCGTAGATGGCCAGCAGGTTGTAGGCATTGAATTTTCCGCAAAGTCTGAAATAAACCTCATGGTCGTTGATGCGCATCTGCAAACCCCGGAAGCTGTCGTCCAGCACCTTGCCCTTGAAGGAGGCCGCCGTCAGCAGACTGTACGTGCTGACCTTGGCTTTGCTGTTCTGCACCATCACCATACCGTTCTTGTCGTCCAAATTTGTGAGAGCGAAGGCGGTTTGGGGAAGCGCATCGAAAAAGGCTTTCTTGGCGGCTATGTAGTTGGCAAATGTCTTGTGGAAATCAAGGTGGTCGTGGGTGATGTTGCTGAAAATGGCTCCCGCAAACTGCAGGCCTGCAATGCGATGCTGGCATACAGCATGCGAGCTGACCTCCATGAAGCAGTACTGGCATCCGGCCTCCACCATACGGTGCAGCAGGCCGTTCAATTCCACCGCGTCGGGCGTGGTGTGCGTAGCCGGCACCTCCTCCTCCCCTATCCTATTGACAATCGTGGAGAGCATGCCCGTGGTATAGCCCATGCCGGTGAACAGACGGTGCAGCAGCGTCACCGTGGTGGTCTTGCCGTTGGTGCCGGTAATGCCCACCAGCTTCAGCTTGCGGCTGGGATGATCGTAAAAAGCCGATGCCATCAGGCCCAAAGCCACGGTACTGTCCGGCACCTGCACGAAGGTCACCTCCGCCGGCAGGTTCTCCGGCAGAGTTTCGCCCACAATCACGCGGCAACCCTTTTCGATGGCCTGCGGGATGTAGAGATGCCCGTCGGTGAGCGTGCCGCGCTGCGCCACGTATATCTGCGTGACACCCGGAACGGCAGAGGCCTCAATCTTACGCGAGTCGAAAGTGACACCGGAGATCTCCCAGTCCGGACTTCCGGTGAGTTCATACCGTCTGACGGCTTTCAGCAATGTGGTTAATGGTTTCAAGGTAATGGTTTTATTAAGGTTATAAGTAAAAATTCTATGGTTCCAGATATAGTCTGACCAGTTTTCCGGAGGCATCCTTCGACAGGCTCTTCACCCTTCCTCGGCCCTGTACTTGCACTCTGTAGCCGGCTTTCGTCAGCTCGGCCACAGCATCGGAGGCCAGCATGTTGCGCACATCGGGCATCTTGTCCTGCTGTTTCAAAGCCCATCCTTGCAACTGCGGCTGAGGCTCACCCTTGGTTTTCACAGCGGTCATGTAGCGGTTTTGCGCATCGGTGACCGTCGTGTCATACCCCATCTTATGCAACAACACATTGAAATAGCGTTTCTCCACCGGCTCAATCCGGGGGATGGGCTGGCGTTCGAACTTGGTGATGGAACGAGTAGCCCCAAAATTGTGGCTGTTCATGATGCCACGGGCAATCTTCCCGAACAGATCCACCGCCACCTCACTATGCTGTAGCACGTTATAAATGTAAATCACAGCCGTGTATTTGGGATTCTCTTTCGGGAAATAGCCGCAGAAGGAAACGGCATTGCGGTCATAGACATACTGGCCGGTCTTTTCATCCCACACGTCACGGGTGCCTGTCTTTCCGGCAAACGGGCAGGTGGAGTCCTTGTAGCGGCGTCCCGTACCGTAACGGCCCCACACCACGCTGTCCAGGTAAGCCCGGGCCTTCTGCACTATCGTATCCGAGACGAACTGCTCCATAACGACCTCCGGCTCGAAAGTGCGGACCGTGTCGTACGTGTTGGTGACATATTTCACAATGAAGGGTTTCATCATCCGACCATTGTTGGCGATGGCGTTGTAATACATCAGGGTCCGCAGCACCGGCATGGTGAACCCGGCTCCGAAGCACACGGCATAGTAGTTGTCGAAACGACCGTCATTGCGGATAGCTGCCGGCATAATCGGGCCGAGCTGCGTCTGCACGGTGTCGAAGAAGCCGAACTTGGCAAGCTGTTTGCGGTATTCGGAGAAATGGCCCAAGCCATAAGTCCCGAAAATCATCGACGACACCCCGATGTTGGAGGAACGCTGGAAGATCTCATTCGATGTGCCCAATGTCTCCCCGTGCACCTTGCTGTCGCTCTTGGCCTTCTCAATCATCCGCCCCGACTTCGTCGGAATCTTGAACGTATGGTTGAACATGGGGAAATGGCCTGTGTCAAGCGGCGTTCTTTCGAAATAGGCCAGCAAGGAAGCCAGCTTGAAGGTGGAACCCGGCTCCACCTTGGCGTTGAGGGCATATTCCATGCTCTCGGTGTAGGTCTGCCCGTCGGAAGAGGCGCGCCGCAGGTTGGAGATGGCCTTGATGGCACCCGTCTCCGTCTCCATGACGATGACACAGCCCCAGTCGGCACCCAGTTCCACCAGTTTCCGGTGCAGTTCGTTATGCACCACATTCTGGATATCCAGATTCAGCGTGGTGTGGAGGTTCATTCCATCCACGGGCTCGATCTGATCGGTGAGAGGGACCTTGGCCTTATTGAGTTCGAGATATTTCTTACTGCCCCGCACGCCACCCAGGATGCTGTCCATAATATATTCCAACCCGTATGCGTTGCCCGAAACATTACTGCCCAGAGTACGACGGGCCATCTCACCATACGGGTTCACCCGCACGGAGATAGGCACACAGTTCAGATAACCGTAGTATTTCTTCGGATAAAACTTTTCGGTATCCTTGTCCTTCACCTTGCGGGTCAAGAACGGGAGATTGCGGATATATGACGTGTCAAAGGAGGTCACCCAGCTCTTCTCATCCTTCACATTGACCATCAAGAGGGACGCATACTGCTCTTTACGGTAGTTGTTCTTGAAGAAAGTATAATATTCCTTCTCGGTTTTGGGATAACGGTCGTGGAAACGCTGGTAGAAGCTCTTCGCCAGATTGTGCAAGAGGGTTTCCACTTCTGCCGACGTATAGCGGCTGGTGTTGTTGTACTCGCGGGCGAACTTCTTCCCGTCGAAGGCCACCTCGAATACCGTATAGTTGCCCATCAGGAGACGGCCCTGGTCGTCAAGGATCTCGCCCCGCTCGGGCAGCAGAGGGTTGGCCAAGATGTAGCAGCGGCAGTCAGGCACCTCCTTCTCCTTCCAATCCGGCTCCGTTGTATCCACGCATTTGGGCGATTTACCCGTGCTGATGCCTCTCTCGAAGAACGAAAGGTAGCATATCTGCCCAAGGCACAAAATGCCGAAAAACAGCATCAGAAAGAACACCGCTGCCATTCTGACTCTGCCCACACCGCCCTCGCGGCCCTTCTTATTCTTCTGGGTTGTCTGCATGCTTTTTGTCTCTTTTCTTGAAAAAATGACGTTTGCGGGTATCCGCCGGCTTTGTCATCCGGATGGTGAAATTATGGTTGTTATCGAACACATATCCCCTATCCAGCAGCTTCTGGATCAGGATTTTATTCTCTTCGTAAGGGATATACTGGTTGTTGGCTTTCAGTTTGCTGACCTCCTGCCGGTAGCTGCTTTCAAGGCGGGCCACCTTTTTCTTCTTGTTGGAGATGCTCTGCTCGCTGACCACCAGAGCGGTGACAAGTGCAAGCACGAACAGGATATACAGGTACCACGGTCGCATCTGACGGCTGAGGAGGAACTCGCCGCCAAACACGGACTTCATGGTCGAGAGCATCCGTTTCGGTTTCCGGCTCTCAGGGTTTTCGATATTCGTCGTGGTATCCATGAGGTGTTGCAATTATCTTTTCAGCGACGCGCAGCTTGGCACTGCGGGCGCGGGGGTTAATGGCTATTTCTTCGAGGTCCGGGACAACGGCTTTGCGGGTGACGGGTTTGAACGGCGAGAGAGGGTTGCCGTAAAAATCCTTCTCCACCTCGCCGGACAGGTTGCCCGAGCGCATCATGTTCTTCACCATGCGGTCCTCCAAGGAGTGGTACGCGATGACGACCAGCCGCCCGCCCTCCTTGAGTGCCTCGGCGGTCTGATTCAACATGAGCTCCAAGACCTCCATCTCCTTGTTGACCTCGATGCGGAGAGCCTGGAATATCTTGGAGAGGTATTTGTTCTCGCGTCCGTGGGGAAGACATGGCTTCAAAGCCTCCGCCAGCTGGAAGGTGGTCTCGATGGCGGCATCTTCGCGCGCCCGCACAATCTGGCGGGCCAAGCGGCGGCCTTCCGACAACTCCCCGTATGTGAAGAAAATACGGCTGAGCTGTGCCTCATCGTAATTGTTCACCACCTCACGTGCCGAGATGCCAGACTCCACATTCATACGCATATCCAAAACGCCGTCGCGGCTGTACGAGAAGCCCCGGTCGGCCGTGTCAATCTGATGGGAGGAAATGCCCAGGTCGGCCAAGATGCCATCTACGGGATAGGCCTGATGGTATTTCAGGAAACGGGTGAGGTTCTTGAAGTTGGAGGGGACGAAACGGAAGCGCGGGTCCTCAATGAGGTTCGCACGGCTGTCCGCATCCTGGTCAAAGGCGATCAGGCGACCCTCGGGCGACAGGCGTTCCAGAATGGCCCGCGAGTGCCCGCCCCCGCCGAACGTCACATCGACATACGTACCCGCTGGGTCGGTCACCAGATAATCCACCGAAGTCTGCAGCAACACCGGGTTATGATACTCCATTCCCGTCCTCCTTTCCGTCGTTGAGCTGGCCGAGATGGATTTCCTCGTTCAGTTTCTCCAGATCCTCCGGCTCCATATCGAATTTCTCATGATAGCGCGAGGCGTTCCAAATCTCGATCTGACCATTATCCAGCAGCAGGACGATCTCCTTGCTGATCTTATACTGGTCCATCATGGGCTTGGGCACCACGATACGGTCCTGCGCATCGCACTCCACACAGGCCGTGTTGCGCAGGAATGCGTTACGGTAGCGCTTCACCCGCGTGAGGTTGCGGTCAAGGGAGTTCAGGAAGTCCATCTGCTCCTGATAGGCCTTCACCGACCAGAGCGTGATGTACTCGCCAAAGCCGTGCGTGACGTAGAACACGCGACGCTCGTCCTCCGGAAGCGCACGCAGAAGTGCCGTCGGCAATTTCAGCCGTCCGCTCTTCTCAATGGACACTTCCCAATAACCGTAATCTTGACCTGGCATTTTTTTACTCTTTAGATGTGCCAAAAATATATTTTTTTCAAATTCTTTTCCATAAAATCATCAGAAAAAGTTATTAACACACTTATTTTTACATAAAATACTGATTATCAGTATGGAAATTTTTGGAAAGATTCTGATTATCATTCTAATTATAAACATTAAACTATTGATAAAGCGATAATTAGAATATAGAAAATCTAAATAAAAGTTAATATACTTATTTTCAATAAGATAATATAAAAGATATGAATTTTTCATGTTCATAAACCCTATTTCACATATATAATTTCGGAGTTTTTTGGAAAAAAATGGAAAACTATGGATGCTCTTTTAATATTATCTTTGCGCCACATAATTCCTACGATGATGAAACCAGCTCTTTTTTCCATCCTGATGACGGTCGTGTGCCTCTCGGCGTTCGCACAACCGGACCTGGGACAGATACGCATGGACGACCGTGTTTACGTGGAGGGCATCAAAAGCATCACGATGCAGGCCGCCGGCCTGCCGCTGAGCGAGCCCATCATGGAACTGAACGGCGGAGGCATCACGCTCACCTTCGACGACCTTGAGGAGGAATCCCGCTATCTGAAATACACCATCATACACTGCTCCCACGACTGGAAGCCGTCGGACATGAACCCGATTGAGTACATCGACGGTTTTCTGGAGGACAACATCGAGACGTACAACTACTCTTTCAACACAGTGGTCCACTACATGCAGTACCAGTTGGATTTCCCCACGGACAACATGCGTCCCACCCGTTCCGGCAACTACATCCTGTTCGTCTATGACGAGTCGCCTGACCAGCCGGTCCTCACGCGTCGTTTCATGGTGGTGGAGAGCGAGCCCGTCGGCATCCACGGCAACCTGCACGCCTCCTCTGTCATCAACGACCGTTTCACTCACCAGGAGGTGGACTTCACCGTGACCACGGGCCCGTATGTCATCCGCGACCCGATCATGAGCGTGCGGGCCACCATCAAGCAGAACGGCCGTTGGGACAACGCCATCTACGGGCTCACCTACCGTTCGGGGTTCCCCGGTGAGCTCAGTTTCGATTTTGACGATGGGCGCAACACCTTCCCCGGCGGTGCCGAGTTCCGCACCTTCGACATCAGCACCCTCCGCTCCAATGCCGACCGCATCGTGGGCATCACCTTCGAGCATCACCAGAACCAGGCCTACGTGCTGCAGGACGACGCCCGCCCCTTCGGAGCCTACGAGTCGCGCAACACGCTGAACGGTGCCTGCCTCTACCACAACGCCGATATGCGCAACGATTTCTCAGAAGATTACGTGAACACCCATTTCACCCTCATGAGCAACTTCCCGTTCCAGGACGGCGATGTGTATGTCTTCGGCCAGCTCACCGACTGGCGCATCCTCCCCGAGGCGAAACTCCATTTCAACGAGAACTACAATTACTGGGAAACGGACTTCTTCATCAAACAGGGCCTTTACAATTACCAATATGTATATGTGCCAAGAAACAATAAGAATGTAGTCGATGCCACCTACATCGAGGGGAGCCATTACGAGACCCGGAACCAGTACACCATCCTGCTCTATTTCCACGAGGAGGGCTCCTCTTACGACAAGCTTATCGGCGTGGGACACGTGAAAGGACTATGATGTCCGTCCTCCAACGCATATTTCTCCTCATATTGCATCCTGCTTGAGTCCAAAAACAAAAATTGCGTATCTTTGCCGCTGAAAAAATCAACGCGGCATACCGCGTCATTTGGGTTTTAATATTTACCAATCTTTTATAAAATGAAAAAAACACTCCTCACACTTCTGCTGCTGGCCGCCACCCTGTTCTCCTTCGGTCAGGCCAAGAAAATCACCATTGAAGAAATCTGGGACAAATATTACTTCACCCCCAGGGGTGTGCCGGGATACACGGCCATGCCCAACAGCGACTACTACACCACGGTCTCGCGGTCCGGCATCGAACGCTATAGCTTCGCCACCGGCGAAAAGGTGGACATGATCCTGACCAACGCCGACCTCGAGCGTCTCAGCGGCGGGGCCGTCAACATCCGGAAGGTGAGCAGCTACGTGTTTTCCAACGATGAGAAAAAGCTGGTGCTGGCCGTGGACGAGGAGAGCATCTGGCGCCGCTCCACTCTGGCCTTCTATTATATTTACGATATTGAAAACAAAACCCTCCAACTGGTGGCCGACACCAACACGAAGCTCCATTTCGCCTTCCTGACCGAAGACGGCCGGCGGGTGCTCTTCGCCCGCGACTGCGACCTCTTTTATCAGGACATGACCACCGGCAAAATCACCCAGATTACCCGCGATGGCCAGGAGAACGCCATCCTCAACGGCTATGCCGACTGGGTGTATGAAGAGGAACTGGACATGTCAAGCGCCGCTTCGTGGTCACCCGACGGCAGCAAGATCGCCTTCCTGCGCTTCGACCAGCGCCGCGTGAAGGAGTACAACTTCGCCCTCTATGACAACCTCTACCCCACCGATTTCAAATACAAATACCCGAAAGCCGGTGAGGACAACTCCTTGGTGGATGTCTATATCTACGACCTCGCCACCGAACAGCTCACAAAAGTGGATCTGGGCGACAACAGCAACTGCTATTTCCCGCGCGTCTATTGGCTGCCCAACAGCCAGGACGCCGTCATCCTCAAGCTTAACCGCCACCAGAACCAGCTCGACTTCATCCGCTACAACACCGTCACCAAGCAGCAGGACATCATCTATACCGACAAGAACGACAAATGGCTGGATGTGACCGACAACTACTATTTCCTACAGGATGGCAAAACAATGATTGTGACCTCCGAACGCGACGGTTTCAACCATATATATAAGGTAACAATGGGTGGGGAAATCAAGCAGCTGACCTCCGGCAACTGGGAAGTCAATGAGATCCAATACGTTAACGAAAAGAAAAAACTCATCTACTACCTTTCGAACGAGAGCAGTGTGCTGAATCGCGACCTCTATGTCATCAACTTCGACGGCAAAAAGAAGACGCTGTTGAGCAGTGGCGACGGCTGGAACCAGACCTCATTCAGCCCGAACGGCAACTTCTACCGCAACCAATACTCCAACCTCAACACGCTGCCCATCTATACCATCCGCGATGCCAAGGGCAAGGAGCTGCGTGTGCTCAACGACAACAAGCATGTGAAGGAAACCATGGACAAGTACGGTTTCGTGGACCGTGAGATCATCCATTTCACCACGGACGACGGTACCGAATTGTATGGATGGATGATGAAGCCGGCCAACTTCGATCCCAACAAGCGCTATCCGGTGATGATGAACTGCTACGGCGGTCCTGGCCACCAACTGGTGATGAATGCCTACAGCAGTGCTTACGACCTTGCCTTCTACCAGATGCTGGCGCAGCACGGCTACATCAGTGTGTGCGTGGACGGACGTGGATCGGCCACCCGGGGTGACGCCTTCAAAAAGGTGATTTACCAGCAGATGGGCAAATACGAGGCCATCGACCAGATTGCCACCGCCAACTGGCTGAAGAAGCAATCCTACGTGGATGGTGACCGCATCGGCATCTGGGGTTGGAGCTTCGGCGGCTATCTCTCTGCACTGTCCCTGTTCCGCGGCGAAGGAGCTTTCAAGATGGCCATTTCGGTCGCCCCTGTCACCAACTGGCGCTACTACGACAACATCTACACCGAGCGGTTCATGCGCACCCCGCAGGAGAACCCCGACGGCTACGACCTCAACTCGCCCACCACATATGCCAAGGACCTCAAGGGCAAGTACCTGCTCATCCACGGCACCGCCGACGACAACGTGCATTTCCAGAACGCCATGGAGCTGGTGAAGGCCCTCAACGAGGCCGGCGTGGAATACGACCAGTTCTTCTTCCCCAACAAAAACCATTTCATCATGGGAGGCAACACACGGACGTACTTGTACAACAAGTTGGCGAAGTATATTTTGGAGAATCTGTAAATGATCAAAGATGAAAAAAGACACGAAGAGTAAGCTGTTTTTTTCTTATATTTGCACCTCACAAATAAAAAAAACATAACATGCGCAAATCATTACTCTTCACCCTTTTGTTTGCGGCCATTTTCAGCATTGTCCGCGCCGACGGCGGCATGTGGCTGCCCCTTTTCCTGAACTATAACGAGGCTGAAATGCAGTCGCTCGGCTTCAAACTGACTGCCGAGGACGTGTATAGCGTGAACCATCACAGCATGAAGGATGCCGTAATGCTGTTCGGCGGCGGCTGCACCGGCGAACTCATTTCCTCCCAAGGGCTGGTGCTCACCAACCACCACTGCGGATACTCCTACGTGCAGTCGAAAAGCACCATGGAGCAAAACCACCTGCAAAACGGCTTCTGGGCCAAGAGCAAAAGCGAAGAGATTCCCATGGAGGGCCTCACCGTCACCTTTTTGGTCTATATGAAAGACGTGACCGAAGAGGTGTTGGAAGATGTCAACGCCGACATTGAGGAGGCCGAACGCCAAATTATGGTGAAGAACAACATCGAGAAGGTCACGCGGGAAGCCACCAAAGGCACACACTACAAGGCCACCATCAAGCCCTTCTACTATGGTAACCAGTACTTTATGTTCGTAACGGAGACTTACAGCGACGTGCGACTGGTGGGCGTTCCGCCGGAGAGCATCGGCAAGTTCGGTGGCGACAGCGACAACTGGATGTGGCCACGCCACACGGGCGACTTCTCCCTCTGGCGCATCTACACCGATAAGGAGGGCAACCCCGCCAAATACTCCCCGGACAACATCCCGATGGTGCCGAAGAAATTCTTCCCCATCTCCATCAAAGGCCTTGAGGAGAATGACTTCACCTTAGTGTTCGGATATCCCGGCACCACCCGCCAGTTTCTGATCTCCGACGGCGTGAACTTGGTCGCCAACGTGCAGAACCCCATCGCCATTGACGCACGCACCATCCGTTTAGACGCCATGAAGCGCCAGATGAACCTCGACCCGCGCATCCGCCTGATGTATTCCGCCAAAGCCAACAGCATCTCCAACGGCTGGAAAAAATGGCAGGGCGAGAGCAAGGGTATCCTCGAATGTGACGTCATCGGCAAGAAAAAAGCCCAAGAGAATGATTTCCAACAGTGGGTAAATGCCAATAAAACACGGACAAAAGAGTACGTCAACCTGCTGGACGACATGCGGAAAGTCTATTCGTCTTTGTCGGAACAGACCCGCGTCACCACATTCGTGAGCGAGTGCGTCTTTGGACCAGAAATCATCAGCAAGGTCGTCCACCCCTACTATCGGATGATGATGGCCCCCGCACAGCAGCAGGACAACAACAGTTTTGAGGCCAACCGCAGCAAGCTGCTCAAGAGCAACGAGTCGTTTCGCAAGAGCTACTGTCCCGCCATTGACAAAGAGGCGTTTGTGGAGCTGCTTACCTATTATTTCACCAAACAGAAACCCGAACTCATCCCCGTGGAGCTCCGCAAATACGTTCAGGATGCCGCCACCGTGCGCACGATGATGACGGCACTGTGGGACAAGCAAGCCACCACGGCCCCCTATTTCACCGACAACGACCGCTTTGTGGATTTCCTCACAAAAGCCACACCCAAACAGGTCGCCAAAACCGCCAACAATGAGTTGCTGATCATCTACAACACCATCTATAACCAATACCGCCAAGCATGGGGAATAGCCTCCAAGGATGAAGAGCAGCTCAACGCCCACTATCGCACCTACGTGAAGGCATTGATGGAGAAGGAGAAAGACCGCGTCTTCTATCCGGATGCCAACCTGACCCTGCGTGTCACCTACGGGCAGGTGAAGGGCTTTGAGCCCGCTGACGGCGTGGACTACGACTACTATACTACCTTGGACGGCATCATCCAAAAGGAAGATCCGGATGTGTATGATTACAAGGTGGATCCGAAACTGAAGCAGTTATGGGAAGCGAAAGACTACGGACGTTACGCCAACAAGGACGGCAAATTGCCAGTGGCATTCATCGCCAGCAACCACACCACGGGCGGCAATTCGGGCAGTCCGGTCATCAACGGCAAGGGAGAGCTCATCGGCACCAACTTCGACCGTGTGTGGGAAGGCACCATGAGCGACATCTACTATGATGTGAGCCGCTGCCGCAACATCAGCCTCGACGCCCGTTATTTTCTGTTTATCGTCGATAAGTTTGCCAACGCGCAGAATCTGATTGAGGAGATGACTATTGTGGAATAAAAACCTTGTTCCGTATGATTTCCTTTGACAAAATAGACCAATACGACTGGCTGTACGACCTGTACATGAACTATTTGTGCGTGGCGCACAACTACATCTACTATCGTCATTTCTATATCTTGAACAAGGAGAACATACCGCCCAAAGGGCAGCCCACCATCGTCATCGCCAACCACCAGAACGGCCTTATGGACGCGCTGGCCATCCTCCACACGATGTTCCAGGACCGGCGGCAGCCCGTCTTCATCGCGCGCGGCGACATCTTCAAGAAAGACGGCGTGGCCCGCATCCTGCGGTTCCTGAAAATCATGCCCACATTCCGCTCGCGCGACGGCAACCGCGACGACATCCGCAGCAACCTGGCCCTCTACAACCGCGCCGCCAAGGTGCTCAAATCGGGCGGCACCCTCGTCATCTTCCCGGAGGCCACCCACCAGCACGGCCATTACATGAACACCTTCAAAAAAGGGTTCTGCCGCATCGCCTTCTCGGCGGAAGAGATCAACGATTTCAAACTCGGCGTGCAGGTCCTGCCCCTCAACATCCACTACTCCAACTACTTCAACTTCCGCAGCGACCTGATGGTCACCGTAGGGGAGCCCTTCACCTTCGACGAGTTTTTCGAGCTGTACAAGGAGTCCCCCAACGAGGCCTACCTTGCCCTCAACGAGAAGGCCCGTGCCCGCGTCAAGGAACTCACCCCCGACATTGACATTCCGGAGTACCTCAACGAGATCGAAGACCTCACCCAGATGATGAGTCGGCCCTACCTGAAGCGAAAAGGGCTCCGCCCGAACTTCCTCCCCAACCAGAAAGATGCGGCCATGACCATCATCGCCAACTTGAAACAGTTCCAGACGGAGGATCCGGAGGCGTTCACCCAGCTGATGGACAACACGCACGAGTACCACCGCCTGCTGCACGAGAACGGCCTCACCCACTGGGTCATCAACCGGAAGCCCTCCATTGCGCGCCTGACGCTCCGCATTCTGGGCCTCGTGCTCCTGTTCCCGCTCTTCCTTTTTGGTCTGATTAACAACTACATCCCGCGCCGCCTCACAAAGATGTTCACCGACAAGGCCAAGGACCCGATGCTCACCTCCTCCTTCCAATACGTGACGGGCACCGTCTTCACCTTCCCCGTCTTTTACCTCATCCTTTTCGCCGTGGTCTGGATAATATCACACAAGTTCTGGATTGCCCTCCTCTACATCCTGCTCACCTTCGCCACCGCGTTTCTAGTGCATTATTATAGGATTTGGTGTCACAGACTGATGACTTTCTTCCGCGCCATGCACCTGCGCAAGACGGAAGTCTATCAGAAGCTGTGCCAGCTCAACCGTCAGATTGCCAGCACAATGGAACGCATTTTGCACTAACTCCCTTCACTGCCGTTTCTCCCACGGATAAATGCGCATGAAAAGCAGGGAGGCTATCAGAATCAGCACACTATACACCCATTCGGAGCACCAAACCCACCGAATCGGCAGGTGTAGTTTCTCCGTGGCCATATAAATATATAAGATATAAAACACCAACACGCCCGTTTCCATAAAGAGTGCCATGAGCGTTTTGCCCGTTCCTGACACAAACTCGAAATAGACCATCGCAGCGGTCATGATTATGGCTCCCACATAGATTGTGTAGAGTGCGGGCACAGACTGTGCAGCCAATTGTATGTCATCGGTATAAAAAGAGGCAATCTGCCGCGGGAAAATGGCGAACACCAACAGGATGGGCAGCAGTGTCAGCAGCGACATCCGCACAATACGACGGAGCGTACGCCGTACCTCATCCGACTTTCCGGCACCAATCAGTCTACTGGTCAACGTATTGGCTGTAGCACAATAGGCAAACACCGAAATGGTGCACAGCATATAGACGCTACGTACAATGCCTGAGATGGCCATCGCCTCCTCGCCCAAATGCTCTATCATGGCGAAAAAGAGGAACCATGTGCCAAAGGAGATGAGGCGCTGCAACATAGTGGGCACGGAAATACGGAGCACCGAACCCAGCAGACGGATGTCAAAGGATTTAAAGCGAAACAAATCGTATTGTTTGCAGGGCAGTTTTACAAAAGTGTAGATAAAAAACACCATGGTGGCCGTCACTTCCGCCATCACGGAGGAGAGTCCGGCTCCAGCCACACCAATTTCCGGCAAGCCGAAGTGCCCGAAGATTAGCGAATAATCAAAGAAGATGTTCACCACCGCCATCATCAGCGTGGTCAGGGTGATGATTTTGGTATTGGAAAGGCCGATGTAGAGCGAGCGGAATAGGTAGTTGACACTCACGAAGAGGATGCCCCATTGCCGGAATCCCATGAACTCCAGCGCCGACGCGTAAATCGCCGGTGAATGGATGATTTTGGAAAAGAACGGCTCGGTAAAGAAGGCCATCACCCCTAACAGGAATAGGCCGAAGAAAAGCGTGAACATGAGACCGTGCTCGAACACAGGCCCTATCCGGCGCAGATTCCCCTCCCCTAACCTGCGGGCAACCATGATCTGCACACCCACCGCAAATCCCTGGGTGATGGTGGTAAAGACCAAATAATAGAGGCCCGCCATCATCGCCGCCCCAAGCTCGGCATTGCCCACATGTCCCAAGAACACCGTGTTGACGAACACGATGATGGTTTGGGCCAGATTTCCGAAAATTATCGGGTAGGTAATCTGCCAGATCTCCTTATTTGAAATTGTTTGCGATGCCAATCGTTGAAAATTAAAAAGATATGACGGGGTTATCCGTCTTTCTCGAATTTGTAAAAAGAGGCGGCAAAAATACTCATTTTTCCAGTTTTATAAAAAGGATTACCAAAGAGGATAACCATTCTACAAAAAACAAGAGGGTATGCCTGTATTGACACACCCTCTTGGATAAATATCAAAATTCCGTTGACCGCAAAGGAACAATTCGTATTTTTGCACCTTATTTCAATTAAAAACGAATGTCTATGAAAAATATATCCCGAATCCTGTTCTTAGGACTGCTGATAACCTCCCTACTCTGCCTGCAGGCACAAGTGCCCGACCTGGACGAGAAATATGCGGCGGAACTGCTGAAACCCGGCACACCCGCCCCCGACTTCAAACTCCAGACACCGGACGGCAAAACTCTGCAATTCAGCGATTTCGCCAAAGGCAAATATGTGGTCATCGACTTCTGGGCCTCTTGGTGCCCTGACTGCCGAAAAGACCTGCCAGAAGTTATCCGGATGTACAACAAATGGCACAAACTGGGCGTGGAGTTCCTCGGTGTCTCATTTGACATGGACAAAAAACAATGGATGAGCTGCATTGAGACGGCAGGTATCCCCTACCCGCAGGTAAGCGAACTGAAACGGATGAACCAGTCGGAGGTGGCCAAGGCCTACTGCGTACGCTGGATCCCCTCCCTCTACCTCATCGGCCCCGACGGCAAAGTGCTGGTGAGCACGGTGTTGTCGTATAAGATTGAGAATATGCTGTACAAGAATTTCGTGGAAAGTGTTGCGCTCCCGTTTCTTGGAAAATATGACACGATTGCGATTGACGGCAGCAAGGGGAAGTTATGGGCCCGATTGTATAAACCAGAGTTGAAGGCAGGGCAACGATGCGATCTCGTCATCCTGTGCCACGGGCTCAACTGCGACCATGATTTCTCACTAATGCGGCGTATCGCCTACTATCTGGAAAACAACTTCGCAGTTCTGGAATTCGACTTCAACGGGCACGGCAAGAGCGAGGGCAAGTTTGTGGACATGACCATCCCCAACGAGATGGTGGATCTGGAACAGGTGCTGGCATACGCCCAGGACCTGCGCTTTGTGGACGACATCGCCTTGGTAGGCCACTCGCAGGGCGCGGTGGTAGCAGCGATGGTGGCGGGCAAGCACCCTGACGACATCAAGGCGGTGGTGCTGTTAGCGCCGGCCTCCTCGGTTCGCGATGACGTGGTACGCGGCAACCTGTTCGGCATCGACTTCGACCCCCTTGACCTGCCCGACAGCATGGTACTTGGCAACGGCATCGCCCTCGGCTACCGCTACCTGAAGACGGTGTCGAACCTGCCCATCTTCGAAACGGCGGCCCACTATCACGGTAGCGTCTGCATCATCCATGGCAATGCTGACCGCCTGGTGCCCTACACCTGCAGCGAGCATTTCCACGAGACATGGAGCAACAGCGAATACCACCTGCTCAACTACTACGACCACAGCTTCACCGTCTGCCCGTACCGCCCGGCGGAGATCACGACGGAATTCCTGCAAAGGGTGATGCGATAATCATCACATATCCCCTGACCAGCCATGACCCAAATCCCAATGCTCATCATAGACAAACTCAAAATAGGGCAATGAAAACTCCTTTTCCAAGAGTTCGGTCAGTTCTTCTTTGATGGGGTCAGCCCATTTCCCAACTAGAACTATGAACTTGTTGATATTCCAAGTCACTCTTCCTCGGGGAACTTGGGTATAATCGCCTTTGAACTTTGTTTCCTCGTGTGTTGCCTGCGCACGGAAATATTCTTTCGCCCAAATCTGACGGTGCAGTTTCGGGTAGTTAATGAAAGGCAATCCCTTTTCAGCGGCTTCTTCCACCATTTTAGGGGTAAGTTCTTTTTTACAGACTCCGAAAAAGGAATGGTCTTGCATATCGTACCAGAATATACCCACGCACGGCATTTGCTCATCAAAAGCTTTCATGCTCTCCATTTGCGCCGCACGGTCTTTGTCGGACAACTTATTCATCATAATATCTATAGTTAGGCAGTAATTTTTTCTGACCGCAAAAATAACAAAAAAACACCATTACATCTATTTTACAAGCGATCAAAAAACTTATCAATGAACGTAGATGAAAGTAAACCAAAAGAGGCCACGAATTCGCGGCCTCTTTTGGTGTTTAGCAATAATGGAACTATTCCATATCGGCTCTTGCCACAGCGTCTTTGTAGTACTTTTGGTTGATGAAGACATCTTCCTTGTACGGGTTGATGTGACGCTTTTTGGATTGGGCAATGATGTAGCACAGGGCGATGGCATTGGTGATAAGAGCCAGGGCGCTGATCACGGTCATCATAGTCGGATTGCCGGCCACAGTCTCCACGGTAGTGCCCACAGCGGCAGCCTCACCGCCAGCAGCGGCGTAGATCTCCGTGATGGTATCGATACCGTTAGGATACTGAACAGGAAGCACAGCCCACTTGAAGGCCTGGAAGCCGTCTTTGAAGGTCTCTTGGAAGAGCGGGAACACCTGCGCGAACATACACCAGATAGCCAACGTGTTGGCACGGTTCATGATCCAACCGCCGCGGTTCCACAACAAAGCTGCAATCGTCGGGGCAAGCAACAAAGCAATACCGCAGAACCAGCTGTGAGTAGGCAAGCAGTTGTAAGTGTAAGCGAAGTTCCAGATGTCATAAACCACGATGAAAACCCAGGTCATGTCGGCCCAGATCATGTCTTTCTTGTCCTTGGACGGGAAGACATTCCACCATGCGGTCATACAGAGGATGTTGAGCAAACCGGCAACGCCGTTCATGACGTTGTGCCAGCCACCATAGAGCCATACGCCCTCACTGGAGAGCCACCACTTGTTCCAGCCCATGATAGCGGACTCAAAGTCGGAAGCCACAGCAATGAGGATGTTGATGGCCACGATGATGAACGGGAACGGTTTGAACCAGTGTTTAGCACCGATACCCCATTTGTACTTGATCATCATGAAGCCGATACATCCCGTAAGGGCGGCATACAGTTTGGCGTAGTGGAACCAGCCGTTCATATAGACGTGCGTCTGGTTGTTCACTGCCCAGTCGGCACCGGCACGCGCACCAATGGCTATGGCCACGAAATAAACCGTCAGAATGACGGGGATGACGAAAAAGGTGATGATGCCGCCAGCTTTGGTGCGACGAGCAAACTCGTTGAATAGGATGAGACCCACGAGAACGACGAGTAACATTCCCCATTGAGCCAGGGCGTTAGCCCCATAAACTTGGAAAAACATAGTACTATTATTTAATGAATTTATGATGCAAAGGTACAATTTTTTCGCCTCAAATGTCACCTTTTGTCCACCTCATCCGTTTAACAGTTGAATCGATTCGGTAATGAACGGAAATGTATAACCTTAATAATTAATAGTCATGTATGTAGTAAAAGTTTTAGGAGTATTAATGATAATCATCGTAGTAATCGGCATTTGCGTGGTGCTGCCCTTGATGGTTATATGGTTGATTAATAAACGCAAAAACCACGAAATCGACAAACAGACGGAAATTTTGATGGCAATGATGGAGAAACACCCCGATCTTGACCCCGCTGAAGTGATGAAGAAGCTGAATGTGTCGAGCAAATCACATAAAACCATCAAACAGAAACTGTTAGATAACGTCCTCATCGGCGGTTTTATGACGTTGATGGGACTTGCGGTCCTCATTCCTTACCTCTGCGGAATGGTCTTTTTCGGCAACAAAGAAAAAGGCATCTTCTGCGGCGGA